>NZ_JACIGJ010000001.1 GCF_014197855.1 Roseospira marina
ACCGCGATCCAGACCCGGGTCCAGGCGGTGATCAGAGGCAAAAAGTGTTACCTATGTCATCGGTCCAAAACGTTACCAATGTTTCCGGTTGCTCAGGGCGTCTAACGGCCGTCCCTCTTCCTCCCCCCAGATTTGGGGGGAGGAAGAGGGAGAGTGTGTTGCGCCGTAGGGCGGGCTGGACCGGCCGGAAAATGTACGGTGGCGCACTCATGAAGGGGCGAATTGCGCGTACTGCTTTCGGTTCAGCCGGAGGGCGGCGGAATGGATGCTATTATTTGCCGGTATCGGTGTAGTCGAACCAGTATCCGGAACAAATAGGAAGAAGCTGGCCCCTGTTCCAAAAATTGTATACTAATTTATCCTTGCATTTTATGTTCGGGCAATTAATTGTTCTTGCGTTCATTGGCGGAACATGGCTCGCTATTAGTATTTCCTCGACATCACTTAGGATTGATTGGTTCGTTATAGGGTTTTCATTTTCGTCGCATACGCTCCCAATGTGAATGCTTGGTGAGATTTGATACCAAAAACGTCCACGTTTTTTGAAATGATCCACGCTCCGCAAATTTAGGTTCTTGGTTTGGCCTATGTACAGTAACGAGTCTCGACCAAATACTGGGTGTTGACCATAAATTGCGTAAACAATTAACGAGCCGTCTAAGTCAATGGGTGTCGATTTTATGCTGTAGGCCTCCGCTTCTTCATCGTACTGAAGTTCATGTGGGCCACTCCAGTAAACGTAAAACTCCTCGTACTCTTTCATGTCTTCCTCGCAGACAGGATTATTTTCTGAGAGTAGGGCTATCATATTGGGTGATGGTCTGGCAATTGTCGGGAGTGTTGTTGCTTCACTCTACCGCCCCTCGCGCCACCAGGCCCAGCCGAGGCCGCCCAGGATGGTCAGGAGGGCCAGCCACACCGGCATCAGGCTGGTCTGGTCCACGCCCTGCACCCGGAATGCCCGGTTGTCGCGCAGGCCGATCCAGCCGGAGCCGCTGGCGCTCTGGCTTTCCAGCACGCGGCGCACGGCCGGCATCCCGTCCTCCGACAGCCACGTGACGCCGCCGCCGGTGCCCTCCGCGAGGGCGCGCAGCGGCTCGTCCGTCGCCGTGACGGCGGCGGTTTCCAGCGGGTTCGGCGTGCCGGCGACCGCGACCGTGGTCAGGGTGCCGTCGGTGATGGTGTAGACGCCCGGCGCGTCGGCGGTGAGCGTCGCCAGCGCCCGGCCGTCGCCCTGGTCGAGCAGCGGCAGCGTCGTCTCCGCCCCACGCGGGCCGGTCACGGTCACGCTGTCGGGCATGGCGGCGGGGTCCATGCCCCGGCGGGTGATCTCCAACCGGTCACCGACCATGCGGCCGCGCAGGGCGTCCTCCTCCAGTTCCGGCTCCTTCATAAGCCAATGCGCGGTGCGGCGGAGCAGTTCGGCCTGCGGCCCGCCGCCCTCGAAGCCCTTCGCCCACAGCCACGCCGAATCGCTCAACAGCAGACCCACGCGGCCTTCACCGCTGCGCGACAGCAGCAGCAGCGGCCGGTCCGCCGCGCCCGCCAGCAAGGTCCGCCCGCCGGTGGGCTGCACCTCGATCAGGCGTGCCCAGGGTCCCCACGAGGGGGCGCCGCCCGGCCCATCGGTCAGGCCGGGCAACGCGGCGGTGACGGGGTGGCGGCGGCCGTCCGCCGTTGGATGCGGAATGAACGGGCGCTCGATGGCGGTGCGGGGCAGGGAGACCGGCAAGACGTCGGCCAGCGCGCTGTCGTACAGGCTGATCGGGTCGTTGAACTCGGGGCCTGCGGCCAGCAGCAGCGCGCCACCTTCGCGGACATAGTCGGCCACGTTGGTCAGGTAGTGCAGCGGCACCAGACCGCGCCGGCTGTAGCGGTCGAAGATGATGAGGTCGAAGTTCTGAAGCTGCTCCTCGAACAGCTCCCGGATGGGGAAGGCGATTAGGGCGAGTTCCCGCAACGGCGTGGCGTCGTCCTTGTGCGGTGGCCGCAGGATGGTGAAGTGGACCAGATCAACGTTTGGGTCGGCCTTCAACAGGTTGCGCCAGACACGCTCCCCGGCGTGCGGCTCGCCCGAGATCAGCAGCACGCGCAGGCGGTCGCGCACGCCGTTGACCGTCAGCGCCGCACCGTTGTTGACGGGAGTCAACTCGTCGGGGGCGGCTTCGGCCGACAGTTCGAAGACGTTGTCGCCCGCGTGCTCCAGCGGCAGGGCGACGGTTTCGCGCCGATTGGCGGGCAGGGTGATGGTGCCGTCCGGCTGGCCATCGCGCGTGACGGCGACAGGAACGGGGGTGCCGCCGGGAAGCGCGGGATCCTCCAGGCGGACCGTCGTCTTAACGCTGCGCCCGACGAGCCCGTAGCCGGGCGCGGCGTCCACCACCAGGCGGCGATCGCGTTCGTCGCGCGCGCCGGTCAGGAGGACGTGAAACGGAGCGTCCAGGTTGGCGGCCGAGGCCACCCCGGCGTCGTGCACGCGCCCGTCCGTCAACGCGATGACGCCCGCGCGCCGGCCGGGCGGCACGTCGGCCAGCGCCCGCGTGACCGCGCCCATCAGCCGGGTGCCCTGGTTGGCGCCGCCGTCCGGCACCGGCACCACCCGCACGTCGAGCCGAGGTTGTGTCTCCAGAACGGCCTGGAGGTGTTCCAGCGCCGCGTGTGTGCGCTCCGGCCGATCGCTGAGGCCGTTGGAAAAGCTCTCGTCCACGGCGATCACCGCGACGTCGTTCAGCGGTTCGCGGCGCTCGACCATCCACTGCGGATTCGCCAGCGCGGCGAGCAGGATAGCCCCGGGCAGCAGGCGCACCCAGGCGCCGCGTGCCCGCCGTGCCACCGACACGATGGTCAGGGCGAGCAGGCCGCCCGACAGGATCCAGAGCAGGGCGGGCGGGACCAGCGGCGACAGGACAATGTCGGTCAACTCGGTCATTGGCGGTCGGATCCTTTTCGGCGCGAGCGCGGCACCCGTTTCACATGGGGCTGGTGGGGCCGCCCGCCCAGAGGCTTATCGGACGTCTGCGCGGGTCCGGCATGGCGCGCGGCGCGGCGAGGCGTTAGGGTGCGCCTGGACCCCACAAGCACGACAGGAAGGCGGACACCAATATGACGGTTCTGGTAACCGGCGCGGCCGGATTTATCGGATATCATGTGGCCGGCGCGCTGCTCGCCCAAGGTGAGGCGGTGGTGGGACTCGACAACTTCAACGCCTACTACGACGTCGGCTTGAAGGAGGCGCGGGCGGCCCGGTTGCGGGAGCACGCCGGCTTCACCGAGGTCCGGATGGACCTGACGGAGACCGATCGGGTGCTTGCGGTGATGGCCGAACACCGGCCCCGGCTGGTGGTCCATCTCGCCGCCCAGGCCGGCGTGCGCTACAGCCTGGAGAATCCCCGGGCGTACGTGGACAGCAATCTGCTCGGGTTTTTCACTATCCTGGAGGCCGCGCGCCTCCATCGGCCGGAGCATGTGGTCTTCGCGTCGACCAGTTCGGTCTACGGGGCCAACACCGTCCAGCCGTTCAGTCCGCACCACGGCGCCGATCATCCCATGACCCTGTATGCCGCGACAAAGCGCGCCAACGAGGCCATGGCGCACTCTTATGCGCATCTCTACGGCGTGCCGATGACGGGCCTTCGGTTCTTCACCGTGTACGGCCCGTGGGGCCGGCCCGACATGGCCCTGTTCAAGTTCACCCGCGCCATGCTGGCGGGGGAGCCGATCACGGTGTTCAACAACGGGCAGATGGCCCGGGACTTTACCTACATCGACGACATCGTTACGGGGATCCTGGGCGTGGCGGCGCATCCGCCCGCGCCGCGCCCGGAGACGGCCGGGAGCACGGAGGTGCCGCAGCCGCTGGATCCGGCGTGCAGTCCGGTGGCGCCGTTCGCGGTCCACAACATCGGCAACGGGCAGCCCGTGCCGCTGATGGACTACATTGCGGAGCTGGAGGCGGCGCTTGGCGTGGAGGCCATCAAGGAGATGCTGCCGATGCAGCCGGGCGACGTGCCAGGCACCTGGGCCGACGTCAGCGACCTGAGCGACGCCATTGGGTACGCGCCCTCGACGCCGGTCGCGGTCGGTGTGCGCCGGTTCGTGGAGTGGTATCTGAGCTTCTACGGCGACCCCCGGGCCGCCGGATAGCGCGCCCGCTCAGCCCGGGGCCCGTGTGCGGCCGTCCAGGGTCAAGAGCGGGCCGTACAGCTCCGGCCGGCGGTCGCGCAACAGGCCCCAGCCGGCGCGGAACGGTGCGATCGCCTCCAGGTCGAGCGTTGCGGTCAGGACGGTTTCGCTCACCCGATCGGCCTCCGCCAGCAGGGCGCCGGTGTGGTCGGTGATGAACGATCCGCCGTAGAACGTGACCGAACAGGTCGGGCCGGCTTCCGCGCCGATGCGGTTGGAGGCCACCACGGGCAGGATATTGCTGGCGGCGTGGCCCTGCATCGCGCGGCGCCAGTGCGGCAGCGTGTCCAGGTCCGGCGCGGTCGGTTCGCTGCCGATGGCGGTGGGGTAGAGCATGACCTCCGCTCCCATCAGGGCGCAGGCACGCGCGGCTTCCGGGAACCACTGGTCCCAGCAGATGGCAGCGCCGATGCGCCCCACGGCGGTGTCCCAGACCCGGAACCCGGTGTCGCCGGGGCTGAAGTAGAACTTCTCCTCGTAGCCGGGACCTTGGGGGATGTGGCTCTTGCGGTAGGTCGCGCCGACGGTGCCGTCGGCGTCGATCATCACGAGGCTGTTGTAGTAGGTGCTGTTGGCCCGCTCGAAAAAGGACAGGGGCAGCACGACACCCAACTCGGCGGCCAGGGCGGCAAAACGCGCAATCACAGGGTTGTCGGTTACCGGACGCGCCCGGCTGAACCAGCCCATATCCTGGTCCTTGCAGAAATAGGGCGTTTCGAACAGCTCCTGGAGCAGGATCAGCCTCGCGCCGCGTGCCGCCGCGTCACGGACCAACGCCTCGGCGCGGTCCAGGTTGGCGGCCGGGTCCTCGGAGCAGGCCATCTGCGTGGCGGCGACGGTCAGGCTGCGCATGGGACCTCCCCGCGTTCAGGGTTGGATGGTCAGGACGACCCGGCGGTCACCGCCGCCTTGGCGGCGGCGCGGGCCAGGGCATCGACGCGCTCGTTCTCGGGATGGCCGGCGTGGCCGCGCACCCATTCCCATCGCACCTGATGCGGTGCCAGCGCGGCGTCGAGCCGGCGCCACAGGTCCTCGTTCTTGACCGGGGTCTTGGCAGCCGTCTTCCAGCCCTTGCGCTTCCACCCGGCGATCCATTCCGTGATGCCCTTCATCACATACTGGCTGTCGGTGACGATGCGCACGGGACAGGGCCGTTTCAAGCTCTCCAGGCCCGCGATCACGGCCATCAGTTCCATGCGGTTGTTGGTCGTCCGGCGTTCGCCACCGGACAGTTCACGCTCCTGTCCGCGATAGATCAGCAACGCGCCCCAGCCGCCCGGCCCCGGGTTGCCCGAGCAAGCACCATCGGTGACAAGGGTGACCTCATTCGTCGCGTGTGTCGCGGTCGTCGGGGGGGTATCCTCGGCCATGCGATCACTCCAGCCCATAGGCGCGCGGGTCCTCGACGCTGCGATGGAACCGGAGCTTGTGCAGGTATTCGAGTGGGTCCTTGGGTCGGACCAGCGCGCCCTCGGGCGTGTTCACCCAGTCGTACAGGCGTGTCAGCAGGAAGCGGATCGCCGCGCCCTGCGCGAGCACGGGCAGGGCCGCCATCTCGGCCGGGCTGAGGTCGCGCGCGGCCCGGTAGCCGCTCATCAGGCGGCGGGCCTTGGTCAGGTTGAACTCCCCCCGCGACTCGAAGCACCAGGCGTTCACGCAGACGGCCAGATCGTAGGTCAGGAAGTCCGTGCAGGCGAAATAGAAGTCGATCAACCCGGAGATCTCGTCGCGCAGGAAGAACACGTTGTCGGGGAAGAGGTCGGCGTGGATCACCCCGGTCGGCAGCGTGTCCGGGAACCGGGCCTCCAGATCGCGCAGGGCCGTGTCCAGTTCCTCGGCGAGCCCCGGATGCACACGGTCCGCGTGGTCGGCGCATTGGGCGAACAGCGGCCGCCAGTCTGCAAGGCCGAGTGTGTTCCGCCGCGTCATGGCGAAGTCGCGTCCGGCGTCGTGCAGGTGCGCCAGCGCGGTGCCCAACCGGTCGCAGTGATGCGCCGTGATCCGACGCGGCCACATGCCGGGCAGGAAGGCGATCAGCGCGGCGGGACGGCCGGCGAGTTCACGCAGGCTTTCCCCGTCGCGGCCCCGGATGGGGGTGGGGCAGGGGATGTCCCGGCTGGCGAGGTGATCCATCAGGCCCAGGAAGAACGGAAGATCGCCCCGCGCCACGCGCTTTTCGTACAGGGTGAGGATCAACGGGCCCGTGTCGGTCGTCACCAGAAAGTTGGAGTTCTCGACGCCTTCGGCGATGCCCTTGCAGGACAGCGCGCGGCCGACGTCGTATTGCTCAAGGAAGCGGTCGAGGTCGCCGTCGGTGACTTCCGTGTAAACGGCCATGGGACGGGCACAGGCTCCGGTGCGAGGAAACGGGGGCATGACTGGGCATGCCGTAGGGCACGCAGGCGCCGCATTTTCGGGGCAGACGATGCCGTACGGGGCGGCTATGGTGGGCACCGAGTTCGGCGATCGTGTCCGCGCGTTGTAGCCGATCCGCGGCCCGGACGCCACTCCCGGGCCATCCCGTTCCCGAGCCCGCGCAGACCGGGAGGCCGCCACCATGCGCGAGACCGAACCGACGTCGCCAGGCCACCCGTTCGATGTGCCCCGGGCCGTTGGTCGGGGCACTCGGTGGGGGCCGTCGGCGGGCGCCGTTCCGGGTGCGGGCTCGACCGCGTCGCCACGGGTGTCATCCCGTGGCCGTTCCCACCGTTTCCGTCTTATGACCCTGGTTCCGGATATCGCCCCCATGGCTGTTGCTCGCTCCGTCTCACCGCGTGTGCCGTTCCGGCTGACGCCTCTCGTCCTCGGTCTTCTTCCCGGTCTTCTGGCGGGGTGCTCCGGTGCGTTCGAGCAGGCCGAGCAACGACCGTGTCCGCCCGTGCGCCTGGAGGCGACGACGGCGACGCTGACGGCGTTCCGGCCCGGTCCGGGGCGCGACCTGACGGATGTGGAGCTTGAGGCCGAACTGGCGGGCTATAGGGGCGAGTGCCAGTACGACGACGATGACGGTACGGTCACGGTCGATCTGGCGCTGGACATCACGGCGTCGCTGGGCCCGGCCGCGACAGAGCGCACACAGACGCTGCGCTACTTCGTCGCGTTGCCCCGGTTCTATCCCAACGAGCGTGGCAAGCAGGTGTTCGAGAGCACCCTGGCCTTTCCGGCGAACATGGACCGGGTGCGCTATGTCGGCGAGGAACTGAGCATCGAGGTGCCCATGGATCCGGACGACAGCGCCCTAGACTACCCGATCTACATCGGCTTCCAGCTCACGCCGGAGCAGGTGGAATTCAACCGGTCGCAGCGCCAGACCCGGCCGTAACCCTGGTGGCGGTCCAGCGTCGCTCGATCGCGTCCCACAGCGGCCCCTCCAGGCGCGGGCCGCCCAGGCGTGCGACCTCCTGAAGGCCGGTGGGCGAGGTCACGTTGATTTCCGTCAGGTAGCCGCCGATCACGTCGATGCCCACGAAGATCAGGCCCCGGTCCCGCAACTCCGGCCCGATCGCGGCGCAGATCTCTCGGTCGCGCGGGCTGAGATCGGTGACTACGGGCCGTCCGCCGACGTGCATGTTGGAGCGCGCCTCGCCGTCCGCGGGGATGCGGTTGATGGCGCCCATGGCCTCGCCGTCCACCAGGATGATGCGCTTGTCGCCCTCCCGGATCTCGGGCAGGTACCGCTGCACCATCAGGGGCTCGCGCGAGATGGATCCGAACATCTCCAGTAGGGCGCCCAGGTTCTCGTCCCCGGGCTTGAGGTGGAATACGCCGGCGCCGCCGTTGCCGAACAGCGGCTTGACGATGATGTCCTTGTGATCCTCCCGGAACGCCTTGATCGCGTCGACGTCCGCGCTGATGAGCGTCGGCGGCATCAACTCCGGCCAACGGCAGACGAACAGCTTTTCCGGGGCGTTGCGCACCTCGCTCGGGGTGTTGACCACCAGCGTGTCCGGATGAATGTGATCCAGAAGGTGCGTCGCCGTGATGTAGCTCATGTCGAACGGCGGGTCCTGACGCATCAGCACCACGTCCACCGTCGACAGGTCGAGACCCTCGTCCGGGCCGAGCGTGAAATGATCCCCCGCCACCCTGCGCACGGTGAGCGGGCGTGCCCGCGCCATCACCCGGCCGTCGCGGAAACTCAGGTCACGAGGGCCGTAGTGCCACAGGCGATGGCCGCGCGCCTGGGCTTCCAGGGCGAGCACGAAGGTGCTGTCGGCCTCGATGTTGATGGTGTCGATCGGGTCCATCTGGATGGCGACGGACAGGGACATGGGCGGGGATCTCCGGAGGTGGGGGCGGGATCGTAGCGGGGCCGGGCGCGGCTGTCATCCCGACTCGCCGGCGGGCGTGGACGTTGCCGTGGGTGTCGGCTTGGCGCTGGCCTTCTCGACCCAGCCGCCGGAGTCGCTCTGCTGCCAGTAATGCAATTCGTGGCCGGCGTCGCGGCCGGTGCGCCAGCGGTCGCGGGCCGCCTGCACGGCCTCGGAATCCTGGCCGTCGAACAGGTCCAGCACGCGGTCCCAGGCGCTGGCATCGGTGACCGTCATGCCTTCGGTCAGAACGGCCAGGGTGGCGCCGTTGGGGCGCTCCTCCCGGTCGCTGATCCAGATCGGCTGATGCTCGGCATAGCCCTCGTCGCGGCAGCCGTGCGGCAGCCAGGCGTTGGCGTCAAACGTCCATAGCAGGGAGTTCAGCGCCCGGACCCGGTCCATCGACCCCGCAAGCACGAGCACGCGCGCCTCCGTCTGGTAGGCGCGCGTCAGAAGCCGGGGCAGGGCCCGTTCCAGGGGCCACTGGAGGAGATGATAAAAGTCCACCCGCGTCATGCTGTCTCGGACTCCAAACGCCCCGATCCGCGAGGGATCGGGGCCGCTCGGGAGGGCTGCCTCCGCACCAGTGCCGGGTCACGTGATCGATCTGGATCACACGAAGGACTCAGATCGATCACGATCGGCTCTTAGTCGAGCTTGAGAGCCAGGAACGACATGGAGCCGTCCCGCTGCACCATCACAAGCACCGAACTCCGGCCGCTGTCACGCGCCGCGTCCAGGGCGTCGCGCACCTCGTCCGGTGTGCTCACCGGCCGCTGGTTGACCTCGACGATGACATGGCCGGGGCGCAACCCCTTGCGGGCGGCGTCGGTGTCGGCGTTGACGTCGGTAATGACCACGCCGGTGGTGTCCTCGGGCAGGTCGAACTCACTGGCGAGCTCTGCCGTGACCGAGCGGATGGTTAGACCCAGCACCTGCACGCCGGTGCTTTCGGGCGCCGCGCCGCCGGGCCCGCCGGGCTGCGACGGGTCGGAGGCCAGCAGGCCCGACTCCTCGGCTTCTTCCAGTTCGCCGAGCTTCACCTCGACCGTCTGCTTGGAGCCGTCGCGCCAAACCTCGACCGGCACCGTCGACCCAACCTCGGTCTCGGCGACGATGCGCGGCAGTTGGCGCATTTCATCGATGGCGCGGTCGTTGAACGACAGGATGACGTCACCCGCGATCACGCCGGCGTCCCGCGCCGGGCCGCCCTCGGTCACCGAGGCCACCAGGGCGCCATGCGCGCTGTCCAGGCCGAGGCTTTCGGCGATTTCTGGCGTCACGCTCTGGATGCGCACGCCCAGCCAGCCGCGCCGGGTCCGGCCGTATTCCTTCAGATCGTGGATGACCTGCTTTGCCAAGTTGGCCGGAACGGCGAAGCCGATGCCGATGCTGCCGCCGGAGGGGCTGAAGATCGCGGTGTTGATGCCGATCACGTCGCCGTCCATGTCGAACAGCGGGCCGCCCGAGTTGCCCCGGTTGATCGCGGCATCGGTCTGAATGAAGTTGTCGTACGGGCCGGCCTGGATGTCCCGGGCTCGCGCCGAAATGATGCCGGCGGTGACCGATCCTCCAAGGCCGAACGGGTTGCCGATCGCCATCACCCAGTCGCCGACACGCGAGGCGTCGGAGTCACCCCAGCCCACGGCCGGCAGTGGCGTGTCGGAGTCGACCTTAAGCAAGGCGATATCGGTCTTGGTGTCGCGCCCGACGATCTCGGCCTTCAGGGCGGTGTCGTCGCTGAGCGTGACCGTGACCTCGTCGGCGTCGGCGATGACGTGGTTGTTCGTTACAATGTAACCGGATTGGTCGACGATGAATCCGGAGCCCAGCGAGGTGGCCTGACGGGGACCTGGGGTCGGGCGGCCGCCGTGGCGATCGAAGAACTCGTCAAAGAAATCGCGGAAGGGCGAGCCCTCCGGAAAATTCGGGACGGACGGTGCATGCTCGGCGTCGACCGTCTGTGTGGTGGAAATATTGACGACCGCCGGCAGCAGACGCGCAGCCATGTCGGCGAAGCTGTCCGGCGCCGGGCGGGCCTGGGCTGCAACCGGCGCGGCGATCGACGACAGCAGGACTGCCAGCGCCACAAGGACACTGACCGTCCAGACCGCCACCGCACGTTGTGTGTGGGGCGCGGCGGCGGCCCGGGCGGGGGTTGACTTCTGTATGAAGCGAGACACGAGGATACCTCCCGGTATGCTTTGAGGCCGGGCACCCGGGACGGCGTACCGGCCTCGGATCCCTGGTCCATGTCGGTGGTCGGCCGGAGCCGGGCACGAGACGTCGCCCGCCGCTGATGTAGGCCGCACAGTGGGCCCGATCAAGCGAATGCGGGAAACCACTCTGGTGCAGAGGGTGGTGCGTCGCGCGTCGCCCGGCGACCGGCCCGACCATGAACCGGCTACTAATTCGGGGGAGAAATGCGGCAAATTCAGGGAGTTTGCATGAAATCTCCGTCAGGGTCTGGAAACCTTGGCTGGTCTCGCGCAGGCTCTCGTATCAAGCAGCCCGTCGGGCTTGGCGGCAACCCCTTGACGGATCGAAGGGAACGCGACCATGGAAACTCTCTCTGAAAACCGGTGCTGCGGCGGCGTGCAGGGCGTGTATCGCCATGAGTCCACGGTGACGGGGACCCCCATGCAGTTCTCGGTGTATCGCCCGCCTCAGGCCGCCACGGGGGCGGGGCCCGTGCCCGTGCTGTGGTGGCTCTCTGGCCTGACCTGCACCGAGGAGAACTTCACGACCAAGGCGGGCGCGCAGCGTTATGCGGCTCAACACGGTTTGGTGGTGGTTGCGCCCGATACGAGCCCGCGCGGGCTGGATCTGCCGGGCGAGCACGACACCTACGACTTCGGCAGTGGCGCTGGATTCTATGTGGATGCCACGCAGGAGCCATGGTCGCGCCATTACCGCATGCACAGCTATATCACCGAGGAACTGCCCGTGGTGATCGGGGAACACTTTTCGGTCGATATGACGCGACAGGGTATTTTTGGCCACTCGATGGGTGGGCATGGCGCGCTGGTGCTGGCGCTGCGCCATCCGGCCCGGTATCGGTCGGTGTCGGCGTTCGCGCCCATCGTCGCGCCGTCCCGCGTGCCCTGGGGCGAGAAGGCGTTCACGGGCTACCTTGGTGAGGACCGCGCGGCCTGGGCCAATTACGACGCCACGGCGCTGGTCGCCGATTCGGATTGGCGGACCCCCATCCTTATCGATCAGGGCGACGCCGATACCTTTCTGGGGACCCAGCTCACGCCTGAGCTGTTCGTCGAGGCCGCCCAGACCGCCGGTGTGCCGGTGACGCTGCGTATGCAGCCGGGCTACGACCACAGCTACTATTTCATGGCGACGTTCATGGGTGAACACATCGCGCACCACGCCCGTCTTCTGGCGATCTGAGGGCGGGCGTTCTTGCCGGTTGAGGGGGTGTGGGGCGTTACCGATAGGGATTGTCAGTGTGTTCCAGATATCCCTGGACGTAACGATCCACGCCATCTTCGAGCGATGTAAAGGGTTGATTGTAGCCGGCGGCACGCAAGCGGGTCATGTCCGCCTGGGTGAAGTACTGGTACTTGTCGCGTATGGCCTCCGGCGTATCGCGCCATGCGATGGCCGGCTCTCGACCGAGCGTGCGGTAGACCGCGGAGGCGAGGTCCAGGAAGCTGCGTGCCTGACCCGTGCCCAGGTTGAACAGCCCACTGACCTTGCGCGAGGCCAGCAGCCACAACACCACGTCCACCACGTCCCCAACCCAGATAAAGTCGCGCGACTGGCCGCCGTCCGGCACGTCCGGCCGATGCGACCGGAACAAGGGGAAAGCCTCGCCCTGGCGGGCCACAGGGTGGACCTGCGCGACCACGCTCATCTGACCGGTCTTGTGGTATTCGTTTGGGCCGTAGACATTGAAGAACTTCAGGCCGACCCATTGTGGTGGCGCCGCGCGCCCGGCGTTGATGTCGTTGCGGATGCGCAGGTCGAACAGATGCTTCGACCAGCCGTAGGGGTTCAACGGCCGCAGCCGTGACATGGCGTCGAGGGAAAAGTCATCCTCGAACCCGGCCGTTCCGTCGCCGTAGGTCGCGGCCGAACTCGCGTACAGCAGGCGTGTCTGATGCCGGGCGCACCAGCGCCAAAGGTCGACCGACAGGCGGAAGTTGTTGGCGAGGATTCGGTCGACATCGGTCTCGGTCGTGGCCGAGATCGCCCCCATGTGGATGATCGCCTCGATGGCGCCACGATGGTGATCCAGATAGTCGGGCAGATCCTCTGGCTGCACGATATCGTGCACCGCCCGGCCGGCGATGTTGCGCCACTTGTTGCCGTCACGCAGCCGGTCGGAGACCACGATGGGACCAAGGCCCCGGGCCTCCATGCCCGCAACGATGTTCGACCCGATGAATCCGGCACCGCCGGTGACGATATACATCCGGTTACAAGGCCGGTGGGACGCGCTGTTGTCAAGAGCCCGTCCGGTCCCCATAGTCAGAACGGTGTCTTGTCGCCGCTGCGTGGGTGGCGGGGACCATAGTAATATGTCATATCAACGTGTTCGCGATGCGGACGTGCGTCGCGCACAGATTCGCGGTTGGAAAAGGAGAGGTCACGATGTCCGGCGGTGGTCCGAAGGTTTTTGACGATCTGAGCCGCCTTGCGGGTGGTGCCCTCGGCGCGTTGGGCGGGCTGCGCAGCGAAATCGAGGAGATGGTGCGCCAGCGGGTGGAGCGCATGGCAAATGAACTGGACCTCGTGACGCGCGAGGATTTCGAGATCGCGCGCGAGATGGCCGCCGAGGCCCGAGCCGAGAACGAGGAACTGGTGGCTCGCGTGACGGCGCTGGAAGAGCAGGTGGCCCAGGTGTCGAAAAGCGGAAGCTCCGCAAAGTCGGGCGGAGCCAAGAGCGCCCGGCGCAAGGCCGCCGGGTCCGACGACGATACCGACACCGCCGACTGACCGGCAGGTAGATATCATGCTGCATCTGGACGCCGACGCCGTCGAGCGCGCCCTGTCGCCGCGCGCCCTGGTGGACGCCTTGCGTACCATGTTCCGCGAGGGCGCCGAGGCTCCGCTCCGCCATCACCACACGCTGCCCTCGCGGGATGATGAACGTCCCGGGACGCTGTTGCTGATGCCGGCCTGGCAGGCGGCGGGGCAGGGGTATGTCGGCGTGAAGGTCGCGACCGTCTTCCCCGACAATCCGGCCCAACGCGACCTGTCGGCGGTCACGGGGGTGTATTACCTCGCGGAGGGGGGCAGCGGACGCCCGCTGGCCCTGCTGGACGGCACCCTCCTGACCCGGTTGCGCACGGCCGCGGCGTCGGCGCTGGGTGCGGATCTTCTGGCGCGGCCCGACGCCCGCACGCTGCTGATGGTGGGCACGGGGGCCCTGGCGCCGCACTTCATCCGCCACCATGCGGCGGTGCGTCCCTACACCCGCGTGCTCGTGTGGGGGCGCGATCCGGCCAAGGCCCGGGCGGTCGCCACGGCGGTGAGTCCGGATCTGCCGGATGGCACGGTGGTGGAGCCGGTCGCCGATCTGGCCGAGGGTATCGCCGTCGCCGATGTGATTTCCTGCGCGACCTCGTCCAGCGCACCGGTGGTACCGGGTGCGCTGTTGCGGCCCGGTCAGCATCTCGACATGGCAGGCGGCTTCACGCCGTTGATGCGCGAGACCGACGACGAGGCCATGCGGCGCGGGCGGGTGTTCGTGGACACCGACGGTGCCCTGGTCGAGTGTGGCGATCTCGTCGATCCCCTGAAGGCGGGGGCCATCACCCGCGCCGACATTCAGGGGGATCTGTTCCAGCTCTGCCGGGGGGAACGCCCGGGGCGGGGCGGTCCGGAGGAGATCACCGTGTTCAAGTCCGTCGGAACGGCGCTGGAAGATCTCGCCGCGGCGGCGTTCGCCTACGAACGGGCTACCGGAATCGCCTGACGACCGCACGTGCCATCCTGTCCGGGTTGTCCAGGCCTCCCTGGATGCGTTTGGTCTGGCTCGTCGTGCTCGGATGTCTCATGATGCCCCTGTTAATCTTGTGGAAAAGGGGGCTTTGGCATGGCCGTTCCGACACACACCCGGAAAAAGGTCGAGATGTTTGTCGAGCGCCCGCTGCTCAAGCGGGTGCTGGAGGTCGTCAAGACCAGCGGCGCGCGGCGCTACACCGTCGTTCCAGCGCTGGAGGGGCGCGGCCTGGACGGGGCGTGGAATGAAGGCCTGCCCGTGGATGGCCAGCACATGGTGCAGGTCGTCGTTCTGACCAACGAGGCCAAGGCTGACGCGATTCTGGAGGGTATGGAGACCCTCCTGCAGACTTGGCCCGGCGTGGTGTGCGTTTCGGACATTCAGGTGATGCGGCCTGAACGCTTTAGCTAGGCCCGTCCAGCGGCGGGTCGCCGAAGAGAGGGTGGCGCACGTCGTCGCCCACCTCGATCCCGAGCAGGCGGCAGGTGCCCGCCTTCACCTCCAGGGCCGCGCGGATCGGGCCATCGGCCATGATAGTGCGCTCTGAAAGCGGGGTGGTGTCGGCGGCGATCGACCAAACGCGCCCGTCCCGCTCCAGGAACAGGATATCGAGCGGGATGTAGGTGTTCTTCATCCACATCGCGCGCGATCCCACGCCGCGATAGTCGAACAGCATGCCGTGATCGGCCGCCATGTCCCGCCGGTACATGAGTCCGCGTGCGCGCTGTTTTGGGGTGCGCGCCACCTCGACCGTGAACGGATAGCGGCGCCCGTCGTGGGTCACAATGGCGAGGCGATCGGTCTCGAACGCCACCGGCTCCTGTGCCTGGGCCGGCCAGGGTTGGGCCGCAACCGCCAGTCCGACAATGCCGACGCCCGCCCCCGTGAGCAGGGCGCGGCGGGACAGCAGGGCGGGCATGGGTGGCGGGGCGACGGACATAGGAACCTCCGGTTTCGACAGGACGGGGCGACCTCTTTTATACTGTCCATCTTGGGATACGGCACAAGGGTGGGATGGAATGGGCCAAGGCACAGACGGTGCGGACCCGACGCGGCTGTTCTACTTCGCGTACGGATCGAACCTCAGCCTGGACCGCATGGCGCTGCGGTGTCCGGCCGCTCGACCCATGTGGGGCATCCGCATTCCGGGGTGGCAGCTGCGCTTTGAGCGCGTGGCCACCATGGTGCCGGTGCCCGGGGCATGGCTGTGCGGCGGGATTTATGTTCTGACGCCGGCCTGTGTGGCGATGCTGGATCGGATCGAGGGCGTGGCGGAGGGGCGCTACCGCCGCCACAGGCTTCGTCTGGTGCCGTTCCTGCATGGTCTGGTTGAGGCGCTCACGTACATCAAGATCGATGCACGGAGCGGACCGCCCACGCCCGCCTATCTGGCGCATCTGGAGGCCGGGTACCGCGATTGGGGCTTTGAATCGGCTGCGCTCTGGGCGGCGACGCGGGAGGCCCGGCCGGAGCTGGCGGCTGGGGTCCGTGGTCCTGTGTCGTAACACGGTGCGATGGCCCGGCCGGCCGGTCGGTCACCCCAGCCGCGAGGGAGCTATGCGACGGCTGCACGACAACCCTGTCATTCGTGCGCTGGCGAGAGCAGCTCCACTTCCGTACACTCAACCTCGTTATTAGGCAAACGACGGTGGACCGGTGCGTTGCCGATTGGCGGGTCAGTATTGATCGACTGAGAGTTGTATGGTTGTGATGAAGGCGGGGCCGTGGCCCGGCCGTCCCTGATATCCCTGATGTAATACTGCCCTGTTGTTCAGTACCCCGGCCGTTCTGGCCGGGGTTTTTCTTCGGGTCTTCGGGATGTGCGATCATGGTGGCCCGCCGGGGCCCATCGACGGTGCACGGACAACGCCGTGCGGGTCGGGGCGCCACGATGAGAACCGTGACGATGAAGGCGATCAAAAGGATGAAAAGTATCAGGGGAGATACTGAGAACATGACGGGCCGAGATGAACTCGGCCGTCACGTTTATCTCGCTCGAACCGTCGGATCCAGCGAGCCCCTCGTGTTGTCGATGGGATGAGAGCGCCGTAACGTTTCTCATCCATTCCGCACAACCCGATTGGGGTTCCCTCCCTAAACTTGGGCTGACAAAGGCCGCATCGCCCGTGTCCCCTTTTTGTCACGGGTGACCGTACGGAAATTGGCTGCGGGAGTCACGCCATTTTTTTGCCCATGTTATGCTATGTTATTAGGCAGAAGCAGAGAAATCGCAATTACGCCCAAAGTATAGGCGACGCGGACGACGCCAGCATTCGGTCGGTGCCGATCGTGTTTGTCGTGTATTGATCGTGGCGTGTCATGGGACTGTAACAATCAAACTCCGGTTGTGTCACGCGGTCGTCGTTTACCGACTATCAGGATATGGTTGGCACACTTGCCGAGCCCCGGGGCGGGTGCTTGGATGGGTTGGTAGGGGTTACAAAGGTTGAGGAAAGGCTTGGGCGGATTGGGATGATGGCATCAGGTCGAGCGCGTGCACGGCGGATTCGGTTCGGAGTCGGGGTCGGGCGATTCGTCCGCGCCGTGGGTGTCGCGCTCGCCGGCTTCGTCTTCGTTCTGGGTCTGGCCCCACCCCTCGTGGCATCGGGCCGAGACGCGGCCGCCCAGGCGCCGGAACCGTGGCCGGAGGAGCCGCCGCCGGTCGTGGCGGTCGATGCCGCGACGTGTCGCCAGCTTGTGCGCCATGTGCCCGATCCGGATGTAACCTACCAGCCGGGCGTGGATGTCCGGGGCCGGACCGTGGCGCCCGCGGACCTTCAGGACTATTCGGGGTTCGATGCCATGATACCCGATACGGTCACCTTCCATATTGTGCTCGATCCGTTCGAGCGCACCGGGGTGGTGCCGCCGCAGGGCATCGAAAGCCCTGGAACGGTGCTGGGCACGGTCGGCTACGATCTCAACCGGGGGACCTTCACCGTCAACGGTCGTCCGCTGACCACGGGGGAGCAGGACACCCTCGCGCGGGCCTGCGTAACGCGGCTCTCGGGGGTGGCCCCGGGCGGCGGTCCGGAGCGACCGCCGGAGTGAAGGCGGATACCTGTGACGCGGACGCCGGTTGCCAGAGGGCCGAAACGTCCCCTAAAGTCCGCGCCGGTTCCGCTCTTCACCAACCGAGGCCTCCCCATGCGGCTGTCCCGCTATTTTCTGCCGACCTTGAAGGAAACGCCCGCCGAGGCGCAGATCGTGTCCCACCGCCTGATGCTGCGGGCCGGTCTGGTCCGCCAGCACGCAGCGGGCATTTATACGTGGTTGCCGCTCGGGTTCGCGGTGCTCAAGCGGATCGAACAGATCGTGCGCGAGGAGCAGAACCGGGCCGGCGCCCAGGAACTGCTGATGCCGACCATCCAGTCGGCCGACCTGTGGCGTGAAAGCGGCCGCTACGACGACTACGGCAAGGAGATGCTGCGCATCACGGACCGCCATGAGCGCGACCTGCTGTACGGACCGACGGCGGAGGAGGTCATCACCGACGTCTTTCGGTCCAATGTGCGCAGCTACAAGGATCTGCCGAAGATTCTCTATCATATCCAGTGGAAGTTCCGCGACGAGGTGCGGCCGCGCTTTGGAATTATGCGCGGCCGGGAGTTCCTGATGAAGGATGCCTATTCCTTCGATCTGGATACGGCGGCGGCGCGGCGCTCCTACAATCAGATGTTCGTGTCCTACCTGCGCACTTTCGACCGCCTGGGGCTGAAGGCCATCCCGCTGCGTGCCGACACCGGCCCCATCGGCGGTGATCTGAGCCACGAGTTCATCGTGTTGGCCGACACCGGCGAGAGCGAGGTGCACTGCCATCGGTCCCTGCTGGAGATGTCGGTGCCGGAGGGCGTGGACTACGAAGGGGACCTTCAGCCGGTCGTCGATGCCTGGACCGGCCTGTACGCGGCCGCCGACGAGATGCACGACGCGGCGCAGGAGGCGACGCTGGGCGACGCTCTCGTCACGGCGCGCGGCATTGAGGTGGGGCACATCTTCCATTTCGGCACCAAGTACTCGGCGCCCATGGGCGCCGCCGTCGCGGGGCCGGATGGCGAGCCGGTGACTGTGGTCATGGGCAGCTACGGCATCGGGGTGTCGCGTCTGGTGGGCGCCATCATCGAGGCGAGCCATGATGACAATGGCATCATCTGGCCGGAGTCGGTGGCGCCGTTCCATGTCGGGCTGGTGAACCTCAAGGTCAGCGACGCGGCCACCAGCGCCGCCTGCGAGTCCCTGTACGAGGGGCTCGGCCGGGAGCGTGTCCTGTACGACGACCGCGATGAACGCGCCGGTGCGAAGTTCGCCGACATGGACCTGATCGGCCTGCCCTGGCAGCTGATCGTGGGGCCGAAGGGCGTGGCCAAGGGCATGGTCGAACTCAAAAACCGCGCCACCGGCGAGCGGGAGGACATCTCGACCGAAAGCGCGTTGGCCCGTCTGGCGGGTTGATGCCTGCCACGGTGATGTGATGGCGTGCCAGCGGGCGGGCCGGATCCTCGGTCCGCCCGCTTTCGCGCCTGTACCGTGCCCACCGCCCCTAAAGCCCGCAATGGAGGACCCGTCGCGCATGTTCAATGCCTTTGAGCGCATGATGGCCCTGCGCTACCTGCGCGCCCGCCGCAAGGAGGGCTTCGTCTCGGTGATTGCCGGGTTCTCCCTGGCCGGAATCGCGCTGGGGGTGGCCACCCTGATCATCGTCATGGCCGTCATGAACGGGTTCCGTCAGGACCTGATGGGCCGGATCTTGGGCTTCAACGGGCACCTGTACGTCTATGGCGCGACGGACACCCTGTCCGACTACGATGCGCTCGCCGGTCAGGTTCATGAGGTCAACGGGGTGGTCACGGTCATGCCCACGATCGAAGGGCAGGTGATGGTCTCCGCTGGCAACGAAAGCCGGGGCGCCATGGTGCGGGGGGTGCCGGCCGAAGGGCTGATGGATCGCCCGATGATCGCGCGCAACGTCATCTCGGGATCGATCGCGGACCTGACCGGGCGCGATGCGGCCATGATCGGCTCGCGGCTGGCGGAACGGCTGGGCCTGCGTTTGGGTGACGGCATCACCTTGATCTCGCCGAAGGGCAAAGTGACCGCGTTCGGATCGGTGCCGCGCATCAAGACCTACTCGATCGTGGCGATCTACGAGGTCGGGATGTACGAGTTCGATTCGAACTTCGTGTTCCTGCCGCTGGAGGCCGCTCAGATCTATTTCCAGATGCCGAACGCGGTGAGCTACCTCGACGTCGTCGTCAACGATCCGGACAACGTGCGCACTGTGACCGGCGACCTTGCCATCGCGCCGCTGAACCAAGGGGTGCGGTTGCGCGATTGGCGTCAGACGAACTCGACCTTCTTCAACGCCCTTCAGGTCGAGCGCAATGTTATGTTCCTCATCCTGACCCTCATCATCGTGGTGGCCGCGTTCAACATCATCTCCGGCCTCATCATGCTGGTGAAGGACAAAGGGCGGGACATCGCCATTCTGCGCACCATGGGGGCGACCCGGGGCGCGGTCATGCGGGTGTTCTTCCTGGCCGGTGCCAGTGTGGGCATCACCGGCACCACGGTGGGGCTGTTTCTCGGCGTCCTGTTCTGCTGGAACATTGAGAGCATCCGCCAGTTCCTCCAGGCTCTGACGGGGACGGAGTTGTTCTCGCCGGAAATCTACTTCCTGTCGCAAATGCCGGCGGAGATGGACCCGACCGAGGTGATTTCGGTGGCGTTGATGTCCCTGGGGCTCAGCCTTGCCGCCACGCTGTATCCCTCATGGCGGGCGGCACGCACCGATCCGGTGGAGGCCCTGCGCTATGAGTGAGGCCGTCGTGGAGACCAACGGCCCGGCCCTGGCCCTGCGCGGGGTGCGGCGGGCGTTCCAGCAGGCCGGGGCGCCGGACCTGAGCGTTCTGGATGGGGCCGACCTGACCATCGACGCCGGCGAGATCGTGGCCCTGGTCGGGCCGTCCGGCTCCGGCAAGTCCACCCTGTTGCAGATCGCGGGTCTTTTGGAGCGCCCGGACGACGGCGAGGTGGTGCTGGCCGGCCAGGCGGCCTCCGGGTTGGGCGACGGCGGCCGTACGCGGATGCGGCGGCGCTATCTCGGCTTCGTGTACCAGTACCACCACCTGCTGCCCGAGTTCTCCGCCGAGGAAAATGTGATCGTCCCCCAGATGGTGGCGGGGGTTGGCCGTAAGGCGGCGCGGGAACGGGCGCGTGCCCTGCTGGACCGCATGGGGTTGGCCACGCGGGGGCACCACCGCCCCGGCCAGCTCTCGGGCGGCGAACAGCAGCGCGTGGCCATCGCCCGTGCGCTGGCGAACGCGCCCCGGGTTCTGCTGGCCGACGAGCCAACCGGCAACCTGGATCCGAACACCGCCGACGCGGTGTTCAACGAGTTCCTGCGGCTGGTGCGGGAGGAGGGGCTCGCGGCCCTGATCGCGACCCACAATCCGGAGCTTGCCGCGCGCATGGACCGCGTCGTGACGCTGCGGGAGGGGAAGGTCGTCCGAGCCTGATCCCTCTGAGTCGGACGCGAGGGCCTGGCGAGGGGCCCCGCCGATCCGGTTCGCGGGCTGGGGTATCCTTGCTCGGCCGGGGGCGCGGTGCTATGTCGCCATCACATTCGGAAATCCCAGACCTGTGATCCGGTCCCTCGTGTCGGAGTGTGTCCCGTGACTCCATCGCTGTTGATCGCTGTAGCCGCCGGCGGCGCCGTGGGCGCCGTTGCCCGCTATACGGTCACCTCGGTGGTGCCGCGCGTTCTCGGCCACGGATTCCCCTGGGGGACGGTGGTGGTGAACGTCGTTGGGTCACTGATCATGGGATTCCTGATCGACATTCTGGCGCGCCGCTGGTCGGCGCCGCCGGAGGCCCGGGTGTTCCTGGTGACCGGGGTGCTCGGTGCGTTTACGACGTTCTCGACCTTTTCGTTGGACGCGGCCACGCTGTATGAACGCGGGGCGCTGATGGCGTCGGCGGCCTACGTGACGGGGTCCGTGGTGGTCGGAATTCTCGCCTTGTTCCTGGGCATGTGGCTGGGTCGGGCGCTGGTGTAGCGAAAGGACCCGCGTATGAGCGGCGTACAGACCATCGAAGTGGCGGCGGAAGACGCCGACCAGCGCCTGGACCGCTGGTTTCGCAAGCAATTCCCGGATCTGACGCACGGCCGGCTGGAAAAGCTGTTGCGGACCGGACAGGTGCGCGTGGACGGCGGCCGGGTCAAGGCGAACACGCGCCTCGCGGCCGGGCAGGCGGTGCGGGTGCCGCCGCTCGATGCGCCCGAGGGCGGGTCTCGGCCCGCGAAACCGCGCGCGTCCGTCACCGAGAACGACGCGAAGGATCTGCGCAAGGCCATCCTGCACCAGGACGACTGGTTGATCGTGCTCAACAAACCCGCCGGGCTGGCGACGCAGGGCGGCACCGGCCTGACCCGTCACCTCGACGCCATGCTGGACGGGCTGAAGCGCCATCCCGACGACGAGCGTCCCCGGCTGGTCCATCGCCTGGACAAGGACACGTCGGGCGTGCTGGTGCTGGCGCGCACCGCGCGGGCGGCGAAGGCCCTGACCGAGGCGTTCCGGATCCGCGAAACCCGGAAGCTCTATTGGGCGCTGGTGGTGGGCACCCCGAAGCCGCGCGCCGGGACGATCCGGGCCGCGCTTGCCAAGGAGGGCGGGGCCAAGGGCGAGCGTATGGTTCACGACGATGTCGAGGGTAAGCCGGCCCTCACGGAGTATCAGGTGGTCGATGACGCCGCCGGTACCGTCAGTTGGGTGTGTATGGAGCCGCGCACGGGGCGGACGCATCAGCTTCGCGCCCACGCCCTGGTGCTTGGAACGCCGATCCTGGGGGACGGAAAATACGGCGCGGCGGCGGCCTTCGTCGGCGGCGCCGAGGTGGCGCGCCAGATGCACCTGCACGCCCGCCTGATCGCCCTTCCGCACCCGGCCGGCGGGGTCCTGACGGTGGAGGCGCCGTTGCCCCGCCATATGACCGACGCGTTCAAGTACTTCGGATTCCAACCCGGCGAGGCGCCCGGGCTTGAGGATATGCACCCATGATCGGGGGAGGGCGACCCGCGCTGGCCCTGGCGGCGGGCCTGTGCTTCGCGCCGCTCGCGGGTGCCGTTGCCCTGGAGGACACGGCCGCCAATCGCCGGGCGCAGGCGCAACGCTACGAGGCGGCCATGCCGGTGAGCGTATCCCTCGAAAACAGCCTCCAGCGGGTGGCCCACATGATGCCGCCGGAGCATCGTCCGGGGTTCATCGCCTTCGCCCGGGCGCGCCTGGACGAGACGCAACTCCGGGACACGGTGATGGTCGTGTTGACGGAGACGTTTACGGCCGACGAATTGCAGGCCATGGCTGACTTCTTCGGCTCGTCGGTCGGCCAGTCGGTGGCCGGCAAGATGGGGCGTTTTAAGGACCGCGTCGTGCCGCTGATGATGATGACGGTTCAGGACGCGGCCATTGCCTACGCCGAACAGCAAGGAGCGACCGAATGACCCCGTTGCGTCTTGTCGTGTTCGATGTGGACGGCACGTTGGTAGACAGCCAGCACAACATCATCGCCGCCATGGCCATGGCGTGCGAGGGGGCGGGGGTCGCGGTGCCGCCCGCGTCGGCGACCCGGGGCATTATCGGCCTGTCGCTGGGCGAGGCCATCGCGGCCGTGACCCCGGCGGCGGACCCGGCCCAGCGGGCGCGCGTCGAGACCCTCTACAAAGAGGCGTTCTTTACCCTGCGCTCCCGCCCGGACCACGAGGAGCCGCTGTTTCCCGGGGCGCTGGAAATGATTGACGCCGTGGAGGCGGGCGGCGCCTTGCTCGGCATCGCCACCGGCAAGTCCCGGCGCGGCGTGGCGGCGGCCCTTGAACGGCATGGCCTTGAGGGGCGCTTCCTGACCGTGCAGACTGCCGACGAGGGACCGGGCAAGCCGCACCCCGCGATGCTGATGCGGGCCATGGTGGAGGTCGGGGCCGAACCTTCCGATACCAGCATGATCGGCGACACCAGTTTCGACATGACGATGGCGCGCGCCGCCCGGGTGGACGCGATAGGGGTTGCCTGGGGGTATCATCCCGCCGCTGCGCTGACGGAGGCCGGCGCGCGCGTGGTTGCGGCGGTCTGCGCTGATGTGCCGGCGCTGGTGGCTGAGGGGCCGGGCGTTGGGCGCGTGCTGGCGCCCTAACACCACGGATCGGCGCCAGAACGACCGTGTCCGGGCCCTACTCCCGAGTGTCCTCGCGTGCGACTTCCGGGCCCCATTCCTCCGCCAGATCCTGCTGGTGGGCCTTCAGTCGCTCAATGCGGTGGGACGACGTCATGTCCATGACGCTGGCGATGACCTGCGGCATGGTCATGTAGATGATCCAGCCCACCGCCGCCGCGCCATAAATCAGCATGAGCGTGAACACGTTGCTGATGATCCCGGTGGCGAATTCCAGCGTGTTGTTCTCGAACCAGAGTTCGAACAGGCTGGGCGCCAGGGCGGCGAAGTTCAGCCCGCCGACGCACAACCAGCCGCTCCGGCTGGCCGACCGGTCGACGACCAAGGCGGCTCCGGTCGGCAGCATGGCCACCACAAGCACCAGCACCGTCGGCAGGAACAGGAACAGGCCAACGGCCAGCATCAGAACGACGCCCACCTTGAGGGCCATGCCTTGTCCCATCGTGTGTTCTCCTTGCGGCGGGATCCTAAAGCACTTTACGCGACATCGGGATCACGAAAAAGGCTCTATCATATTGATATTTAAGTAAATCGTCGTTGCGGTCTGTTTTGGAACGCTCGGGATTTGCGCGAGCGGTGGGCCGGTTCGGTGGCGGCCCGGCCGGTGGGGGGCCGCTACATCAGATAGCTGACCAGGACCAAGCCCACGGAGAGAATGGCCACGCCGACCGCGCCGGTTGCGGCCGCCTTCTGACCCATGCGTTCGGCCGTTTCGTCTGCGCCGACCTGACCGGATTCCAGGTTATGGATCTGTTGCTGGGCCATGGCCCAGTCGGCTCGGGCGCGTTGGAACTCATCGAAGTCGGCCTTACGCTCATCGGCGTTGTCCACGAAGTTGTAGAGTTCGGGCAGGCTGCCCTTGCGGACGAGGCGCGGAATCTCCTGTTCCAGCGCCCGTCGGCGTTCCCGGCTCTGATAGCTGTTGATGATGGGCCCCATCAGGCCGCCGACCCAACTGCACAGGCCGTGCACCACTTCCGGCCCAAGGCGCCATTGCAGCACGGCGAGCAGGCTGAGCATGCCCAGAGTCGATCGCTTGGGGTCGGATTCGTTCAGGGCGAGGAGCTGCGGGCCGATCTCCTTAGGGAAGCGGGCGGCGACGAACGCCACGAGGTGCCGGTCCAGCGGGTTGGTCTTGCCGTCCATCCGGGTGCCGATGCGGTCCAGGGCGGGCAGAACATCGCGGATGGTGAGGACCAGTTCCTTTTCGAACAAGGGGCTCAGGCAGGGCTGGCTGTCGTTCATCTCGTACAGGCAGCGCTCCAGGCCGGCGCCCTTGTTGGCGCCATCCAGAAGGAATTCGCGCAGTTCCTTGAACGTGCCGTCAAGCTGCACGTACTCCGGCGAAAAGCTTTCGCGCACCCCCAACCACATCTTGGGAATCTCGGCCAGGATGACGTCCGTGATGGACCGCGTGTCCTGACCGCGCGCGAGCTGGGCGGAGAGCACGCCGCCGAAGCCGTCCATATGGGCGCGCACCTCGCGGAACCGGATCGGCGCGTCGGGGTCCATGACGATCAGCACGTTGGCCAGCGCCAGATCATTGAGGCTGCGCCGGCTGCGCTCGCTGGCGGCGGTGGCGTTGCGGATGGCCATCGCGACCTGGTCGGCGAGCTGGTTGTCGTCCAGGCCGCGCCGCAGCCAGATTTCCAGCTTGCCTTCAAGCACGATCGGCGCTGCCTTGTCCCAGTGCGTCGCCATTTCATGCGCCAGATGGCGCGTGCTCAGGAACTCCTGATTCATGAACACGAAGGCGCGCTGCGCCCGGCGCAGGGGGCGCGCCTGCACCGGCGACATGCGCCGGCCGTTGAACCACAGATCCAACTGTTCGAAGTCCCAGCGCTGGCTGGTGTCGTCGGCCAGCAGACCGCGCAGGACCTCGATCATGTTCAGCGGCACGCGCTGGTCGCTGACAAGCGTGGCGTAGGTGCCTTGGTTGAGCTTGCGCTTGACGATCTCAGCGTCGTCCAGGCCCGCGGTCGGATCGCGCCCGATCAGCAGCATGACCGCGCATACCCCGAGCGCGTAGTAGTCGTCGCTGAAGTTGCCGGCGCCCCGGCCCTCCGGCTGGCACATGCCGGACTCGATGGTCTCGCACACCACCGGCTGGTCGAGACCGACCGGGCTGGTGGCGCAATCGCCCATCACGATTCGCGTGCCGGCCGCGTCGGCGTAGAACAGGTTGGTGGGCCGAATGGCGCGGTGGTTGACGCCGTGGTTGTTCAGTTCCCCGAGCGCCACGGAAAGGGGGCGCAGCACCGTCTTGGCGAACTGGTGATCCTGGTTCGCCGTGATCACGTCGGTCATGCTTTCCATGACCCGCCCGCCCAAAGGCTGCTCGTAAATGAGGGCGAGCCGCACCGCCTCCATCGGCGGCCAGTCCACCGGCCCCCACTCGACCAGCGGGATGACGCCGGCCGAGCGCACGCCCTTCAGGTGCTTCATGACGTGCAGGCGCGGCGGCAGGATCCCGGTCACCACGAGCGCGAACATAGGGCGCCCGCGCTGGCGCCGGTCCTCGGCCGCGAACGCCTTGGCGTTGGGCATGTCCAGGTCCGGCATCGGGGACTGGTAATAGATGGCGAACCGGTCCCGCAGCATCACGGCTGGGCCGGTTGCTGCTGCGGGATCCGCGCCGCCGGGGCTGTTTGCGCGTCCGGCCGCGCCACCGTTGGTCCGAGCTGTCACTGCCATGGGTCCGCCGCCATCCTGGCCGTCGGGATCCGCTTCACTGTACAGAGCGACCATACGAATTGCGAGGCCGGCCGACAATCGCTCTTGTTTATGGGCGCCTTGATGTCCCGGCCCCGCAAGGACCGGTCCCGATCAGTCCGCGAAGGGATCATGAACCAGAATGGTCTCCTCGCGATCCGGACCGGTGGAGAGGATGGCCACCGGCGCCTCGATCAACTCCTCGATCCGGCGGATGTACTTGATCGCGGTGGCGGGAAGGTCGGCCCAGGTGCGCGCGCCCCGGGTGCTCTCGGACCAGCCCTCAAGGGTTTCGTACACGGGCTTGACGTTGGCTTGCGCCGCCATGCCGGCCGGGAAGTGGTCGAGCACCACGCCGTCCAGTTCGTAGCCGACGCAGACCTTGAGGTCCGCCATACCGTCGAGCACGTCCAGTTTGGTCAAGACGATCCCGTCCACGCCGCCGACCTTGATCGCCTGGCGCACCATGACGGCATCGAACCAGCCGCAGCGCCGCCGCCGTCCGGTGACCGTGCCGAACTCGCGGCCGCGCTCGCCCAGCCCTTCGCCCACGTCGTCGAACAGCTCGGTCGGGAACGGCCCACTGCCGACGCGGGTCGTGTAGGCCTTGGTGATGCCGAGCACATAGGCCACGGCGCCCGGTCCCATGCCCGACCCGGCGGCGGCCTGCCCGGAAACGGTGTTGGAGGACGTCACGAAGGGGTAGGTGCCGTGCTCCACGTCCAGCATGGCGCCCTGCGCGCCTTCGAACAGGATGCGCCGGCCGGCCCGGCGGGCCTCGTCGAGCACTTTCCAGACCGGCGTGGCGTAGGGCGCGAGACGCGGCGCCAGCGCCTGCAGCTGCTCGAACAACTGCTCGCCATCCAGCGGCTCCGCGCCCAGACCGCGCCGCAGCGCGTTGTGGTGCGTCATCAGGCGGTCGATCTTGAAGCGCAGGGTCTCCGGCTCGGCCAGATCGCACACCCGCACGGCGCGTCGCGCGACCTTGTCCTCGTAGGCCGGGCCGATCCCGCGGCCCGTCGTGCCGATCTTGCCGCCGCCGGCGGCCTCTTCCCGCGCGCGGTCGAGTTCACCGTGGATCGGCAGGATCAGGCAGGCGTTGTCCGCGATTCGCAGCACCTCGGGGCTGATGGTCACGCCCTGCTTCTGGATCCGCTCGATCTCGTCGAACAGCGCCCATGGGTCGACGACCACGCCGTTGCCGATGATGGACAGCTTGCCGCGCACGACGCCCGACGGCAGCAGGCTGAGTTTGTAGACGGCGTCGTTGACGACCAGCGTATGGCCGGCGTTGTGACCACCCTGGAAGCGCACCACCACATCGGCGCGTTCCGACAACCAGTCCACCACCTTGCCCTTGCCTTCGTCGCCCCACTGGGCGCCGACTACGGCCACATTGGTCATTCCCGACTCCGATTGTTCAACGATCAAAAAAACGAGACTGGGGACGGTCCGCCGGGGCGGCCGCCCGTCGGCGGGGTCAGCCTGCGGCCCGGATGTGCGCGACTAGCGCCGCGACAACGTCGTCGACACAGTCGTCCGCGACCTGACAGGTCCCCGCCGTGGCATGACCCCCGCCATCGTAGGGCAGTAGCAAATGCCCGACGTCGATGGTGGAGGTCCGGTTGATGATGGAACGGCCAAGCGCGATCTCGGTAAAGCCCTGACGCGGGGCGCGCGACAGGGCCAGGGAGATGTTGGCCTCCGGATACAGAGCATAGATCATGAACCGGTTGCAGGCGTAGTGCACGACCTCACCGCGATAATCGATGATCAGAAGGGGAGGGCGCAGCGTCGCGTTGCGGCGCGCCTGATGCTCGGCCTTTTCCTTGTGCTCCAAGTAGAGATGCACCCGCTCCTCGATATCGGGGAGGTGCAGGATCTCCTCGATGCTGTGGCGGCGGCAGTACCGGGTCAGGTCCAGCATGAGCTGGTCGTTCGAAATTTCGAAATCGCGGAAGCGGTGCAGGCCGGTGCGCGGATCGACGACGAAGTTCAGCATCGTCCAGCGGTCGGGCGCCAGAATGTCCATCTCGTCGTAAGCGGCGGAGTCGGCCTGATCCACCGCATCCATCATCTCGGCGCTGATCTCCGGAAACGCCTCGGCGCCGCCGTAGTGCTTGAAGATCACCCGCGCGGCGGACGGCGCGCCCGAGTCGATGATGAGGTTGTTCTGTGGCCCCACTCGCGTGACCTCGGACGTATGGTGGTCGAACGCCAGGTGCACGCCGGGCACGTAGGGCAGATTGGATGTGATGACCGTGTTCGACACGGGAATGCGGCCGCCCTGCATGTCGTTGGGCGTGGCGAAGGTGACGTCGCCGATCAGGCCCCGTTCCCGCAGCAGGACAGCGGACACGATGCCGTCGAAGTCCGCCCGTGTGATCAGCCGATACGGTCCCAGCCCCGCGATCGGCTCGACTTCCCCGGTTTCCATGCCGTCCCTCGTGTCGTTGTCCGTGACCGTCTCGGTCACCGGGCGCGAGTCTCGTCTCTCCTGGACAATACCCGCGCCGACGCCTTCGGCCAACGGGGCGTGTCATGCGAGGTGGTCAATCTGGAACCACAAAGCGGTCGACGCCGTCGGCCCCCGGTTCGCGCCGCACCGCTTGGCGTGTTTCCAGGTGATGGAGATGGGCCAGGGTTTCGCCCAGAGCGAAAAACAACTGGTGATCGTCCAGGCGACGCCGGAACAGAAGGGGCAGCAGGTCCGCCGCGCTCCGGGGCGTATCCGCGCACAGGGTCTGCGTTACGGTCAGACGCGCATCGTGCAGCTCCAGCAGCTCCCGCACCCGGGTGTGCACGCCGACGAACGGCAGCCCGTGCGACGGCAGCACAAGCACCTGAGGATCGTCGATCACGCGGGACCAGCGGCGCAGGCTGTCGAGGAACTGGGCCAGGGGGTCGCCGTCCGGCTCCGTAGGCCAGACGCTCACGTTAGGACTGATGCGGGGCAGGATCTGATCGCCCGAGATCAGGACCCCGGCTTCCGGGCACCACAGGCCAGCATGCTCCGGAGCGTGCCCGTATCCGACCACCACCGTCCAATCCCGGCCGCCGATCTGGACGCTCTGGCCGTCCATCAGGCGGCGCAAGGTTGTGGGATGGGGCACCGTCCGGGTGCGGTAGGGATTGCCGCGCCGGTCTGAAAGGTCCAGCACGTCCGGGGTGCATCCAGCCCGCGCATACAGGGCCCGGGACGTGGCCGTGAACGCGGTGTCGGACATCGCCTGAAGCTGACAGCCGAACGCCCACTCGCCCAAGGGGGCCCAGAGGGGTACGCCCAGCCACTCTGTCAGCCAGCCGGACAGCCCCATGTGGTCGGGATGAAAGTGCGTGCAGATCAGGCGCCGTACCGGCCGCCCGGCCAGCGGCCCCTCGATCAGCGCGCGCCACAGGTCGCGGGTGTGGTCGTTGGCGATGCCGGTATCGACCAGGGTCCAGCCGTCTCCGTCCTCCAGCACCCACAGATTGATGTGGTCGAGCGCGAACGGCAGCGGCATGCACAGCCAGAACACGCCGGGGGCGACGGGCGTCATCGTCCCCGGCGGAGGCGATGCGGCATGCGGAAACAGGAGCCCGTCGGCAATGCCCGGCCCGTCGTGTGGCTGAGTGGTCATGGTTGCGTGGTAGCGCGCTTTCACACGTCGTGCAAGGTGACCCTTCTTGCCGCGCCGCGCCCCGTTTATTCTAGCGTCATGACGGACACGGCACCTCTGTATGACGGCCCGCTCCCGCTGCGCATCGGCATCGATGTGGGCGGCACAAAGATCGAAGGATTGGCGCTCGACCGGGCGGGGCGGGAGCGGGCGCGTCGGCGCGTGCCCGCGATCCGGGGCGATTACGCCGGGACGGTGGCGGCGATCACGGACCTCGTGGGGTGGCTGGAGCAGGCCGCGGGGGCGGCGGGCACCGTGGGGGTCGGTATTCCCGGCGCCGTGTCGCCCGCCACCGGGTTGGTGAAGAACGCCAACTCCACGTGGCTGATCGGGCATCCCATGGGGCGGGACCTGTCGGACGCCCTGTGTCGCCCGGTCCGGCTGGCCAACGACGCCGACTGTTTCGCGCTGTCTGAGGCGACGGACGGTGCCGGAGCCGGGGTCCGCGTCGTGTTCGGGATCATTCTGGGGACCGGGGTTGGCGGCGGTCTGGTGGTCGACGGTCGAACGGTTTCGGGGCCGAACGCGATCGGCGGCGAGTGGGGCCACAATCCCTTGCCGTGGCCGACGAACGCGGAACGGCCGGGGCCGGCGTGCTTTTGCGGCCGCCGTGGCTGTATTGAGACGTTTCTGTGTGGTCCGGCGCTGGCGGACGATCACGCGCGGGCGACAGGGGAGCACGTCGACGCCGCAACGGTGGCCGCCCGCGCGGCAGACGGTGATCCCACAGCCGGCGCCACGCTGGCCCGCTACGCGGATCGGCTCGCGCGGGCAACCGCCACGCTGATCAACATGCTTGACCCAGACGTGGTGGTGCTGGGGGGCGGCCTGTCCAACATCGCCATGCTGTACCAGGCCGTGCCCGCCCTATGGCCGCGCTGGGTATTTTCGGATTCCGTCGCCACGGCGCTGCGCCCGCCGGTACACGGGGATTCCAGCGGCGTGCGCGGGGCGGCGTGGCTCTGGCCGGCGGCGGTGCCGGCGTAAGATTCGCGTCCCGGGTCCGGGTCTCAGGCCCGCGTCAGGCGCCAGAGCGTTTCCGATGCGAGGATGTCGCGCCGCACGGCCTCGCGCAGGAGCATCGCCTCGCGGTCCTCGCCCCATTGCTCCATCTGAAATGTCTCATCCAGACGCGACAGCGTGAAGCAGGTCTCGCCGTCCACGCGGCCGTGGGTGAGGGCCAGCGCCAGCACAAGTGAGCCGGTGGCGCCAGCCACGCATTGCGCCGCCGTCAGTGCCCAGGGGTCAAGTGCATCAAGGGCCGCCCGCAGCGCCTCGGCCGTTTCGGTCGGCTGGCGCAGTGGCATGACGCCATCGGTGACTGCGAGGCGCGCGGACAGAGCCTCCGCCGCCCAGTCCACCAGGGGCTGCCACGCATGGTGCTGGCGCGCCACCAGGTCCGTGGGGTGGGCCGCCCGGTAGCACAGCAGGTCCGCGTCGACGTAGTGGATCAACTCGGCCACCAGGGCCGACCGGCCCGGAAGGGTGCGTTCCAGCGCCGTGTTGGCAAGCTGGCTGAGGGGCATCGCGGCCGGGTCGATCTCTTCGCCCTGCGCGGCCCACTCCGCAGCGATGGCCTCGGCCAGGGCTGCGGTCGGTACCGCCAGCGGGCCCTGGGACGGGGTCCGGACCGGTCGACCATCCAGACACACGCCGTGGCCGCCCTCGGTCACCGCGTGCGTGGTCACGTCGGTATAGAACCGGCGCGTGCGACGGACCGCCTGATGGGCGCGCGCGGCGGTCACGGGATCGCTCGGCACCCCGGCTGGAGGGGGTGATGGGGGCGGCGTGTGCGGCATGGCGGCGGAACGCTCCGGGTCCAGGAAAAGACGGCACCCGGCCAACGCTAGCCGGGGGCGCGTGTCGCCTACCATGGACGGCGGGGCTGTGGAAGAGGGGGCCGGGGGCTGGCGACGGCCGGCCGCACCCCGGCCCGTTCGGTCAGTCGCCGAGAAGGCCGCCCAGGCCCTCGCGGATCGCCTCACCGACGTCGCCGTCGCCGGACTCGCCCGTCTCGCCGCCGGTGCCGCCGTCTTCGGCGGGGGCGTTGCGCTGTCCGCCACCCAGAATGTTCTCGATGGCGCGGCCGACATCGCCCGACTCGCCGCCGGTCAGGCCTTCAAGGGCTTGGCCGACACCGTCGGTCGGGGAGCCAGACTCCGCACCCGCCGCCGAACCACCCTGGCCGGGGTCCTTTTCACCCAGCGCGACAAGGCAGGGTTCCAGTTCGCCGCCCTCGCTGCCCAGCATGCCGCCAACCAAGCTTTCGCCCAGCATGGACAGGCCGCCGGTGGCCACGGCGCCGGCCGCGCTGGCGGCGGTGCGCAGGCCGGTCTGGATGGCCTTCTCCGCGTCCAACTCCAGCGACGGGCTGGCGAACGGGCCGGTCACCGCGAACAGCTCGACGATCTTTCCGAAGCCGGTTTCAATGCCGATGCCCGGACGGGGGCGCGGCGCGATCTTCACGTTCAGCCGCTCCGCCCCCAGGTCGAAGGCGCCGCCGCCGCCGACCACCATTTTGTCGGTTTCCATGGCGACCCCGTTGTCGTTCGACAGCACGCCCTGAGTGGCGGTCATGTTGAAGACGAGGCACTGGATCGGCGTGGTGCTCTCCTTCGCGGCGAAGGGATTGATGAGTTCACCAAGCTGGGTCATGACGTCGCCGCCGGCCCAGTTGACGGCGCCGTTGTTCATGCGGGCATCGACCGTGTGCACCAGGATCGACCCGTCGAGCGTGCTGGCGATCTGGTGCGGGGTGGCGCCCTGACCCTCCAGCTTCACGCGCAGCGTGGTGGGACCGTCCAGCACGGCCTCGGATCCCGCAAACGCCTTGGCCAGATCACCGACCCGGACGCCATCCCCGTTCATGTCCACGGCCAGTCGGGCCGCCCCGTTGCCGGTGGGCCGCAGGGTCACGGACCCGTCCATCGCGCCGCCGGCCACGTTGGCCTGCATCGGGCTGATGGACAGCGCCCCCCCGTCGAGCGTGACGTTCAGGGACAGGTCGCTCACCTCGCCGCCGCCCGGCAGGATGGCCCGCTCGACCGCCAGGGACAGATTCGCGTCCGCCAGACGCAGGGCATCAAGCGGCAGGGGGGTGTCCGGGATCATCGGACCGCCGGAGTCAGTGGGCGCGGCCGGAGCCGCCGGGACCGTAACGGTGCCGTCCGAGTCGCCGTCGGGCGTGCTGGCCAATTCGTCCAGGTCAAGGAGCGACGACGACAGGCTGCCCGACACCGCCGGGCGCGGCCCGTCCATTCGGGCATCCAGGGTGCCGGACAGCGCGCTGCGCCCCAGCGTCGCTTCGAGATCACGCAGCCCATAGCCGCCGTCGATATCCCGCACCACGGCGCGGGCCGAGGCCGCTGCGGGCAGAGCGGCGCCGAAGTCCGCGAGAACATCGGGGTCCGGTGCCGCGACAGACACGGTCAGGTCCAGGCCCGACGCGGCCAGGGCGTTGGCAATGGACCCCGTGGCCGCCACGAGGAATTCACCCGGCGTGCCCAGCTTCGCGTCCAGGTCTCGCACCGCCAGCGCATCGGCGTCGCCGGCAAGATTGAGCGTCGCGGTGTAGGGCCCCAGGGCCGGGATCGCCACGCTCTGGCCGAACGCCTGCGCCAGGGTCGCGAGGTCGGCGATCTGTTCGCCGCGCGCGGTGATGGCGAGGTCGATGCCCGTGGCCTCGGCTGGGTGCGCGATCGTCCCCTTGGCTGTCACGGTCGCCCCTCCGGCCGTTGCGGTCAGGTCGAGCGGCCAGGCCGTGCCATTGGGATTGGTCAGGGCCGCCGGGGCGCCCACGCTGCCGTCCAGCGTGAACTCCGCATCGTTGTAGGCCCCTTCGATTTCAATATTCAGCGGATCGGCCAATCCGCCGCCCGTCAACGAGACGGTGTCCAAGGCGACCGCCATGGTTTGACCGGTCACGCCGTCCCGATAGGTCAGCATGCCGTTTTCCAGCCGGACCTCCTGGATCTGAAGGGCGGGCAGGCCGCCCGGACCCTCTGCGCCGTCGGCCGGCGCCTCGGTCGAGGCGGTGTCCAGCGGCGGCTCCGTTGCGTCGGCCGCATCGGTGGGCAGAGAGAGCGCCCAGTTGCCGTTGCCGTCCTTGTCGGTTTCCAGGTGGACGATCGGGTCGTCCAGGATCACCCGCACAATGTTGATGTCGCCCGAGAGCAGCGGCAGCATCTCCACCTGGGCTTCCAGGCGACCCACGGACAGCATCTCCGGGTCCGACGCCCAGTCGGCGTTGCCGATGGTGACATCCTCGACCACCAGGGCCGGAGATAGGCCGATCGCCAAATCCAGGTCGCCGTCGATGGTGACGGTGCGCCCCGTCTTTTGCTCCAGCAAGGCCACGATTCGCCCCTTGTACTGGCTGACGTCGAGGGTGGCGATGAACACGCCGAGGGCACCAATGGCCAACACGATCAGGCCGAGCAGCACCTTTACGAGGGTCGAAATCTTCATGGCAGCGGACTCCCGCGCGTTCGGAGCAAAAGCGGCGGGTGCAGACCCGCATGATGGCGCGGCACGCACGACCGCAGCGCACACAAAACGCCGGAAATATGGCCTTCCTTTGGCATCGGCGTCACCGAGCCCGGCAATCTGATCGATAGCGCCCAAATCATTTAAATCGCTATGAGGGCGGGCCAAGCGGGCGACGCACAGGCCGGACGGCTGCTCCCATCGGACCGGCCGGTCTCGTTCGACAGGCTAAGGATTTTACGGAGGGAATGAACCTTTAGGAATGAACCTTTTCCCAAAGCGCGTCCGTCGGCGTAGACTGCTTCGATGATGCGGATCGAATCGGATCGATCCTGATCCGGCATCTGCGAGTCGCGATGGCCGGCTCGTCGCGCCACTCCGATGGACAGGTTCGCATGACCCGGAGAGCGGAAACCGACGCACCCCTGGGCGGTCCCATCCGGCTCGTCCGGCCGCTCCGCCAGACGCGCCCCCTCGTCCTGGCTTCGCCGCATTCCGGTCGGCGGTACCCAGAGTCGTTTCTGGCCCTGTCCCGCCTGCCTCTCGTGGACCTGCGGGCCAGCGAGGACACTCATGTCGACACGCTTTTCGAGGCGGGGCCGGATCTGGGTGTGCCGTTGCTGTGCGCGCTGTTCCCCCGTGTCTATGTCGATGTGAACCGGGAACGGCTGGAACTCGACCCGTCCATGTTCTTCGACCCTCTGCCGGCGAACGCGCGGACCGAGACACCGCGGGTGCGGGCGGGGCTGGGCACGCTCTCGCGGGTGGCCGGGGAAGGCAACCACATCTACCGCCGCAAGCTGGCGTTTGCGGACGCGGAGTCCCGGTTGCGCCAGTGCTACGATCCGTACCACGCCGCGTTGGCTGGCCTCATCGGCGAGACTCGGGCGCGGTTCGGCTACTGTGTGGTGTTGGATTGCCATTCCATGCCGAGTTCGGCGGTGGACGGCATGGGGGGGCGCGGGGGGGCGCCGGATATGGTTCTCGGGGATCGCCATGGCGGATCCTGCGACAGCACCGTGACGGACTCGGCCGAGGCGGTGCTGACGGACGCCGGGTTCCGGGTGCGGCGCAATCAGCCCTATGCCGGTGGCTTCACCACAAGCCACTACGGACGGCCCGGCCTGGGGGTCCATGTGCTCCAGCTTGAGATCAACCGCGCCCTCTATATTAACGAGCGCACCCGGGATCTGACCCCTGGTGCGGACCGGTTGCGCGCGGTCGTGCCGGCGCTGGTCGCGGTGCTCGGCACCCTGTCGGGAATGCCCCTGGCGGCGGAGTAGCCTGTCCGGGGTATCAGCCCCGCTGGCATGGCGCCCCGCTGGCATGGTGGTTGCTTAAGATCTAGATGTTCGGGTCCCCCACTCTCGGCGGGGCTTGTCGCCGGATCGTCCGCCATGCCGTTTCCTCGTTCCACAGCTGTGCTCAGCCGTCGTTCGCAAGCCGTCCCCGGGCGCATGCTTCGCGCGCGTTCTGCCCTGGCGGCCATGCTTCTGATGGGGCTGATGTTGGCGGCCTTCGCCACCCCGGCCCGGGCAGATTACTACAATTACGCGGACGAACTCTGTCGCAACCAGACCGCTCTGCAAGAGCAGGTGTCCGGCATCCCGGCGCATGTCCTGACCGCCATTTCGATGGTGGAATCCGGTCGCTGGGATGGCGAGCGTCAGGCAAGAATTGCCTGGCCGTGGACGGTCACGAACGGCGGGTCCGGCAAGTTCTTCCGCACCAAGGCCGAGGCCATTGCCCACGTGAAGATGCTCCAGGCCCGAGGGGAGTGGAACATCGACGTCGGCTGCATGCAGATCAATCTGCATTATCACGGCGATGAGTTCAGCTCGCTGGACAAGGCGTTCGAACCGAAGGCGAACGTGGCCTACGCGGCGAAGTTCCTGACCGCGCTTTACAAAGAGACCGGGTCGTGGACCCGCGCGGTGCAGCGGTACCATTCGGCGACGCCGGTCCACGCCGAGCGCTACATCGGCAAGTTCCGCATCGCGTGGCGGGAGGCGCAGGAGTACGCCCAGGTGGCGGGCCTGCCCCCGGTGCGCGACATCGTGGGCGAGGCCAGGTTGATGGAGGCGACGCGCGAGCTGGAGCGGCAACAGATGGAAGCCCAGCGCGCCCAGGACCAAGAAGAAGCCCGTCGGGTTGCCGATGCGTGGCGGGCCGAGAAGCTGAAGGCATGGCTGGCTCGTCGCGAGGCCCGAGCGGAGAGTGCGGTCCCCGGAGGCGAGGACGGCAACCGATCTTAGCGGCGTGTGATCGCGCGGACGCCGTATCCCGGCGCGTTCTTCCTGCCACACATCGGAACGAACCGGCGCGTCCGGCCTCGGGCGCTTGACTTCGCGACTCGGGCCTGACTCACTGCCCGTATGTCCGTCGATTCGCTCCCCCGCCGCCGCCTTCGTCCCATCGTCGTCCCCCTGCTGGGTGTCGCGGTCCTCAGTTATTTTGGGTATCACGCGATCCATGGGGAGCGCGGTCTGATTGCCTGGTGGCAGCTTCGACAGGATATCCGTGTGGCTGAGTCCGAGCGGGCCGCCGTAGCGGCGGAACGGGCCATTCTCGAACGCCGCGTTGCCCTGCTGAAGCCGGGCCATCCGCACCCGGACATGCTCGACGAGCGGGCGCGCGAGATGCTCAATCTGATCGGGCCGGACGAAGTTCTGATCCTCACGCCGGACAAGTAGCCCGACGAAAACGCGCCGGATGAGGAGGCGCGGTGGGCGCTGGACCCTTGGCGTGCTCCCCCCTGTCATGACAACAATGGTTCGGTTGCGTTCGGATCGCACACTCGAGCGGTGCGGCGCGGTCCGTCGCCCATTGCGGTCTTGGTGTGTTTCCGGAGGAGGTGAGTCTTGGCGTCGTCGTCCGCACAACCCATCCCCGACAGTGTTGATACTGTGCTCGACCTGCTGTCCGCGCACGACTATGTGGCCGATCGCGCCCTGTCGACCTGCGTGTTTCTGGCCCTCCGGCTCGGTCGGCCGCTGTTCCTGGAAGGCGAGGCCGGGGTCGGCAAGACCGAGATCGCCAAGGTCCTGGCGCGGGCGCTCGGCCGGCCGCTGGAGCGGTTGCAATGCTACGAGGGCCTGGATCTGGCGAGCGCGGCCTATGAATGGAACTACGCCCGCCAAATGATCGAGATCCGGTTGGCGGAGGCCGCCGGCGCCGCCGACCGGGAGCGGCTGGGCCGCGACATCTTCACCGACGCCTTCCTGATCCGCCGGCCGCTTCTGCGCGCGGTGGAGGGCGTGGACGGGCAGGTGCCGGTGCTGCTGGTCGATGAACTCGACCGCGCCGATGAGCCATTCGAGGCCTTTCTGCTGGAGGTGCTGTCCGACTTCACGATCACCATTCCGGAACTCGGTGTGCGCGGCGGCGGGGCGGCGCCCATCGTGGTGGTGACCTCCAACCGGACCCGCGAGATTCATGACGCGCTCAAGCGGCGCTGTCTGTATCACTGGGTCGATTATCCGGACGCAGCGCGGGAACGCGCCATCCTCCAAGCCAAGGCGCCCGGCGTCGGGGAGCGGCTGGCGGCGCAGGTGGTGGCCTTCGTGCAGGGCCTGCGCGACCAGGACCTGTTCAAGCTGCCCGGGGTGGCGGAGACGCTGGACTGGGCCAACGCCCTGATGCAGCTCGACGTCGTGGAGCTGGATCCGGCGGTGATCGACGACACCCTGGGCGTGCTGCTGAAGTACCAGGATGACATCCTGCGCATGCGCGGGTCGGAGGCTGCGCGCATCCTGTCCCAGGTCAAGGCCGAGCTGGGCCATGGCACGGCGGCCTGACACCGAGGGGCACGCGCCGGGCGCCGGGGGCCGGCTGCCGGACAACGTTCTGCACTTCGTGCGGACCCTGCGCGCGGCCGGGATGCGGGTCGGGCCGGGGGATACGCTGGCGGCGTTGCGGGCCGTTGAGGCCGTTGGGCTCGGCAACCGTGAGGACTTCCGGGCCGCCCTCGCGGCCGTGCTGGTCAAGCGGCGCCAGGACCGCGCGCTGTTCGACGAGGCGTTTCACATCTTCTGGTCCGACCCGGATATTCTGGGGCGGCTGATGGGCCTGCTGCTGCCCCGGCTGCGCACGCCGGGGGAGGACGACGGCGGCTCCAAGCGGTTGCGCGACGCGCTCGGGTCACCTCCACCGCCGCCCGCGCCGGAGGCGGAGCCGAAAACCGAGGAACAGCGCATCACCGTCGACCTCGACTGGTCGGACCAGGAGCGCCTGGGCGCGATGGATTTCGACAAGATGGGCGCGGAGGAGTTCCGCCGGGTTCAGCGCCTGATCGACGCCCTGCGGCTGCCCGACCTGCGGGTGCGCAGCCGGCGCCACGCGCCGGATCCGCACGGGCCGCGCGTGGACCTGAGGGCGTCTCTGCGGGCCGGGTTGCGCAGCGGCGGCGACATTATGCCCCTCCGGCGCACCGCGCCGGAGCCCCGGCCGCCGACCATCGTCGCCCTGTGCGACATCAGCGGGTCGATGGACCGCTACGCCCGCGTCTTCCTGCGGCTGATGCATGGCCTTGCCAACCGGGAGCCGCGCTTTCACGGTTTCGTGTTCGGCACCCGCCTAACCAACATCACCCGGCCCTTGCGCGACCGCGACCCGGACATCGCCATGGCCGCCGCGTCCGCCGCCATGCCGGACTGGGCGGGCGGTACGCGGATCGGCGATTGTCTGGCCGACTTCAACCGGCTCTGGTCGCGCCGCGTGCTGGGGCAGGGGGCCCTTGTGCTCTTGATGACGGACGGGCTGGATCAGGCCGACGCCGAGGGGCTGGCGCGGCCCATGGAACGGCTGCACAAGTCGTGTCGGCGCCTGATCTGGCTGAACCCTTTGCTGCGCTGGGACGGGTTCCAGCCCAAGGCCGCCGGGGTGCGGGCGATCCTGCCCCATGTGGATGACTTCCGGCCGGTGCATTCCCTCGACAGTCTCGATCAGCTCATCACGGTGCTGTCCGACCATGCAGCGGGTCACCGCCCGCGCCGGTTGGAGGCCGCGCGGGTCTGGCGAGAGGCCTTGGCGTGGTGAGGGCCGCATGTTGAGGAAATACGCCTATCTCGTGGCCTTGGCCCGTGAAAAGCACTTCGGGCGCGCGGCGGCGGCGTGTCATGTCTCCCAGCCCACCCTGTCGAACGCCATGCGCCAGCTTGAGGCCGCGCTGGGCGTACCCATTGTGGAGCGCGGGCCGGCCTTTCGCGGGTTTACGCCCGACGGCGAGACCGTGCTGACCCACGCTCGGCGCATGCTTGCCGAGCAGGAGGCCCTGACCCAGACTCTGCGGGATCGCAGCGGCGGGCTGAGCGGCACGGCGCGACTGGGGGTGATCCCCACGGCGCTGCCGGCGGTGCCCGATGTGCTGGCGCCGTTCGCGGCGCGGCATCCGGCGGTCCGGTTCGTGGTGCACTCGATGAGCTCGCGCGAGATCGAACGCGGCCTGAACACCTACGACCTGGATGCCGGCCTCACGTATCTGGACAACGAACCGCTGCCCGATGTGCGTCGCGCGACCCTGTATGTGGAAACGCCTTTGTTCCTGTGCCGCCGCGACACCGCCGTGCTGCCCGACGGGCCGGGTCGCATCACCTGGGCGGATGCCGCTGCCCATCCGCTGTGTCTGCTGACCCCGGACATGCAGAACCGGCGCATCACGGAGGCGGCGTTCCGGACCGCCGGGGTGACGGTGGCGCCGGCGGTGGAAACGAACTCTCTCATCAATCTTTACGCCCTGGTCCGTCACGGCCCGTGGGCGAGCATCGCCCCGTCGCGCCTGCCGGAGGCGATGCGGGATGACCCCGCGCTGCTGGCCGTGCCCCTGGTCGAACCGGACGTTCGGCATGCGGTCGGGCTGGTCTATGCGGATCGCGACCCACCGGCGTCGCTGGTTCAGGCGTTGGCTGCTACGGTCAGCTCCGTGGTGGGTCCTGCAGGGGCGCGGGGTCTGTCCCGCGCATAAACGCGCGGTTGCGTTCCGGCGCCGATCGATCACTTGCGGGCTTTGTGCGGGACCCTTTAGGCTTCGGGGCCATCGCGGACCGGGCGATCATTCCGTCGCGCGAACGCTTCACCACACCAGGGAGGCCCCCACCATGAGCGAGAAGCCCCGCTTCGCCGTGCTGTTGTCCGGATGCGGCGTCTACGACGGCGCCGAAATCCATGAAAGTGTGCTGACCCTGCTGGCGATCGACCGCCAGGGCGGCCGCTATCGGTGCTTCGCCCCCGACATCCCGCAGATGCACGTCATCGACCACAAGACAGGCGATCCCGTCGCGGGCGAGACCCGCAATGCCCTGACGGAAGCGGCCCGCATCGCGCGCGGCGAGATCGACGATGTGGCCGTGTTCGACCCATCGGACTTCGATGCGCTGATCCTGCCGGGGGGATTCGGGGCCGCGAAGAATTTCTGCACCTTTGCGGTGGACGGGCCGGAGTGCACGGTCGATGAAAACATCGAAGCCGTCATCAAATCCGCCCACGCCAAGGGCCTGCCTATCGGGGCGCTGTGCATCTCGCCGGCCCTGATCGCGCGGGTGCTGGGGGATGTGACCCTGACCATCGGGTCGAACGCCGGCGTGGCCGAGGCGATCGGGGCCATGGGCGCCACCCACAAGACCACGACGCACACCGAAATCGTGGTGGACGAGGCGCACAAGCTGGTCACCAGTCCGTGCTACATGCTGGACGCTACGGTCTCGCAAATCGCCGACGGGGCCGACAATGCGGTGCGCGCCCTGATGGGCATGATCACCAAAGGCTAGAGCCGGTCGGCCAACGCCTTCACCAAAGGGCGCACGTCTTTTGCATGTGCTCCGCATCGTGCGCCGGCCCGGTCCCGCATAGGAATCGAGCCGGCGCCTTCCCGTATTCAGCCCACCGGGGCGGACGCCGCCGATCCGCGGTTCGAGAATGCGGTCCTGGAGGTTTTCGAGACCTGCAATGCGTGTGGTTGGGGCGGGCCGGTGGAATCAAGCGATGGATCTTTAACCTTGATTAAGGCCTTCTCTCGTAGAATTGTACCCCTGTGTGTCATCGGTCGCGGCGTGGGGCAGGGAGACGGTTATGAGAAACCTTGGTATCCAGGCGAGGATTCTCCTGCTCGCGGGCGTCGGAATTGGGCTTTCCCTTATTTTATGTGGTCTTTTCTTCTGGACGTTGCAGGCCCTTCAGTCAGCGGATCAGACACTTGACGAGTATCGACAGCTCAATGCGCATTCTCAGGCTCTGACGGATACAACCTTAGAGATGCGTCGCGCCGAGGCGGATTTCCTGCTGCGACGGGATCCCCTTTACGCTGAGGCGGTGCGGTCTGCTGTGACGGCGGCGCGCGAGGAGGTGCAAACCCTGACGGCCCACCCACAAGCCGCGGCTATCCGCGACGATGTGGATGCCGTTGAAGTCGGATTGACCGAGTACGCGGGGGTGTTCGACCGCCTGACGACGCTGATGACCGAGGCGGGCCTCGATGAGAACGCGGGCGCGCAAGGGACACTCCGCGCCGCCGTTCATGAGGCGGAGGATGTGCTGGAGGAAACCGACGCCAGTCGGGACCTCGTGGTGTCCATGCTGATGCTGCGGCGGCATGAAAAGGATTTCCTGCTGCGCGGGGACCCGAAGTATCTGGAGCGGGCCGAAACCGAGTACCAGACCTTCCTGGACACTCTTGCCGCGGATCCTGGCGCGCCGCAGGGCCGCATCCGGGATGTCATGGAAACCTATATTGTGGCGCTGCGTGCCATGGTCCAGGCGCGCTTGGAGGTGGTTGAGGCGGACGCACGACTCAATGAAACGTATGATGCGTTCGCGCCGTCCATCGGGCGGATCGGCGAGTACGGCGCCGCGAAGGCCCGGGAGCAGGGCGCGTTGCGGGAGGCGCTGGGGTCGCGGGTGAAGCTGGCGGTGGCCGTGCTGGCGCTGATCGGGCTGGCCGTGGCCGCCGTGGTCGCGTTCGTCATTGCCCGCGCGACCATAGGCCCCATCCGGGCGATAACGCAGGTCATGGTTCAATTGAGCGCGGGCCGGCGTGATGTGGCGGTCCCCTTCACGGACCTGCGCAATGAACTCGGCCACATGGCCCAGGCGGTGGAAACGTTTAAGGCCGGCCTGATCGAGGCGGAGCGGCTCCAGCAAAGCGCGCTGGATACCGCAAAGGCCGATGTCGAACGCGCGCGCCGCCGCGATGAGACCGTCGCTCAGTACGACACCCAGGCCAGCGCCCTCATGGCGCGCGTTCAGACGACGGTGGAGCGGGTCCATGGGGCCGCCCAGAAGCTGGAAGCTGCGGCGACCCGATCCGGGGAGCGTGGATCCGCGGTGGCGAGCGCGGCGACCGAGGCCGCAACCAACATTCAGACCGTTGCGTCGGCCACGGACGAACTGTCGGCCACAACCGGTGAAATCAGCGCGCGGGTGCAGGACTCATCGGGCCTGTCCCGCAGGGCGGTGGACGCCATCGGCGCGGCCCGCCAGACCGTTGATCGCCTTCAGGACACGGCGGACAATATCGGGACGGTGGTGGCCCTGATTCAGGCCATCGCCGCGCAGACCAACCTGCTGGCCCTGAACGCGACCATCGAGGCGGCGCGCGCGGGCGAGGCCGGCCGGGGGTTCGCGGTGGTCGCCGGCGAGGTGAAGGATCTCGCCAGCCAGACCGGTCGCGCCACGGGGGACATCCAGGCGCAGGTCGAAGGCATCCAGGGTATCACGCGCACGGTCGCCGAGAGCATTGGGCAATCGACCAAGGAAATCGAGCAACTGAGCGAAGTGGTCGGCTCTATTGCGGCCGCCGTTGAGCAGCAGAACGCGGCAACCCAGGAGATCGCTCGCAATGTGCGGGAGGTCGCGGGGGCCAACGACGTGGTGACGGAGAGCATGTCGGCCGTCCGCGACGATACCGAGGCCACATGGGATCTGGCGGTCGATCTGTCGTCGGCGGCGGACGACCTCAAGGAAGAGGCCGGCACGATGCACACCGAAACCGACCGCTTCCTGACCACCATTCGGTCCATTTGACCGACGCTTGAGCCGTTGGGGCGGGGCGCTGGCCGCGGCCGCGGCCGCGGCCCATCAGGTGTCGGCCCGGGTGCCGCGCATGGTCTCCAACCGATCCAGCGCGGCCGAGATCAGCGCGTCCGTCACGGGGACCGCGTCCACCGTGCGTCCGACGAGGGATGCACATAGATTGAGGGCCGCTAGGGGCGTCGCGTGCGCGTTCCGCAAGGCGTTCCACGCCGGGCCTCCCCCCGCCGCCAGATCGTGCAGCACCGCGGGACTGGCCATGCCCACCGTCTCGATCAGCGGGAAGTTGGCCACGCCGTGCAGGTGGGTGAGCAGCTTTGGTCCGATGAACTGCGGGGGGGTGCGATCAGGGGCGGCGCGCTCCAGAAGCTGGCGCGAGACGTGGATCAGGAACGGCAATACCGGATCATCGGGACCGAACACGCAGACGGCGTTGTGCACATGGCGCCGCAGCCGATGGCCCTGCCCGGAGGGATGCGGCTCCACCCAGACCTCACGTCCCAGCGCGTGTGTGGTGGTCACAGCCAGATCAAGGGCGCCCGGGTCGATCACGACGACGTCCGCGTCCAGCCACGCCACCCGGTCCCAAGCGCCCGTGGCGAGTTCGTCGCGGATCCACAGCAGACGGGCGAGGTCCGCCCGCACGGCACCCCGGCCTTCGGTGCGGGGCAGGACGCCCGATGGGAGTCGGTCGAACAGGGTGTCGCCTTCAAAGCGCCATATGTGGCCCCGTTCTTCGGCCCATGCGCGCACTGAGTCGATACACCGTGGCACCCAGGGCCGCACAACCGGACCGTGCGACTGCACCACAAGCAGGCGTGTTGTCATGGTAGGGCGGTCTATTCGGCCGCGCGCCGGGTCAGGTCTTCGCGGTACTCGCGCCCCAGGGCGGCATAATGCTCCGCCTGCGCCGGCCAGCCCGCCGTATCCTCGTCGGTCAGGGGGCGTTTGAGCTTGGCTGGGCTGCCGGCCCACAACTCGCCGGCCTTGACCCGCTTGCCCGGGGTGACGAGCGCGCCGGCGGCGACCATGGCACCGCTCTCGATCACGCAGCCGTCCATGACCACGGCGCCCATGCCGATGAAGCAGCCGTCTTCCAACGTGCAAGCGTGGATCAGCGCCTTGTGGCCGATCGTGATGCCGTCGCCGATGTAGGTGCCGAACCGACCCTTGGTGACGTGAATGACCGTGCCGTCCTGAATGTTGGTGTCGGCGCCAATGCGGATTTCGTGCACGTCGCCCCGGATGGCGCAGCCGAACCAGACGCTCGATCCCGGGCCGATGACGACATCGCCGATGACTGAGGCGCCCGGCGCGACGAAGGCGTCCGGCGCGATGGTCGGCCAGACCCCCCGGTACGGCATAAGAATCGGGCTCATGGCGGGATCTCCAAGGCTTGTAGAACCGTCCGGCGTGGCGCGCCGGTTGTCTTCCATGTTGGGTCCGGATCGCCGGACCCCAACCCCCGTTCGGGGGTGGGGGCGGTCGTGCGCCCTGTTTAAGGGAACATGGGGTACTGGGAGAGGCCGTCGGTCTCGGGCAGGCCCATCATGACGTTCATGTTCTGCACCGCCTGACCGGCCGCGCCCTTCACGAGATTGTCGATGGCCGAGACCAGGATCACGCGGCCGGGCACGCGGTCGTTCACCGCGCCGATCAGACAGAGGTTGGAGCCGCGCACATGGCGGGTGTGCGGGGTGGTGCCCTCCGGCAGGATCTTCACGAACGGCTCGCCCTTGTAGCGCACGGCCAGTTTCGCCAGCAGGGTGGCGGCGTCGGCGTTCTCGTGCGCCTGGACGTACATGGTGCACAGGATGCCCCGGTTCATGGGCATCAGGTGCGGCGTGAAGCTGGCCATCACGGACCGTCCGGCGGCGCGGGACAGGGCCTGTTCGATCTCCGGACTGTGGCGGTGGCTGGCGACCCCATAGGCGTGGATGCCCTCGGACACCTCGCCATGCAGCAGGCCTTCCTTGGCGCTCCGGCCGGCGCCGGACACACCGGATTTGGCGTCGATGATGATGCCGTCCGGATCGATCAGGCCGGACTCGATCAGCGGCACCAGGGCCAGATGCGGGCCGGTGGGGTAGCAGCCGGGGTTGGCGACCAGACGGGCGGCGGCGACCTCCGGCCGCGCCAGTTCGGTCAGGCCGTAAACGGCGCTTTTCTGAAGCTCCGGTGCCTTGTGCGGGCCGCCGTACCACTGGGCGTAGACGTCGACGTCGGCGAGCCGGAAGTCGGCGGACAGATCGACGATCTTCAGGTGGTCCGGCAAGGCCGCGATGACGCTTTGTGTCGTGGCGTGGGGCAGGCAGCAGAACACCACGTCCACGCCGGACCAGTCGGTGACGTCGTCGATGGCGACCAGTGGCGGCGCGGGCACATGGGCCAGATGCGGGAATACGGCGCCGAGGGTCTGCCCGGCGCGTCGGTCCGCCGTCAGGATCGCAAGCTGCGCCCGGCTGTGCGTGCCGAGCAGGCGGATCAGTTCGGCTCCGGTATAGCCGCTGGCTCCGAGAATGGCGATCCGGATCGGGTCTGACATGAGTTGCGCGCCTCCTGATTGGCATCGAGGAAGCGCCACAATGCCTCATCCCCGCGTCCGTCTCAAGGTGGCCCCCAACCCGGGCGCGGGATCTGGGGGGGAGGCGGGAGGATCAGGCCGCGAAGCAGAGGTGATAGTCCTCGCAAATCTGGCAGTTGGGTGCCTTGCACAGGAGAACGCCCTCCTGCTCGCACATGGTCCGGTAAAAGAATTTCTTCCAGCGCATGCCCGGGTTCTTTGCGGCCAGGGGCGCGAAATGGCGCGCCATGAGCTGGCTGAGTTCGTCGCGGTCGCGCAGGCCGAGGTCTTCCCACAGGTGGGATTCGCCAAGGGACCGGCGGGCGATGATGCGGGCGAACCAGCGGGCCACGGCGGGGTCGCCGTCGGGTGTGCGGTTGTCGTACAGCAGGGCGCGCAGGTCGGGTTCCTCGGGCGCATCGGCCTTCGGACCCTCCCACAACGGAAGAACGTCGAGAAGCGCGGCGGCGTGCGGAAACTGAGAGTCCATCAGCCGGGAGAGATCGGACAAGGACAAGCCCATCGTGTCTGTCAGCAGTTGTTCGGGCGGCGCGAACCCCGAAACGATCACGCATGCCAGGACGTGGCGATCAAATGGATCGCCCGTGTCGCCGGCCATCAGCCGGTCGTAGAGGTTCTCGGCCATTGTCTTGCCTCCCCAGCCCGTCCAGGCCGTCGCAGAGCGCGGCCGGGATCGGGTCCGTTCCGTGCGTCCGTCAGGCGGCCGCCTCCACGGTGACGTGCGACTGCGCGCTGGTGCCGCAGACGGTCGCGCAAGCGCCACAGCCCACGCAGTCGCCCCCGTTGGCCACGGTCGAGATCTTCCGGACAATCTCTTCATCATCGTCGAACGGGTCGCACATCTCGTCGTCCTCGTTGATGCCCTTCAATTCGATCACGTCGCGGGCGCAGACCTTCACGCACCGTCCGCAGCCGATACAGGTTTCGGGATCGATCGTGTCGAGGTACGAGGGCGTCCAGGGGCTGCCGTCCCGTGTGGTAAAGGTAAGCGCGGCCATGGTTCGTGTCCTTTTTTGGAGTTCGTTGACGGAGCGAGAGGGGTCCGACCCGCACGGGTCAGGCGGCGTTCACGACGTCGGGATGGGCTTCGATCATGCGCACGCCCTCTTCAACCAGGGCGGCGCCGGCCTCGTCGACCGCCTGGAGGCTGTCGAAGCCGAACCGATGCACATCGCGAAGGGCGCGGGAGACTGCCACCAGTCGGCCGGCGATCAGCACGACCCGCCCGAACCCCTCGTCGGACAGCTCGGTCAGCGGCGTGGCGATCACGTCCGTGCGGCGGCCGATCGCGGTGCTGACGGCCTTGTAGAACATGTCGAGGCGGCGCAGGACGCGGGCGTCGGGTTCGCCGATGATCGGGATGGTGCGGCGCTGCTCCTTGGTGACCACGTAACCGCCCAGAATGCGGGCGTCGCTCTTGCCGTCCCACAGGCCGCAGCAGTCGCCGGCCCGGATCAGCTCGGCCAACTGCGGCAGGAAGACAGGATTTTCCGGCCACGGATGCTCGGGAAGCGGGGACGTTGCCGCTTTTTCCGCGCGCATTCTCTGGAGCTTGGTGAGCTTTTTCGGGCCGGACGTGTCCGGCGGCGTGTCAACAACGGCAGCGGTCATGGCTCAGGCCTCTTCGTCGTCGTCCATGAAGTCGGTGCGCGGGGTGTCGGATGCATTGCGGGCCATCATGGCCTTTCGCAGCCAGGGCGGGGGCGTGCCGTCGAGCATGACCCGCACGCGCTCCAGCACGCTGTCGAGCGATTCGTCGGCGGCGATCTTGACGGGGTGAATGCGGGCGTTGACCACGCGCGCGGCGGCCGGGCCGCCGATGGCGCGTACGAACAGCAGCGTGCAGCCGTCCAGCGCGGCGAGGCGCGGGCCGACGCGATCGTCCTCATGGCCGTGGCCGCTGCCGTCCTGGGCGGTGACGTCGTCGAATTGCACCGCTTCGACCAGGGTCCAGCCCTCGGTCGAAACCTCATAAATCGCCAGCGTACGGGCCCCCGCGAAGTGGGCGTTGACGGCGGTCATGTCTTGCGTGGCCAATGCGACCTTCACGGACGGACTCTCCTGGCGGCTGGACGGGGCAGGGGGCGCAGTCGGCGAATCGCCGTCCGCGTCAATAAGGCGCAACCGGCGTGGCGCTGTCATGGTGAGCCTCCGTCTGGGCGTGGTGGTGATGATGGGCGGGCGGACGCAGGTGATGGGCCGCGTGGCTTTCGGTGATGGCGTTGGCGATGGTGAGCGCCACGCGGCGGGATCCCTGGTAGCCGGCGAACGTGTCGTGCTGGCTGCCGACGCGGTCCACCTGGGGGAAGCCGACGCGGAGCAACGGGGCGTGCAGGGCGTTGGCGGCGCGGATGGCCGGTGACGGGGCGATGACCAGATCGCAGCCGCCGGCCTCTTCGGTGGCGGTCTGCAGGTCGTCGAGGTCGCCAACGAGCAGGCGGTCGGCCGGCAGTGCGTCCAGGCCCGGGACCTTCGTCGTGGTGACCGCGACGGGTACGCGGCAGCCGAGATCGGTGGCCAGGGTGACCAGGGCGCGCAGCATGTCGGGCTCCGCCGCGATGGCGACGCGCTGGCCGATGGCGGCGAAATGGCTGTCGATCAAGGAATCGAGCAGGCGGGAGCGGTCGCGACGGAGCGTGGCGGGAACCGGGCGTTTGGCGATTTTGGACAGCTCGGCGACCAGCCGGTCGGCGCCCTTCACCCCGCTGATCGTCTCCAGGACCGTCACCGGCAGACCGGAGCGCTCGCCCAGCAGGGTCGCGGCCGGGCGCATGTGCTCCCCGATGGCCAGCACGGCGCTGGCCGCGCACAGGTCGTCGAGCGCCGCGCGTGGTGTGCCGCCCAGGCTCACCGGGCTCCAGGTCTCCGGCACATGCCCGTCGAGCGAGCCCGACAGGTCCGGCAGCAGGGTGCAGGTCAGCCCGAACGCCTCAATGGTGTCGCGCAGCAGGTCCAGGTCGCCCACGGTCAGATGGGCGCCGGCCAAGACGGTTACATGGTCCGCGCGGCGCGGGCGGGGGCGGGCGGCGGCATCCACGATGCCCCGCACGGCGGCGGCCCAGCCTTCCTGAAGCCCGCCGACGTAGTCCGGGGCGGGGGCATGAACCAGAAGCGTCTCGCCCAGGTCGTCGCCCAGACGCTGGGTGATCTGGCGCAGGTCGGCGGTCATATCCTCGCTGCGGGTGTCGGTCAGCGCCGTGGGGCAGATGCCGAGCACCGCCGGCTTGGACTTCGTGGCCAGGGTGCGGATCGCGGCTTCCAGATTGTCGGTGCCGCCCAGGATGGTCTCGATCTCGCCAAGGGCCGTGGTTTGCAGGGGGATGGCCTCGCGGAAGTGCCGCACCAGCAAGACGAGGGCGAAGGCGGTGCAGCCCTGCGAGCCGTGAAACAGCGGCATGCCGCGTTCCACACCCAGCAGCGCCAGGGCGGCGCCCAGCGGCGGCGAGACCTTCAACGGGTCGATGGTGAGGGCTTTGCGGGGTGTCTCGACCCGGCGGCTGTCGGTCGGAATCATGGGGTGTATCCCTCCTCCCAGGGGGCGTGGCCGTTGACCAGGTCCCACACCGGCGCGTCGAGGGTCAGGGCGAGTCGCTCGGCCAGGACCAGGAAGCCCTCGTAACCGGCGTAGGGGTGGTGGCGCTCCTGGTTGGTGTCCAGCCAGGGCCGGCGGGCGTTCAGGGCCACGAACTGGCTGCGGCCGCCGGACAGCATGATGTCGGCCTCGCCCTCGCGCAGGATGCGATACATCTCGGCGTTGGGCACGGCGCCGAGCAGCTTCTGCTCCTCGCCGAGCAGGTCGCGCGCCCGGTCCTTGCCGTGGTTGGTCGACTTCCGCACCGAGGTCCCGATGACCTCCATGCCCATGTCCTGGAGGGTGGAGACCACCGCCCAGCTCTTGTTGCCGCCGGTGTAGAGCAGCACCTTCTTGCCGGCGAGCGTTTCGCGGAACGGTTCGAACCGGCGGCGCACCTCGGCCTCTTTCTCCGCGATCAACGCCTCGGTGCGGTCGATCAGATCGGCCGGCGCGCCCTGCTCCACCAGCAGGCGGGCGAAGGTGCGCAGGGCTTCGGAGGTGGCGCGCACGCCGTTGAACGAGCCCTCGAAGTAGGGGATGCCCCAGCGCTCCTGAAGCTTGCGACCGACGTTCACCATGGCCTGGGAGCACACCACCATGGAGGCGCGCGCCCGGTGCGCGTACGTGACCTCGTTGTAGCGCGCGTCACCGCTGATGCAGGACAGCAGGCGGATGCCCAGCGCCTCGAACAGCGGTGTGATCTGCCACAGATCGCCGACGATGTTGAATTCGGCGATCAGACAGATGTCGGTGGGGGTGGTCGTTTCCGGCTCGCGGGTGCCGATGACGTGCTCCAGCAGGGTTTCGCCCGCGAGGCGGTTGCCGAGGTTCTTGGTGCCGACGAAGCCCGGGGCCTCGACCGGGATGACGGGGCGGCCGTGGCGCTCCGTCGCGGCGGCGCAGACGGCGCGGATGTCGTCGCCGGTCAGAGCGGGCACGCAGGTCTGGTAGACGAACACGGCCGGCGGATCGAACTTTTCGATGGCCTGACGGATCGCCTTCCACAGCTTCTTTTCGCTGCCCTGGATCACGTCCAGTTCGGTCAAGTCCGTGGTCAGGCCGCGCCGGTACAGGTCGGAGCCGGACGAGGCCGAGTGCCGGTTGTCCCAGTTGTTGCCCTCGCAGGCGATGGGGCCGTGGACGATATGGGCGGCGTCGACGATGGGCTGGAGCGAGATTTTGGCGCCGTCGAAGGCGCAGCCGCCGGCGGCCGCGCCCGGGGCTGGCCCCTTGGGCTTGCAGCCGGCCTTGCGCTGGGCGTCGGTCTTCGCGCGGTTGGTGGCGCAGCCCGGTTCATCGAAGACGGGTGCCAGGCGATCGGTGAGCATACAGGACCTCCCCCTCAGTGCGCTCGGGTGGAGCAGGGTCCGAAGGCCTTATGCAGATTCAATGCCAGGACAAAATATATTGAATTATCAATGGATTAAAGAAATAGGCCCTGTCGTGTGTCGGACGTCTGTCGCACAGCCCCGTGTCAGTTGTGTCGGAGATCCGACAGGGCTTGTGTTGCGTCGGGTCTCGTGTGGTGTCGGGTCGTGTGTCGTGTTTCGCTCGTCAGGGTGGGCGGTGGCCTGTCCCGGAGACAGCGCCGGGCGGGAGTGGCTCTCCCGCCCGGACCGTTCGTATACCGATGCCCCGGTGTCCCGGGATCAGCGCGCGGGGCTTATCGCCACGCGCGGTTCATCTTCAGGATATCGATGGCGAGACCGCGCAGACCGCGCTCGGCCCGGAACGACCCCATGACCGACTTCTCCTTCTCTTTCTTGGACACGCCATCCACGCGGAGCATGGTTTCGGCGGCGTTGGTCAGCAGGCGCGGATAGTCGGTGAAGAAATGCTTGTTGTTGTGCAGCACGTTGGGCAGGCGGCGGTACTTCTTCAGGTCCTTGATGACGAAGCTGTCGTCCAGGGCCCGCTTGTACGCCTTCAGGGTCGAGGCCGTCATGGCCTTGCCCTTGGCCTTTGCGGCCACGATGGTCTCGGCGGCCAGTCGGCCCGAGGTCATCGCCAGGTTGGAGCCCTCGCGGTGGACCGCGTTCAGCATCTGTGCCGCGTCACCCGCGACCACCCAGCCGTCGCCGTAGAGCTGCGGTATGGCGTTGTATCCGCCTTCCGGCAGCATGTGCGCCGCGTATTCCTTCACCTCGCCCCCCTCGATCAGGGGCGCGATGGACGGGTGCTGCTTGAACTTCTCAAGCAGGTAGTACGGCCGCACACCGGAGGTCTTGAAGTCGCTGATGAGGCAGCCGATTCCGATCGAGACGCTGTCCCCGTTGGTGTACAGGAACGCGGTCCCCGCCATGCCGGCGGTGATGGACCCGGCGGCCTCGATCACCACGCCCTCGTTGCCCTTCAGGTTGAAGCGGGCGTCGATGACCTCGCGCGGCATGAAGATCGTTTCCTTCACACCCAGGGCGACGTCGTTCGGCGTCAGCTCCTTGCGCAGGCCGGCGCGGGAGCCGATGAGGGCGTTCACGCCGTCAGCGAGAACGACAACGTCGGCCGTCACCTCACCCTGGTCGCGGTCGGTGGAGACCCCGATCACGCGGCCACGCTTGTCCTTCAGCAGGCCGGTGACGGTGGTCTCGCACACGACGAGGGCGCCGGCTTCCTTGACCTTGCTGCTGAACCACTTGTCGAACTGCGCGCGAATGATGGTGTAGCGGTTCGGGCGCTGTTCGTTGAAGCGGTCGGAGCGGTAGCTGGTCCCGACGAACGCCTCATCATCCAGCATCCACATGCGCTGTTCGATGACGTGGCGCTCCAGCGGTGCGCTGTCCCGGAAATCCGGAATCAGCCGCTCGATCGCGTCGGCGTACAGGATGGCCCCCTGGACGTTCTTGGCGCCCGGATACTCGCCGCGCTCGATCTGGAGGACGTTGAGGCCGCCCCGGGCCATCACTAGGGCGGCGCTGTTGCCGGCCGGTCCGGCACCGACGACGATGGCGTCGAAGTGTTCACGCTGTGTCATGTTCGGAAAACCTCCTGGACGCCGGTCAGCCGGCCAGCCGGTCGACGGCGAGGCGCTGGCGGAACGCCTCGGTCAGAGCCGGCAGGATTTCGAGTGCGTCGCCGACAATGCCGTGGTGGGCAAAGTCGAAGATCGGCGCGTTCGGGTCGATGTTGATGGCCAGGATCTGGTCGGCCCCCTCCGAGCCCACGCGGTGCTGAATCGCGCCGGAAATGCCGGCGGCGATATACAGACGCGGACGGATGGTCTTGCCGGTCTGGCCGATCTGGCGGTCGGCGGTCATCCAGCCCTTCTGGATCAGCGGGCGGGAGCAGCCGTACTCGGCGCCCAGAACGGCGGCCAGATCCTTGACGAGCTTGATGTTTTCCGGCTTCTGGAGGCCCAGGCCACCGGCCACGACGATGTCGGCGAACGCCAACTGCGCCTGGTTGCTGTCGGCATCCGGGATGAAGTCCAGGACCTTGGTGACGATGTCTTCCTCGACCATGTCGAGGCGCTCGCGCACCACCTCGCCGCTGCGGGAGCGGTCGGGCTCACCCATGGCCATCACGCGCGGCCGGACCGTGGCCATCTGCGGCCGGGCCTGCTGCGTCATGATGGTGCAGAGCAGGGAGCCGCCGAACGTCGGACGGGTCGCGGCCATATTGCGGTTCGGATCGATCGCCAGCTCGGTGCAGTCCGCCGTCAGGCCGGTCGCCAAGGTGGTGGCGACGGCGCCGGCGAGGTCACGGCCGAGCGTGCTCGCGCCCAGCAGCAGCACTTCCGGCTTGTGGGTGTTGACCAGATCGGTCATCGCCTTGGTGAACGGATCGGTGCGGTAGTTCTCGAGCAGCGGGTCCTCGACGAGGTAGACCCGGTCGGCGCCGTAATGGAACGCCTCGGCGACGGCGGAATCGGTGCCTTCACCGGACGGGCCGAGCACCACGCCCGCCAGATCGACGTTCAGCGCGGCGGCCAGCTTGCGGCCCTCGGTCAGCAGTTCCCAGGACACCGGGTGGACGCGGCCGTGCTCCAGCTCGACGAACACCCAGACGTTCTTGTACGCCTTCAGATGCTCGGGCAGTTCCTTGGACTTGCCACGGCCCGCGGCGGGAGTGTTGGGGGCTTGTGCCATGGTGGAAATCTCCTTTCAGGGCCGATTTACGACGCCAACGCCGGCTGACGGGCAATGACGGACAGCAATTGCGGATCCGTTTCGGCGAGGGCGTCGATGGCGACGCGGGCCTTGGCCTCGGCGGTGTCGCCCTCGACCATCTTCGCCTTCTCGGCGCGCGGCGATGGGGCGAACACCTTGCTGACCTTGGTCGGCGAGCCCTTCATGCCGCACTTGCCGATGTCCTCGACCCCGGCCGCTTCGGCGTTCCAGGTCTCGACCTCGGCCCGCTCGGCGCGGAGCATGTCCGGCAGCGAGCCGCGTCGCAGCACGTTGGTCGCTTCCAGCATGGTAATCAGGCACGGCAGCTTGGTCTTCAGCACCTGCACGCCACCCTCGGCGCGGCGGTGCACGGTGATCTCGCCCGCTTCCTGGTCGATGGTCGGAATCGCCGAGACGTAGGTGAGCTGGTTCAGCCCCATGCGCCGCGCGATGCCCGGGCCGACCTGGGCGGTGTCGCCGTCAATGGTTTGCTTGCCCGTGAAGACGATGTCCACCGGCCGGCTCTCACCGATCTTCTGGATCGCCGAGGTCAGCGCGTACGAGGTCGCCAGCGTGTCGGCGCCCGCGAAAAAGCGGTCGGACAGGAGGATGCCCCGATCGGCGCCGTGACCCAGCGCTTTGCGCAGGGCGGTGGCGGCCATGGGCGGCCCCATGGTCAGCACGGTGACGGTGCCTCCGAGCCGGTCCCGCAGCGCCATGGCGGCTTCGAGCGCGTGGAGGTCGTACGGATTGATGATGGTCGGCACACCCTGGCGCATGATCGTGTTGGTCACCGGGTGGACCCGGATCTGCGCGCTATCGGGCACCTGCTTGATGCAGACGACCATATTCAGGCCCTGGCTCATGGGCTCAACCTCCCCTGGCGGTGGACGGGGACGGGGTCAGGGCCTCCAGCGGAATGAAGGTCCGGCCGGCCCCGTCGGCGTGCTGCTGACGAAAGACCGCGAAGACTTTTTCACGGCGGGCATCCGACTCAATGAAGTCGGTATGGGCGCGCGCCAGACAGGCGCGCAGGAACTCGGAATCGTCCGCCAACGATGGGTCGGCGGCCGCGTACTCCCCAAAGCGTTTGAGGATGTGCAATCTGCTGGAAGCCAATACGGAGGAATCATATGGCACGTCAAGAGCCTCGAAGAACTCTTCTGCTGCTGAAAGCTGGGTCAGCCCCGCAAGAATCGTGCTCATGACAGCATCTCCGTGGCCAGGGGTGCGTGGACCGGCCGGCACGGCGCGGGCGCGAGGGGTAGGATATCGCTCGTTACCATAGCGGAATCACTCGCACGGGTCACCGCATACCAGGTATGCAGGTCGGTGCTGTCCGGTGCGCGCTTGGTGTGACGGTAGTGTGCCCGCAGCAGGGCCACCATTCGGGTGGCCTGTCCGGACGCCAGTGTCAGGCCGAGGGCCTTGCAGGCATGGGTCAGACTGGCCGCGCCGGAATGCTTGCCGACGACGAACTGGTGGCTGCGCCCCAACTGGGCCGGGTCGAGTCCCGTATAGGTGACCGGATCGCGCAGCAAACCCTGCACATGGATTCCGCTTTCATGACGGAACACGCCAGCGCCGACCACACTCTTGCCGACGGGCAGGGGCCGTTCGGCCGCCTCCGCCACGAGTTCGGCCAGGGCGGACAGGCGTGACGCGACCACGCCCGTCGGCCGCCCGTACAGGGAGTTCAGGGCCACGGCGACATCCTCAAGCGCGGCGTTGCCGGCGCGCTCGCCCAGGCCGGCGACGGTCGTGCTGACGTGGGTCGCCCCGCCGAGTACGGCGGCCAGCGAGTTGGCGACAGCGAGGCCGAGGTCGTCGTGGGCATGAATCTCCAGTTCCAGGTCCGTGGTCGCGCGCAGATTGGCAAACGCCTGTCGCGCGGCGAAGGGATCGAGAAGGCCCAGCGTGTCGGCGAACCGGAACCGGCGGGCGCCGGCGCGTTCGACAGTCTCGACCACCTGGGCGATGAAGGCGGGATCGGCGCGGGAGGAGTCCTCGCCGCCCACACTGACCGTGACCCCGGCATCGCGGGCCTTGCGTACGAGCCGGTCCAGGGTCTTTAGCACCCAGGCGCGGGAGCGGCCCAGCTTGCCCTTGATCTGAAGGTCCGACACCGGCGTCGAGACATGGAGCATCGACACGCCACAGGCCAGCCCGGCGTCGATGTCGGCGTCCGTCAGGCGGCACCAGACGAACGGCATGGCGCGGAGCCGCAAGGCCACGATGGCGCGGATGTCGTCCTGTTCCTCGGCGCCCATGGCGGGGATGCCGACCTCAAGCTCCGGCACGCCGGCGTCGTCGAGCGCGCGGGCGATCGCCAGCTTCTCGGCGCGGGTAAAGGCGACCCCGGCGGTCTGCTCGCCGTCGCGGAGGGTCGTGTCGGTCAGGACCACGGGAGTGGGAAGCATCATCATAACCCGGCCCTCCCTCTCAGCAGCCGCCGCCGCTGCAGGCGCAGCGCCCGGCGGCGTTGGGGTTGTCGAACACGAACCCGGCGCCGCGCTCGTCCTCCACGAAGTCCACCGTGGTGCCGTTCAGCAGGGTCGCGCTTTCGGGATCGACGTACACCGTCAGGCCATCGTCGAAGGTCTTCACCGCATCGCCGTCCTCGGCGCCGGCCGCGAGCCCCAGGCGGTATTGAAGGCCGGCGCACCCCCCGGCGGCCACCACGATCCGAAGGCCGTTTGCGGCGTCGGACTGGTTCAGGGCCACGCGAATGGCGCTGCGGGCCGCGTCGGTGATGTCCAGCATGGTTGGGCCTCCTTGGGCATATATCAAGCCGATGGACTCATGCCGTCCGCAAGCGTCGTGCCAGTCTTGCCGCAGAGCAAAAAGTCCCGGAAATCCGCCGGTTTGTCGGAACGGCGATCCGCGATGTCGTGTCGGGCATGCGACAAACCGTCCCTTATCGTGTCGGGGGCCGGACAGCGACACAGTGGTTCCGGGGGCGGGATGTAAGCCCCTGAGAGGCGCGGGTTTCGGCCGTTTTTGGGCGGCCTGATGGGGCGGGCGGGTCGGGTGGCATCCTGTTTGCTGATGACCGGTCATCGTCCCTTTTCACCGGGAGACCGCCCCATGACCACGTTGCCGCGCGTATCGCTCGACGGACTTGCCACTGTCGCCTCGACCGCCGACCTTCGCGCCACCATGGCCGCGTCCCGTTCGACCGCCTCGGTTGCGCGGCTGGCCCGTGCCGGTGGCGCCGCGTCCGCTCGCGTGCCCCACAACAAGCGGCGCGAGGCCATGGACGCGGCGACGTGGGAGCGCATCAAGGACCATCCGTGCTACTCGGAGGATGCGCACCACTACTTCGCCCGTATGCATGTGGCGGTGGCGCCCGGCTGCAACATCCAGTGCAACTACTGCAATCGGAAGTACGATTGCTCCAACGAGAGCCGGCCGGGGGTCGTCAGCGGGCGCCTGACGCCCGAGGGCGCGCTGGCCAAGGTGCGCAACGTTGCGGCGCGCCTGCCTCAGCTCTCGGTGGTCGGCATCGCCGGACCGGGCGACGCCCTGTTCCAGGCCGAACGGACCCTGAAGACGTTCGAGTTGATCCGCGCCGCCTTGCCGGACCTGACGCTCTGCCTGTCCACCAACGGGCTGGCGCTGCCCGACCATGTCGACGCGCTGAAGGCGCTGGACATCGGCCATGTCACGATCACGATCAATTACCTCGATCCGGAGATCGGCGCTGAGATCTACCCCTGGATCTTCCACAATCACAAGCGATGGAAGGGCGTCGAGGCCGCTCGCATTCTCCATGAGCGCCAGATGGAAGGCCTGGAGCGCGCGGTTGAGGCTGGCGTGCTGGTCAAGGTGAACTCGGTGATGATCCCGGGCATCAACGACGAGCACCTGACCGAGGTGAACACGGCCGTTCGCGCGCGCGGAGCCTTCCTCCACAACGTCATGCCGCTGATCTCCGACCCGGCGCACGGCACTAAGTTCGGCCTGGAGGGGCGGCGGGGTCCGTCCCCGGCGGAAATCCACACTTTGCGGGAATCCCTCGGCAACGACGCCCGCCTGATGAAGCACTGCCGCCAGTGCCGCGCCGACGCCGTCGGCATGCTGGGCGAGGACCAGTGCCAGAGCATCGACACCATGGCGCCCGCGGCGACGGCCGACGACACGCCGCGGCCGGATCCGGAGATCCGTGCGGCTTGGCGCGAAGTCGTCGCCGACAGCCGCGCCGCCCACAAGGTGGCCGCCGACGAGGCTGAGGCCGTGGTCGCGGCGGCGGCGCCGGCCGCTGAGGACCGTCTGGTGGCCGTGTGCACGCGCGGCGGCGCCCGGGTCAACCTGCACTTCGGCAAGGCGACCGAGTTCCACATCTACAAGGTCGGCGCCGAGGGCATCCGGTTCGCGGGGATCCGCCGCGCGGACAACTATTGCCTGGGCGGGTACGGCGAATCCGAGCGCCTCGACACCATCCTGACGGTGCTGGAGGGCGTGTCCGCGATGGTGTGCGTCAAAGTCGGCGACGGCCCGCGCCGTCGCTTGGAGGCGGCGGGTATCGCCTGCCACCAGGATACCCGCCACGAGACCATTGAGACGGTCATCGCCGACTGGTATGCCGACGCGGTCGGCGCACCTATGGGTGCCGTGTCGCAGCCCGCCTGACGGTGTGTGATCCGGACCCGGTATGTGTCCCAAAACAGAAGGAAAAGACAGACCATGGCCTATAAGATTCTTGCGTCCCAGTGCACCCAGTGCGGCGCGTGCGAGTTCGAGTGCCCCAACGGCGCCATCAGCATGAAGGGCGACACCTACAAGATCGATCCGGCCGCGTGCACCGAGTGCGCGGGCCAGTTCGACGAGCCGCAGTGCGACGCCGTGTGCCCTGTGCCCGGCACCTGCGTGAAGGCGGCCTAACCAGACGGAGAGCGGCGTATGTCCACGGCTGACGATGGCGAGACCACCGGTCCCCTGGAGATCGACCTGCCTCCGGCCTTTCAACTGGGGGAAAAGGTCCGGGCCACGGCCCTCGTCCGGAATGACGGCACGTTTCCGGGCCTCGCTGTGGGCGACGTTCTGGTGCAGCCCGGCAATGAAGGCTACGTGCGGGATATCGGCAGCTTTTTGCAACGCTACCGGATTTACGCCGTCGACTTCATTGGGCTGAATAGGATCGTCGGCTTGCGGGCCGGGGAACTGGAAAGCGCCGAGCGCGCCGAAACTCGGGAGAGGAGCGAATGAAGATCACCATCCGTCGCGGGGACGGCGGCTACGAGGCCTACGTGCCGAAAAAAGACCTGGAAGAGGCCATCGTGGCCAGCGAAAAGCCGGACCTGTGGGGTGGCTGGATCGAACTCGGTAACGGGTGGACCTTCGATCTTCCCGAGATGGCGTCGGATACGCCGCTTCCGTTGACCCTCGACGCACGACGGACCAGCACGGGCGAATAAGCCCGGGGGCCGACAGGGTCCGCGTGGGAGTGCCGATCTAGGCCGGCATCCTCCCCGCTCGGACCAAAATGTCGGATGTCTGTGTCGGAAAGTGAACACGGCGGGTGCCTTGGTCCCGGGGCATCCGCCGTTTCATATGGGGCGCCGTTTCATGTTTGGCGCCGCGTCGTATCTGGAGCCGGCGACCCAACGGTCGGTGTCAATCGCGCCAGCGCTGGGCCAGCATCAGCAGCGCCCGGGTCTGCGCCCGGATCTCGGCCGACACGCTCTTGTCCAGCTTGCGGGTCCAGGCGCTGGGCAGGTCCGAGGCCCCGTGGGTCGCGCCCGCCACCATGCCGGCAATGGCGCCGGTCGTGTCGGCGTCCCCGCCCTGATTCACGGTTTCGATGATGCAGCCGCGCAGGCTGTCGGTCGAAAAGTAGTAATGCAGCACGGTTTGCATGGTGTCGATGATGTAGGCCGAGCTGTAGCCCCGGTAGGGCGTGAAGCGGAATTTCTTTTCCGTTTCAACGAGACGGTTGGCCTCCGCCCGCACGCCCGCCATGCCTTCGCCGCGCAAGGCGCGGTGCACCATTCGCACCAACGCCACACAGGCGGCGTCGGAATAGCGCTGGTGGTGGGTGATGCGGGCCTGTCCCAGGACCCATGCGATCATTTCGTCGTCCGGCGCTCCCAGCGTGGCGATGGCGACCGGCGCCAGCCGCATGGCGGCACCGTTGCCGCCGTCACCGTCGTTGTAGGGCGCGTGCAGGGTGCCGTGCGTCATGGCGCGTCGCAGCCCGCGCCGGACGGTGTTGCCGCAGTCCACCGGCTTGCTCTTAAGCCATGCGATGAACGCGTCCGCCACGGCCTGGGGGCTGAAGCCTCCGGTCGAGATCAGCGCGCGGCCGAGGGCCAGGGCCATGCCGGTGTCATCGGTCACCTGACCGGGGGCCAAGTTGAGCCAGCCGCCGCCGACCATGCGACTGTGCACGCCATAGCGGTGCTCGATCTCGCGATGGGTCATGAACTCAACGGTCGCGCCGAGCGCGTCGCCGATGGCGAGGCCGAGATACGCCCCGAGCGCCCGGTCCTCCAAGGCTTCGGGATCGGCGAACGGGTCGACCACCGGCGGATCGCCATCGTCGGTCAACAGGTTGGGCGGTAGGGTCTCGGGGGGCAGGACGGACTGGCTTACGGGTCTGGTCATAGCGGAGCCATCTCCACGCGGTAGTCGCCGCCGATCACAAGATATTCGGCTTCCCCCTTCAGGGGATGGCGGGGCAACAGGTCGGCATAGAACACGACCTTTGCGACGGGGACGCGAGCGGTGATGATCCAGTCCCCAAAACACTCCGCCACCGTCTTATCGGCGGTGAATGACGTTAAATTGTTGAAGCGGACCAGCGCATGGCGTCGGTCGGTCCGCTCCAGGATCATGTCCTCGCCCGAGGGGTTTACCCCCCGATAGAGGACGAGGTGCTGGGTTTCTCCGGCGACGAACCGGCGCAACACCCACTGGCAAAAGGTAAACACGAGATCGAGTTGGCAGTGGATGGCGTTGTCGTGAAACCGACTGTTCATTTTCTGCTCCACGTACTTCAGCCATGCCGTGCAGGGAATGTGCGTGATCGGCTCGCCATGCCACGTCGGCAGCAGACCGAACCGGCTTTCCACCCACCCTTTCAGCACGGCGCCCTCGGCGCCGCCGGTCTCGAACATCCAGCCCTTCAGAAGCCGCAGGTAGCTGGAGCGGAATCGCCGCGTTCCGTCCGAAGCCGCGCGGCCGGTGTTCCCCTTCCGTTTGCGCTCGATCGGGTCGTACTGGTCGGGCTCCAGACAGAACGTGGCCGCCATGTAGGCGTGGAAGGCCTGCACGGCGTCGTCGATGTCCTCCGCCTCCGCCAGCATGTCAAAGAACGACCGCGTGGTCGCGCGCACGTGCGGCAGGTCGAGCGGCTCGTTGCCGTCGTTGAAATCCGGGCTGGCCAGATAGGCGGACGTGACGCCCACCATGTTGCTGGAGTGTCCAAGCGGGCGGCGGACGGGTTCGGGTTCAGACGCAAGGGGCGGTGGGACGGCTCCGGGCGGAACGGGCGGGATCACGGTGGTCATGGTTGTTCCCTCAGCAATTTTTATTCCAGTTGCCGCTCCCCGACACAAACCGGCGTGCAAAGGGGCGGGGTCCGACAGAGCCGGGGATCCTGTGCCAATCCCGACACGGGTGAACGGTGGTTTGTCGAGTTCCGAACAGCCCTACACACGTCCCGCACTCCCGGTGTGTGGCTCGACATCACATTGAAAAAAAACGTACTTCACAAAAAATAAGGGTCGGTTCCGACGTTGGCACGGCTCTTGCCAATTGTGTCCCCAGACCACGGTCCGGCGACAGACCGGACGGTCACCGCCACACGGACAAGGAGACACTACCATGAGCGCACTGCGTCAGATCGCCTTCTACGGCAAGGGTGGCATTGGCAAGTCGACGACCTCCCAGAACACTCTCGCCGCTCTGGTCGAGCTGGACCAGAAGATCATGATCGTCGGCTGCGACCCGAAGGCGGACTCGACCCGTCTGATCCTGAACACCAAGCTCCAGGATACCGTGCTTCACCTGGCCGCCGAGGCGGGTTCGGTTGAGGACCTGGAACTCGAGGACGTGGTCAAGATCGGCTACAAGGACATCAAGTGCGTCGAGGCGGGTGGTCCGGAGCCGGGCGTGGGTTGCGCCGGCCGTGGCGTCATCACCGCCATCAACTTCCTCGAGGAGAACGGCGCCTACGACGATATGGACTACATCTCCTACGACGTGCTGGGTGACGTGGTCTGCGGCGGCTTCGCCATGCCGATCCGCGAGAACAAGGCCCAGGAAATCTACATCGTCATGTCCGGCGAGATGATGGCCCTGTACGCCGCCAACAACATCGCCAAGGGCATTCTGAAGTATGCCCACTCCGGTGGTGTGCGCCTCGGCGGCCTGATCTGCAACGAGCGCCGCACCGACAAGGAACTGGAACTGTCCGAGGCTCTGGCTGGCCGCCTGGGGACCAAGCTGATCCACTTCGTGCCGCGTGACAACATCGTGCAGCATGCCGAGCTGCGTCGTCAGACGGTGATCCAGTACGCCCCGGATTCCAAGCAGGCCGGCGAATACCGCGAACTGGCCCGCAAGATCCACGAGAATTCGGGCAAGGGCGTGATCCCCACGCCGATTACGATGGAAGAGCTGGAAGAGATGCTGATGGAGTTCGGCATCCTGAAGACCGAGGAGCAGCAGCTCGCCGAGCTGGAAGCCAAGGAAAAGGCGTCGGCCTAAGGCCTTGTCCGTGTCGCCGGCCGCGCTTCGGCGCGGCCTGGCGGTCACGTCCTTCTTTGCCTCTCATTCCTTTCAGTTCCCATGGAGGACGCAATGACCCCCTTGGATGAAGCCGGCGGCACCGTTTCCGGCGAGGACCTGATCGCCGAGGTCTTGTCCGCATATCCCGCGAAGTTCGGCAAGCGCCGGAGCAAGCATCTGACCGTGGCCCGCACCGCGGAGGGCGAGGACGCCCCTGGGTGCGGCGTGAAGTCGAACGTGAAGTCGATCCCCGGCGTCATGACCATTCGTGGCTGCGCCTACGCCGGCTCGAAGGGCGTGGTATGGGGCCCGATCAAGGACATGGTTCACATTTCCCACGGCCCGGTGGGCTGTGGCCACTACTCCTGGTCCCAGCGCCGCAACTACTTCAACGGCACGACGGGCATCAACTCCTTCGTCACCATGCAGGTGACCTCGGACTTCCAGGAACGCGACATTGTGTTCGGCGGCGATAAGAAGCTGGGCACCATGATCGACGAGATCGAGACCCTGTTCCCGCTGAACAAGGGTGTGACCGTCCAGTCCGAGTGCCCGATCGGCCTGATCGGCGACGACATCGAGGGTGTCGCCAAGAAGAAGGCCAAGGAAATCGGCAAGACGATCGTGCCGGTGCGCTGCGAGGGCTTCCGTGGCGTGTCCCAGTCGCTGGGCCACCACATCGCCAACGACACCATTCGCGACTACGTCCTGAAGGACAAGGCCAACGCGGACGGCGGCACCGACTACGACGTCAACGTCATCGGCGACTACAACATCGGTGGTGACGCCTGGGCCTCCCGGCGCCTGCTGGAAGAGCTTGGTCTGCGTGTCGTGTCCGTCTGGTCCGGTGACTGCACGTTGTCGGAAATGGAACACGCCCCGAAGGCGAAGCTGAACCTCATCCACTGCTACCGGTCGATGAACTACATCTGCCGTCACATGGAAGAGACGTTCGGTGTGCCCTGGATGGAGTTCAACTTCTTCGGCCCGACCCAGATCGCCAAGTCGCTGCGTGACATCGCGTCGAAGTTCGACGAGACGATCCAGAAGAACGCCGAGGCGGTGATCGCCAAGTACCAGCCGATGGTCGACGCGGTTCTGGCCAAGTACAAGCCGCGCCTGGAGAACAAGAAGGTCATGCTGTACGTCGGTGGCCTGCGGCCCCGCCACGTCGCGACGGCCTACGACGACCTGGGCATGGACATCATCGGCACCGGCTACGAATTCGCCCATGGCGACGATTACAAGCGGACCAGCCCCTACGTGAAGGAAGGCACGCTGATCTACGATGATGTGACCGGCTTCGAGCTGGAGCAGTTCATCGAGAAGCTGCGTCCCGACCTGGTCGGCTCGGGCATCAAGGAAAAGTATGCCACGCAGAAGATGGGCATTCCGTTCCGGCAGATGCACTCGTGGGACTACTCCGGCCCGTACCATGGCTACGATGGCTTCGCGGTGTTCGCCCGCGACATGGACATGGCCGTCAACAGCCCGGTCTGGAGCCTCACCAAGGCGCCCTGGAAGGCCGCTTCCTGATCCCCTCTCGCGTGGAGAAAGACCATGCCACAGAACGCAGATCGCGTGCTTGACCATGCCACGCTGTTCCGGGAGCCGGAATACGAGGCCATGTTCGAGAGCAAGCGGAACGCCTTTGAGTGTCCGCATCCGGAAGAGAAGGTCCAGGAGATTGCCGACTGGACCAAGTCCTGGGATTACCGCGAGAAGAACTTCAACCGTGAGGTTCTGACCGTGAACCCCGCCAAGGCCTGCCAGCCGCTGGGCGCCGTGTTCGCCGCCGCCGGCTTCGACGGCTGCCTGTCGATGGTGCACGGCTCGCAGGGCTGCGTCGCGTATTACCGCTCGCACCTGGCGCGTCACTTCAAGGAGCCGTGCTCGGCGGTCTCCACCTCGATGACCGAGGACGCCGCCGTGTTCGGTGGCCTGCAGAACCTGGTCGACGGTCTGACCAACGCCTCGGCGCTGTACGACCCGAAGATGATCGCCATCTCGACCACCTGCATGGCTGAAGTGATCGGGGACGATCTGAACTCGTTCGTCATCCAGGCGAAGGAAAAGAACGGCTTCAGCAAGGAGTTCCCGGTTCCCTTCGCGCACACCCCGGCCTTCGTCGGCAGCCACGTCAATGGCTACGACGTCATGGTCAAGAGCATCGTCGCCAACTTCTGGACCAAGGAAGAGGGCGAGCCGACCCCGGGCGAGGCGATCAACATCATTCCGGGCTTCGACGGCTTCGCGGTCGCCAACAATCGCGAACTGACCCGGATGCTGGACCTGATGGGGGTTGAGCACACCCTCCTCTCCGACGTCTCGGACGTCTTCGACACGCCGACCGATGGCACCTTCCGCATGTACGCGGGGGGCACCACGATCGACGAGATCAAGGCGGCCCGGAACGCCAAGGCCACGCTGGCGCTGCAGCAGTGGTGCTCCGAGAAGACTCTGGAGATGGTGGCGGACGAAACCAGCCAGACGACCCAGGCCTTCAACTACCCGATGGGCGTGTCGGCGACCGACGCGTTCCTGATGGCGGTGTCCGAGATCACGGGCAAGGCCATTCCGGAAAGCCTGGAGTTGGAGCGCGGCCGTCTGGTCGACGCCATGACGGACAGCCAGTCCTGGTTGCATGGCCGCAAGATGGCCGTCTTCGGGGACCCGGACTTCGTCTACGGCATGACCGCGTTCCTGCTGGAGCTGGGTGTCGAGCCGGTGCACTGCCTGTCCACCAACGGCAACCCGGCTTGGGAAAAGAAGATGAAGGCCCTGCTGGAAGACTCGCCGTTCGGCAAGGACACCCAGGTGTGGCCGCGCAAGGATCTGTGGCATCTGCGGTCCCTGCTTGCGACCGAGCCGGCCGAGTTCGTGATCGGCAGTTCGCACGGCAAGTTCCTGCAACAGGACCTTGGAATCCCTCTGATCCGGTTGACGTTCCCGATCTTCGACCGGCACCATCACCACCGCTTCCCGACTCTGGGCTATCAGGGTGGTCTGCGGGTTCTCGTGACGCTGCTTGACGCGGTGCTTGACAAACTGGACCGGGACACGGAAAAGCCCGGTATCAGTTACGATCTCACCCGCTAAGACAGTGACTCGGCGCAGCGGCGTGCGGCGGTGTCTCCACCGTGCGCCGCTCCCGGTTTCCCGGCAACCAGGAGGACAGGGCAATGCTTGAGAGCAACTCCATCAAGGTCGAGGACAAGCTCTTCCAGAATCGGTACAAGGTTGACGAGGGCAACCCGCATGTGTGCATCGAGCCGCACACCGTCCCGTCGGACGTGCTCCAGGCGCTGGTTAAGCTGTGCCCCGCCGGCTGCTATCAGAAGGCCGACGACGGAACCGTCGAGGTGTTGCCGGACGGCTGCATGGAGTGTGGTACCTGCCGCGTGCTGACGGCCGAGACGGGTGAACTGCAGTGGAACTATCCGCGTGGCGGCTACGGGATCCAGTTCAAGTTTGGATGATGAATGGGACGCGGGTCACTCTGTGACCCGCCCGGATACGCTTGGATGTCGATCCTCTGTGTGAGTGTGGCGGTCGCCCTTGGGTGGCCGTCTTTTTTTCGTCAGGGGGGCTTTCGTCCGACCAAAAGGGGTCGCGCGGTTTTACAACGCTCCTTCCCAAGTCGTATGATAACACACCGCGGGTGATCCCGGGTGGTCCGGAGCGGATCAAAAGGGAGCGTACATGGACGAGGCAGCGGTCAGGGCGGGTGCTACGCCCACGACACGAACGCAGGCGCGGGCGGCAGGCCCGAAACGCACGTTCTCCATCGAGCGCCATTTGCGCCGCGGGGAAGACGCCGCGATGGTGTTTGACGTCGGCGCGGGCGCCGAAACGGGCGCGATTACCGCGCTGCTCGATGAAATCAAGAGTTTGCGTGGCGATATCGGTGACCTTCGGTCCGAGCTGGTGGACGCCGTGAAGGCGCCTCCTCCTCCTCCGGCCGAGCCGGTTCCGGTGGCCGAGGCGCCGCCCCGGGCGCCGCACGACCCGGCCTCCTATGCCGACGCCGGGAACGACTGGAAGCGGGAAGCGGAACTCCTGCGGATCGAAGTCGCCCGCATGGTGCGCAGTCTGGCCTCCACCAAGCGCGAGATCGCCGAGATCAAGCATCCCCTGCGTTCGGCGGACGAAGACCGGATGATCAAGGCGGCCAACGAGCTCGACGCAATCGTCGACGCCACGGAGGCCGCTACCAACGATATCCTCGACGCCAGCGAAACCATCAGTAACCACGCGGTGGATATGCTGTCCGAGATGGGCGAGGCCGACGCGTTCGCGCCAAAACTCCGCGACATCAACGAGCAGGTTGGCCGGATCATGGAAGCCTGCAACTTCCAGGACATCACCGGGCAGCGCGTCAACAAGGTCGTCAAAACCCTGGAGTTCATCGAGGATCGCATCCGTACGATCGTCGAGGACTGGGGGCGTGAGGCGTTCTTGGATCTGCCGTTGCCGGACGAGGACGTGGCGGACGATCCGGCGGATGAAAGCAAGCTTCTGAATGGCCCCCAACTCGCCAACAAGGGGCTGAGCCAGGATGACATCGACGCCCTGTTTGGATGACCGCCGTCCCGTGTTCCGGTCCCCGACGGCGGGGTGCCAGCGGGTGTTTCTCGCGGTCGTCCTTGTTGCGGCTCTGTCCGCGTGTGAAAGCCTGGATCTGCGCGGCTCCTACGGGACCCGTTCCGGGGTCGATGCCGTTAGGCTCGCCATCCCGCTGTGAGTCCCCACCCCCGTCGCTGAGACGGCGGTGGGGCTTTCTGTTTTCGGGCACCGCGGCCCCGGCTTGGAGCAAATCCCGAGCAATTTGGAACAGATAGGTCACGGCGACGATTTGCTTCAAAATCAAGATCCTAGAGCCTGTTCGAGGAGTCCTGTGCCACCGAGCAGGCTCTCGATGCGACGGAAGACACCGAGGAGTCGGGCCGGCCGTTCGGCGCGGAGCCCGCCCCTCATGGGGCTGCGCGGCGCCGCCGCGAGAGGGGAGGGCGTGAAAAGCTAATATGCAAGGCGAAAAACGCTCTGGAACTACCTGTTCTTGCTCATTTATCCCTTGATTTAAAACTCCTTTGGTGGTTCTCTGCCATGGTGTGGAGGTCCGTTTGACGCGGGCTTTGGTGCGTCGGGGCCGCCGGCCGGGCGAGCGCGGGCGTGGGCCCCGCGAGCGAAGGAGGTAGACGTCAGATGAGACGGTCCAACGAATCAGCGCGGCGGAGCGCGGCCGACCGGTCCCTCCGTTCTCCGGTCATGATCGGTGGCGGTATCGTGTGCGTGGCACTGGCCCTCGCGAGTTGCGAGACGTCGGAAGAGGGGAATGGGACCGGGAGCGGATCGCCCGTGACGGCGGCGTCCGCCGCTGCGCCGATGGTCGATCCGGCCGGACCGATCGGGGCCTCACCATTGCCGCGCGCGACCGTGGGCGACACCTACGTGTTTGACAATCCACAGGAACGCTGGACGGTCGTGGCGGTGGACGATGACCGCGTGACATGGGAAAGCGATCAGGGCGCCTCCCGCGTCACCCAGGTCGATCCCTTGATGCCCAGCATCGAATCGGCGGCGCCTGGATTCGGTCAGGTGACCCGGATCATCCAGAGCCAGACCGGCGCGCTGTGGCCGCTCGCGGTCGGCAACGAAAGCAGTTTCGTCGTTGCGGTCGGCATGGAACAGCCGCCGTACAGCCAATCGCTGGCCTGGAACTGCCGCGTCGTGGGTGTGTCCCGGATCGATGTCGAGGCCGGCACCTTCAACACGCACAAGGTCGCTTGCGCGCGGTCCGATGGGTTGCGCCTGAACACCTACTACGCGCCGACTGCGGGGTATTTCGTCCGCCGCGAGGTCACCACGGCCGACCAGCAACAGGAAACGCGGTCCCTGGTGTCCTTCGACAATGCGGCCAGTGCCGCCGCCAGCCCGGATATGGCCAACGCCCCGCGGCCCGATACGGCACCGGCCGCGCCGGTTCGGGCGACTCCGCTGGCGCCGCAATCGGAGGGCGGCGCATCGTCGGGTGCAACGCCGTCGGCTCCGGCCGCGATGCCGGCCGTGCCCTCGGCCATGCCGCCGGCTGACACGCCATCGGCCTCAACGCCCGCGCCGGCTCCCGCGCCTGTCGCGGCTCCGGCACCGACACGCGCGGCCCCTGCGGCGACTGCGGCGGCGTCCGCCTCGGCGCCCCCGTCGGGCGGATGGTCGGGCGCGGGTGTCCGATTGGCGTCGTTCCGGAGCGAGGCCGCGGCACGGTCGGGCTGGGCCAAGTTCCAGACGGCCTATCCCAACCTTCTGTCCGGCCTGTCGCCGCGCCTGCAGCGCGTGGATCTCGGGGCGCAGGGGACCTATCAAAGACTGTATGCTGGGCCCTTCGAATCGCCGCAGCGCGCGCGCGGTCTGTGCGGCAAGATTGAAGAGATGGGCTCAGTCTGCGACGTGAAGACGTTCTAACCCGACACCCACGGGGCGGAACGGCGGGCGGCCCAGGACCGGAGCCGCCCGTCACTCGTCCAAACCCGAGTTCGGCGTGGCGGGGACAGAGCCACCGCCGGCATCGTTGCGGAACCGAAGGCATGGGAGGGCAGGCATGGCACCCCGGCAGTCACGCACACCCTGGTGGATCAGTGTGGTGGCGGTCGCCGCCCTCGTGGGCGTGACGGCCTACGCGTGGACCACTGTTGAGGATCGGGAGGCGGCGCTGGCGGACCTGCGCGCGGAGCGACAGGCCCTGCGCAGTCAGGTCGGCGCGTTGGCGGAGGAACGCGATGCGGTTGTTCGGGAACTGGAGGCCGCGCTGCGGATCGGCGAGGGTCTGAGCGCGCGCGTCGATCAGCTTGAGGCCGATCTTGCCGAGGCGAACCGCACCCGCCTGGAGGTCCGGGAGGTGCGTGGCACGGCGGACTTCCCGATTCAGCGGGCCATGGCCGAGGCCGGCGATACGGTGTCGGCCTTCGCGGCGCGCGAGGGGACGACGGATGCCGTGGTACGGGCGCTCAACCCGTGGCTCGGCAATACGACCGAGCTGGACGGCTGGCAGACTCTTTGGGTGCCCAAGCCGGAGTGAGCCGGCGTCACGTCTGCCCTGCGCCGCCCGACCCTGGTGGGCGTCCGGCCGCATGATCGGCCCAGAGGGCGCGGAAGGCGTCCTCAAGCTGCGCGGCGTAGGCTGCCGGATCGCACAGGGGCAAGCCCCGAAGCCGGTCCCTCAGATGGGCCCGGATGTCAGTCAGTGCGTCGCGCTGGCGATCCATCATGATGGCGCGGGTAACGTAGTCCTCCGGGGTGGTCGCTATCCAGTCGGCGAGCCCGGCGCGGGTCAGGTGGGACACGGCGTGCCGGCCGTTGGGATAGCGGCCGGCGAGGGTGATCGTTGGTACGCCCATCCACAGCAGTTCCAGAACCGTCAGGCCCCCGGACCAGGGATCGCTGTCCAGCGCGACGTCGACCGTGGCATACAGCGCCATCATGCCGGCGCGGTCACGCCCCCCTTCGAGAGACACCCGGTCGATGTCGAGCCCCGCTCGGGTCATGCGCGCGCGCAGGGCGGCCCGCACGGCGGCGCGGTCCAGCGCCCGCGCCTGAACGACGAGACGGGCGCCGGGACAGGCCGCCAGAACGCGGCCCCACCGCGCCAGCAGCGGGTCGTTGATCTTGTCCATCCGGTTGAACGAACCGAAGGTCAGATGGCCGCGCGTGCGCATGGGAGGTGGGCCGGGATCTGGCGCGTCGGGTGGCGGCTGGAAAAAATAGGCGCCGTGCGGCAGACAGACCGGACGCTCCGGCAGAAGCGTTGGGTCAGCGACATGCGCCGCGTCAGTCAGCAGGGCGTCGAGAGCCGGCAAGCCGAGGCCGCCGAATACATCGCCCCAGAGCACCTGGACTGGCGCCGGGCGCTCCGCCAGCGCCTCCAGGGCCTGGGGCAGGGTGGTGGGCGTCAGCAGCACCAGCACATGCGGACTCAGGGTCCGAATCGTTTCCAGGAGGGCCTGGGGGCTGGCGGTCGGCACGGTGTGGACCGGCACGCCGACGATGCCCGACGGGGGCGGTGTCGGGGCGTGGTCGGCCGGGGTTGCGTGGACGAGGTGGGCGGCGATACGGGCCGAAGCGTTCGGCCGGGCGTGCGCTTCGATGGCCGGCAGAGCCAGCGCGGCGACCTGAGGGCGGCCGAGGTCGCCCACATACACCACGCGCAACGGCGCGGGCGCTGGGTCCTGCGGCGTCGCGGCGGGGGTCCAGGCTCCTGCGCGCGGTTCCACGCCCGCGTGCTCGGCGGCGATCCTGTCGGTCGTGATGCCTGGGGCATGATGGAGGATGGAGAGCACGTCCCCGATCAGGGCCGGCGATCGCCGCAGGGTGGGCGGCACGCGCAGCACGAGGGCGGCGGCGGCGTCGGCGTCGCCCTCTGAAAGGCGGAGCGCGGCCAGCCCCATCACGGCGCCGGTGTTGGCGGGATCCAGGTGAAGGGCGCGCCGGAACGCGGGCTCCGCATCCTCCCCGTCCTGGTGGCGGGTCGCCACGGTGCCCAGGGTGGTCCAGGCGGCGGCGTAACCCGGCGCCGCGCACAGGGCAGCCCGAGCGGCGCGTCGCGCGGTCGTGGCCTGGCCTCGGGCCAGCGCAAGCAGCGCGCGACCGTGATTCAGGGTCGGGTCGCGGTCGCCCTCGGTCGGGCGGTTGGCCAGCAACGCGGCGGTCTGGTCCAGGGCTCCGGCGGCCAGGGCCGCCATGACGGCGGCGCCCAGGGCGGCCGAATCGTTCGGGCACCACCGCAGCCAGTCGCGCGCAATGGCGTCGACGTTGGCGGTGAGGCCGGCATGTTGGGCGGTGCGATGCGCATCGGCACACACGCGGCTCAAGGGCAGGCCGGGCGTCTCGGCGATGGCAGGGTCGAGGAGGAGCGCGCGGCGCAGGCACCGCCACCCGTCCCGGGTCTCTCCCCGGGCATGCCGGATGAGGCCCAGGTTGCGCCAACTGTTGGCGTGGGCGGGCAGCCGCTCGACGACCCGCGCGAACACGGCCTCTGCCTCGTCATGCCGGCCGGCCTGAAGCGCGGTCACGGCACGCGAGAACAGGGCACGCGCGGCGGAGTCGACGGGAGTGGGTGCGGGGGCGTTGGGTTCGACCACGGACTTACATCACCACGGGGCGGGCATCACGACAGGGCGGCGCCCCTCTTATAGCGATGTCGAGCCGTAGGCTCCAGGTCCGGGCCGGCCGCGGCGGCGATTAGGCCGCGCGGCTGTCGCGCGTGGTCGGATCGTTCGACGAGCGGGCCGCGATGGTGTCCGCGTCGGGCATCGTGGTCAGTCCGTGTTCACGGACATAGCACGGCTGAACTGCATCGGTCGCCTGGCCGGCGGTCGTCTGCTCGGCGCGGGCCGGGGTGCCCGACAGGCGTGCCATGAGTCGGCGGACGCCGGCGCGGATCAGGTGGGCCATATAAACGTCGCGCTGGTGGCGGGCGATCGCTTCCGCGGCAAAGGGACCATCCAGCTTAAGTATCGGTTCGTGCATCAGATCTTGTCCTTGTGGCTGACAGTGGGCCGCACGCGCGTCACGGGAGCACGCCGTCGTTTCGTTTCGCACTGCGGTATGCGGTTAACATAAGCAGCGGTTCCGGCTTGGATGCGTGCAGATTTTGCAGTGCAGAATGGCGCGATTCTGGGTTCTTCGCGGACTGAAGACGGTGTGTTCGCCCGCACTGAGCGCGATCCCTGCGTTGATTCCCAGGGGCGGGTGCGTCAGCATGGTCTTGTAAGGCTCAGTCGCGGCGTCGGCGGCCGGTGTCCCGGGCGGGATCCGCGCGCGTCGGATCGGGTACGGCAGAAGAGGTCAGCAATGACGGGAAGTAAGGATGACCGCGCGCACCTGATCGCCCACAGGCGGTTGATGGAAGAAATCGAAATGGCGATGCGGGCCGCCAATCAGGAAATCATCGGGCGCAAACTTCCGCATCTGAACCGGGACAGCTTCTTCAAGCTGGCCGTTTCCATCGCGCGCGTCAGGGCGCAGTATCTTGAGGCGGTGATGGCGATGGACTGGGAGCACTGCACGCCGGAGCAACTGGAGACCATCGAAAACCGGCGCGCCGTATACGAGGCCGCCCGCACGGGCTTCGAGGCTCTGCAGCATGCATTCGAGCGCGGCTATGTGACGTTGGAGGCGATGGAGGGCAAGTCGTAAAGACCGGCCGGTCCCTCAGTACAGGGCGCTCCGTTTGTCCGGTCGCTCGAACTCCCCGATCCACATGCCGGCTCGTGCGGCGCGTGCGGCCCCTTCCTGGCGGGCGTACTTCGTCCCTTCGGAGACGGCGAGACCCAGTCGGACCAGGGCGGCATTCAAATCGACGCCGCCGGCATGACACACGGCGATGAGGCGACCCTCGCGATCAAACGAGTCCCCGGTGCACGAGACGGTCTTATTCAGGGTCAGGCGCAGCAGGGTCGAGGCCGCCTCGCGGCCGCAGGGCCAGACCTTGCCGCGAAAGGTGCAGGTCTGATCCAGGGACGGCGCGGCAATCCCGTACAGCATGACGGGCTGGCCGCCCTCGCACTTTCGATAGGCGCGATGCCCGTCGATCACCAGAACATTGCCGGATTCGACGCAGGCGGGGCCCATCGCGTCCGCCCGTGCTGCTGCGGGTGCGAGGAGCAGGGCGGCGGTCAGGGTCAGAAGGGTCAGCAGACCGATCCGGAGTGGGGTCGCCCGGTTCGCGGGGAAGGGCTGTGCCGGTGCGCGCAGGGGAAGGCCGGGCCGTGGGCGAGACCGTTCGTGTTGCGTGTGAGATGTAAAAGTGGACATCGGGGCCTCCCGCACTTGGAGCCCTCAGCCGTTCTTTTAATAAAATTTTCGCGAACGACTTTGAACTCTCATATTATCGACAGTATGATCTTAACAAATTATCGATGGGGCGTCTGTATAACCTCCGGCCTGCCGCTATGGGCGCGTGTGCGTGGGGTGCCCTGGTTCTGCCCTAAAACCACGCCATATGTCCTGGATCCCCGACGCAATCCGGTGTCCGGACCTCGTGGCGGGAGGAGACGACGGTTTGGGTCGCGACTCCTCCAGCGACGTCAGGCCACGGGTCCCGTGCCGCGTTCCATTCCGAATGGAAAACCTCGATCATGACCAGGTCCCCCCTTCCCCCGTCCACTCCTGTTGCCGAGCCGGGCCATTCGCGGGCCTCGCTGACCACCCGTCTGCGCAATCATTTCTTCGCGGGTATTCTGGTGACGGCCCCGGCGGCCATCACGTTCTTCGTCGCTTGGAAGTTTATCGAATTCGTGGATGAGCGCGTCGCGGCGTTCATCCCGGAGCAGTATCACCTGCCTGTCAGCATTCCCGGTGTCGGTCTGCTGGTGATGGTGGCGCTGCTGATCGGCATCGGCGCGTTCGCGACCGGGCTGGTGGGGCGGATTCTGTTCCGTCTGGGCGAGCAGCTTCTGAACCGGATGCCGCTGATTCGGAACATCTATGGCGCCCTGAAGCAGATCCTCGAGACCGTGCTGGCGCAGCAATCCACCGCCTTCCGGCAAGTGGTGCTGGTGGAGTATCCGCGTCGCGGCATCTGGGCGATTGCCTTCATCACCGGCGTCACGGAAGGCGAGGTGCAGAACCTGACCGCGCAGGAATGCGTCAACGTGTTCCTGCCGACGACGCCCAACCCGACCTCCGGGTTCCTGCTGTTCGTGCCGCGCCAGGATCTGATCGTGCTCGACATGACGGTGGAGGAAGGCATCAAGATGGTGATCTCCGGCGGCATCGTCACACCGCCGGACCGCCGACCCGAAGAGGTCCGGCGGGTGCCCCTGGTCGACACCACGGAAGAAGAGTACGCCGGGGGGCATGGTCCGCGGCGCGTCGTTCCGGCACCCAACGGAACGGAGTCCGACGCGACCGCGTCCGCGAACGGGTCCGCCACGTCGCGCCCGCGCTCGCTGGAGCGGGCATAGCCGCGCGTGCCGGGGGCCGGCCAAAGGGGCGCGGATCGTTGACCCGCTCCGTCGGGCGTTCCATCATCACTACCGTTGGTCGGCCGGGCCGTGCGTCCGGCGGGACCGCCGCATTGATGAAGGCTTTGGGGGACGGCGCGGCGTCGTGCCGCGCGTCCGGGGCCCGCTCAGTGGGGGGACGCCCAGCATGAAACGCAACACTGTTTGTGCCGCCGCCGTGGCCGGTCTCATGACCGCCTTCGGACCCGTCGCCGCCACCCAGGCGGAGACGCCCCCGAACATGGCCGTGATCGCCTGGCATCTCGACGAGCTGATCACCATGGATCCGGCGGAGGCATACGAATTCGCGGGCGCTGAAGTCATCGCGAACCTGTACGACCGCCTCGTCTACTACGACATCGACAACACCGACGACATCAAGGGCGGCATCGCCGAGAGTTGGGTGGTCAGCGAGGACGGCAAAACCTTCACCTTCACGATTCGCGATGGGGTGACGTTCCACTCTGGCAATCCGGTCACGGCCGACGATGTGGCGTGGTCGCTGCAACGGGTCGTCACGCTGAACAAGGGGCCGGCCTTTATCCTGGCCGAGTTCGGCCTGACGGCGGAGAACGTCGTCGAAAAGGTGCGCGCCACCGATCCGCACACGCTCGTGCTTGAAACCGATCAGCGTTATGCACCGTCGTTCGTCCTGAACTGTCTGGGGTCGTGGGTCAGTTCCGTGCTCGACCGCAAGACCGTCATGGCGCACGACGAGAACGGCGACATGGGCAACGCTTGGCTCAAGACGCACGAAGCGGGCTCGGGCCCGTTCACGCTGAGCGCGTGGCGACCCAACGAGGTGGTGCTGCTCGACCGCTTCGAGGACTACGTCCGGGGCGCGCCGGCCATGCAGCGCATCGCCCTGCGGCATGTGCCGGAGAGCGGGCCGCAACGTCTGATGCTGGAGAAGGGCGACGCCGACATCGCCCGCAATCTGGGTCCGGAAGACCTTGCGGCGCTGAAGGAAAACCCGGAGATCAGCCTGCGCAGCATCCCGCAGGGCGCGGTCACCTATCTCGGCTTGAATCAGAAAAACCCGAACCTCGCCAAGCCGGAGGTGCGTCAGGCGCTGAAGTGGCTGGTGGACTACGACGGCATCGAGCGCCATATCCTCCAGGGCACCAAGGTCAAGCACCAGACCTTTCTGCCGGCTGGGTTCCTGGGGGCCCTCGACGAGGCGCCGTATTCCCTCAACCTGGACAAAGCGCGCGCGCTGCTGGCCGAGGCCGGGTTGGAGGACGGGTTCACGGTGACCATGGACACGCGCAACACCTTCCCCACCTCCGACATCGCGCAGGCGCTTCAGGCGACCTGGGCGCAGGCGGGCATCACCTTGGAGCTCCTGCCGGGCGACAACAAGCAAACGCTGACCAAGTACCGCGCCCGCCAGCACGACATCTACATCGGCTATTGGGCGCCGGATTACCTGGATCCGCACGGCAACGCGTCCGGCTTCGCCTGGAACCCGGACAACGGCGACGACAGCCCGTACCGCCTGCTCGCGTGGCGCAACGCCTGGGATATTCCGGAGTACACCGCCCGCACCGAGGCCGCCCTGGCGGAGAGCGACCAGGATGCGCGCCGCCAGATGTACCAGGACTTGCAGCGCGATTTCCTGGCGGAGTCGCCGTTCGTCATCATGTTCCAGAACATCCGGGTGGTGGCGGAGCGCGAGGGTGTGTCCGGCTTCGAGGTTGGGCCGAACTTCGACGTCGTGTACTACCGCAACATCACGAAAACCGCCGAGTAAGGGCACACAGACCCGACGCGAGCCCCCCGAACCACGGAGTCCCTGCGATGTTGCGCGCTCGCGCCAGTCTGTCCGGCATTGTGTCGGCCCCTCACCATCTGGCCGCTCAGGCCGGGCGCGACGTGCTGCGCGAGGGGGGAACGGCCGTCGAGGCAATGGTGGCGGCCGCCGCCACCATTGCCGTGGTCTATCCGCATATGAACGCGCTCGGGGGTGACGGCTTCTGGCTGATCGCGGAGCCGGGCCAGGATCCCGTCGCCATCCGCGCTTGTGGGCCGGCGGCGGCGCGGGCCACCCCGGCGTTCTACCGGGAGCACGGCCATACGGCGACGCTGCCCACGCGCGGCCCTCTGGCGGCCCTCACGGTCGCGGGTGCGGTGGCCGGGTGGGCGGAGGCCCTGGCGCTCTCCCACGCCTGGGGCGGCCGTCCCCTGCCGGTGTCGCGGCTGCTGGTCGACGCGGTGCACCACGCCCGCACCGGGGTCGTGGTGAGCGATGGGCAGGCGGCGTTGACGGCGGCGAAATGGGGGGAGTTGGCGACGGTGCCGGGCTTCGCGGCCACCTTCGCACCGGAGGGCCTCCCGCCGCTGTCGGGAACGGTTCAGCACTATCCGGCGTTGGCTGAGACCGTGGAGCGACTCGGGCGCGTGGGTCTGGACGACTTCTATCGGGGGGAGGTCGCGCGGGCGTTGGCGACCGGTCTGGAGCAGACGGGCGCTCCGGTGTCTCTGGCCGATCTCGACGCCTACCGGGCCGCGCGCGTGGCCCCGTTGAAGGTGGGGCTGAAGGATGGGTGCGTGTTCGGCCACCCACCCCCGACCCAGGGTGTGGCCACGCTGATGATTCTCGGTCTGTTCGACCGGCTTGGCGTGCGGGAGGCGGATGGGTTCGCGCATGTCCATGGGCTGGTGGAAGCGACCAAGCGTGCGTTCCTGCGCCGGGACGCATCGTTAAGCGATCCGGCGCGCATGACGGAGGACCCGGCGGACTGGCTCTTACCCGACGCACTGACCGCCGAGGCCGCCCGGATTGACCGGGAGCGCGCCTTGCCGTGGCCCCAGGGCGGGGCCGGGGGCGACACCGTCTGGATGGGCGCGGCCGATCGCGAGGGCCGCGTAGTCAGCTATATCCAGAGCGTCTACTGGGAGTTCGGGTCCGGGCTCGTGGTGCCGGGCACCGGGGTGACTTGGCAGAACCGGGGTTCGGCCTTTACACTGGCGGACGGTCCCAATCGGCTGGAGCCCGGCCGCTTGCCGGTGCACACCCTCAACCCCTCGTTGGCGCGTCTGGCGGACGGTCGCGTACTGGCGTTCGGGACCATGGGCGGCGAGGGCCAGCCCCAGACCCAGGCGGCCGTGTTCACCCGCTATGTCCGGTTCGGCCAGGACCTTCAGGCGACGGTCACCGCGCCGCGCTGGCTGCTGGGACGCACCTGGGGCGCGGAGACGACGACGCTCAAGGTGGAAAGCCGCATGGCCCCGGACGTGGTCGGAGCGCTGGAGGCGGCCGGACATGCCGTGGAGGTCGTCGGTCCGTTCGAGGACATGATGGGCCACGCCGGCGCCATTTCCGTGGGATCCGATGGGGTTATCCTCGGCGCCAGCGACCCTCGCGCGGACGGCGCCTGCGCGGCGATCTGACACAATTGAGGCGCCCCCCATTGACCGGGCGGGCGGATCCGTGGTGCAACCCACTGGGTCCCGTCACAGGGGCAGGGTTCACGTTCCATGACTGATTGACGGGAGGCACGCTTGAATCGCCAGGAAACCATACTGGTCGAGATGTATCTGCGGCGCACGTTTCGGACCGACGGAATCAGCGTCAAACCGCCAAAGAAGCCGACCGATCCCGCCGAAGTGTGGATCAACGGCGAGTTCATCGGCACGCTGTACCGCGACGAGGAAGACGGCGAAATCTCTTACGATTTCAACATGACGATTCTGGACGTCGATCTGCCCGCCACGTAACGCGGAGTCAGGTGGTGGCCTCGTCCAGGCGGGACCATCCCTCCGGGCCGAACGCCTCAAGCGGGCGGAACCGGCTTTTGTAGGACATCTTCCGGCTGTTCTCGATCCAGTAGCCCAAGTAGACATAGTCCAGGCCCTCGGACCGCGCCCGTTCGATCAGCCACAGCACCATGTAGGTGCCGAGGCTGCGGCGGGTTGCGCTGTCCGGTTCGAAGAACGAATAGACCGCCGACAGCCCGTCGTTCATTCGGTCCAGTAGGCATCCGGCCACGAGCGTGCCGTCCGGATCCCGGAACTCGGCCATCGCCGTATCGATGGGACTGTCCTCGACCATCGAGCGGTAATCGAAGAAGCCCATCAGGGCCATGTCGCTCTCGCCGTGCCGGGCCTGTTGATACCGGGCGAACAACTGGTATTGCTCCGCTGTCGCGCTGGCCGTCAGCACGGTCACGGAGAGATCGGTGTTGGCCTTGGTGATCCGCCGAAGCGTGCCGCGCGGCTTGAACCCATCCACGACAATGCGGACGGGCAGGCACGCCTGACAGCCCGGGCAGGCGGGCGCATAGGCAATGGTATGGCTGCGCCGGAACCCCGCCCGGGACAGGGCATCATGCACGGTGTCCGCGCTGGGGCCGGTCAGATCCGTCACGATCTTGCGCTCAAGCCGGCCGTCCAGATAGGGGCAGGGCATGGGCGCGGTCGTGAAGAAAAACTGTGGCCTTTTCAGCGGTGTCTGATCCATGGACGCACCGACCTCATTAGGGCTCTCTCGACAGCGCACTCGACATATGGGCGCCTGAGGGTTGAACGCCAACCCTGCTTTCGGCCGATGGCCATCCTTTGCGATCTGTATGTGGTGCGGCGCATGCCCGTTAGAAGTCGTCGGCGGGCGCCGCGTCCAGGACGCTCGGCAGAACGGGAATGCGCTCCGCCTGGGCCGCGTCATACAGGTCGGCGTCACGGAGCAGCACGATATCAATGCGCCGGTTGCGCGGGTCGTTCGGACTCTCCGGCAGCAGCGGTTCCACCCCAGCCTTGCCTATAATAGCATCGATCCGCTCTGGGTCGATGCCCCCGGACAGAAGCACCCGGCGGCTGGCCAGGGCGCGGTCGGCGGACAGCTCCCAGTTGCTGTAGCCGGTCGGGTCGGTAAAGGGCGCGGCGTCCGTGTGCCCGCTGATGAGAAGCTGGTTGGGCAAATCCTTGATGGCATTCGCCACCAGACCCAGCAACAGCCGGGTGTGCTCGTACATCGCCGACGATCCGCCGGGGAACATCGCGAGCCGGTCCTGATCCAGAAGTTGGATCTTCAGGCCGTCCTCCGTTTCCGCGATCATCAGGCTGTCCTGAAACTTCTCCAGATCAGGGACCGCCTGGATGGCCTGCCGCAGGGCTTGGGCGGTCTCGTCGAAGCTGGCTTCCTGCGCCGCTTCACGCGCGGCCTCCTCCGCGCCGGCGGGCTCGCCCGTCTCGTCGCTCGGCCCATCGCCGTCGCCCATGTTCTCGCCCTCGCCGGAGGGAAAGTCGGGCTGGGTTTCGTCGAGCGTCAGGCCCTCGGCCGGGTCGGTGAAGTCATTGCCGCCGAGGCCGATGGTGGGGGGGGGCAGCATCGGCTCGGCCGTGGGCGACGCGCTCATCGATTGATTGGCGCCCTGGCCGACGACCTGGCCGCCCAGCATGCCACCGGCCCCGCTGGTGCTGGATGACACGGCCGTGGGGGCGAAGTAGTTCGATATGCCCTCCAGTTGCTCCTCGGTCACCGAATTGAGCAGCCACAACAACAGGAAAAACGCCATCATGGCCGTCACGAAATCGGCGTAGGCGACCTTCCACGCGCCACCGTGGTGGCCGTGCCCGCCCTTTTTGACGCGCTTGATGATGACGGCGTTTTTTTCTTCGGCCATGGATGGATCCGCCCTGTGCCCTCAAAACGATGGCGTCGCAAGGGGTATGTCGCTCCAGCGGCTCAGCGTATCCAGCGCCGCTAAAGAAACCGTGAAGAGCGATACGGTCCCGGACCTCTCCACCGCAGGGGATCAGTCCGACAGATTTTGCACCGTGTTTTCGACCTCGGTGAACGACGGCTGCACGGACGGCGACAGGACCTTACGCGCGAACTCGATCGACACCTGCGGGGCGTAGCCCTGCATGTGGGCGAGGAGGGCGGCCTTGATGCAGTTCAGATATTCCGTGTCGGCGTCGTAGGCGGAGCCGATGGCGCGGGCGAAGGGCGCAAAGAAACCGTAGGAAAACAGCACGCCGGAGAAGGTCCCGACGAGGGCCGCGCCGATCAGGTGGCCCAGCACCTCCGGCGGTTCGGTGATCGAGCCCATGGTGTGAATCACGCCCAGCACGGCGGCGACGATACCCAGGGCGGGCATGGCGTCGGCCATGTTGTTGACGGCCTCGGACACGGCATGGTTTTCCTTGTGGTGCGCCTCGATCTCCCCGTCGATGATCGTTTCGACCTCGTGAGCGTTGCTGGTGCCCAGGGTCAAAAGGCGAAGATAGTCGCACAGAAATTCAAGATTATGGTGATTCGATGAGAATCCGGAGAACTTCTGGAACAGCGGGCTTTCCTCGGGCTTCTCCACATGGCTTTCCAGTGCGAGATCGCCTTTGGTCTTAGCCAGTCGAAAGAGGGAGTAAAGAAGCGACAGAAGCTCTAGGTAATCTGATTTCTTGTATTTCGGTCCCTTTAGCATGGGGCCGATCGACTTCAGCGTGTTCGCGAGAAGGGTTTTCGGATTGCCTATGATATAGGCCCCGATGGCAGCGCCGAAGATGATGACAAACTCATAGGGCTGCCACAGCACGTCCAGGTGGCCGCCCGCAAGGGCATATCCGCCGATGACGCTGACAATAACGACAATGGTCCCAACGATGACGAGCATCGGTCCTCGCACCCTTGTCTTGGGCGTTTACGACACAGGGGACGGTCGCAACGCATGGGGGGATCGCGTTCCGCCCGTCCGGGTGGGGTGAATGACCCCGTTTCCGGTTCCACCCCACGTAAACGGACATACAGGAACATCCCAGGCCCGCCAACGTAAATCAAAAACGTAAATCAAACATTGGCGCCCGTGGCCCGATGCGATAAGACCCGGTTTGCCCCATCGCAGCCAAGGCAGGGTAGATGACGGTTGATCCGGTGTCCTTTCGAAAAGCGCTCGGGTGTTTTGCGTCCGGCGTGACGGTGGTGACGGCTATGGACGCGGCGGGCTCGCCGGTTGGGCTGACGGTCAGTGCGTTCTCCTCCGTGTCCCTGGTGCCGCCGTTGGTTCTGATCTGCCTCGACCGGCGGGTTTCGGCCCTGGATGCCTTTGAACGCGGCCCGTTTGCCGTCAACATTCTGGCGGAAGGCCAGCGCGAGCTCTCCAACCGGTTCGCGACGCGGCGGGACGACAGGTTCGCCGCGGTCGAGCACGCGCCGGGCCACAACGGGGCGCCCCTGATCGGGGGTGTCGTGGCCGCGATCGAGTGCGATACGCACGAGGTGATCAAGGGCGGTGATCATTCCATCATTTTGGGGGCGGTGACCCGGGTGGATGTCACATCCGAGGACCGCCCGCTGCTCTATTTCCGTGGCGCCTACGCCGGACTGGCCTAGACCGCAGGCGCACCCGCGGGCACGGGCGGTAACGAAAGGGACTGAGATGCAGGAGACCCGCCCGATGACGGCGCCGGGCGTGCCGCGCCTGGAGTTGCGGGGCATCTGCAAGAGCTTTCCCGGCGTCCTGGTCAACGACCGCGTCGATCTGGCGGTCATGCCCGGTGAAAGCCACGCCTTGCTGGGCGAGAACGGCGCCGGCAAATCCACCCTGATGAAGATCGTCAACGGGGTTCTTGCCGCCGATTCGGGCGAGGTCCTATGGGACGGGCGCCCGGTTCGTGTCACCAGCCCGGCGGAGGCGCGTCGGCTGGGCATCGGTATGGTGTTCCAGCATTTTGCGCTGTTCGAGTCCCTGACCGTGGCGGAAAACGTCGCGCTGGGGCTCGACGCGGCGGAATCCCTCGATCACCTGTCCGAGCGGATCCGGGCGGTATCGGACGGCTACGGGCTTGCCGTGGCGCCGGACCGGCATGTGCATGAACTGTCGGTGGGGGAGCGCCAGCGGGTCGAGATCGTGCGCTGTCTGCTGGGCGATCCGCGCCTGATTATCCTGGATGAACCGACCTCTGTCCTGACCCCGCGCGAGGCGCTCGCGTTGTTCGACGTGCTGCGGCGGCTACGGGGGGAGGGGCGTTCGATCCTCTACATCTCGCATAAGCTGGATGAGATTCGCGTGCTGTGTGATCGCGCGTCGGTTCTGCGCGGCGGCCGGCTGGTGGCGACGGTCGATCCGGGGCAGGAGACCGCGCGCTCGCTGGCCCGCATGATGATCGGCACCGACGTTCCGGACTTGACGCAACGCCGGGCCGCGGCCGGCGTCGAGACGGCCCCGCTGCTGGTGGTCGAAAACCTGGATGTCGATCGCGACGATCCGCACGGAACGGACCTGCGGGACGTGTCGCTGGCGGTGCGTCCGGGCGAGATCCTCGGCATCGCCGGCGTGGCCGGCAACGGCCAGAACGCCCTCATGCGCGTGCTTTCAGGCGAGCGGTTGGTGGCGCGGGCCGACGCGGTGCGCATCGCCGGCACGCCCGCCGGCCATTTACGGCCGCGTGCACGCCGGGATCTGGGGCTGGCCGTGGTGCCTGAGGAACGGTTGGGACAGGGCGCGGTGCCGGATTTGAGCCTGGCGGAGAACGCACTGCTGTCGGCGTACCGGCACGGGGGGCTGGTGCGCCGGGGGCTGGTGCACCGCCGTCAGACGCACGGCTTCGCCAGCCGGGTCATTCACGCCTTCAATGTCATTGCGCGCAGCAGCGACTCAGCGGCGGGCAGTCTGTCGGGTGGCAATCTGCAAAAGTTCATCATCGGCCGCGAGATCCTTCAGGCGCCCCGCGTTCTGGTCGCCGCGCACCCGACCTGGGGTGTCGATGCCGGGTCGGCGGCGGCCATTCATCAGGCGCTGGTCGATCTGCGGGATCGGGGCGCCGCGGTGCTGGTGATTTCCCAAGATCTGGACGAGTTGTATACGCTGTCGGACCGCATTGCCGTCATCGCGGGTGGGCGTTTGTCAGAGAGCCAGCCGACGCATGCCGTGACGGCCGAGGACGTCGGTTTGCTGATGGGGGGCCTGTTCGATAGCGAGGGCGGCGCCGGCACCGCCGTGCGGGCCGAGAGCGCACCGGCACGCATGGGGCCGAGCAAGGGGGGACCGGCCGATGTGGCCTAGGCTGGAGGCGCGGCCGGAACGCTCCCGCGTCATGGTGTACCTGACACCTTTGGTGGCGGCGGGGCTGACGGCAGTGGCCGGGTTGATCCTGTTCGCGGCGCTCGGTCACGATCCGGTGCGGGCGCTGACCATCTTTTTCATCTCGCCCCTGACCACGAGCTTCGGTCTGACCGAGCTGATCGTGAAGGCGACCCCCCTTGTGCTCTGTGCGCTGGGCCTGTCGGTCGGGTTCCGGGGCAATGTCTGGAACATCGGGGCCGAGGGCCAGTTGATCCTGGGGGCCATCTTTGCCGGCGGTGTCGCGCTGGCGGTCGGGGATGCGGAAGCACCCTGGCTGCTACCGGTGATGGTGTGCGCGGGCATCGTTGGCGGTATGCTCTGGGCCGCCATTCCCGCGCTGCTGCGGACCCGGTTCAACGCGAACGAGATCCTGGTCAGCTTGATGCTGAGCTACGTGGCAAGCCTGCTGCTGGGCTACCTTGTCCACGGGCCGTGGCGCGACCCGGACGGGTTCAATTTCCCCGAAACGGCGCTGTTTGGCGAGTCCGCCCTGCTGCCGGCGCTGGTGGAGGGCACGCGCCTGCACGCCGGGGCGCTGTTCGCTCTGGTGGCCGTCGGGGTGGTGTGGGTGTTGCTGATGCACTCCTTCATCGGCTTTCAGGTCAAGGTCATGGGCATGGCGCCCCGGGCGGGCGGCTATGCGGGCTTCAGTCAGGCGCGGGTGGTCTGGCTCGGCCTTCTGTGCGGCGGTGCGTTGTCCGGGCTGGCGGGCATGGTGGAGGTCGCCGGCCCAATCGGGCAGCTGCACCCGCAAATCTCGCCCGGCTACGGCTTCACGGCCATCATCGTTGCGTTCCTGGGGCGGCTACACCCGCTGGGCATCCTGGTGGCCGGCCTGTTCATGGCGCTGACCTATCTGGGCGGCGACACCTTGCAGATCGAGATGGGGTTGCCACGCGCGATGACCGGCGTGTTCCAAGGGATGATCCTGTTCTTCCTGCTCGCCTCGGATGTGCTGATCCATCATCGGATTCGGTTCGGATCCGGCCCCGCCCGGTCCCGGGCATCTACGCGGACGGGAGGCGCCTGACATGGACGGTCTCGACGCCATCGTCGCCCTGCTGGTGGCGACCATCCGCGCGGCTACACCGCTCGCCCTGGCGGCCGTCGGCGAACTGGTGACGGAGAAGTCCGGTGTCCTCAACCTTGGGGTCGAGGGCATGATGCTGGTGGGGGCCGTGGCGGCGTTCGCAACCGCCGTGGCGACCGGAAGCCTCGCTCTGGCGCTGCTTGCCGCCATAATCGCCGGCATGCTGGTTGCGCTGCTGTTCGCGGTCATGACCCTCAGCCTGATGTCGAATCAGGTCGCGACCGGTCTGGCCCTGACGATTTTCGGCATTGGCCTGTCGGCGTTCGTCGGCAAGGATTTCATCGGTATTCCCATCGAGAGCCTGGAGTCGGTGTACGTTCCGTGGCTGTCCGACCTGCCGCTGGTCGGCCCGGTTCTGTTTTCCCAGGATCCGCTGGTGTATGCGTCGGTCGCCCTGACCTTCGCAGTGAGCTGGTTTCTGTATCGCACCCGGCCGGGTCTCGTGGTCCGGGCGGTGGGGGAGAATCATTCCGCCGCCCATGCCATCGGCTATCCCGTGATCGGCATCCGCTATCTGTGCGTCCTGTTCGGCGGCGCCATGTCGGGGCTGGCGGGGGCGTATCTGTCCCTGGCCTACACGCCGATGTGGGTGGAGAACATGACCGCTGGGCGGGGATGGATCGCGCTGGCCCTGGTGGTGTTCGCCACGTGGAAGCCGGGTCGGGTGCTGCTGGGCGCCTATCTGTTCGGCGGTGTGACCATCATCCAGCTTCATGCGCAGGGCCTGGGCGTCGAGGTGTCCTCCCATATCCTGTCCATGCTGCCGTATCTGGCCACGATCGTGGTGCTGGTGCTGATCTCACGCGATCAGACGAAAATCCGGCTGAACGCCCCGGCGTGCATCGGCAAGGTGTTTCGACCGGATCACTGACGTCGTCGTTTTGTATTAAATTGTACGCTTTTGATTGATGCCGGGTGTGTCCCCTGTTACAACAGGACACGCTGTCGAATGGTTGTGGGGCGGGCTTATGAGGATTCCAGAGCGGGCGGGCCCGTCACGTGGGACCCGGGTCTATGGGCGAACGTCCTCGTCGGATGAAGCGGCCGGTACGGCGCGCGGCGAAGGGCTCGACCGGCCCGTCGCCCATGTTCTCGGCATTCCCGACAGCGATATGACGCCCCCCGTGCAGGCCGCCATGGACCGGCTGCTCGCCGAGGTGAGCCAGCTTCACGATGAGGTGGCGTCGCTGCGTGAGCGCTTGAACCGCGCGGAGTCCCTGGCCGATACCGATCCTCTGGTGCCGTTGCGGAACCGACGCGCGTTCGTACGGGAATTAGAGCGGATGATCGCCTACGCGGCCCGTCCCGGAAACGCCGTCGCGCTTCTCATGGTGGACGTGGACGGGCTCAAGCCGATCAACGATCAGGGCGGGCATGCGGCGGGGGACGAGGCCATCCGCCAGATCGCGGCGGCCCTGGTCGAATGCACCCGCGGTTCGGATCTTCTTGGGCGCCTGGGGGGCGACGAATTCGGGGTCGTCCTGATGGATACGGACCGGGCGGGAGCGGAGGACATCGCCGCGCGCATCACCGCCACCGTCGCCGAGCGCGTCGTTCTAATGCCGGACGGGCCACGTCCGCTGTCGGTCTCCTGCGGGCTGTGCGCTTTCGAGCCCGGTCTGACGATGCAGGATGTCCTGGCCCGCGCCGACGCCGCCCTCTATCGGCAAAAGGCGGCGCGTCCGGCCCACTGAAGCACCGGCGCCGCATGCCGGGTCGTGGCCCGCCGAGGCGGTCCTGCTGTTCCGCACAAAGAAACAGCCGCCCGGGAGAGACTCCCGGGCGGCTGTTCGGTGGCCCCACGGAGCGAGCGGGATTAGGTGGCCTTGGCGAGGTTCTCGTTCGCAAAGTCCCAGTTCACCAGATTCTCCAGGAACGTGGACAGGAAGTCCGGCCGGCGGTTCTGGTAGTCCAGGTAGTAGGCGTGTTCCCACACGTCACAGGTCAGAATCGCGATCTGGCCGTTGATCATCGGCAGTTCGGCGTTGGGGGTCTTGGCGATCTTCAGGGTGCCGTTCTCAAGCACCAGCCAGACCCACCCGGACCCGAACTGGCCCGCGCCGCCGGCCTTGAATTCGTCCTTGAACTTGTCAAACGAGCCAAAGGCCTCGTCGATCTTGTCCTTGATCGCACCGGTGGGCGCACCGCCGCCGCCGGCCTTCATGCCGTTCCAGAAGAAGGTGTGGTTCCAAACCTGTGCGGCGTTGTTGAACACGCCGGTGTTTTTGTCCGCCCACGCCTTCATGATCACGTCCTCCAGGGCCATGTCGGCCATGGGCGTGTCCTTGGTCATGTTGTTGAGGTTGGTGACGTAGGTGTTGTGGTGCTTGCCGTGGTGGAACTCCAGCGTCTGAGCCGACATGTGGGGCTCAAGCGCCGACGTGTCGTAGGGCAGGGGGGGGAGTTCGAAAGCCATTCTCAACCTCGTCTAAACGTGTGAAACCTGGGTTGGGGGTGCGGGGTCACCAGCGTACATAGGTCCCGTTGATGCTCCTGTGAAGTGTACAATCGTTCCAAAGGAGGCCGGCCTGTTGGGCCAGACGGATGACCGAGACCCAAAAGCGCCCGCCTTGTCCCCCGCCGCCGATGTGGTGCGGCGGCTGGATCGGGATCGGTTCGTTCTGACACTGATGGCGCCCCCGGCGCGGCGCGAGGCGTTGTTCGGCCTGTTCGCCCTGGCCGCTGAGCTGGCGCAGGTCGCCGGCCGTGTTCGCGAGCCGTTGATGGGCGTCATGCGGCTCCAATACTGGCGTGATGTGATCGAGGCCGCGGACCCGATCGCCGCGGCGCGGGGGAATCCGGTGGCGGAGGCCCTGGCCGTCCATACGCTGCCCGCCTTGGCGGTGCCGGCCTTGGGGGCGAGGCCGGGGGCCAGCGGACCGACTCTGCTGCACGAGCTGCTGGAGGCCCATGTGAACGATCTGACCCCCGACCCGCCAGCGGACGGGGCCGCCCTGCGCGGACTGGCGTTCGGAACGGCCGGCGCGACGGTGGAAGCGGCGGGGCTGGTGCTCGGCGCCACGGACGCGGCCAGCCGTGCGGCGGCGCGTCATGTGGGGACCGCCTGGGGCCTCGTGGCGTTGGTGCGCGCCACGCCCGTAGTGATCCGCCAGGGGCGCTTGCGGCTTCCGGCCGATGCGACTCGCGCCGCCGGCTATGATCCGGCGGCAATCGTGGCGGGGCGGGACACTGAGCGGTCCGCGATCCGCGCCGGTGTCCGGGCCGTGCTGAGGCTGGCGGACGCCGAACTGGCCCAGGCCCGGGCGTTCCGAGCCGAAGCGGCGCGATGTGCCCGGCCCATGTTGCGCCATGGCACGCTGGCGGAGCAGGGGCTGCGGACCCTGCGGCGCGCGGACGGTGATCCGTTCGACGCGCGGGTGATGAGGCTGCGGCCGCCAACAGGGCGTCTGCTGCTGGCGTCTCTGGTCGGGCGCTGACGGGTGTCCCTGCTGCGCATGCCAAAATAATGTGTCTGCGCGAGCCGTTTTGCATGGCACACCATGAAGTTGCCGCAATCGGCTGATAGTTTCCCTTAGTACCGGTGGGCCTGTACCGCCCGCCCGTGACACCGCAGGCCTTTTTTGACCTTTGATCCCAAGGCGTTGATCTTCGTTCCGTCCAGGCCATGGCGTGGGACGGGGCGCGTCATCCGGTCCTTTTTCGGGTTTCGGTGGGTCGAGATAGATTGCATTTGATGGAAAAGCGGGGCGCTCACCGTTTCTTGAAAAATCAGCTTGAATACGCTAAAGTACAGGCAGAATATACAATGTTGACGTGAAAGTCCGTGTGTTGGCGATTAGGAGGTCGTCGCCAAGAGGACGCGGCTGAAACGGAGGCCTATCATGCGGCAAGAGACCTTTACACCCCTTGAGCATGCGGCCGGGGTGGTGGTTGTCATTGCCCTGAGCATGCTCCTTCATGTGGGTCTGTCCACGGGTCACGGCTTTATGAGCGCCTCGTGGGATGCCATGGCCTTTGCTGACGGCCCAGACCCGACCATCGCCGCACCGAATTCGGCGGACTGGGGCAATGCTGTCCTACGCCTGAGCGGTATGCACTGACACGAGTGCTCCCGGACAGGATCATCAGGCGGGCGGTCCGTTAGAGGGGCATCCCGCAGCGGTCCTGATCCCGACCTGATGGCCGTCGAGCAGCCGCCCGACACCGGGTCCCCTTGCGGGACCCGGTTTTTTTAGGGGCGTGTGTTTGGGGTAACCTACATGGATTCCCGGTAGTTCGGCGCCTCGCGGGTAATGGCGACGTCGTGCACGTGGCTTTCGCGCCAGCCTGAGGCCGTGATGCGGCGGAACTGCGCCTTGGTGTGCATGTCGGCGATAGTGGCGCTGCCGGTGTAGCCCATGGCCGCCTTCAGGCCGCCGACGAGCTGGTGCAGGATGGTGCCGGTGGCGCCCTTGTAAGGGACCCGTCCTTCAATGCCTTCCGGGACGAGCTTCAGGTTGTCCGTGACCTCTTCCTGGAAATACCGATCCGCTGAGCCGCGCGCCATGGCGCCCAGCGACCCCATGCCCCGGTAGGCCTTGAAGGTGCGGCCCTGGTACAGAAAGACCTCGCCGGGCGCCTCGTCCGTGCCGGCCAGGAGCGAGCCCACCATGCACACGTCGGCGCCGCCCGCGATGGCCTTGGCCAGATCGCCCGAGTACTTGATTCCGCCGTCGGCGATCAGGGGGACGCCGGCCGCTCGGCACACCTCCGAGGTTTCCAGGATGGCGCTGAACTGTGGCACGCCCACACCGGCCACGATGCGTGTGGTGCAGATGGAACCGGGGCCGATGCCTACCTTGACGGCGTCGGCGCCGGCATCGATGAGGGCACGGGCGCCGTCCGGGGTGGCGACGTTTCCGCCGATCACCTGCGCGTAGTTGGACACGGCCTTGATCCGGCTCACGGCGTCCATGACACCGCGGGAATGCCCGTGCGCGGTGTCGACCACGACGACGTCGACTCCGGCGTCGAGCAGGGCCTCCGCGCGGGCGATGCCATCCGTGCCCACGCCGGTCGCCGCGGCGACGCGCAGACGCCCGCGCTCGTCCTTGGCGGCGTAGGGAAAGGTCGTGGCCTTCTCGATATCCTTCACGGTGACGAGCCCGACGCAGCGATAGGCATCATCCACCACCAGCAGCTTCTCGATGCGGTGGCGGTGGAGCAGCTTCTTGGCTTCGTCCTGGGTGACACCCTCCGCCACGGTGATGAGGTTTTCCTTGGTCATCAAGGCGCTGACCGGCTCGCCCGGGTCGGTGGCGAAGCGCACATCGCGGTGGGTCAGAATGCCGACCAGCCGGCCGTCGCCACGCTCGACCACCGGAATGCCGGAGATCTTGTGGTGCGCCATCATGGCCAGGGCGTCGGCAAGCGGCTGGTCCGGGAACATGGTCACGGGGTTGACGACCATGCCGGACTCGTACCGCTTGACCTTGCGGACCTCTTCGGCCTGGGCCGCGATGTCCATGTTCTTGTGGATGACGCCCAGGCCGCCCGACTGCGCCATCACAATGGCCATCGCGCTTTCGGTGACGGTGTCCATGGCGGAGGACATCAGCGGGATCGCGAGTTCGATCGACCGCGTGACCCGGGTCCGGACGTTCGCCATATGGGGCAGGACTTCGGACGCGGCGGGCACGAGAAGCACGTCGTCGAAGGTGAGGGCCTCGGGGAAGGGCATGACGGGAATCTCCTGGGCAACGTCGGACGGGGGGTGCCCGGGGATATGCCACGCCAGCCGGCCCCCGCCAAGGGGGCTGGCGTCCTCGCGAGCACAGGATGCGGCATTCGGACCCGGTTCAGGGGTCCCTGTCGTCGGGGCGCCCACGGAATCCTTGTGCGACCAGATACATCTCCGCCGAATCCTTGCGGCTGGCCGGCGGCTTCGCATGGCGGACGTTGGCGCAGAGCATTTTGATCCGAGAGAGCAGGGAATCCTCCGTCCCACCCTGGAACACCTTACAGACGAAGGCGCCGCCCGGTGCCAGCGTGTGCTCGGCGAAGTCCCAGGCGGCTTCGGCCAGCCCCATGATGCGCAGGTGGTCGGTCTGGGTGTGGCCCGTGGTGGGGGCCGCCATGTCGGACAGCACGAGATCGACCGGACCGCCGCAGTGCCCCTGGATGATCTCCGGCGCCGCCGGGTCCATGAAGTCGAGGGTGAAGCAGTGCGCGCCCGCGACCTCCGCCCATTCGAGGATATCGACACCGACCACGAGACCGGCGTTCGTGGCCTTTCCGGCGTGCACCCGATCAACGGCAATCTGGGTCCAGCCGCCCGGCGCGGCGCCGAGGTCGACCACGCGCAGGCCCGGCTTCAGCAGGTGGAAGCGCTCGTCCAGCTCGATCAGCTTGAAGGCCGCCCGCGAGCGATATCCTTGCCGACGGGCTTCCAGCACGTAGGGATCATTGAACTGGCGTTGCAGCCAGCGGGTTGAGGAGGGTTTGCGGCCTCGGGCCGTGCGCACGCGGGTGTGCAGCTTGCGGGCGGACCCGACCGCCTTGCCGCCCTCTCCGGATCCCTTGCTGCCGGTGCCGCTGTTGCCGCTACCACCACTCCGACTGCGGCGGCTCATGCTGAGGCCTCCGCGGCGCCCATAAGGTCCATCAAAACACCCTCGCGAATACCCCGGTCGGCAATGCGAAGCCGACCCACGGGCCACATGTCACAGATCGCTTCCAGGATGGCGCAGCCGGAGACCACGAGGTCCGCCCGCTCCCCGCCGATGCACGGGTGATGAGCGCGTTCGACGCAGCTCATGTGCCGCAGCCTGCGGCTCACCGCCTGGATGGAAATGAAATCGACCTCCAGGCCGTCCACGCTGTCGCGGTCGTAGCGGGGCAGGTCGAGCATGACGCCACCCAGCGTCGTGACGGTGCCGGAGGTCCCCAGCATCTGGATGCTGTCGCCGCTGGCTAGGCGCTCCGCGATGCCGTGGCGGGCGTCGAACGCCGCAAGCGCGGCGAGCACGTCGCCTTTCACGGCGGCGTAGCTGGCGTCGCACAGGTCGCCGCCGCGCGCCTCCGCGACCGTCACGACGCCCAGGGGCAGCGACGCCATATCGACGATACGGGGTCGATGCGTCGGCCCGTCGCGGGCGCCGTCGGCCGCCACCCACATCAATTCGGTGCTGCCCCCGCCGATGTCGAACACGACAGCGCCTTGGGTGCCGGCTCGCAGAAGGGGCGAGCAGCCGGCCAGGGCAAGGCGCGCTTCCTCATTCGGGGGAATGACTTCCAACCGCAGCCCGGTTTCGGTGAAAACGCGGTGCAGGAAAGCCTCTGTGTTGGCGGCGTGCCGGCAGGCGGCCGTGGCAACCATCCGCGTTCCGGCGACGCGATGGCGGGCCATTTTGCGCGCACAGACACGCAAGGCTTCGATGGTGCGCGTCATGGCGGCCTCGGACAGACGCCCGCTCTCGTGTAGGCCCTCGCCGAGGCGTGTGATGCGGGAAAAGCTGTCCACGACCCGGAACCCCCCGCGCGGATCCGGTCGGGCCGCGAGCATGCGGCAGTTGTTCGTGCCCAGGTCGAGCGCGATGAAGATCGGTCGCGCCACGGCGGCCGGATGCCCGCTGGCTGCGGGCGGCGGTGTGGCGTCGCGAGTCCGGCGGATCGGGGGGGCGGCCATCGTCGCCGATCCGCTGTGGGCGGTTTCGAACGGCGACACAGATGACGACGCCTCGCCGAAGGGCGCGGGTGTGTGAACGGGTTCAAACGGCACGGACACTCTCGACACAGCACGGTGTGGGTCGGTACGCTTCCGACTCCGACATGACGGTATCGTAAAACACATCGTCTCGGCTTGGAATCAGGAATATGGCGGCAGCGTGGCGCCCCGCCGGACTGGTCAGGCCGGGGCCAATCTGATACTGAGAGGCCCAGACGCCACACCGGTCCGTGATCGGGAATGGCCCCGTAGCTCAACTGGATAGAGCGCCGGTTTCCTAAACCGGAGGTTGCAGGTTCAAGCCCTGCCGGGGTCGCCATCTCAGGTGTTTCATTCACCGTTTTCAAAACGTTATCCGGGACCGTGACGAACGATTCGGTGTCCTTGTCCCGAACGCGCGGACATGGGGTTCTGCGGCGCGCAGCGCGGCGTGCTCAGGCGTGATGCCGCCAAGCGCGCGTGCGGGGGCTCCAGGATGTGCGACGCATCGTCACGCACGTCGACACCCTCGCGCGTACCGTCGGCGCTGTCGTGGCCATTGCGGCAGCGGTCCTGCGGTGGATCGACACGAGTTTCGGCCCGCGAGCATGGCGCGCGACCTTCGGATCGCGCCAAAACGGAATCACGGTCGGACCCTGTCTTGACGCGATCGGCCTTCGGTCTATGCGACCAAAGCAAATCGTCCCCAGTGTGTTGGGGCGTGATCTGGTCCGGATCGCTCGGATTTTGCTTTAGCCTTGATGGGCCACATAGGCGTCGTAACGCGCCCGGGTTTCTGCGTTCGGCGGATAGAGACCGGGCAGCGGCACGCCCCGCTCAATCTCGGACATGATCCAGCTTTCCAGGCGCTCCTGCTCCACGGCCGCGGCGGTCACCTCGTCGACCAGGGCCGCCGGAATCAGGACCGCGCCGTCGTTATCGACCACCACGACATCCTCTGGGAACACCGCCACGCCGCCGCACGCGACCGGCTGGCCCCAATCGACGAAGGTCAGACCGGCGACGGAGGGCGGCGCGGCGGCGCCGTCGCACCACACCGACAGGCCGGAGGCGAGCACACCGTCCAGATCACGGACCACGCCGTCCGTCACCAGACCGGCCACGCCGACCTTGGCCATGCGGCGGCACAGAATGTCGCCGAAGATGCCGGCGTCGGTCACGCCCATGGCGTCGACCACGGCGATACAGCCCTCGGGCATCGCCTCGATGGCCGCGCGGGTGGAGATGGGCGAGGCCCAGGACGCGGGGGTGGCCAGGTCCTCGCGGGCGGGCACGAAGCGCAGGGTGAAGGCCGGCCCCACCACGCGCCCCTGGCCGGGCTTGATCGGTTTGGTGCCGCGCATCCACACGTTCCGCAGGCCCTTTTTCAGCAGGACCGTGGTCAGGGTGGCGGTGGAGATGCCCGACAGGGCTTCAATGATTTCAGGACGAATCGCCATGGGAGGGGGCTCCTAGCTCAGGGTATCGCACGCGTCGGCGATGCGCGCGCAGGCCACGCGCAGCCGTTCGAGGGACGTCGCGAAGGACACGCGGAAGTACGGCGCGAGCCCAAAGGCCGTGCCCGGAACCACGGCCACGTTGGCCGCTTCCATCAGGTACTCGGCCACCGCCACGTCGCTGTCGAGCACGCGGCCCGCGGGCGTTTTGCGCCCCAGCAGACCGGCGCAGGACGGAAACAGATAGAACGCGCCCTGCGGCGTCTGGCAGCTCAGCCCGTCGATGGCGTTGAACGCCGCCAAGCAGAGGTCGCGGCGCTCGCGGAAGGCCGCGTTGCGCTCCTCCAGGAAATCGAGCGGCATCCGGAGCGCGGCGGCGGCCGCCGCCTGGGAGACCGAACTGGGATTGCTTGTGCTTTGGGACTGGACGGTGGCCATGGCCTTGATCAGCGGGGCCGGGCCTCCGGCGTAGCCGATGCGCCATCCGGTCATGGCATAGGCTTTCGACACGCCGTTCACGGTCAGCACGCGCGGCGCCAACCGCGGCTCGACCGCCGCGATGGTCGTGAACGCCCAGCCGTCGTAGCGGATGTGCTCATACATGTCGTCGCTCAGGACATGCACATGGGGGTGCTCCAGCAGCACGTCGGCCAGCGCCCGCAGCCGGTCGGCGTCATAGCCGGCCCCGGTCGGATTGCTGGGCGAGTTCAGGATCAGCCACTTGGTGCGGGGCGTGATGGCCGCGCGCAGGCTGTCCGCGTCCAGCAGGAACCCCTGCTCCTCCGGGCAGGGCACCACGACCGGCACGCCGCCGACCAGCCGAACCATGTCCGGATAGGACACCCAATAGGGCGCCGGGATGATGACCTCCTGACCGATGTCGACCGAGGCATACAGCGCGTTGAACAGAACCTGCTTGCCGCCGGTCCCCACGCTGATCTGATCCAGGCCGTAGGTCAGCCCGTTGTCGCGCGCGAACTTCTCGACGATGGCCTGCTTCAGGTCCGACGTGCCGTCCACATCGGTGTATTTCGTCTCGCCCCGGTCGATCGCAGCTTTGGCCGCGTCCTTGACCGGCTGGGGCGTATCGAAATCGGGCTCGCCCTGGGACAGGCCGATGACGTCCCGTCCCTGGCGGCGCAACTCGCCGGCCAGACGGGTGATAGCGATCGTGGGCGATGGCGCAACGACGCTCAAACGAGTGGACAACAGGCTCATGGCGGAGGGGGCGCTTCCTGACAGATCGAGAGGATGGGGAGAAAGGGCAGGGACGACGTAAGGCAGGGGAGACGCGGATCAAAACGGGGACGCGGCACCGGGACTCGGATGGCATCGGACGCACGATCCGGGTCGGTCAGCGGGGGGAGACCGGGCCGCGCCCCCTGAGAGCCGATCGTTCAAAGGTAGACCCTCAGACCGGGCCTCCTTTGAACAGGACTCGGCTCTCTGTCGTTCAAGACGGACGCGGGGATCAGACGGACTTGATCGCTCCCCCGTCACACCGGATTACCGAGCCGGTCATGTAGCTGGCCGGTCCGCTGCACAGGAAGGCCGCCACCGCGCCGAACTCGGCGACCGTGCCGTAGCGGCCGGCCGGGATCGTCGCCCGCGAACCCTCGCGCACCGCGTCGATGTCCTTGCCGGTCCGCTTGGCGGCGGCGGCGTCCAACTGGTCCACCCGGTCGGTGTGAACGCGGCCCGGCAGCAGCATGTTGCAAGTCACTCCGGAGGCGGCAACCTCGTTGGCGAGGGTCTTGTTCCAGCCCACCAGCGCGCCGCGCAGGGTGTTGGACAGGGCAAGATTCGGGATCGGTTGCAGCACGCCGGAGGACGCGCAGGTCAGCACCCGGCCCCATCCGGCCTCCTGCATCGCGGGCAGCAGACGGTTGGTCAGGGCAATGACATGGAACACCATCGCCTGCGCCTGGGCGGCCAGGGTGGCCTCGTCCATGGCGGTCGCCGGACCCGGGGGCGGGCCGCCGGTGTTGTTCACCAGAATGTCCACCCGGCCCAGCGTGGCCTCGGCGGCGGCGGCGATCTGCTCCACAAAGCCCGCGTCCGACAGGTCGGAGGCGACCCAGTGGGCCGTGCCCGCGCCGCGGGCGTTAATGGCGGCGGCGTTGGCGGCGAGAGCTTCGGCGTCGCGGCCGGTCAGAAGGACCTCGGTCCCTTCGGCGGCCAGCGCCTCGGCAATGCCCAGTCCCAAGCCGCGGGACGAGGCCAGAACCAGCGCCTTCTTGCCGGTCAATCCCAGATCCATGGTTTCAACGCTCCTTCAATCTGCGTTCGGTGCGCCCCATCAGGCGCTCCAGTTCGGCGATATCGACCGCCCCCAACCCCCCGGCCGGGGCGCGCAGGGTGGCCGAGGCGATCACGCCCCGGCGCATGAGGACATGCTTGCGCAGCGCCAGCCCGGCGCCCAACTGCTGCTCGTGGCGCAGGAGAGGCAGGTAGCAATCGAACAGGTCTTCCGCCGCGTCGGCGTCGCCGGCGGCGTGCAGGCGCACGGTTTCCACCAGGGCCTCCGGATAGGCGAACCCGGTCATAGCGCCGTCGGCGCCTCGGCCCAGTTCCTGAGGCAGGTAGAGCCCCCCATTGCCGCACAGGATGGATAGGCGCGGGGCCCCGTCGGTTTCGGACGCGCGCAGGGCGGTGATCTTGGGCAGGCCCGGGCAGTCCTCATGCTTCAGCATGACGATCTGAGGCAGCTCCCGCGTCATTTCCAGAATGGCGCGGGTCGAGACCGGAACGCCCGTGCTCTGGGGGAAGTCCTGGTAGACCACCGGCACGTCCGGCCCCAGGGCGGCGCAGACCTGACGCATGTAGCCGACGATGCGCTCATCCTTGATGGGGCCGCGCGCCGGCGCCACCATGACGCCCGCCGCGCCCTTGTCCATGGCGTACTTCCCAAGGTCGGCGAGGTTCGCCAGACCCGGATCGGACACGCCGGCGACCACCGGAACATCACGGCCGGCGCGGGCCAGGACCCGATCGAGCACGGTGCGGCGTTCCTCCGGCGTCAGCTTGTCGGCCTCGCCCATCATGCCCAGCACGGTGATGCCGTCGACGCCCTTCTCCAGGTAGAAGTCGATCAGTCGGTCGAGGCTGTCCAGGTCCAGCGCTCCGCTCTCCGTGAACGGCGTGGCGCTGATGATGTAGACGCCGCGGGTGTCGCGGCCAATCCGAACGGACATCGGTTTCTTTCTCTTTCGGGTCAGGGGACGGGGCGCCCCGCGCGTCGGGCTCAGCCCGGCCGGGACGCGGTGGGGAAGGGCGCGATCGCCACGCCGGCGTCGGCCAGGGCCTGCCGCAGGGCGCGGGCTGTCTCCGGCGCGCCGGGTGTGTCGCCGTGCACGCACAGCGTGGCCGCCTGAACCGGCAGCTTCTGGCCACCCACCGTGGGGATGAGCCCGTCGACGACCATGGACAGCACCTGATCGACGCTCTGGGCCGGATCGTGGATGACGGCGTCGGGCCGCTGGCGGGAGGTCAGCGTGCCCGCGTCGTCGTAGGTCCGGTCGGCGTAGATCTCGCACGCCACCGGCAGCCCCGCCTTCTCCGCCGCCGTCATGGTTTCCGAATAGGGCAGGGTGATGAACACCAGCGTCGGGTCCACGGCCTGGATGGCGCGCACGCACAGGGCGGCCAGATCCGGATCCTCAGCCGCCATGTTGCCCAGGGCGCCGTGCGTTTTCACGTGGGTCATCGGCCAGTCCAGGACCGCGCACATGCCGCGTAGGGCGGCGATCTGATAGACGATCTGCGCTTCCAGATCCTCCGGCCGGTCGCCGGTAATGCGCCGGCGGCCGAAGCCGTACAGGTCCATGAACGAGGGATGCGCCCCCACCGCGACGCCCTTGGCCTTGGCCGCCAGGATGGTCCGGCGCATGACCGCCGGGTCCCCCGCGTGGAACCCGCAGGCCACGTTGGCGGTGGTGATCAGGTCCATCATCGCCGCGTCATCGCCAATGGTGTAGGCGCCGAACGCTTCGCCCATATCGCAGTTCAGGTCGAGTGTGACGGCCACAAAAGCCTCCAATACCCTATTGAATTTAGGGCTAAAAAACGCCCCTTGCCCAAAAACAGCTCAGCCCCATTGCGCTGCGCAAAAAACCATCATACGATCCGATGTGTCTGGACATACAGGTGGTATACCGAAAACGCAAGCCATTTGACACCTCTCGTCTCTCCCTCACAACCCCTGTTCCGAAGAAGGCGATCTCCATGACAGTCATTGCCATACGCACCGCCGCACTGGCGTTTCTGACCGCCGCCGCGGCGAGCGTTCCGGCCTTCGCGGAGACCACATGGGACATGTCCGTGGTCTGGCCGGAATCCAACTTCCATACCCAGAACGCTAAGATTTTCGCCGACGCGGTCGAGACCGCCACCGATGGCGACGTGGTGATCACCGTCCACTCCGGCGGCGCCCTGGGCATCAAGGGCCCAGAGGGCATGGCGGCCGTGCGCGACGGCCTGGTGCCGATCGCCGATATCCTGATGAACCAGCAGGTGGGCGAGGCGCCCATCCTGGGCATTGAGACCCTGCCCTATCTGGCGCCGACCATGCCGGACTTGGCCCTGCTGCATAAGTTCTTCCGCCCGAAGCTCGAGGAGGTGGCGGCCTCGATGAATCAGAAGCTGCTCTACATGGTGCCGTGGCCGGGGCAGGCGGTGTACGCCAAGACCCCGATCAACAGCATCGAAGACTTGAGTGGCCTGAAGATGCGGGTCGTCGATGCCAACGGGTACGACTTCTTCAACCGCCTGGGCGCCGCCCCGTTGCAGATGCCCTGGGGCGAGGTCGTGCCGTCGCTGGCGGCGGGCACGATCTCCAGCGTGACCACCTCGTCCTCGTCGGGCGTGGACGGGTCGTTCTGGGAGTTCATGGATTACATGAGCACGTTCAACTGGCAGGCCTCCAGCAACATCGTCACCGTGAACCTGGACGCCTGGAACGCCCTGTCGCCGGAGGATCAGGTCGCCATCGAGGACACGGCGCGCCGCTTGGAGGGCGAGTTCTGGCTGACCAGCCGCCGCGAGGACGATGCCAAGATCGCCACGCTGAAATCCCACGGCATGACCGTCACCGCCCCGTCCCCCGCGTTCAAGGCGGCCCTGATCGAGCGCGCCACGCCGATGTGGGATGCGTTCAAGGAGCGCGTGCCCGAGGCTGCGCCGTACATCGACGCCTACCTGGAAGCCCGCGGGAATTAACCCCGGCCGGACCACCGCCTCCGGCCCTGTGCCGGAGGCGCCCAATGCCGGATCGCCGGGCGCTCCCCAGTTCGGGAGTGCTCCCGCAGTCCGGCTGACTGGAGGCACGCATGCCAGCCCGTCCTGAGGCCCTGACCCGAACCCTTGTTTCCCGTATCGATGCCCTCTGCACCGCCGCCGCCGTTCTGGGCGCGGCCTGTCTGGCGGGCCTGTTCCTCCTGATCCTGTCAGAGGTGCTGGCCCGGAATCTCCTGGGGCAGAGCCTGGCCTTCAGTTGGGATTTCGCCGCGTACGGCATGGGGTGCTGCTTTTTCCTGTCGGCGGCCAACACGATGAAAAACAGCGGCCATGTGCGGGTCACCGTTCTGTTCGAACTCCTGCCGCCGGGACCGGCGCGGATCGCGGAAGGGGTGGCCTGCGTGCTTGGGATGCTGGTGTCTCTGGCGCTGGTCTACGCCCTCGGGGACATGGCCTGGCTGTCGTACGTACGCGGGTCCACCGCCGCCTCGGTGGTCAAGACCCCTCTGTGGATCCCCCAATCGCTCATGACCCTGGGCGCGCTTGTCTTCGTCCTGGCGCTGGTCGCCCAGTTCCTACGGGTGCTGCTGGGAGAGGGACACGTGGACAGACCCGATATCGAGGACGCGCTCTGATGGGAACCGTCTCCCTGGCCCTTGTGGCCCTGCTCGCCTTTCTTCTCGGAACCGGGGTGTGGATCTGCCTCGGGCTTCTGGGCACCGGCGTCGGCCTTCTGACGCTGTTCCGTCCACAGATGCCGATCGAGAAGCTGCTGGCCCAACAGGCGTGGAACGCCTCGACCAGCATGGAGCTGCTCGCCCTGCCGCTGTTCATCCTGATGGCGGAGATCCTGTTCCACACCAAGGTGGCTGAATCGCTGTTCAACGGGCTCGCGCCCTGGACCCGCCGTCTGCCCGGCCGCATGAGCCATGTGACGGTGCTGGCCTCGACGCTGTTTGCGGCCGTCTCCGGCTCGTCGGCGGCGACCACCAGCACCGTGGGCCGCATCACGGCCCGGGAGCTGATCGCCAAGGGCTACGACCGGAGTCTTGTCACGGGCAGTCTGGCGGGTGCGGGCACCCTTGGTTTTCTCATCCCGCCCTCGACGATCATGATCATCTACGGTGTGCTGGCCGAGGAATCGATCCTCAAGCTGTTCATGGCGGGTATCGTCCCGGGGGCTCTGCTGGCGCTGTCCTATATGCTGTATCTGGCGATCCGCGCCACGCTGAATCCCAGCCTGGTCGGCGCCCCACCGCCGCCGAGCAGCTTCCGCGAAAAGCTGGCCACGCTGCGCGGGGAGGGTTTGGCTCCGCTCTTGCTGCTGATCGTCTGCGTGGTCGGCTCCATGTATGGCGGCATTGCCTCGCCCACCGAGGCCGCATCCGTCGGTGTGCTCGGGTCCCTTCTGCTGGGCGTGTATCAGCGGGCTCTGTCCTGGCGGACCCTGGGGCAGGCGCTGTTTCACGCCGCCCAGACCTGCTCAATGATCGGCTTCATCATCATCGGCGCCATGTTCCTGTCCGTCGGCCTGGGCTATCTGGGCCTGCCTCGCTTCGTTGCCGCCACAATTCAGGGGCTGCACCTCTCGCCCTTCACTTTGATCCTCGCGCTCTTGGCGTTCTACGTCATCCTCGGCTGTTTCATGGAAGGCATGTCCTGCATCGTCATGACCCTGCCGATTACCTTGCCGTTGGTGCTGGCGGCGGGGTACGACAAGATCTGGTTCGGCATCTTCCTGGTTCTGGTTGTGGAATTGGCGCAGATCACGCCTCCGGTGGGATTCAATCTGATCGTGATCCAGCGCCTGATCGGCGGCCGCATTGGCCCCATCGCGCGGGCGGCGCTGCCCTTCTTCCTGATCACGGCCACCTTTACCCTGCTGCTGGCGGTCTTCCCGGGCATCGTGTCCTGGCTGCCCGACCTGCTGGCGTCACGGTCATGACGACGGCCCCGCGAATCCTGCCCGCCGGCGATCAGGCCCTGACGGTCGAGTTCGCCGACCGGATCGACGATGCGATCAACCAGAGGGTCATCGCTCTGGCGGACTCCCTGGAGCAGAGCCCGATCCCCGGCCTGCTGGAGTGCGTGCCGACCTACCGGTCGCTGCTGGTGCTGTACGATCCCGAGGTGACACGCGGCCGCGACCTGAGTGCGGCGCTGCTGGAGCGCGCCCGCGCCCAGACCCGGGCGACAACCATCCACCGTCTGTGGCGCGTGCCGATGGTCTTCGGCGGCGCGGCCGGCTTGGATCTGGAGACCCTGGCCGCCGACAAGGGCCTGTCCGTCGCCAACCTCATCGCCGCGTTCACCGCGCCGGAGTATCGAGTGCACATGATCGGCTTCGCGCCCGGCTTCGCCTATCTTGGTGGGCTGCCCGAGGCGTTGCACACTCCCCGCCTTCCTAAGCCGCGGCAGCGCGTGGAGGCTGGCGCCATCGGTATCGGGGGCCAGCAGGCCAACATCAACTCGGTGCCCGGTCCCAGCGGCTGGCGCTTCCTGGGTCGAACCCCGCTGCGGCTGTTCGACCCCGAACGGGCCGAGCCGTTCCTGATGCGGGCCGGCGACCGGGTCCGATTCGAGCCCATAGATATCGCCACCGCGGAGCGCCTGGACGCGGCCGTGGCGGCCGGCACGACCATTGTGGAGCCCGACATCCGATGACTCCGTCGTTGACGGTACAGCGCGCCGGCCCCCTGACTACGGTTCAGGACCGGGGCCGCCCCGGCCTGTTGCACGCGGGCGTGTCCGCGTCCGGCCCCATGGATCCCGCCCGGCTGGCGATTGCCAACGCCCTGGTCGGCAACGCCCCCGACGCCGCCGCGCTGGAATTCGCCGGGCCGGGCGGCCGCTACACCGTCTCCGCCCCGGTTCGCATCGCAGCGGTGGGCGACGTTGCGGTGACCATCGGCGGCCGCGCCGTCCCCGCGTGGCAGAGCCACCCCGTGACCCCGGGACAGCGGCTGGAGCTGGGCGCGCCCCAGGATGGCGTCTGGGGATATCTAGCCATCGCGGGCGGCCTTGATACGCCGCCGGTTCTGGGGGCCCGCGCCACCCATTTGCGCACCGGCCTCGGCGGTCTGGACGGCCGGGTTCTGCGCAGCGGCGACACCGTGCCTTTGGGCGCCGCCACGGTGGAGGAGGGCGCACCCCATCTCCGTCTGCGCCGGCCCTGGCGGCCGGTGGAGAGTGCCATCCGCGTGTTGGCCGGCCCGCAAGCGGACCATTTCGACGAGGCGGCCTGGGACCGCCTGCTGAGCGAGCCCTACCGGATCAGCCCGGCGCGCGACCGCATGGCTCAGATGCTGGAGGGGCCGGTCCTGACCGCCCACCGGGGCCACGACATCGTGTCGGACGGCACGCCCATGGGCTCGGTGCAGGTGCCGGGATCGGGCCAGCCCATGGTCCTGATGGCTGAGCGCCAGACCACGGGCGGCTATCCAAAGATGGCCGTCGTCGCGTCGGTGGACCTGCCCAGACTGGCCCAGATGCCCACCGGACAGGTGGTTCGCTTCACCCGCGTGGACCGGGACACGGCGGAGGACCTTCTGATCGCCGAGCGGCGCGCCCTGCGTGCCCTGCTCGACGGTCTGGTGCCGGCGGAGGGCTGGCGGCCGGACACACCGCTGCTTTTGGACGTGAACTTGATCGACGGCGTCGTCGGCGATCTCGACGGAGGTTCGGCATGACCCGCCCCCTGTCTCAGCAAGCCTATGCGAAGATCATCGAGATGGTCTTTTCCGGCGTTCTGCCCGCCGGCTCCGCCCTGCACGAGGCCCGCCTGAGCGACAGCCTCGACATGTCGCGGACTCCTGTGAGGGAGGCGATCAAGCGCATGGAGTACGAAGGCCTGTTGCGCCGCGAGGGCCGGTTCCTGCGCGTTCGGCCACCGACGCCGGCGGAGATCGAGGAAATCTTTTTCCTGCGCGAGGCCATGGAGGCCCAGACGGCGCGCGCGGCCGTCACCCTGCCGAACACGCTGTTCGACGAGATGACCAACCGGCTTCGCGCCTTCCTGGCCGCCGACGGCGCGTCCACCGACGGCACGGGTGGCAGCGGCGACCCGGCCGGCTTCACCGAGGATGAGTGGCGCATCGACGACGCCTTTCACCGCATGCTCGCGCGATCCATGAACAACCCGATCCTCCTGCGCACCCTGGACCGGCTGCGGCTGCGCACGTACATGTTCGACCGCACCCGGGTACCCGAACGGTTCCTGGCCGGCACCCATGAGCATCTTGCGATCCTCGACGCCCTGCGGGCCGGCGACGCCGACACCGCCGAGCGCCTGACCGTCGCGCATCTGCGCAACGCCCGCGATGCCGTGCTGTCGTGCCTGGAACGCTACGCCTTGGGCGAGGTGCCCCGGTGACGCACGCCCTGAAGTTCCCCAAGAAGTGCCTCATCATCCAACGGATTCACGACGCCGGCCTGAACGCCCTGGTGGAGGGCGGTGTGACGCCCGTGCTGTGCCCGGCCCCGGACATGGCCTCCGTCGCGGCCCATGTCGGCGACTGCGATGCGGCGATCACCCGGGACGCCGGCTTTTCGGCCGCCGCCCTCGACGCGGCGCCCCGGCTGCGCGGCATCATCGTCCATGGCAGCGGCTATGATGTGGTCGACGTCGCGGCCGCCACCGCCCGGGGGGTCGCGGTGTGCAACACGCCCGGCGTCAACGCGCAGTCGGTGGTGGAACTGACCCTCGGGCTGGCCTTCGCCGCCGCCCGGCGGTTGACCGCTGCCGACCGCGCCGTCTGGGGTGGCGACGCGGGGTTCCGCGAGAGCGCGCCTTTCACCGAACTGCACGGCAAGGCCGCCCTGATCATCGGGTGGGGCGCCATCGGCGCACGGGTCGGCGCCGCCCTGCGCGCGGCCCTGGGCATGACCATCCTGACGCCCCACCGTCCGGGGTCGCCGCCCCCGGACGGGGTCGACGCGGTCGTTCCGCTGGAGGACGGTCTGGCTCGCGCCGCCCTGATCAGTCTGCACGCGCCCCTGACCGCCGAGACCCGGGGCCTGATCGGCGCCTCGGCGCTGGGTGCCATCGCGCCGGGCGCGGGCGCGATCCTGGTCAACACCAGCCGGGCCGGTCTGGTGGACGAGGCTGCGTTGGCCGACGCCCTGGCCACGGGGCGGATCGCCGCCGCCGGCCTGGATGTGGCCTCGCCCGATGTCGCCCGGGGGCCCCTGGCCGCCTTCACCGACCGGGTGATTCTCTCGCCCCATGTCGGCGGCACGACCGAGGAAGCCCGGCGCCGGGTGTCCCTGGCCGCCGCCGGGCACGTGCTGACCCTGTTGCACGGCGGACGGCCGTCGACCTTGCTCAATCCCGAAACCCTGGAGATCCCGGCATGACCCGCGCTCTGACCGAGACCATCGATCGCGTCCTCGATGGCGTGAACGCGATCTCCGCGCCCGGCCCGGGCGTCACCCGCCCGTCCTACGATCCGCTGGAAAGTCGCGCCCACGCAGTGATCGCCGAGGAGGCCGGCCGGCTGGGCCTGACCGTGGAGCGGGACGCCGCCCTCAACCTGTTCGCCCGCCTGCCGGGTCGGGACCGGCGCGCGCCGGCGCTGTATGTTGGCTCTCATCTGGATTCCGTGCCCCAGGGCGGCCGCTACGACGGACCGGCCGGCGTGGCCGGGGCCATGGCCCTCGCGGCGGCGCTGATCGAACGCGATACGCCGCCGCCGGTGGATCTGGTCGTGACCGTGACCCGCGCCGAAGAAAGCGTGTGGTTTCCCGCCTCCTACATCGGCTCGCGCGCGGCCACCGGGCGCTTGCGCGCCGAGGATCTGGCGGTGTGCCGCGCCGACACCGGCCGCACCCTGGCCGACCATATGCGCGCCGAGGGCGGGGACCCCGACGCCGTGCTGCGGGGGCCGGGCCGGACGCCCGCCACATTCCTGGAGCCCCATATCGAGCAGGGCCCGGTTCTGGTGGAGGCCGACGAGCCCTTCGCCCTGGTCACCGCCATCCGGGGCGGTCTGCGCTACCGGACCGCGCGCATCGCCGGAACCTGGGCCCATTCGGGCGGCGCGCCCCGGCACAGCCGCGCCGACGTGGTCTTTGCGCTGGCCGACGTGATCACCGCCATGGACCGCCATTGGGCGGCGATCCTGGCCGAGGGCCACGATCTGGCCGTCACGGTCGGGCGCGTGGACGCCGCCGGTCCGGAGCACGCCTTCGCGAAGGTCCCGGGTGCGCTGTCCTTCTGTATTGATCTGCGCTCCAACGATACGGCGGTGCTGGACCGGGCCGACGCCGTGCTGCGAAACGAGATCGCGGCCGTCGAGGCGGCCCGCGGGGTCACCTTCGATCTGGGCGCGCCATCGCGCAGCGTCCCCACGCCGTTGTCTGCGGACCTGACCGATCGCCTACACGCGGCGTTCGGGCGGCAGGGGCGGGCGGTTCGCCGCATGCTGTCCGGCGGCGGACACGATGCCGCCGCCTTCGCCCAGGCGGGATGGACGGCGGGCATGCTGTTCATCCGCAACCAGAACGGCAGTCACAATCCGGACGAGGCGATGGACCGCGCCGATCTGGCGGAGGCCATCGACGCCCTGGCCGCCGGCCTCGTGGAAGCCTGTGCGCCATGAGCTCTCCGGACTCCCAATCGCAACGCGCCTATCAGATCCTCAAGCGCAAGATCCTCGACGGGGGCTACGGCGCCGACGACGTGCTGAGCGAGCGGAGCTTGGCGGAGGAATGCGGTGTCTCCCGCTCGCCTCTGCGCAGCGCCATCGCCCGTCTTGAGCAGGAGGACGTGCTGTGCCGGCTCGCGAACGGCGCCCTGGTGGCGCGGCCGGTGACGGTGATCCAGTTGCTGGAGATCGTGCAGACCCGCCGCATCCTGGAAGGCGCCGCCGCCGAGCGCGCCGCCGCCCTCTACGGTCTGACTCCAGAGCTAAAGGTCGAGCGGGAGCACATGAGCGCTTACCTCGACAAGGACGACTGGCCGTTCGATACCTTCTGGGACAGCGACAACCGGTTTCACGCCGGCATCGCGCTGGCCGCCCGCCTGACCCTGCTGCCCGGCATTCTCGACGAGCTGCGCGCGGTCGCCCGTCGGTGCAGCATCACACGCACCCACGACCGGTTCACCCAGCAGGCCCGGGAGCATCTGGCCGTCATCGATCACATCGAACGCCGTGACCCGGCCGGCGCGCGCCGGGCCATGGAAGAGCATTTCGACAGCGCGCGGGCCCGGTTCCTCGAATGGCTGGACCGCGCCTGATCCCCTCTCCGACACAGGACCGTTTTCGTTGACCCTGGATCGTCCCGCCCCCGTGGCCCCGTCGTCCCCCGTTTCGTGCCCCGGCACGCCCCCGGAGTCCCTCACCGGGCGGGAGGCCGTGTTCCCCCCCGAGGAGTTCCAGGCCCGCCAGGACCGCGCCCGCGCCGCCATGCGGCGGGCCGGCCTCGACGCTCTCATCGTGACCGGGCCGGAAAACATCTTCTGGCTCTCCGGTCGCCAGACGGCCGGCTACTTCGCCTTCCAGGCCCTGGTGCTGCCCGCCGACGGCGCCCCGACGCTGCTGGTGCGCCAGCTTGAGGTGCCGGGGGCGATGGCGAACACTTGGCTCACCGACATCGTGGCCTATCAGGACGGCGAAGATCCCGCCGAAGTCCTGCTTGCGTTGCTGCGTCGGCACGGCGTGGCGCGGGTAGCCATCGAACGCGCCGGGTTCTTTCTGTCGCCGCGCTTCATGGATCATCTGGAAGGCCGGCGCGGCACCCCGTTTCTGGACGGATCGGACCTGATCCCTGGGCTCCGCTTGATCAAGAGTCCGATGGAACAGGCCGCCGTCCGGCTGGCTGCTCGCCATGCCGAGGTGGCGATGACGGCGGGTCTTGCCGCCTGCTCGGCCGGGCAGACCGAGAACAGCGTCGCCGCCGCCATGCTGTCCGCCGCCGTCCTGGACGGGTCGGAGGCGATGGCTATGGAGCCCCTCGTGTCCTCCGGCCCGCGCAGTGGCCTGCCGCACATGACGTGGCGTCGCCGCCCGCTGGCGCTCGGCGATCCGCTGTTCCTGGAGCTGGCGGGATGCCACGACCGTTACCACGCCGCGCTGATGCGCACGGTGTGGATCGGGACGCCGCCGCCGGACGCCCAGCGCATGATGGACGCGGCCCTGCGTGCCCTGGACGCGGCCCTGGCAGCGCTTAGGCCCGGACAGCCCTGCGCTGCTCCGCACGAGGCCGCGCAGGCCGTGATCGACGAGGCGGGCTACACCGCCGCCTTCCGCAAGCGCATCGGCTATTCCATGGGGCTGGCCTTCGCGCCCGATTGGGGCGAGGGCGCCATCCTGGACCTGTTCACCGGCCGGTCGGAGGTGTTGGCGCCCGGCATGGTGTTCCATCTGCCCGCCACCCTGCGCGTCCCCGGCCTGTGGACGGTGGGCGCGTCGGAAACGGTTATCATGACCGAGACCGGCGCCGAGGTTCTGTCCAGCCTGCCGCGCACCATTCAGGAGCGCTGACGGCGCCGGAAGCAGGGCCGGTCCCGCCCGAGGCCCAGCGTCCGACCGGCACCCGTGCAAGCGGCGCCGTGCGCCGCGTGCACTGGAGTCCATGCGTTCGGGGCACGGTCCGTGCGGTGGGCCACCGCGGGCCGGGCTCAGGCCGTCGTCACAATCAGCAAGGCTTCCCCCGCCTGCACGGTGTGGCCGGGTTGGACGCGGGCCTCCTGGACGACGCCGGCCTGGGGGCTGGGCACGCGGATCTCCATCTTCATGGATTCCAGGATCGCCACGTCCTGCCCGGACTCGACCCGGTCGCCCGGCCCAACCAGCAGCTTCCACACCGATCCGGGGATCGGCGCGTCCACGGTGACCGCGCCGTCCGGCAGGTCGAGCACGGCGGCGGACGCGGTGGCCCCGCTGTCCTCCTCCACGACCTCGGCCAGCCCCAGCTCCGCCCAGCGTTGCCGCTCCGCCTGGAAGGCGCGATCGCGGTGGGCCTGAAACGCGGCGATGTCCTCGGCGTTGCGGTCCACGAAGGCGCGGTAGTCCGCCAGTCGAAACACGTCCTCCTCAATGCGGAGCGGGTAGGCACCGTGCGGGAACGCGGCCCGGGCCTCGGCCAACTCCGCCGCCGACACGGGGAAGAACCGCAGGCGGTCGAAAAAGCGCAGCAGCCAGGGCTTTCCCGGTTCGAACGGCGGCGGGCTACGCCAGCGGTTCCACATCTGAATGGTGCGGCCCACGAACTGATAGCCGCCGGGGCCCTCCATGCCATAGACGCACAGATACGCCCCGCCGATGCCGACGGCGTTCTCGGGGGTCCAGGTGCGGGCCGGGTTGTACTTGGTGGTCACCAGCCGGTGGCGGGGATCCACCGGCGTCGCCACCGGCGCGCCCAGGTACACGTCGCCCAGGCCGAGCACCATGTATTCGGCCCCGAAGACGATGTCCTTGACCGCCTGCTCATCCTTCAGGCCGTTGATGCGGCGAATGAATTCGATGTTGGACGGGCACCAGGGCGCGTCGGGGCGAACGCTGGACTGATACTTGCGGATGGCCTCCCGCGTGCTTTCGTCGTCCCAGCTCAGCGGCAGGTAGACGGTCCGGGACGGCACGGCGATGTCGTCGACCGGCGGAAGCTCGGCCTCGGCTCGCCGCAGGGTGTCGAGCAGCCGCGCCGTGGGCAGCGCCGCGCTGTCGTGGTGGATCTGCAGCGACCGGATGCCGGGCGTGAGGTTCAGGACCCCCGGCACCTGCTCCGCCTGCAGCCACTCCATCAGGGTGTGGGCCTGGAAGCGCAAAGTCAGGTCGAGCTGGTCGGGGCCGAACTCGACCAGGGTGTAGGCATCCCCGGCGCGCCGGTAGACCACCCGTGTGCCGTTGCTCTCGCCCTCGGCCAGGATGGCGCCGTCCGGAGCGCACCGCGACGTCTGGACCGTTGGTGCCGGCGGCGGCTCCGGCGCCGGCTGTCCGGCGATGCTGGCCTCGGCGGCGCGGCGCCGGGTCTCGGCCTCCTCCGGTGAGACGGCGTGGAAGCGCACCCGGTCGCCGGGCTTGAGCTGGCCGATCTTCCACAACTCGGCCTGGATGATGGTGGCCGGGCAGACGAAGCCGCCCAGGCTGGGACCGTCGGGCCCCAGGATGATCGGCATGTCGCCGGTGAAGTCGATGGTGCCGACGGCGTAGGCGTTGTCGTGGATGTTGGAGGGGTGCAGGCCCGCCTCGCCACCGTCCGCCCGCGCCCACTTGGGCTTGGGTGCGATCAGCCGGACGCCGGTGCGGGCGCTGTTGAAGTGCACCTCGTGGGCGGTGTCAAAGAACGTGGCGATGTCGTCGTCGGTGAAGAAATCGGGGGCGCCGTGCGGGCCGTACAGGACGGCGACGTCCCAGTCATGGGTCAACTCCGGGCGCCGCTTCGCCGGCACACGGTCGCCGCAGGGGCCAAGGCCCGACGGGGCATGCCGGATGCGCAGGGCGTCGCCCGCGCGCAAGGCCCCAGTGGCGTGGCCGCCGAACCCGCCCAGGGTAAAGGTGGCCGCGCTGCCCAGGTAGAGCGGCACGTCCAGACCGCCGCGCACGGCCAGATAGGTCCGTTGGCCCGGTCCGCTCACGGTGCCCAAGGCCAGGGTTTGCCCCGAACGGACGGGGACGGCCTGCCACACGGGAACCGGCGCGCCGTCCAGGGTGGCCGTCATGTCGGCGCCGCCGAGGGCGATTACCGCGTCGCCGAGGAACCGCAGGGTCGGGCCGGTCAGGGTGCATTCCAGCCCCGGCGCGCCCTCCGGATTGCCGAGCAGGCCGTTGATCAACCGGAAGGAGCGGGCATCCATCGGGCCACCGGGCGGAACGCCCACATCCCAGTAGCCGACCCGCCCGGGCCAGTCCTGCACCGTGGTCAGGGCGCCGGGGGCCAGAACCTCGATGCTGCGGGCGTTCGGCGGAACCGCCGCCAGCACCCGCGTGGCGACCGCGCCTTCCGCGAACCAGGGCGCGGCGGCGATCTGGCGCAGGTAGTCCAGATTGGTGTCGACGCCGTCGATCCGCGTCTCGGCCAGCGCCGCGCGCAACGCGGCCACCGCCCCGGCGCGATCCGGTCCGGTGACGATCAGCTTGGCCAGGAGGTTGTCGTAGAACGGCGTGACCTCGGTTCCGGTCTCGATCCAGCCGTCCAGCCGGACACCCTCGGGAAAGGCGACCCGCGTCAGGGTGCCGCTGCCGGGCCGGTAGTCGCGCACCGGGTCCTCGGCGTTGATGCGGACCTCGATGGCCGCCCCGTGGGGTGTCAGGGGCAGCGTATCCAGCGGCGGCATGTCGCCCGCCGCCTGCCGCACCATCCAGGCCACCAGATCGACGCCGTACACGGCCTCGGTCACGCCGTGCTCGACCTGAAGGCGCGTGTTGACCTCCAGGAAGAAGAAGCGGCCGCTGTCGGCGTCGTAGATGAACTCCACCGTGCCGGCCGATTCATAGGCCACCGCTTGTCCCAGTGCGACCGCCGCCGCGTGCAGGGCCTGGCGCACCGTGTCGGGCAGGGTGGGGGCCGGGGTTTCCTCGACCACCTTCTGATTGCGCCGCTGAAGGGAGCAATCCCGCTCGCCCAGCGCCACGACCCCGCCCTGGCCGTCGCCGAAGATCTGCACCTCGATATGGCGCGCAGTCTCCACGTAGGTTTCGAGGAACACGCCGTCGTCGCCGAAGTTGCTGGCGCCGAGGCGCCGCACCACCTCGTACTCCGTCGCCAACTGGGCGGCGTCGCGGCACAGGCGCAGGCCGATGCCGCCGCCCCCGGCGGTGCTTTTCAGCATCACCGGATAGCCGATCGTCTCGGCGGCGGCCGTCGCGGCCTCCAGGCTGTCGAGCAGGCCCGACCCCGGCACCAGCGGCACCCCGGCGGCCTCCGCCGCCGCCCGCGCCTCGTGCTTCAGGCCGAAGCGGCGCAGATGCTCCGGGCGCGGGCCGATGAAGGCGATGCCCTCGGCGGCCAAACGCTCGGCGAACGCCACGTTCTCGCTCAGGAAGCCATAGCCGGGGTGCACCGCCTGGGCGCCGGTCTCGCGACAGGCGGCCAGCACGGCCTCGATGTTCAGATAGCTGTCGGCGACCGGCGCGGGGCCGAGCCGCACGGCGCGGTCAGCCTCCCGCACATGCGGCGTATGGCGATCGGCGTCCGAATAGACGGCCACCGAAGTGATGCCCATCGCGGACAGAGTCCGGATGATCCGGCGGGCGATCTCCCCCCGGTTGGCGACGAGAACGGTTGTGAACACGGCTTAATCCCAGATCAGCACGTCGATGGGGGTGGGGTCGTAGGCGTTGCAGGGGTTGTTGAGCTGCGGGCAGTTGGAGATGAGAACGATCACGTTCCTCTCCGCGCGCATCTCCACGTATTTCCCCGGCGCGCTGATGCCGTCCTCGAAGGTCAGGCCCCCGTCCGGTGTGATCGGAACGTTCATGAAGAAGTTGATGTTGTGGGCGATATCCCGCTTGGTCAGCCCGAACTCCGGATGCTCCTGCACCGCCTTCAGCCAACTGTCCCGGCAGGCATGCATGTGCTTTTTCTCCAGGGCATAGCGCACGGTGTTGGATTCCGTGGCGCAGGCCCCGCCCAGGGTGTCGTGCCGGCCGCAGGTGTCGGCGACGATGGTCAGCAGGGGCCGCCCCGCGTCCGAGCGCAGCACGCTGCCCGTGGTGAGGTAGACGTTGCCCTGTTCGCGGATCGTGTCGACCGCGCTGTAATGCTCCGCCGGGTCGTCGGCGTTGAAGAACAGGGTATCGGCGGCTTGGTTGCCGTGGGTGTCCAGGATGCGCAGGGTCTGGCCCTGGCGGACCACCTTCATCCAGTAGTCCCCGGCCGGCACCGTTTCGTGCAGAACGGCGGCGGCGGTGTCGCGTGTGCTTTCGGTCAGCATGGGTCGATCCTCCCGCCTCAATGTCCCGCCGTCGGCGCGCAGGCCGTGTACAGCTCTGTGTTGGCGAAGCCGCGCTGGTTTTCCGGCCGGAAGGTGCGGCAGTAGTCGTCTTCCGCCACCGGCTCGGCGCGATGGAACTGGTACGTGACGGGGCGGCGCGGGTAGTCCGCCGCGGTGCTCATGGGGTGCGGGCAGGTGTGGAACAGCACCAGCGTATCCATCTCGAACCGCAGGGCCACGGAACTGCCTGCGGGGCTGTTGCCGGGGTCGAAGGTCAGGGCGCCGGCCTCGTCGGCCTGCACCCGCGAGAACAGGTTCAGCGGCGCGGGAAGATCGCGGCGTGTCAGGCCGTACTTGGCGGCCTCGACCAGGAAGCTGTCGTGGCCGTTCTGGGTCCAGTCGTTGCGGGCCTCCTGGTAGGTCCGCGTGCCCCACCGGTCGGCCACCATGGCGGCGGTCAGGGTGCCGCCGACGGTGTCGTGCCAGCCGACGGAGTCCTCGACGATGGAGCAGAAGATCCGGCCCATGTCGGAGTACAGGCAGTGGCCCCGGGTCAGCTTGAACGTATGCTGCCCCTTCAGCGTGTCGGGCGCGTTGTAGCGCTCCAGCGTGTTGGCCGGGTTGAAGAACACCATGCCGACGTTGGCGCCACCCTCGACGTCGATCAGACGCAGGGTGATGCCCCGCCGCACCGTGAAGGACCAGTGGGCCCCGCCGGGCAGGGTGTCCTCGTACAGCGGTGTCGCGAATGAGGAGGGCGCGGATGAGGAGGTCATGCGGTCTCACCGTCGCGGGGGGCCGGGTCGTCCCGGCGCGTTGATGGAGCCGGGGCCGGGTCGTCCCGGTCGGCCTGGGCGGCCATGGCCGCCAACTCTTCGCCCAGGTCATCCGTCGCGGTGCCGTGTTCGGCCTCCCGCAGGCGCTCCTTGATGGGCGCGGCCGGATCGAGGGCGATGTCAAAGGTGATGCGGGCGCCGAAGCGCGCGGCGTCCTTTTCGGTGGGGCGGTCGAAAGCCACCACGCGGGTGCCCAGATAGAACGCCTCGCGCAGATCGTGGCTGACCATGAACACGGTCATGCGCGTGTCCCACCACACCGAGAGCATCAGGTCGTGGATATCGGCGCGGATGCCCGGGTCGAGGGCGCCGAACGGCTCGTCCAGCAGCAGGATCCGGGGCTTGCGGGCCAGCGCCTGGGCGATGGCGAGCCGCTGCTGCATGCCGCCCGACAGCTGCGCGGGATACTTGCCGCGCGCCGCGGCCAGGCCCACGCCCTCGAGCAGCGCCCCGGCCTCGTCCAGCGCGGCCCGCCGGGCGCGGCCGAACAGCCGCCCGGTGACGGGGGCGCGTTCGAACTCCAGGCCCAGGGCCACGTTCTCTACTGCTGTCAGGTGCGGGAACACCGAGTACTTCTGGAACACCACGCCGCGATCGGGCTGGGGCTCATTGGCCAGCGGCTGGCCGTCCACCAGGATGGTGCCCCGCGTGGGCGTCTCCTGGCTCAGCAGCATGCGCAGGAAGGTGGACTTGCCGCAGCCGGACGGACCGACCAGCGAGACGAAGGAATGCGGGGCGACGTCCATCGAGATGCGCTCCAGCACCACCTGATCGCCGTATTCCTTCCACAGGTTGCGGACTTCGACGCGGCTCATCGGCTGGCGCCCTCCGGGGCGAACCAGGGGAACAGGCGGGCCTGAAGCACGCGCAGCAGCCAGTCGAAGGAAAACGCCAGCAGCGTGATCCAGGCGACGTAGGGCAGGATGACGTCCATCGCCAGATAGCGGCGCACCAGGAAGATCCGGTACCCAAGCCCGTCCTGGGAGGCGACGGCCTCGGCCGCGATCAGGAACAGCCACGCCGCGCCCAGCGATAGCCGCACCGAGTCCATCAGGCGCGGCCACATCTGCGGCAGCACGACCCGGGTGCAGATCTGCCACGTCGAGGCCCCCAGGGTCTGCGCCTTCACGATCTGCTCGGTCGGCAGTTCGGCCACGCGCATGGCGATGTCGCGGGCGATGAACGGGCCGATGCCCGCGAACACCAGCACGAACTTGGACAGCTCCCCCAGCCCGAACAGGATGAACAGGATCGGCAGGATCGCCAGCGGCGGGATCATCGCGACGGCCGACAGAAAGCCGCCCAGCGTGGCCCGTGCATAGGGCAGCAGCCCCACCGACACCCCGACCAGCAGCCCGAACACGGTGGCGATGGCCACCCCGCCGGCGATGCGGGTCAGGCTGGCCACGGTATCGACCCAGAGAAGGTAGTCGCCGGTGCGCTTGTCCGGGGTGAAGGCCATGCGCGTGATGGCGTCGCCCAGCGCCGTGAAGGAGGGCAACAGCTTGTCGTTCGGGTTCTCCGCCAACCGCATGTCCGAGCCGATGGCGTAGGCGGCGATCAGCAGCGCGAACGGCAGCATGGCCAGAAGCAGGCGCGTGGGACGGTCCGGGTGCCTGTTCACCAGACGGGTCATGGCGGCGATCCTGTGGACGGCGGAAACAAGAGGGGCGAGGAGGGGGCCGGAACGGGGCGCGGCGCCCGCAGAACGCGGGGCCGCCCCCGTCTTGACCGGTCCTACAGGGCGCCGTCGGCGGCCATGTCCATGTAACGGGTGGTGAAGCGCAGATTGACGTTGGACTCGTCGCCCATCACCGTGCCGTCCGCGAATTCGATGCCCACCACATCGGCGCTGGGGGCGCCGTCGCCCAGCAGACCATGATCGAACAGGAAGGTCCGCACCGACTCCATGGTCGTCTTCAGGTCCTCGGAGGCGCCGAACGCGGCGGCCTCGGCCGGATCGAAGAACATCTTGGTGCTCGCGATCTGCATGTCGTAGCCGGCCAGATCCGTCCCCGAGGCCTTGCCCATGGCGGCGCGGGCGGCGCGGCCCGCCTCGGTGTCGGACATCATGATGCCCATGGTCTCGTACCAGGTGCCGGCCAGCGCCTTGCCGAACGCCGGGTTGTCCGCCAGCGTCTCTGAATTGACTACCGTCAGGTCGATGATCTCGCCCGGAATGTCGGAGGAGTCGAACACCTTGGTGGCGTTGGGCATGGAGAGGATCTCGGCTACCAGGGGGTTCCAGGTCACGACGGCGGTCACGTCGTCGGTCTGGTAGGCGGCGATCATGTCGGCGTCGGAGGTGTTGACCACGGTGACATCGCGTTCCGACTTGCCGAGGGTCGCCAAGGCCCGGGCCAGCAGGTAGTGCGAGACCGACAGCTCGACCAGATGGACGTCTCGGCCGAGCACGTCCTCGACCGAATCACCGTCCTTCAGGATCAGCGCGTCGTTGCCGTTGGAGAAGTCGCCGATCAGCAGGGCGGTGCTGTCCACGCCGCCGACCGACGGAATGCCCAGCGTGTCCATCTGGGTGGCGGTGACGCCGTCGAAGGCGCCGGCGGTGTACTGGTTGATCGACTCGATGTAGTCGTTGAACTGCACGACCTCGATATCGATGCCGTACTTGTCGGCCCACTTGTCCACGATGCCGTTGTCGGCCGCCCACCCCCAGGGCATCCAGCCGACATAGATGGACCACGCCAGTTTGAAGCTGGTTTTTTCGGCCGCCTGGGCGCTGGGCGCGGCGGCGGTCAGGCCGAAGGCCACGAGGGCGGCGGCCGCGACGGCGCTGGTGCCGAAGATCGTCTTGAAGGGATTCATGGTGTCAAACTCCCAAGGTTCTGCCTTGTCCCGAACCTTGTGGGTTTAACACGCACGGCGAAACCTGCCGGTGGCCAATGGCCAACCCTACAAGGTCTCCCGGGCTTTTGTCCCGCCGTGTACCCAAGGGCTGTTAACCCCAAGGGCTGCTGCTCTCGGACCAGCCGTTCGTCGTTGTGCGCCTGTGCGCGCCACGCCGAACCGGAACCCTAGCCGCTCTAGGATCCCGTATGCCCAATTTCGGTCCGGGACGCAATGCGGAATTTGATGAAAACAAATGCAGGGGAACCTAAGGGACCGGTTTTGCGTATATAATAGGCAGAAGGGGCGCGGGTCGGTCGGGATGGTCCGGACGGACGGACCGCACGTCACGACAGGGGACGTATCCGCGAGGATACCGCGCAGAGCGGGGCGCGTGCCTTCGTCCCCTGGCCTTCGTGCGTGGATTAGCCTTTAGGCCGTAATCCATAAGGGGCCCCCTTATGTCCTGCTGCGTGTTTTGGGCGGTCGCAAGTCCCTGTCTGGCGCCGATTCATCGCGCGATTTCCCGCCTCGTGAAGACTTCAGGCTCGGGTGCGTGCTCGGCCAAGGGGGGGGAGGGTGCGAATCGGCGCATCAAATCCGTGATAAAATCCATGGAGTGCTTGCAATATTTTGGCGTATGGATGTGTCTAAAATCACCTATAAGGTTGATTCTTTCCACCTCAAGGGCTACCCAAGTCCTTCTGATCCATCTTTGGGGGGTGGTGATGGTCTTTTGGATTTCGATACATCTGAATCGGGGCCGGGGGCGCGCATGATGGAAGACCCTGAGCGCATAGGTGGTGGTGGCCGGTCGGAGGATGGGCCGCAGACCTCTGCCAATCCAAGGTCAGCGGAGCGAATTAGCGCCGCCATTCTGCTCGATCTCGCCCGGCAGCGATCTCGGGAGTCGCGCGAAGACCTCGCCACATACATGTCGGACCTGTTGGACCGGCAGAACGCGGCTCTCGACGATTCGGAGCTGGGACTGGTCACCGACATTCTCCGCAACCTGATCTACAAGGTTGAGGGGGCGGTCCGCCACCGCCTCGTAAATTTGCTCGCCGACAATTCCCGATGTCCCCGGGACCTGATCTGGTTCCTCGCCAACGAACCCATTGATGTGGCGTATCCGATCCTTCTGCGCAGCGCGGTCCTGCGCGACATGGATCTGATCGAGTTGCTTCATCACAAGGCCATCGAGCATCGTATCGCCATCGCCCGCCGCCCGAACCTGCCCAAATCCGTATCGGAGGCGCTCGCCCACGATCGTGAGTCCCCGGTCATCCTGGAGCTTTTGAACAACGAGTCGGCGCAGATTGCCGAGGTGACATTGGCCTACCTCGTGGAGCGGTCTCGCGTGGAGCGGGAGTTCCAGGAGCCGCTCTTGATGCGGCCGGAGATGACCCCGGATTTGGCCGAGATGCTGTATGCCTGGGTGTCGGGCGCGTTGCGGACGTTTATCCTGGAGACCTGGGACGTCCAACCCGCGGTGATCGACGATGGCTTGGACGCCGTCCGGACCCAAAATACGCTGTTGCCGGACGACGAGGTCCTCTCGGTCCGGGCCGATGCCTTGGCTGAAGCTCTCGTGTCCGACCGGGGCCGCCTGAGAAGTCTGTGTCTGTGTGCCATGGAAGGGGGCGACGTCCGACTCGCAGTCTCGCTCATCAGCGCGGGCCTGGGCCTCCGCAAGCCTTTGGTGCGGCGTATTCTGTTTGAGGAGGCATTCGAGTCCCTGGCGATCGTGTGCCGGGCGCTCGGCATGACGCGAATAGAGTTCCTGGAACTCCGCGCGATCATCACGGAGGTCCGCTCCAAGAGCGAAGATGGTGTCGCCGATGGTCCCCAGGCTGCCGGGGATTTCTATGACCGCGTCGATAGTGAGACCGCCTGCTCCGTCGTGGCGCACTGGACCCAGAAGTCCGATCCCCTGGGCGCCGTGCGGCCTTCTGACGGCCCTCTGAACCGGCGTATGGTCTGACCCGACAGGGGCTCAGCCCAGGTGCGGTCGTCTTGGACCGGGAGGCCGCGCCTGCGACCGGCGCGTCGGCACGGCCGAGCGTCCGCAGCGGCGGACGTGCATGGTCGGGCCGATATGGTATGCTCGCTACCCCTTTTGGTCCGGGCCGTCCGCCCCCAGCATGAGATGTCGTGATGCCGTCAGCGTTTTGCCGCCGTCGTTCCCGGTTCCTTGCCGCGCTTCCGGTTGTCTTCGTATCCGCCTGCGCAGGAGGGCTGACCGAGCGCGAGGCGCAGGACCACATGGAGTTGTTCTGTCAGACCCACGGGTGTGTGTGTGCCGAAGATAGCCTCGTGCCGTTCGCGACGGCGGACAAGCGCGAGCCGAACTGGCGGGTCAGTGGAGAGCCGTACTGCCCGCAGGGGTTCCATCTGGACACGGCGGACGACTGAGTCCAGTCGCCCACCGCCGGGACATCGCCGTTTCGTGGGGGGATCGGCTCTAGGCCGCCGACGTGGTGCCGCCGGCTTCGCGATCATGGCAGCAGGTGTGCCCGTCCGCATGGGTGTGACCATGCCCGTGCGCATGGCCATGTCCCTGGCCACGGTGGGCGCCGCAGCAGGTTGTGGCGGGGCGGCGGACGTCGATCTGGCCCGCGGCGATGGCGCGCAGAATGACCTGCGGGTCGGTCTCCTCGGGGCTGGTCACGACGGTAACGCCCCGGCCAGCGAGACGCTGGAGGAAGCCGTCCCCACACTCCTTCGTGACGAGGACATCAAGCGTGTCCAGCGGATGCGCGCCTTCCCCCTTGAATTCGTGCATCGACATTTCCGTCGGCAGGTCGAAGCGCTCGACTTCCGTGGCGGTGCCGTCCGAAGCGAGCTCGAACACGAGAAAGCGGCGGGTGCGGCCGGCGTGGCCGGTGATGGTGCGAAAGTTCTGACTGGTGAATCCGATGCGCATGGCGGCTCCTGACGGTTCGGGGCGCCGGTGTCCGATTGGCGGGGCCGGGCGCCCTGCGGCCCGCCATCGCCCCGGTCTAGACCGCGCTCAGCCATCGCCGAATAACAATTCTCAATTGCACGCATATTTTTCCGCGGCGCGCAGGGGGGCGGCCCCGTCGATTATGGTTTCGCCACGCACGCAAACGGGCGGAAGCCATTTGGCTTCCGCCCGTTGAAACGGGACACTCGGGGCGGGTCGAAACGCCCGTCGTCCGTGGCCCAAATCCGGCGACAATGTCGGCGGTATTCCGTTAGCCGACGATGTCGACGTCTTGATTTAGAGCATTTTGCGCGACATCGGAATCACGCAAAATACTCTAAAGTGCTGATATTGGAGCAAATCGTCGTCGCGACCTGTTCCAGATCGCTCGGGATTTGCTCTAGCCGACGATGTCGACCTCGGCAAAGAAGTACGCGATTTCCTTGGCCGCGTTCTCGGGCGAGTCCGAACCGTGCACCGAGTTCGCCTCGATGGACTCGGCGAAGTCCTTGCGGATGGTGCCGGCTTCGGCATTGGCGGGGTTGGTCGCGCCCATGACCTCACGGTTCAGGACGACGGCGTTCTCACCCTCCAGCACCTGCACCACGACCGGGCCGGAGCACATGAACTCGACGAGGGAGCTGAAAAACGAGCGCTCCTTGTGGACCGCGTAGAAGCCCTCGGCCTGTGCCTGGGTGAGCTGGACGCGGCGCTGGGCGACGATGCGCAGGCCACGCTCCTCGAAGCGGGCGTTGATCGCCCCGGTCAGGTTCCGGCGGGTCGCGTCGGGCTTGATGATCGAAAGCGTGCGTTCGATAGCCATCGGGGGTTCCTGTTGTCTTGGGGGTGTCGGCCTGAGCCGCGGACATAACAAAAAAGCGCCCCGGCTGCGCTGGGGCGAACGCGCGGGCCTTATAGTCCGTCGGGCAGTCCTTGGCAACCTTGGCAACCCGGCCGCGGGCCATCGGGGCCGGACATCGCATCGGCCTCGTTGCGGCCCCAACGAGGCATTCCCTTTGCCGGCGTTGTGCTCTAGGGTGCGCCGCTTCCGAATGTTTCACCCGCTTTCGTGAGCCGGCATGACCGACGATCCCGATACGAGTCGCCCCAAGGGCGCGGCCCCGCCCAAGGTGGGCATCATCATGGGCAGTCAGTCCGACTGGACCACCATGCGGCATGCGGCGGACACGCTCGCCACACTCGGGGTGCCGGCGGAAACGCGCATCGTCTCGGCCCACCGCACGCCCCGCCGGCTGTACGACTACGCGGAGAGTGCCCGGGCGCGCGGCCTTCAGGCGATCATCGCCGGGGCCGGCGGCGCGGCGCATCTGCCGGGCATGTGTGCGGCCATGACCCTGGTGCCGGTGTTCGGCGTGCCGGTGGAAAGCAAGGCGCTGAAAGGGCTCGACAGTCTGCTGTCCATTGTGCAGATGCCTGCCGGTGTGCCGGTGGGAACGCTGGCGATTGGCCGGTCCGGCGCGGTCAACGCGGCCTTGCTGGCGGCGGCGGTCGTGGCGTTGCATGACCCGGCGGTTGCGGCGACGCTTGATGCGTGGCGGGCCCGCCAGACCGAGGCCGTGGCCGAGGAGCCCGAGGACGAACCTGCGCCATGACGCTCATCGCACCCGGCTCGACGGTCGGCATCATCGGCGGTGGCCAACTCGGCCGCATGGCCGCCATGGCGGCGGCGCGTCTGGGTTATGACTGTGTGATCCTGACGCCCGAGGCGGACAGCCCGGCGTCGCGCGTCGCCCGGCAGACCGTGGTCGCACCCTACGACGACCCGGAGGCGTTGCAGGTGTTCGCCGATGCCGTGGATGTGGTGACATTCGAGTTTGAGAACGTGCCCGCCGAGGCCGTGGCCTGGCTCGCGGTGCGGCGGCCGGTGCGGCCGTCCTGGACCGTGCTGGAGACGGCGCAGGACCGGATCCTCGAAAAGACATTCCTCAACCGGGTGGGGATCGAAACGGCGCCATGGCGGCCGGTGCTGGGACCCGACGACCTACGCGTCGCGCTGGACGATCTTGGCACGCCGGCCGTCCTGAAGACCACGCGGCTCGGCTACGACGGCAAGGGCCAGGTCCGCCTGGAGGCCGGCGCTGACTGCGGCGCCGTCTGGGACTCGCTGGGCGCCGACGCGGCGATTCTGGAAGGGTTCGTCGATTTCGACATGGAGGCGTCGGTGATCGTCGCGCGCGGGCCGGATGGCGCGGTGGCGACGTTCGACGCGGTCCAGAACGAGCATGTGAACCACATCCTCGACACGACCACGGTCCCTGCGCCCCTGCCGGAGCCGGTGCGGGCGGCGGCACGGGATCTGGCGCGGCGCGCGGCCGAGGCCCTTGATCTGGTCGGTCTCCTCGCCGTGGAGCTGTTCGTGACGCGCGATGGCCGTCTGCTCGCCAATGAAATGGCGCCGCGCCCGCACAACTCCGGCCATTGGAGCCTCGACGGGGCGGTGACGGATCAATTCGAGCAGTTCATCCGCGCGGTGTGTGGTCTGCCGCTGGGGGCCACGGACCTGATCGGGCGCCGCGCCCGCATGAAAAACCTGATCGGCGACGCCGCGTCCTCATGGGAGGCGATCCTGGCCGATCCGACGGCGCACCTGCACCTCTACGGCAAGCGCGCGGCGCGGGCCGGCCGCAAGATGGGTCATGTGACCTGGCTCGAGCCGTTTGACACCCCGTAGCGCCCCCCGTAGCACCGGGGGCGGGTTAGCGCGTCAGGCGACCTTGGCCCCCTCGCGCACAGGGCGCATGCCGTCGACCATCGCCTGTAAATTATCGCGATCCGGGATGGTCAGCGTCCGGCCCTTGCGCATCACAATGCCATCCCCGGCGAGATCCAGAAGAACCCGGGCCACCGTTTCGCGGCTGGCCCCGATCTTGGTGCCCAGATCGGCCTGGGTGGGCACCGGGTGGACGATATGGTGGTCCCGCGCCACTGGGCTTGGCACGCAAAGGTTTAATATTTCCTGACAAACACGCTGGGTTACACTCTGCGTCGACACGCTTTGCAGGCGCTCGTTCGTGGCTCGAATGAGCGTGGAGAGTCGCTGCATGATGTGCCAGCCGAGTTCCGGATAGTCCACAACCATCGTGTGGAAGCGGTCCGCGGTCAGCACGAGCACCACGCAGTCCGTTCGGGCCGTCACGGAGGCGGATCGCGGCTTGCCATCAATGGCGGCAATTTCTCCGAAGAAATCGCCGGGTCCGAACTCCGCAATGGCGATTTCGCGTCCATTTCGCGCGAAATTCGAGATGCTTACGCGCCCTTCCAGCAGGAACCAGACGTCGCTGTCCTTGGAATTTCGATCGCAGATCAAACGATGTGCGTTAAATCGCCGCCGCGTGAACCTCTGGGCAAGCTCGATCCGGTCCGTGCTGCTTAAGCTCGCGAACAGGGGAAACGTGGCAAGCGGGTCGGTGATCGAATACATGAGAATCGCTCCGGTCGCTGGACCCGTGTCATCGCAAATCTCCGACAATTGTATACAGATTTAGCGCGATTCAAAAGCGGCCTGGCCCTATGACGTTTGGCCAGTGGGCGCCTCAGAGTGTGGCCAGCGCCTGATCAAGATCGGCGATCAGGTCCGCCGCATCCTCCAGTCCGATGGACAGGCGGATGACGTCTTCGCCCGCTCCGGCGGCCGCGCGCTGCTCGTCCGAAAGCTGGCGGTGGGTGGTCGACGCTGGGTGCAAGATCAAGCTGCGCGTGTCGCCGATGTTCGCCAGATGGCTGAACACGTTTACGCTTTCGACAACTTTGACACCGGCTTCGAAGCCACCCTTCACACCGAATGTGAACACAGCCCCGGGGCCTTCGGGCAGGTACTTCTCGGCCAGCGTCTTGAATGGCGAGGTCGGCAACCCGGCATGCGAGACCCAGGCGACCTTGGGATGATTGGCGAGATACGCGGCAACGGTGCGCGCGTTCGCGATATGCTGGCGCATGCGCAGGGGCAGGGTTTCAATCCCCATGATCGTAAGGTAGGCGTTCTGAGGACTCAGGGTTGGGCCGAAATCACGCAAGGCGACGGCACGTGCCTTGGTCGTAAAAGCGAAGTCGCCAAACGTCTCATAGAATGTCAGGCCGTGATACGCGGGCTCGGGACGACTCAAGGATGGGAACTTATCCGATTTGGCCCAATCGAAGCGCCCCGACTCGACGATGGCGCCGCCCAGGGCGTTTCCGTGTCCACTGAGAAATTTGGTTGTGGAGTGCACGACAATGTCGGCGCCCCATTCGATCGGTCGGCACAGGTACGGCGTGGCCATGGTGTTGTCGACAATGAGCGGGATCCCGGCCTCATGCGCGATGGCGGCCACGGCCTCCAGGTCGACGACGATGCCGCCGGGGTTGGCCAGGGCTTCGATGAAGATGGCCTTGCAGCGGTCCGTCAGAGCGCGCCGGAAATTCTCCGGGTCGGTTGGATCGACGAAATGGCAGGTCCACCCCAGCTTTTTGAACGACAGCCCGAACTGGGTGATCGACCCGCCGTACAGATTGCGCGCGGCCACGAATTCGTCGCCCGGCTCGAGCAGCGTGAAGAAGGTCAGGAACTGCGCGGCGTGACCGGAGGCGGCGCAGCAGGCGGCGCGTCCCCCCTCCAGGTTGGCGATGCGTTCCTCCAGCACCGACACCGTCGGGTTGGAGAGGCGGGCGTAGACGTGGCCGAAATTGTGCAGGTTGAAGCGGGCGGCGGCCTGATCGACGTCGTCGAAGACGTAGGACGTGGTCTGATAGATCGGCGTGCTGCGCGCCCCGGTGGTCGGGTCCGGGCTGGCGCCGGCGTGGACGGCGCGGGTGGCGAACCCAAAGTCCCGTTGGCCTTGGGCGCCACGGCCCCGGCCGGGCGCGGCCTTGGCGCGGGACGAGATGACGCCGGAATTCACCCCGTACCAGCCCAGTTCCCCGCCCAGGCGGCCGTATTCGATCTTCGGGCAGCGATCCATGATGACGGTCAGCCCGGCGGCCTCCGCCGTCGCCGCCGCCGCGTCGTGGCGCACGCCGAGCTGCATCCAGATCACCCGAACGCCCGTGTCCGCAGGCAGGGCCAGGGTCTCCTCGACGATCCCCGGCACGGCGTCGGCGCTGCGGAACACGTCGACCATGTCGAACGGCTCCGGGATGTCGGCGAGGGAGGCGTAGACCGTCTCACCCAGGATCGTGTTGCCGGCCTGGGTCGGGTTCACGGGTAGAACGCGATACCCCTTCTCCTGCAGGTACTTCATGACGAAGTAGCTTGGCCGGTTGTAGTTGGCGGAGGTTCCGACCATGGCGATGGTCTTCACGTCCGCCAGGATCGCGCGGATGTGGGCGTCGGGGTAGGTCAGGGCGGCCTGGGCTGTCATGGCGGCGTGTCCTTGCCGGGGGGCGGGAGGGGCGCTCATGCAAGCGCGGTGGTCCGGCGGGGTCAAGGTTGCTCCTTCGGATCGCCCGAAACGGAACGGGCTCCCCGAAGGGAGCCCGCGCACGCAGACATCCCTGAGACGAGCCCCTACCGCCGGATGGCGGCGAACTTGCGGGTCTGCTCGGTCAAGGCGCCCTCGGTCGGCAGGCGTTCCATGCTGCTGGCGCCATAGAAGCCGTTGCAGTCCGGGCAGCGGGCCAGCACGTACTCGGCGTCGTCCGGCATGGAGATCGGGCCGCCGTGGCACAGCACCAGCACGTCATCGCGCACCGACTTCGCGGCCGTGCTCCAGGCGTTGATGTAGCCCACGCAGTCATCGAGGGTCTTGGCCGTCTCCGCCCCGATCGAGCCGCCGGTGGTCAGGCCCATGTGGCACACGATGATGTCGGCGCCGGCCCTCGTCATAGCGATGGCGTCCTCCTCGCTGAACACATAGGGCGTGGTCAGCAGGTCGAGCTTGTGGGCGGCGGCGATCACATCGACCTCCAGGCCGTAGCCCATGCCGGTCTCTTCCAGGTTGGATCGGAAGACGCCGTCGATCAGGCCCACGGTCGGGAAGTTCTGGATGCCGGAAAAGCCTAGGTCACCCAGCTTCCTCAGGAACGGCTCGGTCAGCATGAACGGGTCGGTGCCGTTCACGCCGGCCAGCACCGGGGTCTTTTTCACGACCGGCAGCACCTCGGACGCCATCTCAACCACGATCTCGTTGGCGTTGCCGTAGGCCATCAGGCCGGCCAGCGAGCCGCGCCCGGCCATGCGGTAGCGGCCGGAATTGTAGATCACGATCAGGTCGATGCCGCCGGCTTCCTCGCACTTGGCCGACAGGCCGGTGCCGGCGCCGCCGCCGACGATGGGCTCGCCCCGGGCGATCTTGGCGCGGAAGGTGTCGAGGATCTGCTGGCGTGGAATGCGGGACATAACAGGAGTCTCCGGACAGAACACAGGGAAGACGGGGAGGGAGGCGGCGTTATGCCTCCAGAAGCTCCAGGAAGGCGGCGACGGCCGCATCGGCGAACCGGTCGTCGTTGATGTTCCAGGGCAGGCGGATCAGCCGGCGGGAGTCGGTCTGGCGCACGGTGGTTTCCAGCGCCTCGAACAGGGCCGCGTCGGCCTCCGGGTCCCAGAAGGGCATCTCCGGCGCGTCGAGCAGTGACACGCCGCCCTCAGGCAGGAAGAAGCGTACCGGCCCCTCGCACCGGTTCAGCTTCTCGCCGATCCAGCGGCCCATGCGGGCGTTCTCCTCCACCGTGGTGCGCATCAGCGTCACCTGCGGATTGTGGACGTAGAGGTTCCGGTCGGCGTATTTGGACGGCACCGTGTCCTTGGCGCCGAAGTTGACCATGTCCAGCGCGCCGCAACTGCCGACGTAGGGCAGGCCGGACCGGATGACCGCACCCAGCCGGTCCTTGCCGGCCGAGAACACGCCGCCCATGAACAGGTCGCAGATCTCGGTGGTGGTCAGGTCGAGCATGCCGGCGAGCAGGCCGCTGTCCGCCAGTTTCTCCATGGCCTGACCGCCGGTGCCGACGGCGTGGAACACCAGGGTGTCGAACCGGTCTTCCAGCGCGGCCGCCGCATGCTGCACACAGGGCGTGGTGACGCCGAACATGGTCAGCGCCACGGTCGGCTTGGCGTCTGGATCGGGATCCTTGTGGTGGGCGATCATGCCGCCCAGGGCGTGCGCGGCGTTGGCCAGAACCTGGGACGAGATGCGGTTGATCCCCTGCACGTCGGTGACGGACGGGATCATGCAGATGTCGGACGGTCCGACGTAGGGCGCCACGTTGCCGCCGCCGACGGTCGAGACCATCACTTTGGGCAGGCCGATGGGCAGGGCGCGCATGGCCGGCGTGGCCAGCGCGGTGCCGCCTGTGCCGCCAGCGGAGATCACGCCGCCGATGTCGTCGCGGCTCAGCAGGAAGCGCTCGAAGGCGACCGCCATGGCACTGACGGCGCTGCCCCGGTCTCCGGTGAACACCGCGTCCGCGCCATCGGGATGGAACGCGGCGACCGCTTTGGCGCCGATGTCGGTGACGGCGTCGGCGTGATTCGTCGACAGGTCGACTGTCGTGACGGCGACGCCGAGGTCCTTCAGGGCGTCGGCGATGAAGTGCAACTCGCGGGCCTTGGTGTCGAAGGTGCCCGCGACGTACGCCACGCCCTGGGGGGCGGGTGAGTTGGCCATGTTTCCTCCAGCCGTTCGCGGTTGTTGGTGGGCGCGGGCAGGCCACGCGCTGGGGCACGACACCCGCCGGTCGTCGTCCGATAGTCTAAGGCTGCGGATTTCCACCCGCCAACCGGCGTTCGTCTGGAATCTTTTGCTATTTCGGGGCCTTTGGCGTGCGCATCCGGGCCGGGTACGCCGAAATCGGGTCGCCTGGCGGCCACAGCCGTGCCGTCCGGCGGCCTACATCATCAGCGGATCGACCGGGCGTTCTGGACGCGGCACGAGCAGGTAGGTCTGTCCGGGGCTGGCCATGCGACCGGCCTTGTCGAACGCGGCCTCGCCGCCGCCCCAGAACACATCGCCGCGATTGATGCCCTTGATGGCCGATCCAACATCCTGGGCGGCCATGAGCCGCTGAATCGGCACACCGTCCGGCCCGGTCGTATCCAGCCAGACCAGGGAGCCGAGAGGAAGGAACTGCGGGTCCACCGCCAGACTGCGCAACGGGGTCAGGGTCACGCCGAACGCCCCCACCGGCCCCGTGCCGGCGATCTCGCGGAAGAAGATGTAGCGCGGGTTCTCCCGCATCAGGGCGCGGCCGTCCTCGGGGTGGGTGCGTAGCCAGGTCCGGATCGCGGGCATGGATGCGCCGTCCGCCAGACCGCGCTCCCGCACCAGACGCCCGATCCCCACGAAGGGTTGGCCGTTGTTCGCGGCATAGCCGATCCGGGTTTGCCGGCCATCGGGCAGGGTCACCCGTCCGGAGCCCTGAATGTGCAGAATGTGAAGATCGACCGCGTCGGCGGCCCAGAACAACACCGGGGCCTTGCCCTCCAGGGCGCCGTCCTCGATGGCCGCGCGGTCCGTGTAGGGCTCCAGGACTCCGTTCACCCGGCGTTGCCCTTGCCCGGATTCCATCACGAGATCCTTGGGCGGCCCGTACACCGGGATGGTGTATCGGCCTCCGCGCGTGCGGGCGGCATCAATGTGGGCTTCGAAATAGCCGGTGAACAGCCCGTGGGCGTCGGCATCGCTGCTGGTGACCGCGTAGACCGCGAAGGCCCGCAACAAGAATCCCCGGAAGGCTTGCGGATCGTCGGCCGGGACCTGATCGAGGCGGGCGCACACCGCTTGCCAGTTCGCGACGGTGCCTGTGACAGCCCGCAACGCCGCGTGCCCCTGGATGGCCATGGACCGGTCCGGAGACAGTTTCGCGAGCTTGGCGCAGGAGCGGTCCAGGGCCGGGCGGGCCTCGAGCACCGTATCCGACGGCCAGCCGGGCAGGGCCTGGAGGCTGACCAGGGTGTAGTGGGGTTCCGGCGGCGGGGCCGGGCGCGGCCACAGCCAGACGGTCAGTCCAGCAATCCCGACGACAAGCGCCAGCCCGGTTCCGAGTGTGACGCGCTGACGAAAGCGGGCGGGCTTGGTTTCCCACCGGCGCAACGCCAACTCGGCGGAAATCTGCGCGTGCCGCGTCAGGTCGCGGGCACGACTCCGGGACCAGTGCAAGGCGTGCTGGGCGCGCGGCCCGACGCCGGCCGCAACGGCCTTGGCGTAGTCGCTCGCACGCTGATGCAGAACGGTCCGGTGATGAGACGGGCCCGGGTCGGACGACCGAAGCTTGGCGAGACGACGGCGAACCACGACGCCGGCATCACGGACCTGACGTGCAACGTCATGGCCGCGCGAGCCCAGACGGAATGGCCGACGCCAGTCCATCCGGGGTATCTCAATCGTCGTCGGGGGTGCGCGTCGCCACCAGCGCCCAGTTCGGGTCGCGCGACGCGGTATCGCGCGCGAAGGTCCAGATGTCCGTCACCCGCGCGATGTGGTCCGGATCCCCGTCCACGACGGCACCCTCGCCGTCCCGCACGACGTTGACCTGGTCGGTTTCGTACTGGACCGTCACCTTGGCGATGCGGTCATCCATGCGGCACTCCGCGATGGTGATGGTCTTGAACCCGAGAACCTCGGTCTCCATTGCCTCACCGGCCGACTCGCGCTCGTCGATGGCGCCGGCGAAGCCGTCATAGACTTCGTCCGCCAGCAGCGGTCGCAGGGCCGCTTTGTCGCCCTTCGCAAAGGCCTCCACGATCATCTCGAACGCGGCGCGGGCGCCGCCGAGGAAGACCTCCGGGTCAAACTGCGGATCCGCGGCGCGGATCGCCTCTACCCCAGCGTCGGACGCGACGGAGGTGCGCCGGCTCCAGGCCGAAGAGGGTTGATCGGCGGCGCGGGAGTCGCCCTCCGCGTCCTCGCTATCGGTGTCCCGCCGCCCGGGCAGATCAATGACGTTGTCGTCCCCGCCCTGGCGCTGGTTCGTTTGGCCGTCGAACGGGGTTCGCCGCGGCTTTTCATTGCCCGTGCGCTTGCCCAGCACACTGCGCAGGCGCAACACAAGGAACGCCGCGATCATGGCGAAAAAGATGATGTCGATGAATTGGAAGCTGTCGCCCATGGCCGATCGAAACTCGCCGACTTGATTCCGGAGACGGTCTCGCCGCATCCGGAACGTGATGTATGCGCCTGGGTTGGCGCTCGAAGTGTTCGTTCGTTGTCTGCCCCGGTGTCCGATCCGGCCCGCCCAACGCGGGGTTTCGAGACCTGTCGGGTCTGGGCTCCAAAACGCGAGCCGTGCCGGCCCCATACTGGACCTGAACCGTCGCCGTGAGCTACACACGTCTTCGGCGGCACGACCCGCACGTCACCAGGGATCCAGTCTGAGGGACCCGTGACCCGGGATCAACCCGCGTTGTGGGTCCATCGGGCTTTTGGGTTCCCTTCAGCGCGGCCCGTGAACCGCCCGACACGGCGGTACATAAGAAGTGCGGCCGTGCGGAGCAAGGCGAAATCGCCCCGCCGCGCCCGTGTCCGTCGGGCGGAACGGGCCTCCTGTCCCCCTGTAAACGAGGCACACGCCGCCATGCCCTTCTTGCTGTTGCTCGCCTTCATTGGTGTTCCCCTTCTTGAGATCGCCGTGTTCATCCAGGTTGGCGACGTCGTCGGCCTGGGTTGGACGCTGGGCCTGGTCATCCTGACCGCGGTGATCGGCACCATGCTGTTACGCGCCCAGGGCGTCGCGACCCTGAACCGGGCGCGCGCCAGCCTTGGACGCGGCGAGGTGCCGATGCGCGAGGTGTTCGATGGGGCCTGTCTGCTGGTGGGGGGCGCCCTTTTGCTCACCCCGGGATTCGTGACGGACAGCCTCGGGTTCCTGCTCCTCCTGCCGCCGGTGCGGGCGTTCGCGCTGGACCGCCTGAAGCAGAGCGGGCGCCTGCATGTCCACACGACGGGGATGCCTCCGGGAGGCGACGACCCGTTCGGTGCCGGACGCGGCCCGACCCCGGGCGGCGGGCGCGGTCCGGTCATCGATGGGGAGTATGAGGACCTGGGTGACGGCGACGTGGGCGAGCCCCGACCCAGCCGCTGGAGCGGAGTCGCCGGGCCGAATGAGAGCCCGGACGAGGCCCAGGACGGGCGGTCCGACGACCGCTCCTGAAGGCGGCCACCGGGCGGTCTTCGGGCTGGGCCCTCGGTTGTCAGACTCGGGCCATCATGGTACGGAACCCGCGCCGAGGCGTACGCCCGGCGGGGCCTTTGGCGTGCCCGAACGGCCCTTTCCGAACAAGCAACCCTTCAATCGGGAGTGAACGATGAGCGAACCGCAGACCACACCGGGATCCGGCCAGGAGACGCCGCCCCTGGTCATCAACGCCCAGTATGTCCGCGACCTCTCGTTCGAGGCCCCGAACGTGCCGGGCATCTTCACCGAGATGCGCTCGTCGCCTGAGATCTCGGTCAGCGTCGATGTGCAGGCCAGCGTCTTCGACGAGGAGCGGAAGCTCTACGAGGTCCGCCTGAAGCTCAACGCGCAGGGTAAGGTCGGCGAGAAGACCGCCTTCATCGCCGAGCTGGAGTACGGCGCGGCCGTGTCGGTGAACGCGCCGGCCGAGCATCTGAACCCTCTGCTGCTCATCGAGGCGCCGCGCCACATGTTCCCGTTCGCCCGGAACATCCTGTCGGATCTGACGCGGGACGGCGGGTTCCCGCCTGTTGTGCTGCAACCCATCGATTTCGTGGCTCTGTTCCGTCAGCGCGTGCAGGCGTTGCAGAAGCAGGCGGACAAGACCGACCAGGGGGGCGACGCCGGTACGGCCTGACGGTGAACAGGGGGGCCGCGCGGCGCCGGTTCGATCGGGATTGGATCGGGTCGCGCGGCAAAAAAAATGGGGGGCTGGGCCGGGCGGTAAAAATTCCCGTTGACAGGGAAGGGACCGCCCGGTAGAAACCCGGCCTCCAACGCCCCGTTGCCGCAAATGCCCAGGTGGCGGAATTGGTAGACGCGCAGGTTTCAGGTACCTGTGGCCGAAAGGCCGTGGAAGTTCGAGTCTTCTCCTGGGCACCATTTTTACAGAGCGTTGTTGGCGGGATACCGGAACGGTCCGGACCCGCCACCGGGCAGAGCAAGGCCCGCGAGCCACTTCGGTTCGCCGATGCTTGGTACCGACCGCCGCCGTGCAATCGGGCTCAACCCGGCGCGGCGGTTTTCGTTTGTGGGGCCGAGCACACCGCGCTGCGATGGTGGACGCATTGGGAGCCAAGCGCCCGCCGCACACGCGGTTCGACGACAGACGCGAGAAAGCCGCCCTCATGGCCGAGATTATTCTGCACGACACCGACCTGCCCGCCGACGTGACCTTCACCGGGAGCGTCGCCGTGGACACGGAGACGATGGGCCTGAAGCTGCACCGCGACCGGCTGTGTTTGGTCCAGCTGTCCGGCGGTGATGGTGTCTGCCATCTGGTCCGAATCCACCCGGGCGCCGCGGCGCCGAATCTGTGCGCTCTGATGGCGGACCCGGCGGTGACCAAGATCTTCCATTTCGCTCGTTTCGACGTCGCGATGCTGCTGACCCGGTTCGGGGTGCGCACCGCGCCGATCTACTGCACCAAGATCGCGTCGAAGTTGGGGCGTACCAATACCGAGGCTCACGGGTTGCGCGTGCTCTGCAAGGACCTGCTCGGGATCGACATCTCGAAGCAGATGCAGAGTTCCGACTGGGGGGCCGATACCCTGAGCCGCGAGCAGATGGAGTACGCCGCCAGTGATGTGCTGTACCTGCACCGCCTGAAGGCCCACATGGAGGGCCTGCTGGCGCGTGAGGGACGCACGGAACTCGCCCAGGCTTGTTTCGACTTCCTCCCCGACCGGGCCGCGCTGGACGTGGCCGGCTGGGCGGAGGAGGATATCTTCGCTCACTGATCGCCGCGCGTGCCGTCGTACAAGGCCGCCCAGGCGGGTCAGGCTGGACCCTCGGCACAGAGCGCGTTGGTGCGTTCCGATCCCCCGATCCGCGAGAGACGCCGTTCATGTCCTCCTCCGCCACCCGGTCCCCCCTGTCACCGACGGTTCCGACGGTGGAGCCGGCTGCGGACGACTCGCCGGCCCTGCGAAGTGCGCGACGGGTTCTGCAGGCGGAACGCGATGCGTTGGACACGCTGGCGAGCACGCTTGGCCCCGACTTCGACGCGGCGGTGACGCGCCTGCTGGCCTGCCGGGGGCGGGTGACCGTGACCGGTATGGGCAAGAGCGGGCATGTCGGGCGCAAGATCGCGGCCACGATGGCCTCGACCGGAACGCTGGCGCAGTTCGTGCATCCGGCGGAGGCCAGCCACGGCGACCTCGGCATGATCGGCCGCGAGGATTTGGTGTTGGCGTTGTCGAACTCCGGCAACACGCCGGAGCTGTCGGATCTGATCGCCTATACGCGCCGGTTCGGTATCCCCCTGGTGGGCATCACCGCCCGTGCCGACGGGGCGCTGGCCCAGGCGAGCGACGTGGCCCTGGTTCTGCCGCCGCATGGGGAGGCCTGTCCGCTCGGACTGGCGCCCACCACCTCCACGACGCTGATGATGGCCCTGGGTGATGCGCTGGCCGTGGCGCTGCTGGAAGCGCGCGGCTTCAGCGCGCGAGACTTCCAGGTGTTCCACCCGGGCGGCCGGCTTGGCAAGGCGCTGCTGCGCGTCGGTGACGTCATGCACAGCGGCGAGGCGCTGCCCCTGGTGACCGCCGAAACCCCGATGTCGCGGGCGCTGATCGAGATGTCGCGCAAGGGCTTCGGCTGCGTCGGCATTGTTGCGTCCCTGGACGCGGCCGGTACGCCGGGGCCTTTGCTCGGGGTCGTGACCGATGGCGACCTGCGGCGGCACATGGCGCCCGATCTGGTCGCGCGACCGGCGGGCGACATCATGACGCGCGACCCGCGGACCGTGCCGCCGAGCATGCTGGCGGCGGAAGCCTTGCACATCATGAACGCGGGCGAGCGTCGCATCACGAACCTGTTCGTGGTCGAGAACGGCCGCCCGGTCGGCTTCATTCACATGCATGATCTGTTGCGGGCCGGTGTGGACTAGACCAGCATGGGCGCGACGGACACAGCCGTCGGGCGGTCGGGAGGTCGGAGGGCCGGACCAAGCGCGACGCATGCCATCGGGGCGTGGATGGTGAAGCCGGGATGACGGTGCGATCGCGATGAAGCTGGCTCCGAAAAACAGTGTGTCGAGGACGGCAGCCCCCCCTGGGGACGACGCGCCGGACACGGATCATCGATCCCACGCGACGGACCGGCCGGAGGACTCGGCGCGCCAGGACACCGGAGAGCGATCCGGTTCCCACGGTGGAACGCGACGGTACTCCCGGTTCGTCACCATCATGAAGCTGCTCCTGCCGAGCGTCGCCGTGGTGCTGCTTGGGCTGGTTTTGGCTTGGCCGCAGATTCAGTCTCAGACGGAGCGGTTTACCCTGGGCTTCGCAGCGCTGGATCCGCGCGAGGTCAATCCCAGCACTTTGGTGAATCCGCGCTTTCACGGCGTGGATGCGCAGGACCAGCCCTACACCCTGGTGGCGGAGGCGGCGGAAGAGGTCCCCGAGGATCCGGACCGGGTGAACCTGGACAAGCCGCAGGGCGACATCACGCTGGGCGGCGGGCGCTGGCTGTCGTTGCGGGGCAACGCCGGCCTGTATTCCAAAGCCGACCGAACCCTGAACTTGGATGGCGACGTGATGCTGTACCGGGATGACGGGTTCGAGTTTCACACGGACGAGGCCCGGATTGACCTGGAGACCAACAGTGCCCACGGGACGGACCCGGTGCGGGGCCAGGGACCGGACGGGACGATCAACTCTGATGGCTTCGTGATGGTCGACGGTGGCCGCGTGGTGACGTTCACGGGACGGGCGCATCTCGTGTTGCAGGACGGCGGAGGGAGGATCGCGCCATGACGAATCGGTCGGGTATCCGAGCGCGGGCGGGCCTCTGGGTTGTGCCGAGGGGGGCGGTACTGAGGGGCGCCGTGTTGGGGGGCGCCGTGCTGGGTGTGTTGGGGCTGGCCGTGGTGGCCGGGGCCCCGGTCCGCGCCCAGCAGGGGCCGCTGTCGGGTGGCGATTCGCCCATTGAAGTGCTGGCCGACGACGGCATCGAATGGCGGCGCGACGAGAACCTGTATGTCGCGCGCGGCAACGCCGTGGCCATCCAGGGCGAGGACCGCGTCTACGGGGATACGCTGATTGCGCACTATCGCGAGACGCCAGAGGGCTCTACGGAAATCTGGCGGATGGAGGCCCGAGGCGCCGCCCGCATCACCTCGCCCGGGCGCACGGTCACGGGCAATACGGCGATCTACGAGGTCGACAGCGGAATCCTGGTCGTGCGTGGTGGTCCGCTGCGGATGGAAACCGAGGCGGAGGTCGTCACGGCCAGCCGGAGCCTGGAATACTGGTCGAACGAGCGCATGGCGGTGGCCCGGGGCGATGCGCGGGCCGTGCGCGTCAACGGGGACACGGTCGAGGCCGACGTCCTGACCGGTCACTTCACCGACGCGGCCGTCGGCGGGACCCGCGCTGCGGCGGATGGCGGCGACGGTGGCGAGGATGGCGCGGGCGGAACGGAGCAAGGGTTGAGCCGTCTGGAAGCCTTCGACAACGTCGTGATCACGACGGACAAGGAGGTTGTCCGAGGCGCCCGCGCGGTCTATGACGTCCCGGCTGGCATCGCCACGGTGGTTGGGGACGTGACCATCACCACCGAAACCGACCAGTTGGCCGGGGAGCGGGCCGTGGTCAACCTGAATACGGGCGTCAGCACCCTTGAAGGGGGTGCGGGGGCCGATGGGACCGGGCGCGCGCGGGCTCTGATCGCGCCGCAACGGCCGCCGTCGGCGCCGGGCGAAAACGGCGGCGACTGACCGCGTCGTCCGGTGCCCGTCTTCGGTCGAAACGGGCGCCTGTGTGATGTGCATGGGGCGGGGCGAAGGGAGGCACTGTTGGATCGTCCGGACGAGTGGCCCGAAGACCACCAGGAGCACGCAGAGCGCATGTCCTGGCGCGGGACGCTGGCCGCGGAGGGGCTCGGCAAGGTGTACCGCCGCCGCGCGATCCTGACGGACGTGAATCTGTCCGTCCGGCGTGGCGAGGCGGTTGGCCTGCTGGGACCCAACGGCGCCGGCAAGACCACGTGCTTCTACTGTATGACCGGGCTGGTCATGCCCGATTCCGGGGCCATCCGGCTCGATGGCCAGGATGTTACCGCTCTGCCGATGTACCGGCGGGCGCGGCTTGGCGTCGGCTACCTGCCGCAGGAGGCCTCGATCTTTCGCGGCCTGACGGTCGAGGGCAACCTGCGCGCGGTGCTGGAGGTGTCGGAACGGGACCGCGACCAGCGCGAGGAGATGCTGGCCAGCCTGCTGTCGGAATTCTCGATCGCCCACCTGCGCCATGCGCCCGCGCTGGCCCTATCGGGTGGCGAGCGGCGCCGGGTGGAGATCGCGCGCGCCCTGGCTACGCGACCGGCCTTCATTCTGCTCGACGAACCCTTGGCGGGCATTGATCCCATCGCCGTCGGTGACATCCGCGATCTGGTGGCCCACCTAAAAAACCGTGGCCTTGGCGTCCTCATCACCGATCACAATGTCCGGGAAACCCTGGACATTGTGGATCGGGCCTACATACTTCACGAAGGGCGCGTGATGATGGAGGGGCCGCCCTCTGAGATCGTGGCCCACGAGGGCGTTCGACGCGTTTATCTGGGCGAGCGGTTCAGCCTTTAGCCGCAGACGACCGAGCGCGCAAGGACACGTGGTTTATGGGACTGTCACCCCGGCTTGACCTTCGGCAGTCGCAGAGTCTGGTCATGACACCGCAGCTGCAGCAGGCCATCAAGCTGCTGCAGATGTCGAACCTGGATCTGACGACGTACGTCGAACAGGAATTGGAGCGAAACCCGCTGCTGGAGCGGGACGAACGGGCGGATTTTGACTCGCTGCCCGAGCGGCAGGAGGTGCGCGCCGACGCCGAATCTAGCGTGATCATCGATCGCGGGGCCGGGGAGGGCACCGACGGGCCATCGCCGCTCGATCAAGACTACAACACCGACCGGGATGAATCAGGGGCCGGCGACATGGTCGGTCCAACCAGTGGCGACGGCGGCGGATTCGATGAGCTAGGCCTTGCGGTCGGCGCTTGGGGCGGGGGCGGAGGCGGGTCCAGCGACTTTTCGGACGACATGCGTGGCCTGGAGGAGACTCTCAGCCGCCCCGTGTCGTTGCGCGATCATCTCAGCGGCCAGATGGCCGTGGATCTGACCGACCCGGCGGAGCTCCTGATCGGGGGGCATCTGCTGGGGCTTCTGGACCCCTGCGGCTATCTGACGGCGACGGTGGAGGACGTGGCGACCACCCTCGGCGCGCCCGAACCCCAGGTCGAGGCCGTTTTGGCGCGTTTGCAGCGGTTCGATCCGCCGGGCGTGTTCGCGCGCACATTGAAGGAATGTCTTGCGCTCCAGTTGGCGGATCTCAATCGCCTCGATCCGGCCATGCAGGCCCTGCTCGACAACCTGGATCTCCTGGCCCGGCGCGATATCGCCGCGCTTCAGAAGGCGTGCGAGGTCGATGCCGAGGACCTGCGGGAGATGATCGCCGAGGTGCGCGCCCTCGACCCCAAGCCGGCGCTGCGGTTCGAGGGCGAGCCGATCCAGAGCGTGGTGCCGGACGTGGTGATGCGGCCGAATCCGGAAGGCGGCTGGGTGGTGGAACTGAACGCCGACACGCTACCGCGCGTTCTGGTCAATCGGCGCTATCTGGCGCGGGTGCGGCCGGCTGCAAAAGGCGACAAGGCGGTGCAGGCGTTCCTGGGCGAAAGCCTTCAGACCGCCAATTGGCTGGTCAAGGCACTGGACCAGCGTGCCACGACTATCCTCAAGGTGGCCGGTGAGATCGTGCGCCAGCAGGACGCTTTTCTGGAGCACGGCATCCAGCATCTGCGGCCGCTGATCCTGCGCGACGTCGCGGGTGTGATCGGCATGCACGAGAGCACGGTCAGCCGGGTGACCAGCAACAAGTACATTTCCACGCCGCGAGGCCTGTTCGAGCTGAAGTACTTCTTCACCCAGGCCATCAACAGCAGCGCGGGCGGCGAGGCGCACTCGGCCGAGGCCGTGCGCGCGCGCATCAAGGCGCTGATCGACGCCGAACCGCCGCGGAAGGTTCTGTCCGATGATCGGATCGTCACGATTCTGCGCGAGGAGGGGGTGGATATCGCCCGCCGCACGGTCGCGAAATACCGCGAGGGGATGAGGATCCCCTCGTCGGTGCAGCGGCGGCGCGAGAAAATGGCCCTCGCCGGGGAGGGCTGAGGCCGCCCGGCAGGACCGGCCGATCAAGGGTGCGCTGCGGGAAGGTTAGGGGCCTCCCATTTGAAAGGCCTCGGATCGTGCATCATGGTCAGGCGCCTCCCCCCAAGGGTGAGGTTGGGAGGGGGGCCGCCAACCACGCAACGGTCACGTTTGCCGACGTCGACCCCACCCCGACCCTCCCCTATCCAGGGGAGGGAGCCGGTCGCCTGCGGCGCGCCCCAGTGTGGGGCGCCCTAACTCTTTGATGGAGAGCCGAAGACTCCAAACCCCGGGGGGCTCAGAGCGAGCGGGTGCAGCGGACGTTTTCGTCCTTCAGCAGGTCGTTCAGTGTGTTCTGGAGCGTCGTCCCACGGCCGCGCAGCACGTCGGACATGCAGGTGATCCCGCCCGTGGACAGGCTGGAGCAGTCCACGCCGCGCTCCAGGCTGCTGTAGGCCCACACCTGCCCGGCCATGCGGCGGAGCACCATTTCCATGCGGACGGGGGGACCGGCCGGGGTGGTGCACTCGAACGCGACCATAGGCGGGTTGTCATCGGCCCCAATGGACCGAATCGGCGCCTGAGAGGCCGAGGACGACTGAGCGGCGGCGGGGGCGGTGAGGCCGAGGCCGGCGGTCGCCAGGACAAGGGTGGCGGCGGCAAGGCGGCGGACTCGAGTCATGGCGGAGTCTCCTGAACACAGTGGTTGGACCGACTGACCCCTGTTGTGGCCTTTGAACCGGGCCGAATCAAGGCAACCTGGGGTCAAAGGCGAGGCTTTTTCCTGAGGCTTTCGGTTAGGGCCTGGATTAATCGACAGGTCTCCGTGTCGGCGATGCCATCGAACAGGGCGGGGCGGAACCGGCGCTGGAAGGCGACCAGCGCGGCGACCGGATCGTCGGTGTCGTAACCGAGGATGGCGAGCCCGGCCACGGCCTTGGCCGGATCCGTTGGTCTGTCGCTGTGCGTGGGTGGGTCCGGCCACACGCCCACGCCCGCGCGGGCCAGACGCGCCCAGTCGAACAGTTCGCCGGGGTCTTCCTTGCGCGTGGGGGCGACATCGGCGTGGCCCACCACGGCGTTGGGGGGGAGGGCGTGGCGGGCCACGATGTCCCGGCACAGGGCTTCCACGGCGGCCATCTGGGGCTCAGGAAAGGGGCGGTAGCCGAACTCGTGGCCCGGGTTGACGATCTCGACGCCGATGGCGCGCCCGTTGACGTCGCCCCGACCTCGCCAGTGCGAAACCCCGGCATGCCACGCGCGCCGGGCCTCCGGCACCAGGTGAAACACGCGCCCATCTTCCTCGACCATATAATGGGCGCTGACTTTGGCCGCCGGGTCGCACAGACGCGCGAGGGCTTCGGCGCCGGTGCGCATGCCCGTGTAGTGCAGCACCAGAAGCTCGATCCGCTGGCCCGCAGGCCGCGCGTCGTGATTGGGCGACGGCGCCGAGATCATGGAATACCCGGTCATGACGGGCGGGACCGGTCCGTTGGCGCGCCGCTTTCGGGAAACTGGGTGGTGCTCGCCGCGTCGGCCGCGAGGTCGGGACACTCCGGGCATTCCGGGCCAGTGCCGACCGGCCGTCCCTTCACCGCCGAGCGGATCTGGACGATGCCGACCCCGGTTAGCGTAATGGCGCCTCCCACGACCTTCTGCCAGGTGGCCGGCTCGCCGAGGATCAGGATGCCCGAGGCAATGCCGAGGATCGGCGCCAAAAGGCCCCAGGGCGCGATGACGGTCATGGGGTGGCGGCGCACCAGGGCATACCACAGGGAATGCGCGATCAGGGATGCCCCGATGGCGCTGAACAGCACGCAGGCCCATGCTTTCCAGGGGGCGGTGTACAGGGCCTCGACATGGCCGTCCTCGAACAGCCAGGACAGAAGCGTCACCTGCGGTATCGCCAGAAGGCAGAGCCACCCCGTCATCGCGAGGGCCGAAAGGCCTTGCGAGAACTTCACGACGGCGTTGCTCATCGCCCAGGCGAAGGCCGCGAACAGCAGCATCGTGACCGGCAGCAGGGACGGCAAATTGGGCTCGCCGGCCACCACGATGACTCCGCTGAAGGCCAGGACAAGGCCGAGGATGCGGCGCCAGCCGATGACCTCCTTGAAGATCAGAATCCCCAACAGCACGCTGAACGGCGGGCCGGTCTGAATGATGACCGCCGCGGTGGCCGCATCGACGTACCGCATGGCGGAAAACAGGATGCCGAAGTGCAGCGTGCCGAACGTTAGGGACAGCACCAGGACGCTGCGCAGGGCTGCGCCCCGCGGGCGTGGCACGAACGGCACCACCAGGACCGCGACGATAAGAAACCGGATAGCCGTGAACATCAAAGGGGGTAGGTTGTCGGCCCCCACCTTGGCGGCAATGAAGTTCAAACCCCACAGGCCCTGAACGAGAAGGGCCAGCAGGATGTCGGTCACGGGCATAATCGGATGACCTTAAAGAAGCACGGGCGGAGTCGGCGCGTCGGAGGCGCCGGGCTGACCCGCAGAGTGAGACGCGCATCCGCTCGGCGCAAGCGCCGCGACGGCGGCGGCTACTTCAGCCCCCGCCGCTCCCGCACACGGTCATACGCATGGTTGATGGCCGCCATCTTTTCGTTGGCTTGCGCGATAAACTCTTCCGGCATGCCCTTGGACATTAGGACGTCCGGATGATGTTCGCGCGACAGCCGCTTCCACGCCGCGCGCACCTCTTCGTCGTTGGCGTTCGGCGTTACGCCCAGCACGGCGTAGGGATCGGCCTCGTCCCCGCTGGCGCGTTCATAGCGGGCATGCAGGCGGTTTATGGCCTCCGGGGGCAGCCCGAAAATACGCGCCACATCGTTCAGGAACGCGGTTTCGGCCGGGTGCAGGGCCCCCCCATCCGCCCGCGCGATCTGGTACAGAGACGCGAGCAGCTCCTCCAGCACCTGCGGGCTGTCGGAGAACAGGCGGGCGATCTGGCGGGCGTAGATCTCATAGCCATCGGCCGACTGCTTGGCCTGATCGAAGATCGCGCCCACCGCCTTCATGTCGCCCGGCGGGATCTGGAAAATGCGTTTGAAAGCCGCGACTTCGTCGCGCGAGACGTGACCGTCGGCCTTGGCCATCTTGGCGCCGAGAACGATCACGCCCACGGCGAACACCTGCTGTCGGGCGTCGGCGGTGGCCTTGCCGATGCGCTCGCGCAGGCCCGGCCGGTCGCTGGTACCGCCGCCGAGCCACGAGGGCCAGCCTTCCTTGTCGACCGCGTGGCCGGCGGCCGCGCCGACCAGGGCGCCCAGCGGACCGAGCACCAGGAATCCACCGACACCGCCGATAATCTTGCCCCAGACGCTCATGGCCACTTGCTCATGGGTTGCCCTCTCTCGCTCCCCAATAAAAGGCCGAAGCCGGCCCGGTGCGCGTTGTCCGGGCCAACATAGGGCGGTTTCCCCGCTGGGCAAAGGGGCATCGGACCGGCGGGGATCCCGCCTTCGGTGGCCGTGCCTGGCCCCATGCCGAGCCATCTCGATTTGAAGGGGCGTCTTTGCTACAGGAGAGCCATCCGTGCTCGCCGTCTCCGACTGAGACCCGACCGAGACCCGACCGAGAAAGGATCCGCCGCATGGCCTCCGTTACGCTGGATCCGGAGACCGAGTCCGCCATCGTCTTCGTGGAAGGCTACCGGCCCGGACTCCTGGCCGAAATCGTTGGTCTCCACATGGCCTACTACGCGCCGCAGTGGGGCTTTGGTGCGGCGTTCGAGGCCAAGATCAGTGCCGATATGGCGGCGTTTTTGCAGCAGTACCAGGACGACCGCGACCTTCTGCTTGCGGTGCGCGACCGCGACGGCGCTCTGGTCGGATCGGTGGTCATCCATGGCCCGCACGCCAGTCCGGGGGGCGAGGTGGAGGACGGCGCGCATTTGCGCTGGTTTATCGTGGACGATCGCGTGCGCGGTCACGGCCTGGGGCATGCTCTTCTGGAGTGGGCCGTGCGGTTCTGCGACGCGCGCCGCTATCCGCTGTGCTTTCTGAACACCTTTGCCGGCCTGAATGCCGCCCGGCATCTTTACGAGAGCCAGGGATTCACCCTTGTCGCGACATCGGATGTGGATCAGTGGTCCGGCGGGGTCCAGGAGCAACGGTTTGAACGGCTGCTCGTGGACTGACGGGGCGGTGTCTTATGGGGCACCGCGTGTTTTGGGGGCCTCAGAGGGGGCCTCAGGGCGTTGGTGGAGCAGCCCCCGCCGCCGTCAGGTCCATGTCCCGGACCTCGTGGCCCAGGCTGTCCAGGAAGAGCCGGAGATCGGCGGTTCGGATCGATGTGGTCGCCGTGTTGACCAGCGGGTGATAGTTCGCGACCGGGGCCGCCATCATCGCGCTGTCCAGGATCACGGTCACGCGGCGCTCGGCGTCGTGGATTAGGGCGAAGGGCGTCACAGAGCCCGGCTCCACCCGCAAAACCTCCATCAATAGGTCCGGCTTGCCGAACGACAGGCGCTTGCAGCCCAGGTGCTTGTGCAAATGGTTGACCGCGATATCGCGGTCGTGTGGGCAGACCACCAGAAATAGGGCGCCCTTGGCGTCCTTCAGGAACAGGTTCTTGCAGTGCACGCCCGGAATGGTGTCATGGGTGGCCTTTGCCTCCTCCACCGTGAACACCGCGGGGTGCTCCACAGTCGAGGTCTCGATGCCCAGGCCCGCCAGGCAGGCGAACAAGGAGTCCGTGTGTGCGGGCAGGGTCATGGCCGGATCCAAACGGTCCCTTGATCAGTCCCCGTGGTACTCTGCCTACTCCAGCTTTTCGGCCGGCAGGTTGCGGGGCTCGACCCCGCCCCAAGGCATGATGGGGACGGTGGAAAGCGAGTGCTTCGGGCTGCCTTCAATCAGCTTGTCGCTGATGACCAGATAGATCAGCACGTTGTTCTCGGTGTCGTAAAAGCGGCGGACGCGCAGCTTCTTGAACAGGATCGAGCGGCGCTCAGAGAACACGACCTCGCCGGCGTCGAAGTCTTCCTTGATCGTGATCGGTCCCACCTGACGGCAGGCGATGGAGTTGTTCGACGGATCCTCCGCCAGGCCGACCGCGCCCGACAGGCCGCCGGTCTCTGGACGGGACAGATGGCAGACGACGCCGTCCACCTTCGGGTCGGGCAGGGAGTCGATGCAGATTTTGTGATTCGGGCCGATCAGCTTGAACACCGTATCGACGCAACCGACCTCGTCGGCGTGGGCCGGTGCGGCGCTCAGCAGTGCGGCGGCCATCAGGGCGGTGATGGATGCGCCGATGCCGGCCTTTCCCACGGCGCGAAGGGTGTCGAGAGCGTGCAGGGCAGGGTCCTCCAAGAGAGCCTCAGGGCTTGGCGGCGGTCATGAGGTCCATGAACCGTGCAAACAGATACTGACTGTCTTGCGGACCGGGCGATGCCTCCGGGTGGTACTGAACGGAAAACACGGGCTTACCCTCAACCGCCAGGCCTTCCACGGTGCCGTCGAACAGCGACGTGTGTGTTTCCACCACGCCCGACGGCAAAGAGGTCCGGTCCACACCGAAGCCGTGGTTCTGGCTGGTGATCTCCACCTTGCCCGTGGTGTGATCCTTCACCGGATGGTTGGCGCCGCGATGGCCGGTGTCCATCTTATAGGTGGAAGCACCCAGCGCGAGGGCCAGGATCTGGTGGCCGAGGCAGATGCCGAAGACCGGTTTGCCGCTCTCGACCAGCTTGCGGACCACCGGTACGGCGTAGGTGCCGGTGGCGGCGGGGTCACCCGGCCCGTTGGACAGGAACACCCCGTCCGGCTCGTGGGCCATGATCGACTCGAAGTCGGTCGAGGCGGGGACGATGGTCACCCGGCAGCCATGCGACGCCAGCGAGCGCAGGATGTTGCGCTTGGCGCCGTAGTCGATCGCGACGACATGGAAGCGCGGATCGGCCTGCACGCCGTAGCCCGTCGCCAGGGACCAGCGCGTCTGGTCCCAGGTGTAGGTTTGGCCGCAGGTGACCTCCTTGGCGAGGTCCTGGCCCTCCAGGCTGGGCCAGCCGGCGGCCTTGGCGCGCAGCGCGGCCAGATCGAACAGGCCATCCGGCCGGTGGGCCAGCACGCCGTTCGGCGCGCCGACCTCGCGGATGCGCCGGGTCAGGCGCCGGGTGTCGAGCCCGGCGAGGCCGACGAGCCCGTGGGAGGCGAGCCAGTCGCTGAAGTGGCGCGTGGCCCGCCAGTTCGACGGCTCGGTGATTTCGGCTCGCAGAATGCAGCCGCGCGCGGCCGGCGTCAGGGACTCGATATCCTCGTCGTTGGTGCCTACATTTCCGATGTGCGGAAACGTAAACGTAATGATCTGGCCAGCGTAGGAGGGATCGGTCATCACCTCCTGGTAGCCGGTCATGGCGGTGTTGAACACCACTTCGCCCCCGGCTTCGGCGACGGCGCCGAGGCCGTGTCCCCACAGCACCGATCCATCGGAAAGCACCAGGGCGGCGGTGGCACCGGCGGGGCCCTGCACGGGGCCGTCGTCTTGCGCGGAAAAGGTCATGGAAGGGGCGGGTCCGGCTGGAGAAAACAGGCGCGGCTACTTAGGGCGTTCGGTGCCGCCAAGTCAACCGGCGCACCCTCGGGATTGCACGGGACCACAGGGCAGCGCATGGCTCCTCCGCTCGCGTAGGATTTGACAGGGCGGATGATCGCGATTAGCTCCCTCTCCCATCCGGACATGCCCCGGGGGGGACGGCACACACTCACCACTCGTGTCGAGAGGACACAGACGCATGCTGCGCGATCGTTTGAACGAAAACCTCAAGGTCGCGATCCGAAACAAGGACCAACGGTCCGTCTGCACCATCCGGCTGATTCTGGCCGCTCTGAAGGACCGCGACATTTGTGCGCGCGGGCGGGGCGAGGAGGTCAACGAGACGGACATCCTCAATATGCTCCAGAGCATGATCAAACAGCGCCTGGACAGCATCGCGCTGTACGAACAGGGCTGTCGCATGGATCTGGCGGAGCAGGAGCAGGAAGAGGTCGAGATCATCAAATCCTTCCTGCCGCATCAGATGGATCGTGGCGAGATCGAGTCGGCGGTCGATTCGGTCATTGGCGAGATCAAGGCGGCCGGCCTGAAGGACATGGGCCGCGTCATGGCGGCCCTGCGCGCGCGGTACGCCGGGCAGATGGACTTCGGCCGCGCCAGCCAGATGGCGAAAGCCCGTCTGGCGTAATGCGCGGGCTCCGGCCCCGCCTCAACGGCATTCGCGAGTGAAGGGGCGGGGAGTCCGGCCATGGCTCTGCCCAACCGATTTCTGGAAGAACTGAAAAGTCGGGTCAGTCTGGCTACGGTCATCGGCCGGCGTGTGCGGTTGATTCGGAATGGCCGCAATCTGAAGGCCTGTTGCCCGTTCCATAACGAGAAGACGGCAAGCTTCTATATCTACGACGACCACTACCATTGTTTCGGATGTGGGGCGCACGGCGATGCCATTTCCTTTGAGATGGCGGCGGGCGGCCTGTCGTTCATGGAGGCGATCGAGGCCCTGGCCGCCGAGGCCGGGCTGGAGGTGCCGCAACCCGATCCGCGCGAGCGTGAACGGGAGGCGCGGGCGCACAGCCTTGAAGAGGTCATGGAGGCGGCCTGTGCCTTCTTCCAGCAGCGTTTGCGTCTGCCGGAGGGCCGGGACGGACTGGCGTACCTGGAAAGCCAGCGCGGGTTGAGCGAGGCGACCATCGCTCATTTCCGCCTCGGGTATGCCCCGCCCGGCGGGGCCCTGCGCGCCCACCTGCGGCGCGAGGGCCTGGATGACACGACGCTGGCGGAAGCGGGGCTGATCGGCCGGCCGGAGGACACCTCCCGGGCGCCCTATGACATGTTCCGGGATCGGGTGATCTTCCCGATTCGGGACCGCAAGGGCCGCGTGGTCTCGTTCGGCGGGCGCGTGCTGGGTGACGGCAAGCCGAAATACCTCAATGGCCCTGAGTCGCCGCTGTTCAGCAAAAGCCGGTTGCTCTACGGCCTGTTTGAGGCGCGCGATGCCATCCGGGAGACCGGGGAGGCCATCGTCGCCGAAGGCTATATGGACGTCATCGCCCTGGCGGCGGCGGGGTTCGCTCAGACGGTGGCGCCGTTGGGCACAGCGTTGACCGAGTCGCAGATCGAGCTGTTGTGGTCGCTGGCGCCCGAACCGGTGCTCTGTTTCGATGGGGACGAAGCCGGCCAAAGGGCCGCGCACCGCGCCCTGGATCGCGCGCTGCCCCTGCTGACGCCGGGCCGGAGCCTTCGTTTCGCGCTGTTGCCGCCGGGGCAGGATCCGGACGATCTGCTGCGCGGCCGGGGGCCGGGGGCCATGCGGGCGGCGCTGGACGCGGCGCTGCCGATGGCCGAACTGTGCTGGCGAGTTTTGCGGGCCCGGAACCGCGTGGATACGCCGGAGCGCCGCGCCGCGCTGGAGCGCGACATTGAGCGCACGGTCGAGGGGATCGCCGACCGTTCGGTGGCGCAGCAGTACCGGGCCGCCTTGCGGGACCGGTTCTGGACCGAGGTCCGCGGCGCGCGGGGTGGCGGGCGGAGCGGGTCGGGGGGCCGTCGTCCGGGCGGAAAGGACCGCGCGACGGTCGCGGTGCCGTTTGCGGCCGTGCCGACGGGGGCGTTGCCGGCGCGACGCCTTCAGGAAGGGCTCATGCTCGCCGTGCTTCTGAATCACCCGGAGTTGTTTGATCAGGTGGCGGAGCGCATGGGGATGCTCGCATTCAGCGATCCTGGGCTCTCTAATTTGCGCGCGGACCTGCTTGTGGCCTGTGATGCGCGACTCCAGGGTGGAGAGCCGCTTGACAGGGATGACATCCTAGACCATCTCAGGAACGCCGGTCATGGGGCCATGCTGGATCACGTGTTAGGACCATCGGTGAGTCTGCACGCGGCCTTTGCCCGGCCATCGGCGACGCCCGAATCCGCCCTGCGGGGATGGGAGGATGCCGTGGCGCAACACTGTCGGACGGCGATTCTGGATGACTGCCGCGCCGCCGAGGAACACTTGGCCCTCGAAATGACGGAGGAAGCGTTGGACCGACTGAAGGCGTTGCAGGCGGTCAGAAGTCGCATCTTCGATCTGCCCGAGGGGGATGGCATTTGACACCGGAATAGTGGGGGTGTCCGGGACCGGGGGTGAAGGCCCGCCGGCTCGGAGGGGCTTTTCTGTTCCGGAATGAGCGGACGGACAACGTGGGTGGCGCGCGCCGGGCGGGGTGTGGCGCCGGGGTTCAGCGACTGACCGGTAGGTGATGGTCCCGGCGCCCTTCTGGGCTTGCCCAGGGGGGATGGGACCGACGGACGCGAAGCGTCTCGGGCGGACGGTACGAAAAGCGGAGCGGAGTGCGAATGGCTACGAAGGCGGCAACGACGGCAGAAGCGCGGGATGCGTCCGAAGAAGGCGGCGAGGGCCCCCTGCTGGATACGCTCAACGCGGCCGTCAAGAAGATGGTTCAGCGCGGCAAGGAACGCGGCTACGTCACGTATGACGAACTGAATCAGGCGCTGCCTCCAGACGACGTCTCTTCCGAGCAGATTGAGGACACGATGGCGATGCTGTCCGAGATGGGCGTCAATGTTGTCGAGTCCGAGGAGTCCGAGGGCGAGACGCAGGAGGCCGCGGAACCGGCCGAGACCCAGGCCTCGGGCAACATCAACGAAGACGAGATGGGGCGCACCGACGATCCGGTGCGTATGTACCTGCGCGAGATGGGCTCGGTCGAGTTGCTGTCGCGCGAGGGCGAAATCGCCATTGCCAAGCGTATTGAAGCCGGTCGCGAGATGATGATCGGCGGGATCTGCGAGAGCCCGCTGACGATTCGCGCGCTGCTGCGCTGGCACGACGATCTGGTCGCCGGCAAGATGCTGCTGCGAGAGATTATCGATCTCGAAACGACCTACGATGGCAACGGGAACGGCCACGGATCCGGCGGCGGTGCCGCTGCTGCGACCGGCGACGGTGACGGTGACGGCGAGAACGCTGCCGAGACCGACGGAGACTCCGAAGAGCGGAGCGATTCCGCAGGCCCCGCCGCGCCGGCCGGGGATCGTCCCGCCTCTGCCAACGACGATGAAACGGAGTCCGACGACGAAAGTTCGGATGGCGAGGACAGCGGCGGCGGCGAGGAAAACAGCATCTCGCTGTCGGCCATGGAGGAGCAGCTCAAGCCTCAGGTCATCGAAACCTTCGAGCAGATTGCCGCCACCTACGGCAAGCTGAAGAAGGTGCAGGATCAGCGCTTGGGCCTGCTGCAAAAGGGCGACGTCGTTCCGTCGGCGACGGAAAAACGGTATGACAAGCTGCGCCACGAGTTGATCGACCTGATGGAGGGTGTGCATCTCAACAACGCCCGCATCGATCAACTCGTCGAGCAGCTTAATGACCTCAACAAGCGCCTGATGACCCTGGAAGGCCGCCTGTTGCGTCTGGCGGAACGCGCCAAGGTGAAGCGTCTGGACTTCCTGGACGCCTACTATGGCCGTGAGCTGGATCCGACGTGGTTGGAGGACCTCGGGTCCCGGCCCGGCAAGGGCTGGCGCGACTTCGCCGCTCGCTTCGAGCGCGACATCGGCGATCTGCGCGGCGGCATCGCCCAGGTGGCGGAGACGTCGGGCCTGCCGATTTCGGAGTTCCGCCGCGTCGTCCAGACCGTGCAGAAGGGCGAGCGCGAGGCCACCATGGCCAAGAAGGAGATGATCGAGGCCAACCTGCGACTCGTGATCTCCATCGCCAAGAAGTACACCAACCGCGGCCTTCAGTTCCTGGACCTGATCCAGGAGGGGAACATCGGCCTGATGAAGGCGGTGGATAAGTTCGAGTACCGGCGCGGCTACAAGTTCTCGACCTATGCCACCTGGTGGATCCGGCAGGCGATCACGCGGTCGATCGCGGATCAGGCCCGCACGATCCGTATCCCGGTGCACATGATAGAGACCATCAACAAGCTGGTCCGCACCAGCCGGCAGATGCTGCACGAGATCGGTCGTGAGCCGACCCCGGAAGAACTGGCGGAAAAGCTCCAGATGCCGCTGGAGAAGGTGCGTAAGGTCCTGAAGATCGCCAAGGAGCCGATCAGCCTGGAGACGCCGATCGGCGACGAGGAGGACAGCCACCTCGGCGACTTCATCGAGGACAAGAACGCCGTCCAGCCGCTGGACGCGGCCATCAACGCCAACCTGCGCGAGACCTGCACCCGCGTGCTGGCCAGCCTGACCCCGCGCGAAGAGCGCGTGCTGCGTATGCGCTTCGGCATCGGCATGAACACCGACCACACCTTGGAAGAGGTCGGCCAACAGTTCAGCGTGACTCGCGAGCGTATCCGCCAGATCGAGGCCAAGGCGCTGCGCAAGCTGAAGCATCCCAGCCGGTCGCGCAAATTGCGCAGCTTCCTGGATAGTTAATACGGATCGGCCATGAATCGGACGCGACCGATTCATGGCCTTTGCTGCGTCGCGGCGCCGCTATGACGCCGCACTGAACGCTGAAAACGCCGTGCGTGACCCTGTGTCATGCGCGGCGTTTCCATGTCGGGGGTGGGGCTCCGGATGAGTCATGCCGGTGCTCTCTCCAAAGTCCCCGCTCACTGCTCCAGCGGCATGATCGCTTCCCAGCGGTGCAGGGAGTCCAGACCCTCGAACACGATGCCATCGTAGCCCAGGTCCATCACGGCCACGAAGAAGGTGCTGAGCAGTGCCTTCCACGCCGGGTCCCAGAACGCCGTGAACTGGGCGCCGGGCCGGCCGCGCGCGGTCGCCTGTAGCCAGCGGGGCTCGCCCGGAGACCAGCCCGGGGACCAGTAGTAGGCCGTCTCGTGGGCCATGCCGACGTCGAACGTCGCCAGGACCATGCGGCGCGCGCCGAGCTTTTTGTAGCGCAGCGCGGCGACATCCTCGCGGCCCAGGGCGACGCTGCCCAGCGCGAACGGGTTCAGGATCAGCAGATCGTGGTTGGTGTCGCGCAGGGCCCCGATCAGGCGGCTGGACTCCCCATAGCCGCGCGCGTCGTTCAGCACCAGCACCGAGCGGGCCTGATGGGGATCGGTGATGTTCTCGGCGTTCTCGCCATAGGGATGCCCCTCCGGCACCGTGTCCAGGCGGCCGTTGGGGTCGGTGTCGGCGTGGATCATCACGCCGGCCTCCGCCGCACGCCGCCGCGCCTCCGCCACCACCTCGAGGTCGGCGCAATGGTCGATGGAGATCAGCACGAGATTGAGGGAGCCCAGACGCGCGAGGTCTTCGTCGGACACGGGCGGTTCGCCGCAGAACTGGCCGTCCATCACGATGCCGTCGACGGCGCCCAGAAAGCCGGCGGCCGGCTCGCCGACGCCGGCGGCGGGGCTGTCCGGATCGGTCACGCCGGCACCGGCCGCCGCTGCCTTCGCGGCCTCCAGCACAGCCTCCCGGTGGGCGCGGAAGGCCAACGGGGTGCCGTTGCGGGCCAGGACGGCGAACCCGGGATCGCGCGAGCGTGCGTAGCGCGACAGCTCCTGGACGACCCGGCGCAGTTCCTCACGCACGTTGGGCATCAGGGTCGGCGGCACGGCCAGCAGCGGCTCGCCCGGATCTTCGGCCGCCCGGCGGGCGGCCTCCCGCGCCTCGCGTTCCTGGCGATAGCGGTCCATGAGGCCGCCGCGACGGTCGCTGTCGTCCACCAGCCCCTGGGCGTCCATGCCCTCCTGCTCCGGCGCAAGACCGAGATCGCGGAGTTGGTCCATCAGGCGCTCGGTTCCGGGTGATTGCGCCTCCTGCGCATGCGCCGGGGTCGGTGGGGCCGCCGCCAGTCCGGTGGCGATGGCGAGCCCAAGGGCGCCCATGCGCGTGGCCGCGGTTCGTGTCATCCGTTTGCGCGGTACCGTCATGCGGCCCACTCCCCCACCATGTCAGCGATCGCCAGGCAACTCGTCAGGCCCGGACTTTCGATACCATACAACGCGCTGTACCCGGGTACACCGGTCTCCCGAGGTGATTGGATCAGAAAGTCCCGCGCGGCCTCCCCCGGAGCCTGAATCTTGGGCCGGACGCCGGCATACGATGGATGCAGGGCATTGTCCGGAAGCCCCGGCCAATAGCGGCGGATGCTGTCGGCGAAAACCGTCGCCCGGTCCGCGTCCACCGTGTAGTCGATTCCGTCGGTCCAGGTGACGTCCGGCCCGAACCGTCCCTGGCCGCCCAGGTCGATGGTGTAGTGGATGCCCAGCCCGGCCTGTCCCGGCACCGGGTAGACGAGGCGGCGGAACGGCGCGCGGCCCGTTAGCGCGAAATAGCAGCCCTTCGCGTAGTACTGCGGCGGGATGGGGTCGACCGGCACACCGGCCAGGGCGCGGCTCACCGTCGGCGCGCCGTGCCCGGCGCAATTGATGACGCCATCCGCCCGCAGCCGCATGGGCTCTGCGCCCCCGACCGCTAGTTCAAGACCGTCGTCCGTGACGCGGCCCCCGAGCACCGGCGCCTTGACGGCCAGCATGGCGCCGTGAGCCTCCGCGTCGCCCAGCAGCGACAGCATGAGGCCGTGACTGTCCACGATGCCGGTGGTGGGGGAGTGCAGGGCGGCCACGCAGTCCAGCCCGTCCGGCTCCAGCGCCATCGCCTCCGCAGCGCTCAACAGCGGCAGGTCCACGCCGGCCTCGGCGGCCCGGGCCTGCACCGCCCGCAGGCCGTCGATCTCCGCCGCACCGCCGGCCGACGTGGCGACGATCAGCTTTTCGCAGCGGGCGTGCGGGATGCCCCGCTCCGCGAGGTAGGCGTAAAGCTGCCCCTTGCCCCGCACGCACAGCCGGGCCTTCAGGCTGTTCCGGGGGTAATACAGGCCGGCATGGATGACCTCGCTGTTGCGCGCGCTGGTCTCGGTGCCAAAGGCCTCCGCAGCCTCCAGGATGACGACCTCGCGCCCCGCAAGGGCCAGCGCCCGGGCTACGGCGAGCCCGACCACGCCGGCCCCGATCACAATCCGCTCCACACGCTCCACGGGCTCTTTGATCCTCCGTCTGACCGGCCACGGTGCCATTCTGGCGGGCGAGTCCGGTTGTCGGGGCGCCCTGGGCCGGGCAGAGTGTGCGGACCGGCCCCGCACCGGTCAAGGCCGACCGCCCGGTGGGTTCGGTAGGATCGAAGAGTTCGCGGGCGTTCCAGCATCAGGGAAGGGCTTGCCATGGCGCACCGCGCCGAAGCCGCGCCGTCTGTACCATCGTCTCGTGAGGCGCGCCGGGCCAAACGGCGGCTCGGCGCCGATCCGGAGGCCTGGGACGAGGCCTACCGCGCCGATGAGTTCGCCCGCCTCCACACGCTCAAGGAAGCGCCGCGCTACGGTATCATCGGGGCGTGGTTGCGCCATCTGGTGCCGGACGACGGGCATGTTCTGGACGGCGGCTGCGGCGAGGGCGCGCTGGTCCGCCATGTCCTTCGGGACCGGTCCGGGGTTCACTACACCGGCTTTGATGTGTCGGCGGTGGCTCTGGAGACGGCCCGTCGCGTGATCGGGCCGGATGATGCGCATCGGGCGCGTCTGATCCGGGCGGGGTTGGCCGATTTCGAGCCGCCGGATCCGGCGGAGCGGTACGACGCCATCGTCCTGACCGAGGTGCTCAGCTATAGCGGGGAGTCGGTATCCTGGCTGCCGCGCTTCCGGCGTTGGCTGGCGGCCGACGGGGTGATGGTGGTGACCCTTCAGCATCCGCGCCGGCCCGACAGTGGTGCCAACGGGCCGTTTCGCGCCATGCACGCGACCATGGACGGGGACATGTGGACGGTGCTGGACCGGGCCACGCTGACCAACCCCCGCTCGGGCAACGCCTGGGACCTCTGGGTGTTTCGCTGACCGCGGCGGTCGTATGTAAAACCGGTCGATGAGCGGACGAGTCCGTTCAGGGGCCGACGGTGCAAGGAGGCGGTTGCATGCTGGACCCCCGTGTCGCCCTGGCCGTGTTCTGCGAGGACATCCGGCCGGAACTCGGCGACAAGCATTCGTTCATGGGCGTGTTGACCGGGCCTTTGGTGATGCGGGGCACGCCGCCGGCTCTGATGACGCGGCTGGCCGTGGCGGTGTGGTTGATCTGCGACCTCGGGGATCTGCCCACGCGGTGCGCCGTGTCGGTGCATCTGGCGGGGACCGGGGCGGAGCTGACCCGTTACGACGTCAAGGGCGCCGCGTCGGCCGCGATGCCGGATGACGCGACCCGCAAGCAGATCCTGTTTTCGGCGTGCCAGGTGCCTCCGTTCGATCTGAAAGGGCCCGACACCGTGGAGGTCTGGACGCATCCGGACGATGGAGAGGCCGTGCGTGCCGGTCGGCTTTCCATCCGATTCGAATCCGGAATGGATGGAGTCGGGGCGGGACTTTGACCTCTTTTCGATCCCACGCCCAAAAGGCGCACACGAAAAGAGAAGGCGATCCGCCCATGGATCCGCCTTGGTTTTGGAACGTCCCAATGCCCGAGGGTCCGCTTTTCGCGCGGCATTCCCTGCGTTTGGACCGAAAGAAGGGCGAGAAAAATCGTTCGATCCGTATAAACATAGTTCTAACGATACGTGCCCGCGTGCGGGCTTTATAGAGCGAAGGCTGATTGCTCTCAGGACTCTCATACGAAAGAATCAGTGTTCTGGGTGTCTTGCCTCAAATACGATGGATGTCAGGTTTTGTGACGCAGCGTTGAACGCCTTGACGTTTTTTAGGCGGTTTTGCGTTTCTGCAACAGGAATGTTATGGTTTTGCATGAATTGGGCGCCCTGCTCCCGCAACCAACTGGCGTTTCATCGGTGGTGGTGCGGCGGGGCCGGATGGCAGAACGGCCGGTGTGACAAAGGCCGAAGCCCAACGGCAAGCCCAGGGGTGAGACGTTCTGGAGGTGAGACATAGGAATGCCGTGGCGGGACGACCCGGCGTCTCAAGGACAACGGAGAGTACGCGCCATGCTGACTATTGAAGATTGCATCGCCTTTTGCGGTATGGAGGCCGACGAGGTTGAGGCGATGGCTGCCTTCGAACGGTTGCCGACCGTTGTTGCCGCCGAATGGGTGGCGCGGGAAGTCGATTCGACCACGGGCCGGGTTCGCGTCGTGGCGATCCTTGAAGAGCGCGCGGGCGAGGCCCGGCTCCGAGGTGACTTTGAAGCGGCGGATGATTTGGACCGAATCCTGGCGCGCGAGCGCGCCAGGCTCGGTTCAGAATAGATAAACGCAACAGGACGCGGAACGGGCGTCCGTTGCGCGAAGAAACCGGGGGCCGCGGTTTCGGCCCACGCACTCTTCGGGATGGTCGGGTTCGCGGTAACCGGCCTTGGGGTGGCCGGGCGCAGCGGTGCCGATATGGGGTGCCGACGGAGAAGGCCGAGGTGGGCGGCTTCGGCAGGGTTTGTTCCGATCGCGACGGCCCGAATGCGACTGCCCGAATGCGACTGGAGGCACGATCATGAGACTGGATCCCGAACGCATCAAGGCGCTCACGGCGTCAACGTCCTCGTACGTGGCCGCCATCGCGGAAAGCGAGGAATTGCTGCCGATGCTGGCGGCGGCCTGGACGGAGATGACGCTCCGCCAGCCGAAGGGACACTATACCATCCGCGAGGTTCTGGATCGGGCCGCCGAAAAGGCGGAACGCCAGGGCGACGCGGTTACGGGAGCGCGGTATCGTCGGGCGCTCCGTGACTTTGAGGATCAGTTCGCTCAGTCGCTTCCGGAAACGGCCGCTGCGGAATAGTGAGGCGCCGGCTTGCGTCGCCCGTTCCCCTCAGGCGCGCACGGAAGGTGTGACACGTGCCACACGTGACAATGGCTCCGGCTGGTATGGCCGGAGCCATTGCTGTGTCGGCCCTTTATAGCAAATCCCGAGCAATCTGGACCCGATTGCGACGACGATTTTCTTAAGATTCAATAGGCTAGCGCGTTTTGCAGCATCCGGATGCCATGCAAAACGCTCTAGTCACCGGAGGGCAGCGCCGGTTCGTCGTCCTTTCGCTCCCGCAGGCGTTCAAGCTGCGCGCGGAAGGCCTCGCAGGGGTCGACGTCGTCCAGGGCGGGCGTCAGCATGATCAAGTCGAAGGGCTGAGGGGCCGTCGCAACGGGAGCCTCCGTGTCCCGCAGATCGGCGGGGGTCGGGGTCGCGGGCAGATCGGGGCCGATCTCTAGAATGCCCACGGACACGGAGCGGACGTCCGGCGCGCGCTGCGCTAGGTACCAGGGCACGGCCCGGTCAGACCGCACATGCCCGTTTCCCGCGATCAGAACCGCGCTATCGGTGTCGTCGCGCGCGCGGCCGCTCAGCAGGGCGCGTGCCATCTCGCCGTCCCGGACGCGCTGCGCGGCGATCATGCCGGGCAGGGCGGCGTCTGGCAGCATATCGCAGTGGCCACGCCGGATCTCCGCACCTAAGGCCTCGGTCAGGTCTGTGGGAAGCGGGACGTCCAGGGCGCGCGGGGCGAGACCCTCGGCCCCCAGGACCGCTTCGGCCCCTGCGCCGGCCACGCGGCGGACGGTGTCGGTCGGAAGGTTTCCCGGCAGCACCGGCAGGCCGGCGTTCAAGGCGACCTCCGCGATGGGCTGGTAGTGCGTCCAGTCCGGCCAGCCGCTGTCCGCCCAATGGACGGCCGCACCCAGGCCGGCCGCTGTGGCGTCCGCATTGGCGAGATACTCTGCCAGCGCGGGACCTTGCCGGCTGTCCAGCATCTCAAGAACCAGCGCCGGTCGGCGCCCCGCCGTGACCAACCCCTCAAGGATCCAGGCTTGCGCCCGGTGGTGGTCGGGGTTGTCGTGCTTTTCCCCCAAAAGGACGACATCGGCGCCGCGCAGACGGTTGGCCACGGCGGCGGCGTCCAGCACGTTGGCCGTGGCGGGGTCCAGCAGCGCGCCGGCGAGCGGATGCTCGGCCCGGATCGACGTGGTCCAGTCTCCGCCCCAGGGCGGCGCGCCGGCGTGAGCGCCCGCGATCGGAAGGGCGAGGGCGGACCAGACAACCCAGGGGGCGAGGGCGCGGGGCGGGCAAAGCATGTGGCGGGATCCCGTGTGGTGACGATGGCCGCGCGTCTGGCGGTCCATGGGCCGCCGCACGCACAGTCCCACGATACGGGCCCGCGTCGGTCCGGATCAACTGCAGCACCCGCACACGGTTTTCCGCGTGGGCGGGGTACCACCGGTCGCGCAATGCCCGCGTCCAAGCCTCCATGGCGTCGTTGGCCACCGGCATCGGGGCCTGCCATGAACGTAATGTCGAACGGCCCGGGACGTTCGGCGATGCCAGGTGAGCGGGGCCTCACGGTCATCACGGGCCAAGCCGGCCGGCGAGACGCCGAAGCGGAACACAATGGTGCGGGCGCCGGCGATCTCCGGTGCGATCTGGCCGCCGAGCGACCGCATCGCCGTTTGCGCGCACGGAACCTCCAATGATAGACGGGGTCCTTTTCCTGAAGCGTGTACGGGCGCAAGGAAGACGGCTCGCTTGGCACCCGGCCTTGCGATCCTGTCTCCGATACGGCGCCACCCGCCAGGCGAAGCGGGTCTTGGCGGCGCCCTGGGTGAGGTCTCGTGGTGAGGCAATCGCCGTCGAAGAGCGAAATGCTCAAGTAATAGCCGTATTATTTTTATACCCGACAAAGTTACTGCAATATTTCGCTTGAGGTTGTCGCCGCAGCTGGGCACGCTTTTGCCTGTAGGGGGCGGGATCCGTGTGTCTCCATTCTTCCGCTCGTTCGGAGGCTTGCGGCTGTTGCGGACGTCACACAGGACCGGTGGTGTCCACGGGCCGCGACCCCGCGTGTGTGCGAGGGCGGCGCCACGGCTTTAAAACGAAAGAAAATGTCCGTTCGCGCAGGGGCGGATGGCTCGCGGTGTATTCGGGTCTCGGCAGAGGAGGTGATCGTGGGCGACAATGTAAAGAACCCGCCACTTTCCATCAGCGACTTCAAGGCGAACGGTCGCCTGCACTTACGTCAAAGCGACGTTGATGCTTTTGGCACAACGAAGCCCGTGCGGGTGGTGGAACTCCCCGCCGGGTTCCGGCTGTTCAAGCTCACCAAGGGTGAAGCGCCAGCCCATCCCACATACGGCGTCACACCCTGGTGGTCACCCGTGCTGCCCTATAGGGAGGACTATGAAGGTGCGCTCGGGCGCTATCACCAAGCCAAGCTCAATAAGATCGATATGAGCGCGATGGTCCGCTACATGTCGGCGGTATGTATCGACTGGAACGACCTCGACAATTACATCGAAGTCGTCACGCAGGTTCCGATCAGTGCGTTCTGGGGGACCTTCGCGGCCCAGAAAAAATGGTCGGATGCGGGCAAAAAAAGCCTGCACAAGGAACGGCAGGTGAGTGTGTCGGGCATCGGGGCGGAGGATGCGCGGCTTCCCGACGATATTGGGGTGCTCGAAGCTTGGCAGTTCTTTATCCCGAAGCTGAAGGACGAGCACATCACGCGCCATTCCATCATCAACGCCCACGACATGGTTGCCCTGGGCATCCATTTCGGCTTCGTCTGATGTGGGGTGAGTCGGTCGGCTTCAAAAGAAAGGTGGTGGGCCCGGCAGGACTCGAACCTGCAACCAGACCGTTATGAGCGGCCGGCTCTAACCAATTGAGCTACAGGCCCCCAAGGGCGAGGCGATCGCCGGATCCGATACGGTTCGGCGTGCCGGCTCCCGGGAGAGGCGAAACTCTAGTCGTTCGCCCGACCCGGTCAAGGAGATTTATGACGACCGTAACGGTCCAAACGCCAGGCGTCAGACCGCGACCAGGGCGGCGGCGACGTGCCGGTCCTCGGCCATCAGTACGTTGTAGGTTCGGCAGCCGGCTCCGGTGTCCATCGGCTCCGGCACGATGCCGTGGGCGCGCAGGGTCTGCCGCAGAGCCGCCGGGATCGGGGCCATGGAGGGGCCGCCTCCAACCAGAAGGATATCGATGGTCTCGGCTGCGTCCAGGATCACGGCCAAGCCCTGCTCGCTGACCTCCCCGGACCAAGCATGCACGGTCTCCGGCATCACGATGACGGACCCGGCGTGCTGGACCCCGCTGATGCGGAAGGCGCCGTCGCCGTAGGCCTGCACGACTTGCCGGTGGCGGGGGACTATGGGGGAGATGTCCATGGGCCGTCGCCTCGTGTCCGGGGTGGCAAGGGAGTACAAACGCGTGACGTGGTTCACGAGGTCCCCACGATCAACCCGGCGGACCCAAAACGGACCACCGGGGGATCGGCGTGGCGTTACGGACGCGCCTCGGCGTTCGGGGTCTCCTCCGTCGGCTCTTCGCCAGCGATCGCCTCCCGGCGCAGGTCGAAATAGGCCAGGATCGGCACCGCCACATAGATGGTGGAGTACGTGCCGATGATGATGCCGAACGCCAGCGCGGCGCTGAAGTTGCGCAGCACGTCCCCCCCCAGGAACAGCAGGGAGAGCACGGCGATCAGGGTGGTGAACGACGTGAGGATGGTGCGCGACAGCGTCTTGTTGAGCGACAGGTTCAGCAGCTCGATCAGATCCAGCTTTTTGTACTTGCGCAGCTTCTCCCGCACCCGGTCGTAGACGACCACGGTGTCATTGATGGAATAACCGGCCAGCGTCAGGACCGCGGCGACCGTCGTCAGGTCGAATTCCAGCCGCAGGAGGGAAAACAGGCCGAGCGTGACCAGCACGTCATGCACCAGCGCCACCATGGCCCCCACCGCGAACTGCCATTCGAACCGGAACCAGATGTAGACCACGATCGCCAGGATCGAGAGCGAGACCGCCCAGATCCCGGCCTCGATCAGTTCGGACCCGACCTTGGGGCCGACCAGCTCGACGCGGCGGTAATCCACGCTGTCGCCGAGAACGCTCTGGATCGCCTTCAGCGCGGCGCCTTCCTGTTCGTCCGTCGTGTCTGCGGGCTGCTGGACGCGGATCATGACGTCGCGTGCGTTCTCGCCGATATGGGTGAGCGAGACGGCGCCGAGACCGAGCCCGTTGAGGCGGGCGCGCATATCCGCCATGTCCGGCTCAGACGGCATGCGGGCCTCGACCAGAATGCCGCCGGCGAAGTCGATGCCGAAATTGAGCTGCTGCACGGCCAGCGAGGCCACCGATGCCAGCATGAGCACGATCGAGAGCACGAGCGCCACCAGCCGGCGCTTCATGAAGTCGATCTTGGTATCGACCGGGATGATGTTGAGAAGCTTGGGCATGGACGGGATCCTCAGATCGGCAGGGTTTTGGCGTGGCCGCGCCGCAACCATGTGACGACCATCAGGCGGGTCACCATGACGGCGGTGAACATGGACGAGACGATGCCGAGGCTGAGGGTCACGGCGAAGCCCTTCACGGGGCCGGAGCCGAAATAGAACAGCAGGCCGGCGGCGACCAGCGTGGTCACGTTGGCGTCGACGATGGCTTTGAACGCCTGTCGGAAGCCGGTCTCGATGCTGTTCATCAGGGTGCGGCCGTTGCGCGTTTCCTCGCGCATGCGCTCAAAGATCAGCACGTTGGCGTCGACCGCCATACCCATGGTCAGGACGATGCCCGCGATCCCCGGTAGAGTCAGCGTTGCCCCCAACAGACTGAGGGACCCGAGCAGCAGGAACAGGTTGACGAAAAGGGCCACGACCGCCATGCCGCCGAACAGGCCGTAACTGGCGAGCATGAACACGACCACCAGAACGAACCCGAGCCCGCTGGCCAGCGCGCCGGCTTCGATCGAGTCCGCGCCCAGGCCCGGTCCGACCGTGCGTTCCTCCAGCACGGTCAAGGGGGCGGGCAGGGCGCCGGCTCGCAGCAGCAGGGCCAGGTCCTGCACCTCCTGGACCGAGAAGCGGCCAGAGATTACACCCGATCCGCCCAGAATGGGCTCACGGATCACCGGGGCGCTGATGACCTGATTGTCAAGCACGATGGCGAGATTCTGCCCCACGCTTTCCTGCGTGACCCGTCCGAACCGGCTGCCGCCGGCGGTGTCGAAGCGGAAGCTGACAACCGGCTGGCTGTCCTGGAACGACGCCTGGGCATCGACCAGACGGTCGCCCGACACCTCGATCCGCTTGCGCACGGGATAGCTCTGCGGACCGCCCGCGTTGTTGGGCGCTGCCGGAAGAATGACGGTGCCGGGGGGCACCTGACCCGACATCATGTCCTCGGCGGACACCCGTTCGTCCACCAGATGGAAGTTCAGCTTGGCCGTGCGCCCGATCAGGTCCTTGATCCGCTGCGGATCGTCGACGCCCGGAAGCTCCACGATGATCCGGTTCTCGCCCTGTCTCTGAATCGTGGGCTCCCGCGTGCCGGTCTCATCGACGCGCTTGCGCACGATCTCGATCGACTGGTCCACCGCCTGACTGCGGCGTTCGATCAGCGCCTGCTCGGTCAGGCCCATGACGAAGCGACCGTCCGCTTCTTCCGTGACCTCGACCGCGGTGTCCAGTCCGGCGAGCAGGGTCCTGGCCTGGGCGCGCTGCCCGGCGTCCGGAATCGTCACGGCTGCGGACTCGCCCTCGACACCCAGCCCCACATACCGGATGCGGGCCGTGCGAAGCTCCGCCCGCGCGTTTTCGACCAGGGCTTCCAATTGCTCCTGGACGACCACCTTGGTCTCGACCTCCAGCAGCAGATAGGAGCCGCCTTGCAGGTCGAGGCCAAGCGTCACCGGCTGCCACCAGGAGGGCAGGGCGTCGGCCTGGCCGCGCAGAGCGTTCGGAACCGAGAAGAACAGGCCGGCAAGGCAGATGGCCAGCACAAGCCCGGTCTTCCATTTGGCGAAATAGAGCATTGAAAACGGCCTTCGGTGTCAGCGGGCGGTCCGGGGGAGGGGACGGAACGTGTTAGGACTTCTTGCCGGAGAGCAGGCTCTTGAGCTTGCCGGCGGCCCCGCCGTTGTCGTTGCCGGTCGCGGCCGGCGCGGCAGCGGTCTCTTCATTGGCGGGCTTGCCCTTGCCGTCGCCGCCGCCGGACACCGGCTCGGTCTTCGACAGCACGTTGGCGATCATGTCGCGCATCACACGCACGCGAACCCCGTCCGCAATTTCGACGGAGACTTCGGTGTCGTTCTGGACCTTGACCACGGTGCCGATGATGCCGCCGTTGGTCACGATACGGTCGCCGCGCCGGATGGCCTCCAGCATGGCCTTGTGCTCCTTCATCCGCTTCTGCTGCGGGCGGATCAGAAGGAAGTAGAAGATGACGAAAATCAGGATCAGGGGCAGGAAAGCGCCCAGGCTTCCCATGGCGTCGCCACCGGGGGCGGTCTGGGCAAAGGCGGGACTGATGAGCATCCGCGCGCTCCTTAGATTCGGGGTGTTGGGTGGGCGGCCGCGCGGCGGGTGGGCGGGCGCCTCCGGATGTTCGGAGCCCGGACTATACTCATCCGGCGCCGCGTTGCAAACGCGACCGTACGGCAGCGTTCCCGGCCTTGGGGCATGGGCCGGAAGGTGGGTGCCGCGCATGGTTGTCGGGCCGCCGGGGCATGGGCCGGAAGGTGGGTGCCGCGCATGGTTGTCGGGCCGCCGGGGCATGCTATGGTGCCGCGGCCGTTCCGGCTGGCCGAGACAGGATGGAGCCCCGTGTTCATGCCGAACTTTGATCTTGCGATCCGTGCCTTGCAGGATATTGCCGAGTGTTTGAAGAAGGTTGTCCCTGCGGCGGCGGCCGTGACGGACATCAACGCCGCCGATGCCTTCGTGTGGCATGCGGAAACCAAGCACCTGGAGCCGGTGCCGGTCGTCAACCGGATCCCCCTCGATCTCCTCCAGGGGATCGACCGGCAGATCGAGACCCTGGCCGAGAACACCCGCCGCTTCGCGCGCGGCCTGCCGGCCAACAACGCACTGCTCTGGGGCGCGCGCGGCACCGGGAAAAGTTCGCTTGTGAAGGCGGTACACGGTGCCGTTGCTGGGGAACTGCCCGAATCCCGACTCGCTCTTGTGGAAATCCATCGCGAGGATATTCCGACACTGCCGCTGCTTCTGACGCGGCTGCGCGGGTGCGGGCGGCGCTGTCTGCTGTTCTGCGACGATCTGTCGTTCGACGGTCAGGACACGAGCTACAAGTCCTTGAAGGCGCTACTGGAGGGCGGGATCGAGGGCCGCCCGGACAACGTGCTGTTCTACGCTACGTCGAACCGCCGCCACCTGCTGGCGCGGGAGATGGTGGAGAACGAGCAGTCCACCGCCCTGCATGCCGGCGAGGCGGTGGAGGAGAAGGTATCGCTGTCGGATCGCTTCGGCCTGTGGCTCGGCTTTCACAACGTCGACCAGGAGACCTTCGTGACCATCGTGCGGGGCTACGTGCGGCACCACGGCCTGGCGATTGATGACGAGGCCTTGCGGCGCGAAGCCATCCAATGGGCCACGACCCGGGGCAGTCGGTCCGGCCGCGTAGCCTGGCAATACATTCAGGATCTGGCCGGTCGGCTGGGGCAGCCTCTGGCCGGCTGAGTTCGGTGGGGCGACGGCCCGGGGATCACTGGGCGCCCGGCCGCTGCCTTTCCCTTACGCCGCGGGTGGCGGGGTTGGCTCTCGCGTGGCGTCGATCGCCTGCCGCAGCAGGCTCTGAAGCGTCTCAAGCTCGTCGATGACCGCGCGGACCTCCGCCTGCTTGTCGGTGTCCAGACCCGGGTGGGACGCATCCGAGGGCCCGGTCTCCGTCGCATCGGAGAGGGGCTCGTCTGTGTTCGGTGTCGTCGCGTCGTCCGATTCGGGGGGATCCGGAAGTGCCAGCCCGACCGGCCCCAGCGGGCCGCCCTCGGCCGCCGCGCGCTCTTGGCGCTCCTGAACGGTCGAGACCAGGGCCTTGGCGCCGGTGTCGCGCAGCAGCTTCTGCACGCCCTTGATGGTATAGCCCTCTCGGTACAGCAGGTCGCGCAGAGTCGTCAGTAGGACGACATCCTCGGGCCGGTAGTACCGCCGGCCCCCCCCCCGTTTCATGGGCCGGATCTGGGAAAACTTGGTCTCCCAGAACCGCAGGACGTGCTGCGGGACGTCAAGTTCCGTCGCGACCTCACTGATCGTGCGGAAGGCCGCGTCGGATTTTTGTGTCCTGCGTCCGGCGCCTTCCCGTGCCTGGCCTCCCGCCACCGGCTTGTCCTTTCGATCGGAAATTTCGGCCCCCGGCATCACTCACTCCCGTGAGGATCGTGGTCCTCTTTGTTGATGCGGGATTTCAGGAGCTGCGAGGGACGGAATACCAGCACCTTGCGGGGCATGATGGGAACCTCCTCGCCGGTCTTGGGATTGCGACCGATGCGTTGCCCCTTTTCCCGCACCGAAAAGCTGCCGAACGAGGAGATCTTGACGGTCTCCCCGCGGGCCAGCGCCAGGGACATTTCCTGAAGCACAGACTCAAGAAGGTCGGCCGACTCATTGCGGGACAATCCGACTTCTTGATAGACAGCTTCGCTGAGTTGCGACCGCGTGATGGTTTGCCCGCTCATTGTCTGTCACCCTTCGTCCCGGTCCCGTCCGCCACGAGTCGCCGCGAATGGGCCCGGTGCTGGCCCGGAACCATGTGATCGTCCGCCTCGGTCCTTTGTCGGGGGCAGGGACGCCGGAGGCTCCCGGGACCGGTCCCTCTGGCCGGCATGCCCCGCCGCCGGGGCGGTGGTGGACGACCCGGAAGACCCGCCAAGAGCAGAGGGCTTCCGACCGCGAAAAGACTACCGGGTCACCGGAAAGTCGTCAATATCAGGGATTTGGCGGGGACAGATTAAACCGGGATGGAAGCCGGCGCCTCCGACTCGATGGGGCACAGACCGGTCAGAGGCGGAGCAGCGCAGAGCCCCACGTGAAGCCACCGCCCATGCCTTCCAGCAGGGCGAGATGGCCGGGTCGGATGCGGCCGTCCCGCACCGCTTCGTCCAGGGCGAGGGGAACAGAGGCCGCCGATGTGTTGGCGTGCCGGGCCACCGTCATGACCACTTTATCCATCGATAGCCCGACCTTGCGTGCCGTGGCTTCAATGATGCGCTGGTTGGCCTGATGGGGCACCAGCCAGTCCAGATCCGAACCTGTCAGGCCCGTGGCCGTCAGGGCCTCGTCGACGACCTGGGCCATGTTGGCGACGGCGTGGCGGAACACTTCCCGGCCCTGCATGCGCACCAAGCCGGTGGTCTGGGTCGTGGACGGCCCGCCGTCGACATAGAGCAGGTGGTGCTGGCGTCCGTCGGCGTGCAGATGGCACGATAGGATTCCGCGGTCGGTCCGCGCATCGCCCGTGCCCGTTTCGGCCCGCAGCACAACCGCGCCAGCGCCGTCCCCGAACAGCACGCAGGTGCCGCGGTCGGTCCAGTCCAGGATGCGAGAGAACGTCTCGGCGCCGATGACCAGGGCGGTCCGGGCCTGACCGGCGCGCAAGAACGAGTCGGCCGTGGTCAGAGCGTAGATGAACCCGGTGCACACCGCCTGCATGTCGAAGGCGATGCAGCCTTCAGCGCCCAAGGCGGCTTGAACTTTGGTCGCGGTGGCGGGGAAGGTGTGATCCGGGGTCGCCGTGGCCAGGATGATCAGGTCGACGTCCTTGCCATCCAGGTCCGCGCGTTCCAGCGCCGCGCGCCCAGCGGCGATGGCGAGATCGGATGTGGTTTCCCCCTCGGCCGCAAACCGGCGTTCGCGGATCCCGGAGCGGTCGCGGATCCAGGCGTCGCTGGTGTCCACGATGCGGGCCATGTCGTCGTTTGTGACCACCCGTTCGGGCAGCCGCGATCCGGTCCCCAGCAGAACGGAGCGTGTGACCATCAGCCGTTTGCCGCCCGTTCCAGATCCTGGCTGTTCAGGCCGGAGGCCCGCTGAACCTTCATGAACTCGCCGCGAATGGTGTCATTGAAACCGTTCGAAATCAGGTCGATCGCGACGCAGACGGCGTTCGCGAAGCCAAGCGGGTCGGTCCCGCCGTGGGACTTCACCGCGATCCCGTTCAAGCCCAGGAACATCGCGCCATTGTAGCGGCGCGGGTCGGCCCGCATGCGCACCTTGTTCAGGGCCGGCCGGGCCAATAGATAGCCCAGGCGGCTGAGGATCGAGCTTTCGAACGCACGCCGCAGGAAGGACGTGTACAGCTTCGAGGTGCCCTCGATCGCCTTTAGCGCGACATTGCCGGTGAAGCCGTCGGTGACGATGACATCGACCGTGCCCTTGCCGATGTCGTCCCCTTCAACAAACCCGTGGAAACGGATCGGCAGCGCGCTGTCCCGAAGAATCGCGGAGGCCTGACGCAGGGCGTCCGTGCCCTTTTGATCCTCTGTGCCGATGTTCAGCAGGCCAATGTTGGGATTGTCGAGTCCCAGCACGGTGCGCCCGAACACCTCGCCCATGATGGCGAACTGCACGAGGTTGTCGGCGTCGCACTCGGCGTTCGCGCCCAGGTCCAGCATGACGCAGTCGCCGCGCTGGGTCGGCATGAGGGCCGCGATGGCCGGCCGGTCGATGCCGGGCAGGGTGCGCAACGCCAGCTTCGCCATGGCCATGAAGGCCCCGGTGTTGCCGGCCGAGACGACGCCCGCGGCATCCCCGTCCTTCACGGCCTGAATAGACCGCCACAAGCTGCTGTCGCGACCTCGGCGCACGGCCTGGGAGGGCTTCTCGTCCCCGCTGACCACGCTGTCGGTGTGCCGGATCTCGCAGACTTCGGCCAAGGTTTTATCCTTGGCCACGACGGGGCGCAGCGCGGCCTCGTTTCCATGCATCAGAAACCGAACGCGCGGGTGGCGCTCGTGTGCGATGCGTATCCCCTTGAGCACCATGTCCGGGGCGCGATCCCCGCCCATGGCGTCAAGGGAGAGTGTGAGGCTTACGCTCAAGGGAACCCCATTCGCCGAACTCTTGTGGGTCCGTCCGGCCACGACGAGCCGGTCCGGTGTGCCGGTCCTGCCGACGCTCGTTCCGTCGTATCCAACCGCCCTAATCAGGCGGCTTCGGGATTCACGACCTCGCGATTGTCGTAGTGCCCGCAGTGCGCGCACACATGATGCGGACGCTTCAGCTCGCCGCAGTTCGGGCACTCGTTGTACGGCCCGTTCTTCACCGCATGATGGGAGCGGCGCATGTTGCGACGGGACTTGGATGTCTTACTCTTGGGAACAGCCATGGGACCTGTCCAGGTTTCGGGATCACGGAAGCCGGGACCGGCACGGCCGCCGACGCGAGTCGGCAGGGCGCGGCAAGCAAAACCAGGGGTTTGCGGGTCGCCAGGGGCGGTCCAGGCACGGGGCGCACTATGTAACGGAAATTGCTGGGTCCCGCAAGAACCGGGGCGCGGCGGGGTTGGTGTTTTTTCGCGGGCGGCCCGTGCGGGGCGTCCGGTCAGCGATTCCGTCGGGCCGAACCGAGACCCGCGAGGGCCGCGAACGGCGATGATGCGGCGCTCTCGGACTCGGAGGCCGAGTCGGAGCCAAGTGCGCCCGCCGACAGGGCCTCGTCCGATATCTCAGCACCCGGGGCGCGCGGGTGCGGGTCCAGCGCCAAGCCGAACGCCTCGGCCAGGGCTTCGCCCACGTCGATCAGGCCGTCCACGATCGGGTCGGGTGGGTCTTCGTCACTGTCCGGGTCGATGTCCAATTCGGCGTCGCCGGGGCCATCGTCGGCGGCGCTGGAGAACCGCCGCATCAGCGACTCGGTGATCGTGCAGGGCAGGGGTTTCAGCGTCACCACGCAGGTGCGCAGGGCCTCGACCTCCAGAGTGCCGGTCAGTTCCACGCGCACCACACCGCGCCGGCCGCCCAGGGGCCGCAGCGTGACGGTGGCGGCGAAGCGGTCGAGCCGGTCGAGATCGAACCGGTCCGCCAGGGCCGCGCGCTCGTCTGCATCGGCTTCCACGGTCAGGGTCCGGCCCCGGGGCGGTAGGGGCTCGGCCGGCAGTGGCCGGCTGAATTCGGGGGCGACAGTCATGGCGAGTCCCTTACGGCGTGGCGGGTTCGGCGGTGGGCTCCGGGTCGGGGTAGCGCGCGACACCGTGCGAGAGGTCGGCCCATGTCCAGGTGTCGGCCGCCGCCGCCAGAGCCCGGACGTGGCGGGCCAGGGCGGCGAGTCCCTCCGGCGGCGCCGCGACCTTCTGATAGACATTGCGGTCCAGGGCGTCCCGCAGCGTGGCGTCGTCTTCCTCGGCCTTCAACCCGGCCTCATAGCTGGACACGCGGCCGTAGAACGCCTTGGTCAGCTTCTTCATGCGCGCACCGATGCGCATGTCGCTGACGCCGGCCTCGCGCAGGTTGGTGTCCAGATCGCGCAGCATGTGATCGAACACCGCCTGAGACAGTCCGCCGGCCTCGGTCCGCCCCTCCGGAACGCCGGTAGCCTTCGATTCCTCCTGGCTCAGGCGACCGAGCGCGCGGAACAGCACGAAGGCGTGCAGCACCAGCATGTCGTAGCGTCCATCGAGTGTGTCTGGAACGCCCCAGGCGACATACGGTTCCGGCCGGCGTGTCTGCTGAACGACGGCGCCGTACAGGGTCTGCACAACCGCCTGGGACTGTGCGCGGTCGCGCGCCCGCGCGCGCCCCCCGAAAAGAAGATCAAACATGGTGCCGTCTCTGGAGCCGCTGGAGAAAGATGGAGGGCGCCCGTCGGCGGGTGCCCTTTTCAAGCAAAGAGTTGCTGGTATATAAAGGCCCCGGCCCGCAGGTGCAAACACGGGCACGCGCCTTCGGGGCGCCGGGGCGGAAAACGGCAAGTCCGGCTCCACCACTCATCCGAACGAAGGGAGATGCGCGCGTGATCGAGCGACGGGGATCGCGTGACCGGATCGGGCGCCTGGGCGCGACTCTGGCCCTGGGGGGCCTGTTGGCACTCAGCGTGGCCGGCTGCACCGGCGACATCAGTGCGCGCGGCAATGAACCCACGGCGGAGCGTCTGTCCCAGATCGAACCGGGCCGGCAGTCGCGGGCCGAGGTCGCGGCCCTGCTCGGCACGCCGTCGACCACGGCCATGTTCGACGACGAGACCTGGTATTACATCAGTGCCCAGACCCACCAATCCGGGCTCTCTGAGCGAGAGGAACTCAAGCGCCGGGTCATCGCCATCGCGTTCGGGCCGGACGGCCGGGTGAGCGACGTCCAAGAGCTTGGGCTGGACGATGGCCACGACGTCGATGTGGTGTCTCGCGAGACCCCGACGCTGGGCAACGAACTGAGCGTTGTCGAGCAGTTCCTGGGCAATCTCGGCCGCTTCCAAGGCAGCGGCGGGAACGGTCTGGAAACCGAAATCCCCGGCCTGTAAGCCTGGGGATGGCGGCATTGCCTCGGGGCGCCGCCCCCCATGGTCCTGGGGATTGGTTCCCGGGGACCGGGGAGGGCGTCGGCTGAGAGTATGTCCAGAGTGATCGGGAGCCGATCGCGACGACGATTTTCTAAAATATCAAACCGATAGAGTGTTTTGCGTGGGCCAACTGTCACGCAAAACACTCTAGTGCTTCCGGGCGCCGCGTTCCGGCAGCAGGCCCTGAGGACGCGCGATCAGGATCACCTGAAGCAAGACACCGATCAGAAGAACGCGCAGGGCCCCGGCCTGGGTGGCGTATTCGGCGCCCAAGGCATCGGTCATGAACTGGGTTGCGGACCAGAGCACCCAGATGGCCAGAGCGCCCACGAGCGCGCCCCAGTTGTTGCCGGCGCCGCCCGCGATCAGCATGACCCAGACCAGGAACGTCCCGTACAGCGGCAGGAAGGCCTCCGGGCTGATGAAGCCGATGAAATGGGCGTACAGGGCGCCGGCCATGCCCATCAGGCTCGCGCCGAAAACAAACGCCTGCAGGCGGAAGTGTGCGACATCCTTGCCTGCGGCGCTCACACCGTCCTCGTTCTCGCGAATGGCGCGCAGGACCCGGCCCCAGGGCGCGCTGCGCGCCCGCTCCACCATCCAGAAAGCGAACGCGACGAAGCCCAGAACGACCCCCAGCGAAATCAGGGGGTTGGCGCCCAGCGTTTCCGAGAACGGGCGCGGGATGCCCGGGATGCCGCGGACACCGTTGGTCAGCCAGTCTTCGTTCTTGAGCGCAAGGCGGATGATCTCGGCGATGCCGATGGTGGCGATGGCCAGATAGTCCGAGCGCAGCCGCATTGTGATGCGCCCGATCGCGGCCGCAACCAGGGCGGACGTGGCCATGGCGGCCACGACGCCGACCGGGAACGGCAGGTTGAAGCCCCCCAGATGCGCGGTGCTCGGGTGCGTCGTCACGATGGCGCTGGTGTAGGCGCCTACGGCAAAGAATCCGGCAATGCCGATGTTGATCTGTCCGGTCAGGCCGTACTGGACGTTCAGGCCGAGGGCGAGCACGGCGTAAATGCCGGCCTGCGTGAGGAAAAAGACCCCGTAGGTGAGAAGACCGTCCATCTCCATCACGCATTCCCCTTGAACAGGCCCTGCGGCCGGACCACCAGCATGATCACCATCAGCGCGAACGCCACCGCCGGCTTATAGGTCGGATCGATGACGACGGTCGACATCTCCATGGCCAGCCCGATTACCATGCCGCCGGCGATGGCGCCGTACGGCCGGCCGATCCCGCCCAGAATGGCGGCGGCGAAGACGGGCAGCAGCACCGACCAGCCCATGACCGGGTGCAGGCGGGTGTCCATGCCCAGGAAAATCCCCGCCACGGCGGCAAGACCGCCACCGACGGCCCAGGTGACCATGATGACGCGCTCGGACGGGATGCCGGACACGAGGGCGAGGTCCATGTTGTCGCTCATGGCCCGCATGGCCTTACCCATCTTGGTGCGGGTCAGGAACAGGTGCAGCGCTGCCACCAGAACAACCGCACCCAGCACGATCCAGACGTGATCTGGCTTGATGACCAGGCCCTCAAACCGCCAGGGAATCTGGATGCCGCTGGCGTACACCTGATTGCGCGGCCCCCACACCAACTGGATCACGCTGCGCAACGCGATGGCGATGCCGAACGAAGAGATCAACAGGATGATCGGGGGCGACTTGCGCAGGTGCCGATAGACCGTCTGGTCGATGGCGATGGCTGCCAGGGCCGCGCCCACGATGGCGAACGGCGCCGAGGCCCAGACCGGAAAGCCCAGCCCGGCTACGAGCGAGAGCGAAAAATAGGCCCCGAGGGCCATCAGGTCACCGTGGGCGAAATGGGCGAACCGCAGGATCCCATAGATGAGCGAGACGCCGATCGCGCCTAGCGTCAGGATGCTACCCAGCACGACGCCGTAGATCGCCAGTTGCAGAAGCTCGGTCACCATCGCCGCTCGGTCTCCTCAGGCACCCACTTATCCACCGAGAAACATCTCGGCCACATCCTTGTTGGCCAGCAGGTTGGCGCCGGTGTCGTCGATGCGGTTACGGCCCATCGTCAGCACGTAACCCCGGTCACACACCGCGAGCGCCTGCTTCGCGTTCTGCTCGACCATCAGAATGCCGATGCCGGCGGCGTTGATCTTCTGTATGCGCTCGAACGTCTGGTCGATGAACAGCGGCGACAAGCCGGCGGTCGGTTCGTCCAGAAGAAGCAGCTTCGGGTCCAGCATGAGGGCGCGGCCCATGGCCAGCATCTGCCGTTCGCCGCCCGACATGGACCCGGCAATCTGGGTCCGACGTTCCGCCAGACGCGGGAAGAACGAATAGATCCGCTCCATCTGCGGCCGAATGTCGTCGGTGCGGATGAAGGCACCCATCTCAAGGTTTTCCTCCACCGACATGGAGGGGAACACGTTGCGCTCCTGCGGGACATAGGAAATGCCCTGGCGGACGATCTGGTCCGGGCGCAGTGGGGTGATGTCCCGCTTTTCGAACAGGACGGCACCTTCCTTGATCTTCACGAGGCCGAAGGCCGCCTTCATCAGGGTGGACTTCCCGGCGCCGTTCGGGCCGATGATGACCACGATCTCGCCGGGCTCCACGCGCAGGTCGACGCCGTGCAGAATGTCGGCGCCGCCATAGCCACCGGTCAGTCCCTCGATCGACAGCAGGGTCATGGGCGCCACTCCTCGTCACCGGACTCGTCCGCGTCCGTGTCCACCGTGCTGTCGGGCCGCGCGCGGCCGATATCGTCCTCGGTCATCGCGGACACGCCGCGCCCCGAGACACCGCCGCCGAGATAGGCGTCCTGCACCTGGGGATCGGCGCGGATCACATCCATCGGCCCCTCGGCGATCACCTGCCCCTGCGCCATCACGACCACCGGGTCGCAGAGGTCCGCGATCAGGTCCATGTCGTGCTCGATCAGGCAAAAGGTGTAGCCGCGCTCGGTGTTCAGGCGCCGGATAGCATCCCGAATGCTGTTCAGCAGCGTGCGGTTGACGCCGGCGCCGGGCTCGTCGAGCAGCACGACCTTGGCGTCGATCATCATGGTCCGGCCGAGTTCCAGAAGCTTCTTCTGGCCGCCCGACAGGTTCCCGGCCAGCTCGTCCGCGACGTGGGTCAGTTTGAGGAAGTCCAGAACGTCATCAACCTTCTGGCGGATGACGCGGTCCTGCGCCTTGACCTTGCCCCAGCGGAGCCACGAATAGGCGAGGCTTTCGCCAGCCTGGCCGGGCGGCACAATCATCAGGTTCTCGCGCACCGTCATGCGGGAGAACTCATGCGGAATCTGGAAGGTTCGGACCAGACCCCGGTGAAACAGGCTGTGTGGCGGCAGGCCGGTGATATCCTCGCCATCCAGCAGCACGCGGCCCTGATCGGCCGGCAGAAACCCGGCCAGGATCGAAAACAGCGTCGTTTTGCCTGCGCCATTGGGGCCGATCAGCCCGGTGATGCCGCCAGCCGCAACGGTGAAGGTCACCGAGTCGACCGCTTGCAGGCCACCAAACGCCTTTGAGATGCCTTCGATCTGGATCACGAGACGGACCTTCCGTCGCAGCGGGGACGGGATGGGAGTAGAATGGGCACAAGGGAGGCGCGCGATTGCGAATTCGCAACTCAACTGGCGTCGCCCAAGGCGCGGGTGTGTACCCCATGGCGGGCCGGGGGGCAAGCCCACCAACCCACCTTCTTTTCGTGGCCGTACCGCCCTAGGGAGATGGGGCAGCGCGGATACGCTCTATGGGATGTGAGGGCGCGCCGCGTCGGTGCTCCATCTCCGGGGACCGCTTGTGCGCCCGGTGGGGCGGCTCTATGTACGAGAGGTCTCCCGCCAAACCGACCCACTGACCGCTCCCCCTGGCCCGGACGAAGCCCCCGCCATGCCCCCTTCCACGACCTCTGCCACCTCCCAGGACATCCGCGTTGTCGGTGCCCGCGAGCACAATCTTCAGGGCATCGATGTCACGTTGCCGCGGGATTCCCTGGTGGTGGTGACGGGCCTGTCCGGTTCGGGCAAGTCCTCGCTGGCCTTTGACACCATCTATGCCGAGGGGCAACGGCGCTATGTCGAGTCCCTGTCGGCCTACGCGCGTCAGTTCCTGGAGCTGATGCAGAAGCCCGATGTGGATTCCATTGAGGGTCTGTCTCCGGCGATTTCGATCGAGCAGAAGACCACCAGCCGCAATCCGCGGTCGACCGTCGGCACCGTCACCGAGATTCACGATTACATGCGCCTGCTGTGGGCCCGGGTGGGGATTCCGCACTCGCCGGCCACGGGCCTGCCGATCGAAAGCCAGACCGTCAGCCAGATGGTCGACGCCATCGTGGCGATGGGCGAGGGGACCCGTCTCTATCTTCTGGCGCCGGTGGTGCGCGGCCGCAAGGGCGAGTACCGCAAGGAACTGGCGGAGTTCCAGAAGCGCGGTTTCCAGCGCGTGAAGGTGGACGGCACCGTGCACGACCTGGGCGAGGTGCCGCCGCTGAACAAGAAGGTGAAGCACGACATTTCGGTCGTGGTGGATCGGGTGATCGTCAAGCCGGGGCTTGAGTCGCGGCTGGCCGATTCGGTCGAGACGGCGCTGGGCCTGTCGGACGGTCTGCTGATTGCCGAGGACGCGACCACTGGCGCGGAGACCGTGTTCTCCGCCAAGTTCGCCTGCCCGGTCTCCGGCTTCACTATCGAGGAGATCGAGCCCCGCCTTTTCTCGTTCAACAATCCGTTCGGCGCCTGCCCGGCCTGCGACGGGCTGGGCGTGAAGCTGCACTTCGACCCCGATTTGGTGGTGCCGAACCCGGACAAGAGCATCCGCCAGGGTGCGGTGCTGCCCTGGGCGTCGGCGGGTCAGCCATCGCCGTACTACGCGCAGGCGCTGGAAAGCGTCGCGGCCCACTATGGCACAGACACCGATACGCCCTGGTTGCGGATGCCAGAGGCCGCGCGCCAGGCCATTCTGCACGGCTCCGGGGACGAGGTGATTGCCCTGCGGTTCGACGACGGCCACCGCAGCTACCGCACCGAAAAGCCGTTCGAGGGTGTGCTGCCCAACATTGCGCGCCGCTGGCGGGAAACCGAGTCCCAGGGCGTGCGCGACGACCTGTCGCGGTATCAGGCCTCCCATCTGTGCGAGGCCTGCGGTGGGGCCCGACTCAAGCCGGAGGCGCTGGCCGTCAAGGTGGACGGTCGCCACATCGCCGAGATCTCCGACCTGTCGATTGGCGTCGCCCGGGAGTGGTTCGCGGAGTTGGAGGGGCGGCTGCGGCCGAAGGATCAGGAGATCGCCCGCCGCATCCTGCGGGAAATCAACGAGCGGCTTGGGTTCCTGACCAGCGTCGGCCTGACCTATCTGACCCTCTCGCGGACCTCGGGCACGCTGTCCGGCGGCGAGAGTCAGCGCATCCGGCTGGCCAGCCAGATCGGCTCCGGCCTGACGGGGGTGTTGTATGTGCTCGACGAGCCGTCGATCGGCCTGCACCAGCGCGACAACGACCGCCTGCTGGCGACGCTGCGCCGGCTTCGGGATCTCGGCAACACCGTGATCGTCGTTGAGCACGACGAGGACGCTATCCGCGCCGCCGACCATCTGGTGGACATGGGGCCGGGGGCCGGTGTCCACGGCGGCAAGATCGTGGCGGAGGGCACGCCGGAAGAGGTGATGGCGAACCCCGCCAGCCTGACCGGGCAGTACCTGACCGGGCGGCGCTGTGTGCCGGTGCCGGATGCCCGGCGGTCCGGCAACGGCAAGACCCTGCGGGTCGAGGGCGCGCGCGGCAACAATCTGCAGAATCTGTCGGTGGACATTCCCCTCGGCACCTTCACCTGCGTGACGGGGGTCTCCGGCGGCGGCAAGTCGACCCTGGTGATCGAGACCCTGTACAAGGCCTTGGCGCGCCAACTTCATGGGGCGCGCGAGCTTCCGGCGGTGCACGACGCCATCCGGGGCCTGGAGCACATCGACAAGATCGTGGACATCGACCAGTCTCCCATCGGACGCACCCCGCGCTCCAACCCGGCCACCTACACCGGCGCCTTCACGCCGATCCGCGACTGGTTCGCCAATTTGCCCGACGCCAAGGCGCGCGGCTACAAGCCCGGCCGGTTCTCGTTCAACGTCAAGGGCGGGCGTTGCGAGGCCTGCCAGGGCGATGGCGTCATCAAGATCGAAATGCACTTCCTGCCCGACGTCTACGTCACCTGCGACGTTTGCAAGGGCAAGCGCTACAACCGGGAGACTCTCGAAGTTCTCTTCCGGGGCAAGTCGATCGCCGACGTTCTTGACATGACGGTGGAAGAGGCGGCGGACGTCTTCAAGGCCGTGCCGATCATCCGCGACAAGATGGAGCTGCTGCAACGGGTGGGGCTCGGCTACATCCACCTGGGCCAGCAGGCGACCACGCTGTCAGGCGGCGAGGCGCAGCGGGTCAAGCTGTCCAAGGAGCTGTCGCGGCGCGCCACCGGGCGCACGCTCTATATTCTCGACGAACCGACCACCGGCCTGCACTTCGAGGATGTGCGCAAGCTGATGGAGGTGCTGCACCAGATCGTAGACCAGGGAAATACGGTGCTTGTCATCGAGCATAACCTGGAGGTCATCAAGACCGCCGACCACATCATCGATCTTGGACCGGAAGGTGGCTCCGGCGGCGGCCGCCTGATTGCCGAGGGCACGCCGGAACAGGTGGCCGCGCACCCGGACAGCCACACCGGGCAATACCTCAAGGGTCATCTGATCGAGGCTGCTGTCCGCCAGCGCACCCCCGCGTAGGGCGTTCGGCGTGATAGTGCGATCCCGAAAAACGCTCTATTTATTTAATATCCAAGAAAATCGCCCCCTCTTTTTGGGGTGCGATCTGGTCTGGATCGTTCGGGGATTCGCTTTAGAAGTTCACCGCGATGCTCAGGGCGCCGTGGCTGCCGAGCCCGTTCTGAGTGTCGAACTGCTTCGTCTGGAAGACGTGGGTGTAGGCGATCCGGAAATCGTTGAAATACACCACAGCTCCGGCGTGAGCCTCGCCGACGAACGGCTTCTTGTCGACGCTGGCACTGTCCCGGAAGGTGTTGCCATCCAGGAAGATATCCCGTGCTACGGCCCGCGCGTCGAGCCCCGCGAACAGGTACCAGCCGCTGCCGACACCGGTGTCGAACACCGGGGTCCCGGGGCGGCTGGGGCCGATCAGCGGGGGCCCCGCGTCCACCTTCAGTCCCTGCCCGAACCGGACCATGGTCCCGGCATTGGCGTGGATGAAGGCGTTGCCGAAGGCACCGCCTGCATGCGGGGTCACGTCGGCTTCCAGCCCCAGCGCAGACGCCTTGAGAAAGCCCGGCCAGCTTCTTTGATAGGCGAGGTTAACCACCGGTTCATCGTGGATCTGGTTGTCCCATCCCTGGGGCTCGGCCACGTCCAGAATGTCGTGCACGAATGCCTGTGTGTCGCCGGCCTGGGAGGCGGGGCCGACCACACCCAGCGTCAGGGACATCTGGTCCAGATGGCCTTCGCCCTCGCTGATCAATTCGGCGGACCCGAACAGGAACCCGCCCCAGGGATGCTCATCGGGCTGCTCTTGGCGGATGGTGATGTCTGTGGGCGTGTACATGGTCTGCCCCAGACTGAAGACGACACGCTCCCGCCCGTGCGGCGACATCATCGGCAGGAATGCGGCAAGGTCGTTGGCCCAGGGCGTTTTGCGCATTGCCGGGCTGAACCCCACGGCGATTCCGTTGGTGTAGTTGCGGTCCGTGTTCGCGAAGGTATCGTTTTCAAGCTGAAAGGTAACGATATCGCCGTCGTTGTCCCCCTCGTTGTCCGCGAAGGCCGGGGCCGTCATCGCGATTCCCGCTGCGCACAAGCCGGACACCAACACGATTCCGGTCAATTTCATTGATATATGCCTCATCCCTGGAGCCTGACCCCGCAGCACAGAAACGCCCGTGTGAAGAAATAGTTCCTTGGAAGGATAGGCACGCCCAAGGGCGGAAAAAAAGGCCGGCGTGGCGCGCCGCGGGCGGGATCGGCCAGCCGGACCTCACTTTGTTGCGCAGCGTGACCCATTGGCCATGATGACGCGGGGCCGCGTGGCCGTCAGCGGCTCAGCGTCGCGGGGGCATGGCCTCGCAGGCCCAGAGGACGACATCCGTCCACCAGCCTTCCATGCGGTCCTGGCTGAGACCCCAGCGGGCCTTTACGGTGGTCCAGGCGGCGGTGTAGGCGCACCAGCGGTCCGGCGTTCCGGGCAGCCAGGACAGCGGATCGCCGTCCGCCTTGGATCGGTTTTCCCCGGCGGCCGTGGCGACCAGGGTCAGGGGCGAGGACAGATCGTTGGCGTAGGCGCGCCGCCGACCCTCCGTCCAGGTGTCCGCGCCGGAGCGATGCGCCTCGGCCAGCGGCACCAGATGGTCGATGTCGAGGTCGGACGGGTCGGTGTACGCGGCCCCGCTGTACGGGTCGATCCAGCGACCGGACACGACACGGCATCCGTCCTCGGACAGGCGGGGCGGGACCAGACTGTCGCGGATCAGGACTTCCTGGCGGGTGTCCTGACAGTCGCCGTCCGCGTCGATCCAGTGGTCGTATAGGGCCCGGTCGTAGGGCTGTGCCACCGGATAGAACACCTCCGATTGGCGCAGGCCCCACAGCGCTGCCAGCAGCCCGCCCAGGATCAGGACGAACCGCGCCTGTCGCATGGCCCCAAACGGGCGCCCGCGCTGGGCGCGCGAGGATCCGGAACGGCTGCGGCTCACGACGACCGGCTCACTTCGGCACCTGACCCTGCACGCCCTCGACGAACCAGTCCATGGACAGCAGGGCGCCGTCGTCCGGAGCTTCGCCGTCAGCGATCAAGACCTGTCCGGTCTGATCGCGCAGGGGGCCGGCCAGCGGGTGCAATTCCCCGGACTCGATGGCGGCGCGCGCGGCTTCGGCGGCCTCGACGACCTCAGGCGGCATCGCCGGGTTGTAGTCGGAGATGGCGACCATGCCGCTGGCCAGGCCACCCCAGGTGTCCGTGCTCTCCCAGGTGCCGTCCATGACGGCCTTGGTGCGCTCCACGTAGTAGCCGCGCCAGTCATCCACGATGGCGGTCAGGTGCGCATCCGGGCCGAACTGGGTCATGTCACTCGCCTGCCCGAAGGCGTAGATGCCCTTTTCCTCGGCCACCTGGACCGGCGCCGGGCTGTCGGTGTGCTGCGTCAGGACGTCGGCCCCCTGGGCAACCAGGGTCTCGGCGGCTTCGCGCTCCTTGCCCGGATCGTACCAGGAGTTGACCCAGATCACCTTGACGGTGGCGTCCGGATTCACCGAGCGCAGGCCCTGCGTGAAGGCGTTGACCCCGCGCACGACCTCGGGAATGGGCACCGAGGCGATGTAGCCGATGGTGTTGCTTTTGGTCATGTGGCCGGCGATGACGCCGATCACATAGCGACCCTCGTAGAAGCGCGCGGCGTAGGTCGAGACGTTGTCCGCCCGCTTGTAGCCGGTGGCGTGCTCGAACTTGACGTTCGGGAACTTGCGCGCGGCCTTCAGGGTGGCATTCATGAACCCGAACGAGGTGGTGAAGATCAGGTCATGGCCGCTTGCGGCGAGCTGAGTCAGCACGCGCTCGGCGTCGGCCCCCTCCGGCACGCTCTCGACATAGGTGGTTTCGACGGCATCGCCCAGGGCCTCCTCGACGCCCTGACGTCCCTGGTCATGCTGGTGCGACCAGCCGAAGTCGCCGACCGGGCCAACATAGATGAAGCCGACCTTGAGGGGCTCGTCGGCGGCCAGGACCGGGCCGGATGCGCCGGTGGCAAGCGCGACCGTGCCGAGGCCGGCCGCGAGGCCGACGGCAACCGTCCGGCGGGTCAGGGTGTGGGCCTTGGGGGCGGCGGGGGCAGGGGGCTTCCGCATGTACGAGTCTCCGTGCGAGGTGGCGGACGATGGCGGCTCCCGTTTATACTCTCCGAAGCCGATGTGTCACAACGCGGGAGCGCCGCAATGTCCCCAGTCCCGATGCGTTTTTCGTGGGCCGCTCCGGAACGATGGGTCGGGGCCGCCCTGCTGGCCACCGCTCTGGTGGTCTTGCCTGGTCTCGCGCTCGCCGCCGGTGGTGGCGGAGGGCACGGGGGCGGCGGTGGTGACGGTGGGCATGGCAAGTCCGCCGCCGAGGCCGGCAACCGGCCGGATAAGGAGGCCAACCGGCCCCGGACGGACGCCGATCAGGTCATCGGGTCCTATATGCAACTCGATGCCCTGTGGCTGCCGATCGCAAAGAACGGCCGCACGCGCTATCAGGCGATCACCGCGCGGCTGGTGCCCTTGCCCGGCAAACGTGTCGGAGCGTGTATCAAGGCGCCCTGGGCGCGGGAGGCGCTTCTGTTCGCCTTGAACCGGACCCCCCTGCAACTGGACGGCCTGGATGGCATGGAGCGGAACGCCGACCTGAAGGCGTCCCTGCTGGAGCGGATCCACACGCATGTGAACGCGACCGTATACGAGGACGTGCTCTTGCTGTCCGGCCTTCACGAACCCGAAGACCCTGAAAGGGAGTTGTCCTTTATGTGCCGGTGACCGTATCCCGTTGCGGGTGCGTGGGCAGACGCATCAGGAAGGGGTGGAACCGGATCCCGTGATCTTCTTGAAGCGCATCCGCAAGCGGTTCGAACCCCATATGGGTGTAAAACCCCCGGGCGTAGGGCGTTCCGCGCACACGCACGACGGTGATTGCGGGAGCGACCGTGTGCAACGTCTCCAGCCCCTGTTTTAGGAGGCGCCGCCCGATGCCGCGGCCGTGGTGGTCGCCGCGCACGTATAGAAGAGTCAGGTAGCCATCCAGATGCAGTTCGCACATGCCCAGGACGGTTCCGTCCCGTTCGGCCACATGGGCAATGCACCCTTCGTCCAGCCGGTCCCGCAAGGCCGGGGCCGAGACGAAGGCCTGGAAATGGGCGTGGCCCACGGGCGTGTTGTCGGCGGCGTTGAAGGTCTCGTATTGGGCAATCAGGAAATCGTGAACGCGACCGGTATCGACCGCCACCATCGGGCGCACCCGAAGGCCACTGGCGCCCACATCGTCGGTTGCGCTTTGAGGAGACCTGTCGCCGACCATAGCGATGCGCCGGCCAAACCTCCGGACCGGGCGCTGCGGCGTGACGAACGGAGGCGGCGAAAAGGTGAGGGTCATTGAGGGATCACGCGTCCGGTCAGAATCCGGCGTCCATGGGGATCGCGAAGCCAACCGTGCTCTCGACCCGGACCATGGGTCAATCATATCGTGGAAAGGACATGAAGGGAAACGCTCAAGCCGCCGAATTGGAACGTTTTTTGATGAAAGCCCAACCCGTGGACCGCGCCGCCGCCGATACGACACTCCTTGCCCGTCTGGTCTGGGGGCATGCCACCCTGGCCGCCCGTCGGCCGCTGAGCGTCGGGTTCGCCTGGGTGTCCCTGGCGTGCCTCGTCGCCATGGTGTGGATCGACCGCCCGCTGGCGCTGGTTCTCAAAGCCAACGTGCAGGGCGATTGGAAGGGCTTCTGGGTCATCGTCACGGACATTGGTCTGGGCTGGCCTTGGTACGTCCTGGCCCTGGTCATGCTCGCCCGCTGCGGCCTGGGCATGATGGCGACGGCGATGGACGCGATGTGGGCCCGTTGGGCGGCGGAGGCTCGGGTCTGGGTCGTGTTCCTTTGCGCGCTGGCGGGCAGCGGGCTGTTCGTGACTGTGCTCAAGCATCTGGTGGGACGGCTGCGGCCGGTCTGGCTGTTCCGGGAGGACTTGTACGGGGCCGTGCCGCTGTCGTTCCAGTCGGCGGCCAACAGCTTTCCGTCCGGCCACTCGCAAAACATCTGGGTGGTCATGGCCATGCTGATGGCCCTGTATCCACGCCATTGGCCCACATGGGCGGCGCTGGGCGTGCTGGTCGCTTCCAGCCGGCTGTTCGTGACGGTGCACTATCTGTCGGACGTGCTGATGGGCAGCTTTATTGGCATCGCCGCCGCCGTTCTTGCCGTGCGCTGGGCGGCGGCCCGGGGCTTGTCCCTTCGTCTCGGTGCCCCGCGTTAGTTAGGAGCGACATGGCCGCCAATGTCGCGGTCAGCCGCCCGGACCGGTGCCCCGGGCCCGGTCCATGCGCTGGTGGAACCAGGTGACGAGGTCCGGCTGATCCCAATCCATGTAGCCCATGTGGCTGGCGACCTCGCGGCCCTCCGCGTCGAGGACCACCGTGGTGGGCAGCCCCGTGATTCCGAAGGCGCGGGAGAGATCACCAGTCGGATCGTGGTACACCGGCAGGTGGGTGATATCATGCGTGTCGAAGAACGCGCGCAGGGTCGCCATCGACGCCCGATCCGTCGAGACGGCGACGACGGCGAACCGGTCCCCGGCTAGCCGGGCGTGCAGGCGGTCCAGGGTGGGCATCTCGCGCACGCAGGGCCCGCACCACGTGGCCCAGAAGTTGAGGACAACGATCTTGCCGCGGAAGTCCTCCAGCGTCACAGTGTCGCCACTCTCCGACCGGAACGGCGCGCCCTGCGCCGCTTTGGAGGAGGCGACGCGCTCAAGCGCAAGGGCGGCCCCACGGCCCTCGACCATGCCCGGGACGGTCTTCCCCTGGATCTGGGGCAGAATCAGCGTCGCGCTTGCAGTGGCGAGACCGATGACGAAAATGGCGAGGGCGATCAGCGGCCCGCTGCGCGTGCTTCCCTGACTCATGGCTTTCCAGGTGGATGATCCCAGATGGACGTGAACGATACCGACCCCGCTGACACAACCGGTTCCGGCGCGACGCGGAGCAGCATGTGGGGCGGACGCTTCGCCGCCGGCCCGGCGGCCATCATGGAGCGCATCAACGCCTCAATCGACTTCGATAAGCGACTGTACCGCCAGGATATCGAAGGGTCCAAGGCGCACTGCCGCATGCTGATCGCGACGGGCATCATAGACCGCGCGGACGGCGAGGCCATTCTGACCGGTCTCGATCAGGTCCTGCAAGAGATCGTCGAGGGCCGGTTCGTCTTCAAGACGGCGCTGGAGGACATTCACATGAACGTGGAGTCCCGCCTGCGCGAGATCATCGGCCCGGCGGCCGGTCGGCTGCATACGGCGCGATCGCGAAACGATCAGGTGGCGACGGATTTCAAGCTGTGGACCCGCGACGCCATCGATGACCTGGATGGGGCTGTGGCCGGGCTCCAGGCGGCGCTGATCGCGCAGGCGGAGACGCACGCCGACGTCGTCATGCCCGGCTTCACCCATTTGCAGTGCGCCCAGCCGGTGACCTTCGGGCATCACATGTTGGCCTATGTCGAGATGCTGGGCCGCGACCGGGGCCGCTTGCGGGACGCGCGGGCGCGGCTGAACGAGTGCCCGCTGGGGTCGGCGGCGCTGGCCGGCACGGGCTTTCCCATTGACCGGGCCATGACGGCGGCCGACCTGGGCTTCGACCGGCCGACGGCGAACAGCCTCGACGCGGTGTCGGACCGGGATTTCGCCATCGAACTGATGGCGGCGGCCAGCCTGTGCGTCGTCCACCTGTCGCGGCTGGCCGAGGAACTGGTGATCTGGACCAGCGCACAATTCCGCTTCGTCACCCTGTCGGATCGGTACACGACCGGCAGTTCGATCATGCCGCAGAAGCGCAATCCCGACGCGGCCGAACTGATCCGCGCCAAGACCGGGCGCGTCGTCGGCCACCTGACCGGCCTGCTGATGGTCATGAAGGGGCTGCCGCTGGCCTATTCCAAGGACATGCAGGAGGACAAGGAGCCGGTGTTCGAGACCGTCGACACCCTCGGCCTGTGTCTGGCGGCGATGACGGGCATGGTTCAGGACCTTCAGGTCAATCGGGACCGGCTGGCGGCGGCGGCGGGCGCGGGCTTTTCCACCGCGACCGATATCGCGGACTGGCTGGTGCGGGAGCACGGCGTGCCGTTCCGGGACGCGCACCACATCACCGGGGCCATCGTCAAGCTGGCCGAGGACAAGGGCGTCGGTCTGGAGGACCTTTCCCTGGCGGACCTTCAGGCCGTGGAGCCGCGCATCACCGACGATCTGCGGCTCGATGCGGCCGGGTCGGCGGCGGCGCGCACCAGTCTGGGCGGAGCCGCGCCGGACCGCGTACGGGCGGCCTGTGTCGAGGCGCGGCGCCGGTTCCTCGACGGGGAGAGCCCCGCGTGAGGGCGGCCCACGGTATCGTTGCGGCCAGCGTGGCACTGGCGCTGTTGGGCGGGTGCGGGCGCAAGGCGCCCAACCTGCCGCCGGCGGACTCCACCTACCCGCGCAGCTACCCCGCGCCCGCGTCGCCAGAGATGGCGCCGCCCGCCTCCACGCTCGCGCCTCCGACCCGCCAGGAGGAGCGGCGGCGGGTGACCGGGCCACCGGCTCCGGGCGTGTGACCGCGCCTCCCGTCCCCCGGCGCGTAATCGCGCCTTCGTTCCCCGGCGCGTAATCGCGCCTTCGTTCCCGGGTGCATGACAGCGCCCTCGTTTCAGGCCTTCGACACGTCAGGCGTTTCATGCACCACTTTTCGTACATTGATGGCCGGCTTCATGCTGAGGCTGTCCCGCTGGAGGCCATCGCGGCGCAGGTCGGCACGCCGTGCTACGTCTATTCGACGGCCACGCTGACCCGACACTATCGCGCTTTCGCCGACGCCTTCGCGGATCTGGACGCGACCATCTGCTACGCCATGAAGGCGAACGGCAACAGGGCCGTGCTGCGTCTGCTGACCGGGCTCGGCGCCGGAGTGGACGTCGTCTCCGGGGGCGAGATGGGGCTGGCGCTGGCGGCGGGCGCGCCGGCGGATCGGATCGTCTTTTCCGGCGTCGGTAAAACCAAGGACGAGATGGCTGCTGCCCTGAACGCCGGGGTTCATCAGATCAACGTCGAGAGCGAGCCGGAGCTGGACGCGCTGGATGCCGTGGCGCGCGAGCTTGGGGTGCGCGCGCCGGTGGCGATCCGCGTCAATCCGGACGTGGACGCGGCGACCCACGCCAAGATCACGACCGGCAAGGCGGAGAACAAGTTCGGCATCGAGTGGACCAGTGCCCGCACCGTGTTCCGCCGCGCCATGACGCTGGAGGGCATCGCGGTCCACGGCGTGGCCGTGCACATTGGCTCGCAAATCCTGGATCTGGCGCCGTTCGAGGCCGCGTTCCGCAAGGTCCGCGACCTCGTGGCCTTGTTGCGGGCGGATGGAGTCACGATCGACCGGCTCGACCTGGGGGGCGGGCTCGGCGTGCCCTACCACGCCGATGACCACACGCCGCCGCCGCCCTCGGCTTATGCCGCCGTGGTCGCCCGCACGGTGGGGGATCTCGGCTGCGCGCTGACCATCGAGCCCGGCCGGGCCATCGCCGGCAACGCAGGGGTGCTTGTCTCGCGGGTGACGTACCTCAAGGAAGGCATGACGCGGACTTTCGCGATCGTGGACGCGGCGATGAACGACCTGATGCGGCCGGCTCTGTATGACGCGTGGCACGACATCTGGCCTGTGGTGGAACCGTCGGCGGGCGTCGAGCGGCATCCGATCGATGTTGTGGGGCCGGTGTGCGAGTCGAGCGATACCTTCGCGCGGGACCGCTCCCTGCCGCCCTTGGCCGCCGACGATCTGGTCGCCTTCATGACCGCCGGCGCCTATGGGGCGGTGATGTCCGGGCAGTACAACGGGCGGCCGCTTGTGCCGGAAGTCCTGGTGGACGGCGATCGGTTCCATGTGGTGCGGCGACGGCCGACGCTGACCGAAATGGCGTCCCTGGAAGACCTCCCGCCCTGGCTGACCGACGCCCGTTAGAGCCCGATCGCGCCCCGGCGGCGCCCCCGGGCGCGTCTGGTCGGAGCTGCTGCGTTTGGGCATACTGTCCGGGCAAGACCGAACCGGACGCGGCGCGGAGGGCACGTCATGGCAAAGATGAAGCTCGGGGCCGTGGTCCCCTTCGACGGCAACGTGACCTGTCTGGTGCGCGTGCGTCCGGGCGACGAAGACGAGATGGAAGAGAAGCTCGGGTTCCGCGAGGGGCATCTGGCGGGCGGCTATTTCGTCCTGCTGATGCGCCAGTTCTTCACCTGCGATGACTTCCGGTTGGCCGGTTACACGTATTTCACGGGGCGCCGCATGGGCCGCGCGCTCCCCGCCGGTCCCAATGATACCCTGCGCACGCATATGTACGACCAGGTCATGAAGGCCCATGGCCTGGACGGTGTGCATGCGTTCCAGGACCTGGCGCGCAAGGGCCAGATCGTGACCGGCCGCAAGCGCATCGCCAAGATCGTTCCCGCAGTCAAGGAGGACGCGGGCGGTGACCGGAAGGACCTCCACCCGCCCGGCCGGGGGGTTCCGCAGTTCGAATTGGCGCGGAAGCGCGCGTTTCTCGTCGCGCTGGAGGTCAAGGCGGACGGAACGGCTGTCGGATCGGACTTCAGGGCCGATCTGCGCATCGGGGGACAGGGTGCACGGGCGCAGGTCCGTCAGTATCTTGAGGGCGCCTGAGGGTGAACACGTCGGGTGCAATCCGTTCAGGTGTCAAAGGGACGGGATCCCTTCACGCTCTTGCAATTTATCGGATTTCGGCGTTTTCTGAGGCCGTTCGGGGAACCGGGCGCGACGTTGACGGACTCGGCTCGCGGTATGGAGCGCGGGGTGGTTCTGGCGGCCAGCAGGCAGTCGCGTCCGTTTGGTTACGGTCGCCCTCCGGCGCCGCCGGTGGCAAAGGGCGCGCGAGCAAGGGAAGACGCACTCATGACCTATGCACTGCTTGGTATTTTCGCGGTCTGCTGGCTGTTCGTTATTTGGCGGTTTTATCGGGCGGCCGAGTATTTCTCCGACCGCAGTTTGCAGCGAGCGCTTGAGGCGCGGCGTAGCCAGGAGTCCTGATCCCGGTTTCCGGTGGGGTGATACACCCCGTATGTGCGCGGTCGGGCACCATGGTGTCCAGACCGCGTGGGGTGCACATGTCCTAGGCGTGTACGCAGGTCTTACGTGTGCCCTGGGATGTGACGGATCCGGTGGCGCGATCCGCTTGAAGCTCCGGGCTCCGTGCCGCGGCTTTCGATTTCCGCTTCTCGCGGGAGCCTCATCGTGATTGATCCGCAAACCCTGTATGTCTTCGTTCCGGTCGCCCTGGCTTTGAATCTGACGCCGGGCGCCGACATGCTCTTCTGTCTCGGCCAGGGTGCGCGATCTGGTCCGAAGACGGGCCTTGCTGCGTCGGTCGGTATTGCAACGGGGTCTTTCATTCACGCTTTGGCCGGGGGGCTTGGGCTGGCGGCCCTGATTGCCGCCCATCCGGTGGCATTCGAGGTGATCCGGTGGACCGGCGTCGCCTATCTTCTGTATCTGGCCGTGCAAACGTTTCGATCCCCCGCCGGGTCGATGTCGCCCGCGCAAACCGTCCGATCCGATGCGTTTCAGGCCTGGAGAGACGGGGTGGTGGTGTGTCTGCTCAACCCCAAAGTCGCGATCTTCATGCTCGCGCTTGTTCCGCAATTTGTGGATCCGGCTGGTGGCTCAATCCTGGTTCAGTTTCTGGTGTTTGGAACAATCCTTAACATCGGCGGCACCCTTATAAATGGCCTCGTCGGTATCTTTGCGGGACGCATACGCGGCATCCTGGCGCGGAATAAACATGCCGCCCGTGGTCTTCAGTACGTGACGAGTTTTATTTTCGTTGGTTTGGCGGCGAAACTGGCCGTCGGTCGGCATTGACCGCACGTTCCGTGCTTTTTTTGAAACTGGCGCATCCAGCCGTACAGGCAAAGGCTCCGGCCTTTGGTATCGCTGTCGCTGCGGCGGATCCCCGGGCGCGGCAGCGTTCACGGCAAGACGGGCGGTGGCGCAGTGCGGGATGTGGGATCGGGTGAAGATACGGCACCCTGCGGCTGGGGGCCGGATTGGCGAGACGGTACGTCCGGATTTTGATCAACCTCCGTGTTTGATTCCGCACGTGTTTTCATGAAAGCGGCTTGTACACCCGAGTCCCCGTGTGCTTTACTTTCTCGGCGCCTTTGTGTGGGCGTCAACTTAAGCGGTTGGTCTTGATGATTGTTTGTGTCGGAGACGGACCGGCGCGCCGGTCGACACGCGGCGCCTGGGCGTGAGTGGCGGGCCGTTGCCGCCGACGGCCTGGGAACGGTGGTCCGGCGCGTGCTCGGAGAGCAGACCATGAGCTTTCTGCGACGCTTGTTGGATGGTGTGAGCAACGGCCTGCCGAGCCGCCACGGCATTCAGGTTGGAGACCGCTACGTCAAGACGGACGGCCAGTATCAGTCCATGTGGACCGTGCGCCAGATCGTGCACTTCGAGGGCATTCCTCCGCACGCCCGGCTGGTACCCGACCAGGACGCCCATCTCGGCTATCGAACGATCTCCGTCACCGCCCTGGACGATCCCGGGTTCTACAAACGCATCGCCGCCCAGCACAGACGGGTTAGCCCGTACTGAAGGGGCAGGCGGGCTCTAAGGCCGTTACGACGCGGCGGGTCCCAGGCGTGTCGGTGGAAACCACAGGGTGAAGACGGAGCCTTCGCCTGGACGGCTCTGAACGCTGACGGCTCCGCCCTGAACCTCCATCATGGCCTTGACCAGGGACAAGCCGAGGCCGCTGCCCTGGATGTTGCGGGTTTCGGTGTTCACCGCCCGTTCGTATGCGTCGAAGATCCGCTTCTGATCGGCCGCCGAGATGCCGAGGCCGGTATCGGCGACGGAAACCGCGAGGCCCTGGTTCGACGACACCGCGCAGTCCACGGTAATGCGGCCGCCGGTGGGGGTGAATTTTATGGCGTTGGACAGCAGGTTGAACATGAGCTGGCGAAACACCTGACGATCCGTGTTCAGCGTAGGCAGGTCTTCCGGCACCGCGTCGGTCAGGGTCAGGCCGTGATCCTGGGCGCGCTTGCCCACGAGCCGGCAGCAGGTGCGGATTTCGTCGGCTACATGGATGTCCTCGGGGTCCAGGTCGAGGCTGCCCGCCTCGATCTTGGCGAGATCAAGCAGGTCGTTGATGACGTCGCGAAGGTGGATGCCGCTGGCCTGGATATCCTGCAAGTACTCCTCGTACCGGGGGCCGCCGACCGGTCCGAAGACTCCCTCGCGCATGACCTCCGAGAATCCGAGAATGGCGTTGAGCGGTGTGCGCAGCTCGTGGCTCATCGACGCGAGGAACTCGGACTTGGCCTTGCTGGCCAGCTCCGCGCGCTGCACGGCCGCCTGAAGCGCTCGCTCCGACGCGATACGCTCGGTGATGTCGTTGAGCGTGATGATCGTGGCGTCGGGGGACAGCGGCGCCTCGCGGTACTCGACGGCGCGTGGTGCGCCCTCGCGGGCCTGGAGGTGCCAGTAGGGGAGGGTGCGCCGGACCGTCTCGCTCATGTCGGGGCTGTCCAGTTCCGGGGCGGGTGAGACCAGTCCGGCCAACGGCGTTCCGATCACGGCGTCCGGGGCGTGGCCGGTCGCGGACTGAAAGGCCGGGTTTGCGGCGAGGACACGGCGCTTCCGATCCACGATCAACATGGCTTCCGCGGAGTGCGCGAACACCGCCTCGGTCAGGGACACCAGGGCGAGACGGTTCTCCAGGCGCAGCCGCTGCACCGTCTCGCGCATCAGCAGGTGTCCGGCAACCACGACGCCGACCGCTGTCACCGCACCCCAGAACAGCAGCACCACGTTTTCGCGCAGCCAGTTCAGCAGGTGTTCGAGGTTGGACAGATGCGCGACGACTGCGACTGGAAAGTGCGACGACAGCGCGACGATCTGCTGGCCGCCGGTCACGGAAACCGTGCCCAACTCGGCTCCGGAGGAGACGACGGTCGGCACCGTCGTTCGGAATGCATCCGGCGGCGGGGTGTGCGACGTTCCGACCGTCAGAATGGGCGTACCATCCAGGGTGGTCAGCGCCACCTGCCGGACCGGTCCATTGACGGCGTGGTGCAGGATGCGTTTTACGCTGCCGGGGTTCATGGCGACGACGACCAGAAACTGGGGCGAGGCCCAAAGGCTCATGGGAACTGTCGCGCGGGCGCTCGGGTCCGCCGATACGCCGACGACGGGCAGGAAACGGCCCTGGGTCAGGGTGCCGATCGCGATTCCTCGAAACAGGGCGGATGTGCCCGCCGGGTCCGTGGGTGGGCTAGGGATCCCCAAGGCTCCGCGATCCAGCCGCCGCCCGACATCGCGCCCCGATGTATCCATTAGGATTTCGCTGTCCCGGTTTACGACCAGAACCTGGCGAATGGATGGGACAAAGCGAATGCTGCGTGTAACGACCCCTTGAATATCCGGCCAGTCATGGACGATGGGGCCGGGCGCGCCGTCCTCACCGTCCTGGGCGACGGTGCTGGCAACGGTCAGCAACAGAGACTCCGCCGATTCCAGTGTGCGCGTGATGCCGTATTCCACCAACCCGCTGGTGACTCGGGCTTCCTCGACCTCCTGCCCGCGCGCCATCAGGGCCACGCCGAAAACGCCCAGCACGAACAGGAGCAGCACGCCGCTGGCCAGTCCCGCCGTTCCCCACGCCACGGCATTCGGTGCGAGCAGGCGGGGCAGGCTGAACAGGGTGTAGGCGTGCGCCGGAGGCGCGTCCGCACGTCGAGATCGAGGCGTGCGCCATAGATCCATTGTCTGCCCCTAGTCGGCCAGGATCGGCAAGAGACCATGGCGGGTTGCCGCCGCTCGCAGCCGTCCGTCGGCCTTGACCGTCCGCACGAAGGCGTTGATGCGAGCCAGCCACGCGGGGTCACCCAGGGGCACGGCGTAGGCGTAGTCCGTCGGAGCCACCGGCTCGCTCGGTTTCAGCAGGCGCGCCCAGTCCGTCAGATCGACCATGCGGCGACCGTAGGGATAGTCCGTCATGAAGACATCGGCCCGACCGCTGATGACCGCCTCCTCGCGTTCGCGGAACTGATCCACCACCATGAGCTCCGCCTGTTTCAAGCGCGAGCGCATTTCGGGCTCCATGTAGGTGCCCTTCTGGACCACGACGACATGCCCCGGCGCGTCGATGTCGGCCCACTGGTCGAACCCTTCTGTATGGCGGTCCACGACGGCGTAGATTCCGCTGGTCAGGTAGGGCTCCGAAAATGCCATGGACTGCGCGCGGTCTTCGCGCACGCCCACACCATGCATGGCGATATCGCACAGGTCGGAGGTCATGGCTGCGACGAGCTCGGCGAATGAGCCGTCCACGAACGCCACGGTCACCCCAAGGTCATCCGCCAGGGCATGCGCCATGTCGATGTCGATGCCTTCCAGGGTGCCGGACCGGGGGTTGCGGTAGGAGATGGAGTAATACCCGGGCCAGATGCAGACTCGGACGGTTCCGCGGGCCTGTATGGCCGCCAGATGATCGACCCGATCCTCAGCCTGTTCGGCGGCGCCCCCCGTCCCGGCCAGCAGGACCGGGAGGCACACCAAAAACCCGAAAAAGGCGAAACAACGGAGCGGGCCGAGGCTTGTCCGTTTACAAAACGCCCCTGGAAACATCATGACCCTGTCCTGCCTCAGCGTGTGCGCACCAAGCAAAAACGGGTATCAAGACGTCCGTGCCCGCGTATCAGATTTTGGTTTGGAAAGGAGGCGATCCGTTTCTATTCGGCGGACGCTGATCTGGCCCCGTGACGACTTGTCATCTCCCCCCAAGGAGACGCTGAGTAGCGTATCGGTGAACCCGGAGCGAGTCGAGCGGAAGTTGGTGAGGGACGGGGCAGGGGGCGCCGCTGCCGCTGCGGTCCCGCGGACGCCGCCGGTCTTCTGAGGAACGGCCAAAATCTAATTTTTTGTAAATCAAGGCGTTAGGAAGGAACGCGCGTGTGCGATTCGTTCTCGGACACAGATCATCCGCCGCCTTGGTGCGGTCCGCTGTGTGTCGATACCCAGAAAAAACGAGTCGGAGGGGTTAACTGTTGGCGACGCGCAAGCAGGGGCGCTCATCGTCGTTCCGTAGAATGGAATCAACGGTCTCGTGATACAATTCCCAAGTTTCGCAGAAGTCGGTGACGGCTTGGCGGACACAATCCGCGAACTCGCGATCCGAACGCTTGGCGATGGTACGGACACGCGCAAGGAGTTCAGGCGGAACCATGGTCGTCAGGGTGGAGTCCTCAGTCATGACCGGACGTCCCTTCTTGCGTTTACGTCATCTGGAGGTCATACGACACACTCAAACACGCGCGGCGTCGCTTTTAAACACGCGTTGCATAAGTCTTATGCCACAAGAAAGGCATGTTCGTCGATGATTGTATAGGGTTGTTTGAGCTTATGTGTAACGGTGATAATTACCTAGAGTGGGTTCTTGGCGTATTCGTGCGCGATATAAGAGATGAAATGGCATGGCACGCAGGGTGAGTGGAACCGGGGGGGATTGCGCCACGGGGACCCGGCGTCGCCGATCGGGTGGGTCCCGTACCTCTCCTTCGACTCAGGACACGACAAAGCGGACGTCGGCGGGGAAGGCCCCGAGCAAGGCCCCGAGCAAGGCTAAGAGCACGGCCCCGGGCAAGGCCAAGAGTAAGGCGAAGACAAGCCGGAACGCGGCGGGTCCGCCGAAACAGGCTGGACCCCGACCGTCGACAAAAAAGCCGGCGCAAAAGGCGGCACCGAAACGAAAAACCGCCGGAACGACGTCCAAAGCCGCGACGCCGAAGACGCCCGGCGCGACGCGGGCGGCCCGTAAGGCAACCGCCCGTCGGCCGCGGCGGTCGGCGCCCCGGCGGCGGACGGCGGCTCGGGGGCGGTTTCGGGCCTGGCCGGTGGTCCAATGGGGCCTTGTGGCCAGCATCTGGAGCGTTGTGGCGCTCGGCTGCGTCATTCTGTTCTACGCCTACGACCTGCCCGACATTGGGGACGCGACGGCGCGCGTGCGCCCGGCCGGAATCACGGTGGAGGCGGCGGACGGGACGCCGCTGGCCGTGGCCGGCGAGGTCTACGGCGATCCGGTGAGCGTGGAGACCGCGCCGCCGATCCTGGTGAAGGCCGTGCTGGCCACGGAGGATCGGCGCTTTCGCGACCATTGGGGCGTGGACCCTCTCGGCGTCGCCCGCGCGATGGTCGTTAACGTGAGGGCCGGCCATGTGGTGCAGGGCGGCAGCACCATCACCCAGCAGGTCGCCAAGACCCTGTTTCTGACCAACGACCGTACGCTGCGCCGCAAGGTGCAGGAGGTTCTGCTCGCACTGTGGCTCGAAGCGACCTTCAGCAAGGATCAGATCCTCGGCCTGTACCTGAACCGCGTGTACCTGGGGGCGGGCGTATGGGGCATGGACGCGGCCGCGCGGCGCTACTTCCGCCGTCCGTTGCGTGAGATCACCCCCTATCAGGCGGCGGTGTTGGCCGGCCTGATGAAGGCCCCGTCGCGCTACAATCCGGCGGCCAACCCGGATCAGGCGCACGCGCGCGCCCTGGAGGTGCTGGGCAACCTGGTCGAGACGGGGGTGCTGACCCAGGCGGAGGCGGCGCGACTCGCGGCGGAGGGCCGGCCGTCCCTGGCCTTGGCGCGGGGCGCGGGCAGCGGGGCGCGCTACTTCACCGACTGGGTGCTGGACAACGTGCGGGGGTACGTCGGCGTGTTCGACCGGGATCTGCGGGTGCGGACCACCCTGGAACCGGCGGCCCAGGCGGCGGCGGAGGCGGCGCTGGCGGGGGTTCTGAACGACCCGGACACGCGGGCGCGCGGCGCCACGCAGGGCGCGGTCGTGGTGCTGGATCCGCAGGGCGCGGTGCTGGCGATGGTGGGCGGAAAATCCTGGCGGGACAGTCCGTTCAACCGCGCCGTTCAGGCGCGCCGGCAACCGGGATCCGCCTTCAAGCCGATGGTCTGGCTGGCCGGGCTGGAGGCCGGCCTGACCCCGGACACCCGGATCGAGGACGCGCCGGTGTCCGTGGGCGGGTGGTCGCCGCGCAACGCTAACGGGCGCTATCGCGGACCTGTCACCATGGCCGATGCGCTGGCGGCGTCCATCAACACCGTGGCGGTGCGGATCGCCATGCAGGCGGGCCGCGACCGGGTGGCGCGCGTGGCTCGGCGCCTCGGCCTGACGGCGGTGGACGGCGCAGATGCGTCGATGGTGCTGGGCACCAGCGAGGTGTCGCCCCTCGATCTCACGGCGGCCTACGCGCCGTTCGTGAACGGCGGGTATGCGGCCATCCCCCACGGTGTGGCGCGGGTGGATGCGCGCGACGGCACGGCGGTGTACGCCCGGCGTCGGCAGGGCGACCCGCCGCGCGTGGTGGCGCCGGACCATGTGGAGGCCATGCGCGCGATGCTGCGGGGGGTGGTGGCCTATGGCACCGGACGGTCGGCGCAGCCGGCGGCCGCGCGGGGTCTGACGGCCTACGGCAAGACCGGCACGACGCAGGACTATCGTGATGCCTGGTTTGTTGGGTTTGTGCGGGACGGCGTCGGTCGAGCCGCCGTGGCCGGGGTCTGGATCGGCGACGATGACGGCCGGCCCATGAACCACCTCGGGGGCGGCGGCCCGGCGGCCGCCGTGTTCCGGTCCCTGTTCGAACGCTGGCGGCCGTGAGCGCGCGCCTCCGCCGTCGGGCGACGGGATCGCGTCGGCGGTCCGCGCGCGGCGCCGCTTGTCACCGGGCCGGGCGATCCCCATAGTAGGCCGATCATGGTCGCTCACGGACGGAAATCGGGTGCTCAGGGCGCCACCGCCCGACGCCGCCGGCCGGACCGCCTGACGGACCTGGACGATCTCCTGGGGTTCGCCGACGGACGCGCCGCGACGTCGTCTCAGCCGCTGTGCGAGTTTCCCGGGTGTTCAGAGCCGGGGGAACATCGCGCACCGAAGGACCGCAGCCTCGGCAGCTACTATAGATTTTGCCTCGAGCATGTTCGCGCCTATAATAAGGCGTGGAACTACTATGCGGGTATGGACGCGGACGAGATCGAACGCCACGTTCGGACCTCGACCATCTGGGACCGCCCGACATGGCGCATGGGCTCGGTCAGCCAGGGCGGCCCGCATCGCCTGGATCCGGAGTCGTTTCACGACCCGATGGGGATTTTCGCGGCGGCGCGCGAGGCCGAGCATCGGCATGCGCAGGAAGCGGCCAGCCCGTTCGGCCGCGACAGCAAGGAAAATCGCGCCTTGCGGGAGCTGGAGCTGGCGTGGCCGATCACCCGAACCGAGTTGCGGGCACGCTACAAGGTGTTGGTCAAGCGCCATCACCCGGATGCGAACAACGGCGCCAAGGACGCCGAGGAGCGATTCAAACGGGTCAGCGAGGCCTACCACGTGCTCCTAGCGGTGGTGTCCGACTAGGCGGAAAGCGGTTTCCACCGCGCCGGCTCATGGATTACTCTCCGCCAACTTTTTTGATCTCCGTGACATGAGGACATTCGATGGATATCCAGGCCGAACCTCTCCTGGACAAGCCGGATACGACGGTTTCGGTGCGCGATGCGTTCGGCATCGATTCGGATATGACGGTGCCTGCGTTCGAGCGCCGGACCGAGCATGTGCCAGATTTCGATTCCAACTATCGTTTTGACCGGGACACCACGCTGGCGATTTTGGCCGGCTTCGCGCACAACCGTCGCGTGATGATCCAGGGCTACCACGGCACCGGCAAGTCCACCCACATCGAGCAGGTGGCTGCGCGCCTGAACTGGCCGTGCATCCGGGTGAACCTCGACAGCCACGTCAGCCGCATCGATCTGGTCGGCAAGGACGCCATCGTGTTGCGCGACGGCTTGCAGGTGACCGAGTTCCGCGAGGGGATTCTGCCGTGGGCGCTGCAACACGCCTGCGCCCTGGTGTTCGACGAGTACGATGCCGGCCGTCCCGACGTGATGTTCGTGATCCAGCGCGTGCTGGAGGTGGAGGGCCGCCTGACCCTTCTGGACCAGAACAAGGTGATCCGGCCGCACCCGTCGTTCCGCCTGTTCGCCACCGCCAACACGGTGGGCCTGGGCGACACGACGGGCCTGTATCACGGTACCCAGCAGATCAATCAGGGCCAGATGGACCGGTGGAACATCGTCGCCACCCTGAACTATCTGGATCATGACGCCGAGGTGGAGATTTCCGCTGCCAAGCGGCCGGAGTACGACACGCCCGAGGGGCGCAAGGTGCTCAGCCAGATGGTGGCCGTGGCCGATCTGACCCGCAACGGCTTCATCAACGGCGACATCTCGACCGTCATGAGCCCCCGGACGGTTCTGACCTGGGCGGAGAACGCCACCATCTTCGGCGATCTGGCCTTTGCGTTCCGCGTCACCTTCCTGAACAAGTGCGACGAGACCGAACGCCCGTTGATCGCCGAGTATTATCAGCGGTGTTTCGGTGCCGAACTGCGGGAAAGCGCGGCCAACCTGACCGTGACCTGAGGATCGGACGGGGCGCGGTGCGGCGTCCGTCCCGCGCCCCCCGAACGCCCGATCAGAACAGGAAATACCGCTGGGTCAGCGGCCGCTCCGCCACCGGCGGGACCGTTAGGGGTGCGCCATCAAGGCGGACCGTGCCCGTGGCGCGATCGACCTCCAGCGTCGGCCTAGCCGTGTTCAGGATCATGTCGGCCTTCGTGACCGAGCGACAGCCGGAGACCGGCACCAGGGTCTTGCGCAGGCCCAGCGTTCCCCCCAGCACCGTGGCAATGGCCTCATGCGAGACGAAGGTCACGCTGCTTTGGGTCAGCGCCCGCCCGAAGGCGCCGAAGCTCCGTCGCAGGACGGCCGGATCCCGGTCGGATGCCCTGGGCTGTGCGTCGCCGGGCCCGGCCAGGACAACGCTTCCGCCCTTGAGGACCAGGGCAGGTTTCGCGCCGAAGAACGCCGGGTCCCACAGCACCAGATCGGCAAGCCGCCCGGCGGCGATGGCGCCGACATGTTCCGCGACACCATGCGCCAGGGCCGGATTGATGGTGTACTTCGCCAGCGTGCGACGGACCCGGATGTTGTCGTTGTCGCCCCTCTCCTCCGGTAGGCGGCCGCGCAGCGCCTTCATGGCGTGGGTATTTTGCCACGCGCGGGCGATCAATCCGCCGTCCTCGACCGGCGCCTGGGCGCCCGACCCCAGGATCGATAGTGCGCCCATGTCATGAAGGATCGTCGCCGCGCCAAAGGCTCCGGTGGCGGCGCTTCCCGGCAGAACCGTTGCCGATTGGCAAAAGGCCAGGCCGTCCAGGGCCAGACCGTCGGACGCGGCGGGGCCGCCGCGCAGGGATGGGTCCGACACCACGGCATGCACGGTCTGGTCGCCAAACGCCTCCAGGCTGGTCTCAGCGAATCCGCTCTCGTTGAGGCGGTCGAGGTGGCAGACGACCTGCACATTCAGGCGCTCGGCCACGGACAAACAGCACGCGATGGCGCTCGGCGTGGCACCCCAGGCCTCATGCAGGGTCAGGCCGATGGCGCCGGCGGAAATCTGCTCCTCCAGGGCCCCGGGCCGGCTCGCGCTGCCTTTGCCATAGAAGCCGAGGTTCACGGGCAGGCCATCCGCCGCCTGGAGCATGCGCCACAGATGCCAGGGGCCGGGCGTGCTGGCGCCCGCGCGGGAGCCGGCGGTCGGTCCCGTGCCGCCGCCCAGCATCGTCGTGATGCCGGAGGCCAAAGCGTCGTCGATCTGGCGCGGGTCGAGCCACGTCACCAGCGCATCGACCCCGCCCGGCGTGACGAGGCGGCCGGCCGCATCGACGATCTCAGTCCCCGGGCCGATGACGATGTCGATATCCGGCTGGGTGTCCGGATTGCCGGCGGCGCCGATAGCCTCGATACGGCCGTCCTTGATTCCGATATCCGCCTTTTCGATGCGCTCGGCATCCAGGATCAGGGCGTTTGCGATCACCGTGTCGACGGCCGCCTGTCCGCGCCATGTCTGGGATTGCCCCATGCCGTCGCGAACCACACCGCCGGCGCCGACGGTCACTTCCTCGCCGGGGGTGGTCCGGTCGCGCTCGACCTCAATGACGAGGTCGGTGTCGGCCAGCCGGACGCGGTCCCCCACCGTGGGGCCGTACTGCGCGGCATAGGCGCCGCGATCCATCACGTGGGCCATGCGTTCAGTCCTCCACCGCGCCGTCGACCAGTCCCCGGAACCCCGTCACCACATGCCGGCCGCCGTAGGCCACCAGCGCTACGGTCCGCGATTCGCCGGGATCGAACCGTACCCGCGCGCCGGCCGGGACATCCAGGCGGTATCCGCGCGCGGCGTCGCGGTCGAAGGACAGCGCCGGATTGGTTTCGGCGAAGTGATAGTGACTGCCGACCTCGATCGGACGGTCGCCCGTGTTCTTGACGGTCAGCGTGCGGGTGGGCCGGTCCGCGTTCAGGGTCACGGGGTCGCGGGCGGGGATCACCTGACCGGTCCGGACCCGCGCGTCACTGGTGCGAATCGGATTCCGAATCGTGACCACCTTGACGCCATCGGGAAACAGGGCGTCGATCTGAAGGGTCTCGATCATCTCGGGGACACCGTCCATGACTTGATCGCGGGTCAGGACCGACGCCGCAGTGGCGGCTGCCTCGGCGATCGAGCGGCCGTCGCGGGCGGCCTCCGTGACGGCATCCGAGATCAGCGCGACGGCCTCCGGGTGATTCAGAAGCACGCCTCGGTCCAGGCGCCGCCGCGCGACCAGCGCGGCCATCGCCACCATCAGCTTGTCGGTTTCGCGTGGCGTGAGTTTCATCGGCAACCCCTCCTTCACCCCATGGCCTCCCTCCGCGGCACCCGCGCCGGGGAGGTGATCCCCGACGTTCCGCAGACGGCCGGACACCGGACCGACGAAATCCCACACCGCGCGCCGCTGTCCGCGCATCGGGGGGATCGTCCGGAGATCGTGTCGCAACGGAACGCGATGAGAGTGGATTGGGGGCGCGCCGACAGCGCCCGGCGGACAGAACGGTCCCGCGCGGCCGCCGGGGTCTGGTCAGCCTTCAGCCATGCCCGTCCGCGACGGTCATGGACCCGGCACGCGAGCCATCCGCAAACGATAATCTGTTTTGCAGGTGCGAGCTACTAGGGAGCACCGCAAAACGTCGGCGTTGGTCCGTATTATCCGAACAGGGCGTCGATTTCGTCCTGAGATATGCCTTTATTGCCGGTTTGCGGGCCGTTCAGCAGGTCGCGGTCCCGTTGGGCGGCGGTCTTCTCGGCTTCCGCAACCGCGAGATCCTGCGTGGCCGTCAGGAATCCGTCGCGGCCCCAGATTTCCATCATCCGGTCAATGCGGTCTTCTATGTATTTCATCGCGTTCACAACTTTTGTGATGCGCTGCCCGGTGAGGTCCTGGAAATTGCAGTGCTCGAAAATGCCCATCAGGCGTTCCTGGATGTCATCAGCCAGGCCGCGAACATACCCGTCTTCGTTATTCGATTGAATCTCGGCGACCATGGCGGACACCGTTTCCGTGATGTCCAGGATGCCGTTGGTGGCGCCCTCGGTGGCCCCGACGATGGCGTCAAGCTCCTGCTCCATGTCCGTCAGGCGGTCACCCTCCGGGCGCTGGTCGCGGAGCCGCGCGATCTCGACCTTGGTATCCTCGATGCTTCGGGCAAGGGCGACGATCTCCATGCGGAGGATCTGCGCTTCCTCTATCCGGGCCCGCACCGGGTCTGGCAGTTCCTTCGGATCGGGTTCGGGCGGCGGCGGCGGCTCCGGGATCTGCTGCGCTTCAATCCGCGCGTCCAAGGCGTCCAGGCGATGCCCGAGCCGGTCGATGGCCTTAAGGATGGTGGCCGTGTCCCGATCACCGTGGACGTCCGGTCCGCCAAGCGGGCCGGCGTGGGGGGACGGAGCACGGAACCGCTCGACGGAGAAAGGGCGGCGGGAGGTGGCCATGGGAAAACCCCGCGTTCAACGTGAAGACCGGACGAACGCATTCTACGTGGCCCTGCGCGTCGCGGATCTCTGATCGTTTTGCGGGTTCATGGCAACCGAGAGGGTGGGGCGCCACCGAGTCCAGGGCTTTGGGCCCTTGGGGCGGTTAGACGGAATCTTAGGGCCGCTGTGGCGTGGGGACCGCTGCGGGGTGGAGAAGGGGGTGACGGACAGGCTTCGACCACCTACTTATGGCCCATGATTGACGTCAGGGATACCCGGGTTGCTCCCTGTGTGGCCGACTCCGGCACCGCGCCCGAGGGCGCGGCATGACGCCCGGCGAAACCCGTGGTACCGTCGCGCCCGTCCGCCCCGCTGTTGAGCGACGGTCCGGACGCTGATCCGCTCTACCGGCAAAGGATGAACGAGCCCGCCATGACCGAGACCACGCACCGTCCTCGTCCCGTCGTTCTGTGCATCCTGGACGGCTGGGGCCATCGCGACGAGACCGAAGACAACGCGCTCGCGCTCGCCGACATCCCCACCTGGGACCGACTGCTGCGGGACAATCCGCACGCCCTGATCGAGACCAGCGGCGATGACGTCGGCTTGCCGCGCGGTCAGATGGGCAACTCCGAGGTCGGGCACATGAACCTCGGCGCGGGTCGGGTGGTCGTGCAGGACCTGCCGCGCATCGACAGCGCGGTGGAAGACGGCTCGATACAGACCAACCCCGCCCTGACCGGCCTGATCGACCGCCTGAAGGCGAGCGGCGGCACCTGCCATCTGATGGGGCTGATGTCGCCCGGCGGGGTCCATTCCCACCAGGATCACATGGCCGCCCTGGCCAAGGCAGTGGGCGAGGCCGGCGTGCCGGTGGTGGTCCATGCGCTGATGGATGGGCGCGATACGCCGCCGTCGTCCGGTAAGGGCTATCTTGAGACATTCCTGGCGGACGTCGCCGATGTGCCCGGGTGCCGGGTCGGCGTCGTCTCCGGGCGCTATTACGGCATGGACCGGGACAAGCGGTGGGACCGTGTGGAACTGGCCTACAACGCGATGGTCGACGGCGATGGCGTGGCCGAGGCGACGGATCCGGTGTCCGGGATGCAGGCCGCCTATGACGCGGGGCAGACCGACGAGTTCGTCAAGCCCATGGTGATCGACGGCTACGAGGGCATGCGCGACGGCGACGGCGTGCTGATGGCCAACTTTCGGGCCGACCGCGCCCGCGAGATCCTCGCGGCGCTGCTGGATCCGGCGTTCGACGGCTTCGCGCGCCGCCGGGTCGTGTCATTTGCGGGGGCCGCCGGGCTTGCCGAGTATTCCAAGGCGCACAACGCCTGGATGGAGACCCTGTTCCCACCGGAGGCCCTCACGGGCATTTTCGGCGAGGTGGTCGCCAACGCCGGCCTGACCCAGCTTCGCATTGCCGAGACGGAGAAGTACGCGCACGTCACCTTCTTTTTCAACGGCGGCGAGGAGACGCAGTTCCCCGGCGAGGAGCGTATTCTGGTGCCCAGCCCGAAGGTCGCCACCTACGACCTTCAGCCGGAGATGAGCGCGCCGGAAGTTACGGATCGTCTGGTCGAGGCCATCGGGTCGGGTAAGTTCGACACTGTGATCGTGAACTTCGCCAACGGCGACATGGTCGGGCACAGTGGCATCCTGGAGGCCGCCATGAAGGCGGCGGTGGCCGTGGATGGTTGCCTTGCCCGTTTGGAAGAGGCCGTGCGGGCAGCCGGGGGCGTGATGCTCGTGACCGCCGATCACGGCAACCTCGAAATGATGCGTGATCCGCAGACCGGCCAGCCGTACACGGCGCATACGGTCGGCAAGGTCGACGCGATCCTGGTCAATGGGCCGGAAGGCGCCACGCTGCACGATGGGCGCTTGGCCGATGTTTCGCCGACGCTGCTCCATCTCATGGGGTTGCCGCAGCCGTCGGAGATGACGGGGCAATCCCTCGTCGACGTGCAGGAGGCGCGGCATGGCGCACGCGCGGGAGCCTTGGCCGACTAGACGGACCCGCCGGGTGCGTGCTACGGGCCTTGCCACCATTGTCGTCCTCGGTCTCGGGGGCCTCGGGAGCGTCGGTCCAAGTTGGGCCACCGCGCCCGACCCCGCGCGCGCCTTGCAGTCCGTCGAGGAACGCCTGGAGAGCGAGCGGGAGGCCCGGGAAGCGCTCCGGGCCAAGCGCGAGGCCCTGGCCGCCGAGCTGCGCAGCGTGCGCGATCAGGTGATTGAAAGCGCGGCCGCGATCCAAGAGGCGGAGACGCGGCTGTCCACACTGGAAGAGCGCCTCTCGTCGCTTCGCGACGAGAGAAACGTGGTGGCTGCCGCGCTGTCCATGCGCGATACGCAGATGGCCCACGTTCTGACCGCCATTCAGCGTCTGGCGTGGCGCCCGACCGAGGCGTTGGTCGTTCAACCCGCGCCCCCGGCCGACACGGTGCGCAGCGCCATCCTGCTGGGCGCCGCCATTCCCCGCATCCGAGAAAACGCGCGTGCCCTGGCCCGGGAACTGGAAACCTTGCGTGCCCTGGATACGGCGATCACGGAACAACGCGCCGCCATCGTGGATGAGGGCGCGTCGCTCCGCTCGGCCCATGCCCGCCTTGAGGATCTGTTCGATCGCAAGGCCGCGTTGCAGCGCCACACGCTGGAGCAGGAGCGCGAGGCTGCCGTGCGTGTGGAGCGCCTCGGCCGGGAGGCGGCCGACCTACGGGACCTGATCCGGCGCCTGGAAGAAGAACGCAAACGGCGCGAGGCCCTGGCCGCGCTGCGTCGGGCGGAGGAGGCCCGTCGTGCCGCCGCAGCGGAAGCAGCCCGGCGCGCGGCGGCGGCAGAGGCGGCGCGCGCGGTGGCCGAGGCACAGGCCGCGGCGGAGGCCGAGGAAGCCGCAAGGGCCGCGGCGGACGCGGTCGCCTCCGCTCCCGCTCTCGCACCGGTTTCCGAAAGTGCCACCCCGACCGTTGACTCCCCGCCGGATGTGACCGAGGTTGCCATGGTCACGGACCCGGGCCCCTTGACACCGCTGCCCGAGCCGATGACGGTGCGGGCATTCGCCACCGGCAAGGGCGCGATGCCGATACCGGCGCGTGGCTCGATCGTCACGCGGTACGGCCAGCCGGACGCCCTGGGCGGTGCGAGCAAAGGCCTGACTGTGAACACCCGGGCCGGGGCGCAGGTTGTGGCGCCGTTCGACGGCACGGTGGCCTTTGCCGGACCGTTTCGCGGCTATGGCCTTCTCTTGATTATCGAACATACCGATGGATATCATTCGCTGCTCGCCGGGATGGACCGGCTCGACGGACACGTCGGACAGGCGGTGCGGGCAGGGGAGCCCATCGGTGTGATGGGAGAGAACAACCCCTCCCTCTATATTGAACTCCGCCGGGATGGCCGGCCCATCAACCCCCTGCCCTGGTTGGCGGCGGGCACGGACACTGGAAAGGGATGATGCGCAAAACGCTCCTGATCGTCGCCTCCGGCGCTATCGCATTGATGGTGCTGGGCACCGTTTCCTTCGCCCCGAACGCCGCGGCGCGGGATGACGAGACCTATCGGCTCATGGAGCTGTTCGCGACCGTGTTCGAGCGGGTGAAACAGGACTATGTCGAGCCGGTGGATGACCGCGAGCTTATGGAGGCCGCGATCAATGGCATGCTGACCTCGCTGGACCCGCACTCCGGCTATCTGAACCGCGATCACTTCAAGGACATGCAGGTTCAGACCCGGGGTGAGTTCGGCGGGCTCGGCATTGAGGTCACGATGGAGAACGGCCTCGTCAAGGTCGTTTCGCCGATTGATGACACGCCCGCCGCGCGCGCCGGCCTGGAGCCGGGGGACCTGATCACGCATCTGGACGGGGAGGCGGTCAGCGGCCTGACGCTCAACGAGGCGGTGGACCGTATGCGCGGCCGGGTCGGGACGGACATCGTTCTGACCGTGCGGCGCCAGACCGGTGAGCCGTTCGACGTGACCATCACGCGCGACATCATCACCATCAAATCGGTGCGCTCCCGGCTGGAGGGCGGTGATATCGGCTATCTCCGCATCACGTCGTTCACGGAGCAAACCGACAGCGGGCTGCGCGAGGCCATCGACACGCTGACCGACGAGGCGGGTGAGACCCTCAAGGGCTATGTCCTGGATCTGCGTAACAATCCCGGCGGTCTGCTCGATCAGGCGGTGGCCGTGTCCGACGCCTTCCTCGACAAGGGGGAGATCGTCTCGACCCGCTCACGCGATCTGGACGATACGCAGCGGTTCAACGCGCACAGCGGCGATCTGGCGGGTGGCCTGCCGCTCGTTGTGATCGTCAACGGCGGCTCCGCCTCCGCGTCCGAGATCGTGGCCGGCGCGCTTCAGGATCACGGCCGGGCGCTTGTGGTCGGGACCAAGAGCTTCGGTAAGGGCTCGGTCCAGACCATCGTGCCGCTGAGCGGCGAGGGGGCCATGCGGATCACCACCGCGCGCTACTACACACCGTCGGGCCGGTCCATCCAGGCCAAGGGGATCGAGCCGGACATCATCGTGCCGCCGGCTCGCCTGGAGGTCATGAACGTTCCCGGGCGTCGCAGTGAGGCCGACCTGCGCAACGCGCTGGACGTGGATAGTGGGGAAGACGATGCCGTCGCCGAACCGCCGGCCGCCTCGGAGGGCGACGAGGCGGCGGCCGCCGAGGATGGCGACGAGGCGGTCGAGGACTACCAGCTGGCCCGCGCCATCGACCTGCTGCACGGACTGGCGCTGTACCGGGAACGGGCCGCCCTGCAATAGGGCTCCGCGCATGGGGGTGCGGCCCGAATCCGGTCGCGCCCCCGGTGCAGGATGTTTCGCGGGCTTCGGCGGGTCTTTAACCGTCACGCTCTTGAAGGAACCCGGACCGCGACAGTAAGGCTCTCAAGATCCCTCCGCCCCTATCAGGGCGTTCGGGGTGGGATTTTTTCTTTATAAAACAAAGTACAGTCTCATCCCGACCGAGCGAAGCGAGTGGAGGGATCTCGCAAGGGACCCAACCCACGGCACGGCGAATTTCAAAAGCGTGCCGGTACAACGGCCCCGAAGCGATAAAAACGGCGACATAAAAAAACCCGGGTCGGCCTTTTGGGGCGCCCGGGTTTTTCTCTGCCGTATGATGGGGGGGCGGGATCAGGGCGGGGTGCTGACCCCACCCATGGCGCACAACATGGCCCATGCTTCATCCGGGATCGGCATCACGGACAGACGCGATTGGCGGATCAGGGGCAGGTCGGCCAGACGTGGATCCGCCTTGATGGTCGCCAGGGTGACCGGCTGGGGGACGGGGCACACGGCCTCCACATCCACCATGCCGAACCGGCCCGAGGCATCCGAGGGATCGGGATAGTATTCCCGGACCACGCGGACGATGCCGACAATGCGCTTCTCGTTGACCGAGTGATAAAAAAAGGCGGTGTCGTCCAGGCGCATCGCCTTCATGTTGTTGGACGCCTGATGGTTGCGCACGCCGTCCCACGGCTCGACACCGACGCGAACCTGATCGTCCCAGGACCACGCCCCGGGTTCGGATTTCATCAGCCAGTGTGCCAAGGCTGTCCTCTCCTAGGGGCGCGGGTCAGGTCGGCTCGATCGGCAGGGTCCGCCGAAACGGGCAGATGGTGACCGAGGCGAACACGCCGGCCTTGTTGAACGGGTCTCTCTGGGCGAAGGATACGGCCCCGTCGCGGTCCGGGAAGTCCACGATCAGCAGGCTGCCCACGCTGGCAGTGCGGGCTTCATTCTGAAGCGGTCCCGCCACAACGAGATGGTCGGCGTTCGCTTCCAGGTGTGTGTAGTGCGCGTCCCGGTGCGCGGCGCGGAGCGCGGCGCTGTTCGGCGCATCCACACAATTGATCATCCACAACATGATCCAGGGACCTCCTGCGACCGGGGTGGGCGGCTACTCCGCAATGGGGAGGACCTGTTTGAAGGGGCGAATCAGCACGGCCTCGAACAGGCCGGCCTTGAAATAGGGATCGTCGCGGACGAACGCCTCGACGGCGGCCTTGTCCGGCATGTCCACGATCAAAAGACTCCCCACCATCCCGTCGCCATCGTCGGTCAGCAAGGGCCCCCCCAGCCGGATGGCGTCGTTGTGCGCCTTCGCATGGGTGAGGTGGTCCTGGCGCGTGGCCAAGCGCAGATCCCGGCTGTTGGGTTTGTCCAGGCAATAGATGACATACAACATGTACGCGAGTCCTCGACGGAATGATTCGACTGGGGAGTCTAGCAGGGGGGCTGGCAGGCGACCACCCCCCCCTGGGACCGTGGAACGGCCAAGCCCGGTTAGCTCCCGGTCAGCTATTGTGATCCGGTTCTGGCCGGAAGGGGCGGGAGAGCAGCCCGACAATCGCCCGGTCGAGGTCGGCGTCCTGATTGAGTACCGCGTCGACGGCTGCGCTGATCGGCAGATCGACACCAAGCCGGATGCCCATTTCGGCGACCGCGCGGGCGGTGTGCACCCCCTCCGCCACGGACCGGCGTTCCCCCAGAACCTCGGCGAGCGTGCGGCCCTCGCCCAGAGCGACCCCCAGCGAGTAGTTGCGGGACTGCATCGACGTCGCGGTCAGCAGCAGGTCGCCCAGCCCGGACAGGCCCATCAGTGTGTCCGGCCGGCCGCCCAGAGCGCCGGCAAGGCGCGACAGCTCCGCGAGGCCTCGTGTCACCAGGGCGGCGCGGGCGTTATCGCCCAGCCCCCGTCCCTCGACGATGCCGCAGGCGATGGCGAGCACGTTCTTGACGGCGCCGCCGACCTGGACGCCGGTAACGTCGTCGCTCCAATAGGGGCGGAAGGTCGGCGTGCCCAACGCATGGACCAGGGCCTCGCCGAGGGCGCGGTCGGCACAGGCCAGGGTCAGCGCCGTGGGGCAGCCCCGCCCGACCTCGCTGGCGAACGTCGGGCCCGACAGCACGGCGAGTGGGGCCATCGGCAAGGCGTCGGCGACCACATCGCCCATCATGGCGCCGGTGGCGGTCTCCAGGCCCTTGGCGCAGATCACAACCGGGACACCGGGGCGCCAGTGGGGCGCGAGCGCCGTGCAGGTGGCACGCACCGCTTGCGCCGGTGTGACCAGAAGGACGGCGTCCGCCCTCGCCACGACGGCGGTCGCGTCGGTGGTGGCGTCGATGCCCTCCGGGAGGTCCACACCGGGCAGAAAATCGGGGTTGGCGTTGTTGGCGCGAATGGCCGCGACGACCTCGGGCTCGCGCGCCCATAAAGAGACCGGTCGCCCCGCCCGTCGGGCGGAACTGGCCAGGGCGGTGCCCCAGGCGCCGCCGCCCAGGATGCCGATGTGTTCGATGGAATGGCTCATGTCCGGGTTATGGCGGCGGTGGCGGCCCAGCGCAAGGGGCTGGGCTGGTTTCGGAGCCCCGAATCCACACTCCGATGGCACGGATGTCCGCTTTCCCTGTTGTATTTTTCATGCGGGTTTGGATAAATACCGCAAGGCTCAAACGGGGCGAAGTCCGTCCGGTTTCGCGGCCGCTTCCTTACCCACTCTCCCGAGCCCTACGGCTGGCTTAATCCGGCCATGCCGGCGTTTCATCGGTCCTGGAGTCTATTCCATGAAGCTCAAGTTTATCTCGGTTGTGGCCGCCTCCGTGCTGCTCGCCGCCTGTTCGTCCACGCCCGAGAGTGGGTCCGGTCAGGCGGGCGGCGGTGCCGCTCCGGTCACGGCGCCCAGTGGTCCTGCCGCGGGCAGTCAGCAGGAGTTTGTTCAGGAAGTCGGAGACCGGATCTTCTTCGGTTTTGACTCCTACAACCTCGACTCCCAGGCTCAGCAGACCCTGCGGCGTCAGGCTGCGTGGCTGCAGCAGTACGGGCAGTACTCGGCGACCATCGAAGGTCACGCTGACGAGCGTGGCACTCGCGAGTACAACCTCGCCTTGGGTGAGCGCCGCGCCAATGCGGTCCGGAACTACTTGGTGACCCTGGGCGTGCCGTCGCAGCGCCTGTCCACCGTCTCCTACGGCAAGGAGCGTCCGACCTGCACCGAAGCGACCGAAAGCTGTTGGTCGCGCAACCGCCGGGGTGTCACCACCCTGCGCTAAGCGCGCGCCGCACCGGTGGACGCAGTTCGGCCACCGCTTCGGGTCGGGACCTTGACGGGTCCCGGTCCGTGCGGTGGCCGTTCCGTTTTTGCGTCACGGCCGTGACGTGGCGCCGTCAGGCGGTGTGCGGGATGATCCGTATCTCGACGCGCCGGTTCTGCTGGCGGCCGGCCGCCGTATCGTTGGTGGCGATGGGCTGCGTTTCGCCGTGACCCTGCCAGTACAGGCGCTCCGGCAGGATGCCCTGGCCCAGCAGGAAGTTGACCACGGATTGCGCGCGTCGCTCCGACAGACCCTGATTGTAGGTTTCACTGCCAACCGCGTCCGTGTGCCCGTGCACCTGGATGTAGGTTTGCGGATTGTTGCGCAGCGTCGTGGCCACCTCGGTGAGAGTGGGCTGGAACGTCGGCGCGATGTCGGACGAATCGAACGCGAAGGTTACATTGGCCGGCATCACAAGCAGCAGGGAATCGCCCTGGCGCTGGACGGAGACGTTCGTGCCGGCGAGGTTCCGTCGCAGTTCCTCCTCCTGGCTGTCCATGTAGGCCCCGACTGCGCCACCGGCCAGAACGCCCACGCCCGCGCCGATGAGGGCGGAGCGCGCAACGTTGCTGCCGGCCACCGCGCCGATGGCGGCACCGGCGGCCGCGCCGCCCAGAGCCCCGACCCCCGCGCCCTGGGTGGTGTAGTACCCGTTGTTGTTGGCGGTGCAGCCGGCGAGAAAAAGGCCGCTCATCGGCACGAGAAAGACGGCGGCACGAAGACGATGGTGCGTGAACCTGGGCGTGAACCGGGGCATGACGCGGGCTCCGTTGGTGGGTCCGAGGGATTGAAACACGTCTGATGATGGCCAAAGACGGCATTGTCGGGGCGGGCGTGCGGCGGGGCAAGCCTCCGTACAGCGCCGCGTGCGGCGACCGCCGGGGAAGCAAGGGGGCAGGGCACGATGACGAGTGGGCGTAGGGCCAAGGGGACGACCGGGGGGACGACCGGGGGGCAGGCAAGGGGGCTCTTGAAAGCCGGCGTGGCGCTGGTCGCGCTGGCGATGATCGCGCTGGCGCTGGCACGCCTGCTGGCACCGCTGTCCGATCTGACGGTGGAAGACGCCACGGTCGGGCGGACGCCCGTGACGGTGTTCCGCGCGACGGGGGAGGGGCCGCCGGGACCGGCGGTGGTGGTGGCGCACGGATTCGCCGGCTCGCGCCAGCTCATGCAGTCCTATGCGATCGCCTTGGCCCGGGCGGGGTACGTGGCCGTGACCTATGACGCGCTCGGCCACGGGCGTCATCCCGATCCGCTGCCCGGAAACCTGACAGAGGTGACGGGCGCGACCGTGTATTTGCTGAAGCAACTCGACGCGATTGTCGGGTATGCGCGGGTTTTGTCTCCGGGCCATGATCGGGTCGCGCTGCTGGGGCATTCCATGGCGTCCGACATCGTCGTGCGGCAGGCGGGGGACGATCACGAGGCCTATGCCGGAGTCGTGGCCGTTTCCATGTTCTCCCCGGTCGTAACCGCCGATGTGCCGCCGAACCTGCTGGTCGTCGTGGGCGGCCTTGAACCCCAGGTGCTGAAGGATGAGGCCGCGCGTGTGGTCGGCATGGTCGCGGACGACGATCCGCCGCACTGGGGCGTGACCTACGGTGATTTTGAGGCCGGATCGGCGCGGCGCATGGCCATTTCGCCCGGCGTCGAGCACATCGGGGTCCTGTTCGGGCGCGCGGGCATCACGGAGGCCGTCGCTTGGCTGGATCAGGCGTTCGGGCGGACCGGCGGCGCGGCGCCAGAGCCGCCCGCGCGGGGGCGCTGGGTTCTTGTGCTCCTGTTGGGCGTGGTGGTGCTGGCGTGGCCGGCGGCCAGCCTGTTGCCGCGCGTGATGCCGTCGGGGGCAGCCGAACCCGGCGCGGGGGTGCCTTGGCGGCGTTTCTGGCCGGTGGCGATGGTGCCGGCCGTCCTGACACCGTTGATCCTGTGGCCGCTGCCGACGGACTGGCTGCCGGTTCTGGTTGGCGATTATTTGCTGCTGCACTTCGGGCTTTATGGGGCCTTGAGCGGGCTGGGTTTGCTGTGGCTGCGGTGGCGCGCGCCCCGGCAAGGCCCGCCCTCGGTCCGCCCATACTGGGGGCGCTTCGCCGTGGCGACGCTGGCCCTGGGCGCGTTCGCGATGGTCGGGCTAGGAGGGCCGATCGAGCTGTTCGTCGCCAACTTCCTGCCCACGCCGGAGCACGCGTGGCTGGTACCCGCGATGATGCTGGGCACGGTGCCGTTCTTCCTGATCGACGAGACGCTGACGCGCGGGCCGGGCCGGGCGCGGGGCGCCTACACCGCCACCAAGCTGCTGTTCCTGCTCTCCTTGGTGCCGGCGATCGCGCTGGACCTGAACAGCCTGTTTTTCCTGATTATTCTGTTCCCGGTCATCGCGCTGTTCTTCGGCCTGTTCGGTCTGTTCAGCGCCTGGAGCCGGCGCGCCACCGGGCATCCGTGGGTCGCGGGGCTCGTCGCGGCCTTCGTGTTCGCGTGGTGCGTCGCCGTGACGTTCCCTATCGTCTCGGGCGCGTAGGGCGATCTATCCGCCCACGGGACGGCCGGCTGCGGGCTTGCGCGGATCAACCTTGCGCCACAGACGGGGCAGGCCGTGGATGTCTTCGCCTGGGAACAGGTAGGGGCGGAACTCCAGCACGAAACCGAGCTGGCTGAGGGTCCTCTCCAGGTCGTGATTGAAGGCCGCGTCCGCGTCGTCGCGGATGTACAGGCCGCCGCCGGTGGCCAGGCAGCGGTGAAACAGCGGCAGCATGTGGCGGATCAGCCGCCGCGACAGGTGCGGCAGCACATCCACGCACATGATCATGTCGAAAAAGCCGGGCGGCAGCAGATCGAAGCGCCAGGTTGGCAGATGATAGATGCCGGCCTGCTCGCGCACGGCGAAATCCCGCGGCTCCGCGACATAATCCAGAAAGGGCAACACGTTGGCGCGGAGGAAATACTCGGCCTGGGCGACATAGGTGGACTCGTCCGACTCCATGGCGCAATACACCAGTCCCGGGACTTCCTGGCACCAGATGTTCACCTGGCGGCCGACCCCGGGATGGAAGTCCAGCACGCGGCGGGTCTGCCACCGGGGCGGACGCGGGTAGAGATCCTGGAAGCGGTAATCCTCCGCGTTCCGGATATCCACCGCCAGAGGCCCAGCGGGCAGGGCGGGTAGCCGATCCTCGCGCCCCAGGCTTTCCAGAACCAGACGGGTCACGGCAAAGCTCTGCGCCGCCCGGGCGGCGTCGGCGCTGGCGTAAAGGGGCGCCGGGGTGCGGTTCGGATCCAACAGCCACGCCGCAAGGTCGACGGGCGCCGCCTCGTCGTCGCCCTCGTCGTGGGAGGGCGCGATCCAAGGCGCGATCCCCGGGGGTAACGCCCGCAGATCGGTCTTGCGGCGCTGGCGAAACAGGTCAGGGGTCATGTCGGGTCTCGTGGAGGGGGGACGAAGGAAGAAGGGGTGGGCGGCAGCGCGTCGTTCGGACTATCCCATTCGCCGGGGCCGTGCAAACGCGGGGCAGACGCAGGGCAAACGCAGGTTCGGGGGGATCACGAACCCTACCAACTGGGGCACTTCGCTTGCTCGCGGGCATAGCTTTCGTCCGAGTCGAGCATGGCGTTCCGCTCCGTTCGCTCCCGATCCAGGTCCGCCAACAGGTCGGCCAGTCCCTGTTCGATCATGGTGGCGTGCACGGTGCGGGCCGCCTCGCGGGAGGACGCCAGACGCGGGTTGACGTCCAACACCAGGCGGCGCAGGGCTGTCTCGATCCGTGCGGCAAACTCCTTATGGGTGAAATAGTAGATGCCGACGTGCTTCTTTTCGTGGGCGTAGGTCACGTCGTAGGCACAGGAGTTCTTGGGGAACTCGCGCGCGACGTACACCACGGTGTCGATCTGGTTCAGGTGCGCTTCGACACTGCGCAGATAGACGCAATAGCCGCCATTGGCGTGGCGATACATCTGCGTACGGGTGTTGAACCGGAACTCCGAGCGCGTCGCCGTCAGGCCCACGGCGGTGCCGAGGCCACCGTGCGGGGGAGTCGCTGTGCCATGGCTTTTCAGAAACATCTGGTTGATGGTGTGGCGCCCGCGCGTATGGTCGAGCCGCGCGGCATCGAACCGGGCATGGAACCGAACCTCGACCGGTTGCGGATGCCCGGGGCAGGTCGGCGCGGCGGCGGCCGTCGCCGTGCCCAGCAGGGGGGTGGAGCCTCCCCCGGGCAGAAACAACAGCGCGGTCAGTCCCACCGCGCCCAGAAGACTCCGCGCGGGCCATGCCGTCATAACGTTCATGCATCGTCGTCTCACGCGCGCCCCCCTTGCGGGACTGGTCTTGGGTTCCGAAGATGGGGCGTGTCACCGCCCGTTCCGTTTGTCCGTTTCGCAGCGTCCAGGATCCCCATGCCGACCATTGCCACGTGGAATGTCAATTCAATCAAAGCCCGGCTGCCGGCCGTCCTCTCCTGGCTGGAGCAGGCGCGGCCGGATGTCGCCCTCTTGCAGGAGATCAAAACCGTCGATGATGGCTTTCCCGTGGAGCCGATCGAGGATCTTGGCTACCAATGCGCCGTTCACGGCCAGAAAACCTACAACGGGGTTGCCATCCTGTCCCGGATTGGTCTGGAGGATGTGAGCCGCGGGCTTCCGTCTCCCGACGGTGAGGCGGAAGGGCCCGACGGGATGCCGGATGAGCAGGCCCGCTATATCGAGGCCGTTGTGGGCGGGACCGCGCCTCTGCGGGTCGCGTCGATCTATCTTCCGAACGGCAACCCGAGCGACTCGCCGAAGTTCACGTACAAAGTCGCGTGGATGGACCGCTTGCGGGCGCACGCGGCACGGCTGGTGCGCTTGGATGAGGCGGTGATCCTGGCCGGAGATTACAACGTGTGCCCCACGGATGGCGACGTTTACGATCCGGCGGGCTGGGCCGACGATGCTCTGTGTCGGCCGGAGAGCCGGGAGCGGTTTCGCGGCCTGCTTCACCTCGGGTACACGGACGCAATTGCGGTCCGCCATCCCCGGCCCGGGGTGTACACGTTCTGGGACTATCAGGGCGGCGCCTGGCAGAAGGACAACGGGTTGCGCATCGACCATCTGCTGCTGTCGCCGCTGGCGGCGGACCGTCTGGACGATGCGGGCGTGGATCGCGGCCCCCGGGGGCAGCCGAAAGCGTCCGACCACACCCCGGCATGGGTGCGTCTGCGGGACGCCTGAGCCGCCGTGCGGGGCATTCGGCAGCGTGATCGCGCCCGCCGCGCTCCGTGCAGGGCTCTGACTTTGACGTATGCGCTTGGCGCATAAGGGGCATGCAACACCATCAATTTAAAAGGCCCCGGGTGGCCCCATTTGGACGGCAAGGGCGAAGCGTCAGACTTGGTGTTTCGTCCAGACGAGGGATCAAGCTCCCCCCCGGCTGTCCCTCGTGCTCCTCGTTGGAGCGAAAGGCGCCCGGCCCCTCCCCCCTGGCCGGGCGCCTTTACCGTTCTGGACGGCGGCGGTGCGGCTGTGGAAGGCCCACGCCGCCGTCGCAGGTTGTCGGCCTGCTGGAGGCGTGGCACGCTAGCCGTCGGAATCGTTTCGTTCTTAGGCGCGTGAGGGGCCGCATGGCGCTTCCCAACCACGAACGCAACGCCATCTTGTTTGTGCTGCGGCATGTCGTTTACGGCGCGGCGGCGGCTCTGACGTTTGGGGGCTGCCTTCTGATCTGGGATGTGGGCGGCATCGGAACGCTGACCCTGGCCTCCGACGACTGGTTGCTGAGCATGGTGCTGCTGTTCGGGGGGCTGTTTGTGACCTTCGGCAGTCTGGCCATCGGCGTTGGGGTCATGAGTCTCGGCGAGGACTCGTTTTAGGCCCCCCAGGCCTCCTGGACGGAATGAGGTGCGCACGCGGCCACCGAAGCCTTGGGCGCTATCGGGTGGACGTCCGCCATAACACGCACTCGACTTTACAACTAAAGAAGGGTGCATCTGGGCTTGGCACGTTTCGCGGTGACGGGTGCCGAGCCTGTATGGTACGCCTAACAAGGGACGCTCTACACGACTTTGGCGTTTCTCAGTGGCTGCGCGCATTATGATCGCGCTTCCATAGCCGCGCGTACAACCAATGAATATAATTGCGTCAAAAGAAAAGGTTCGACAGAAAAGCCAAACGAGTTTATCTGTTATAACAAATTACACAGTGCATGAGTGACCCGATGCCGTCGAACCGACCCTCAGCGGACGAACATCTGGATATGCATCGCCGCATGGTGATAACGCGATGCGTTGAGGAGCGATTGGGGGTTCTGCACAAACAGGGCAAGACGCGGGGGCCGATCCACCGGTGCGACGGGCAGGAGGCGGTCGGGGTCGGCGCGACCATGGCTCTGGAGGCCCGGGACGTCGTCACCACCACGCATCGCGGCCATGCCGTCTACATCGGCAAAGGGCTCGATCCGCGTCGCGTGATCGCGGAGATTTTCGGCCGCGTCACGGGGTATGGCGGTGGGCGCGCCGGACACATGCTGGTCGGATCGGTCGAGCATGGCATGATCGGCGGTAACGCCATCGTTGGCGGCTCCATTCCGGCGGCGACCGGCATGGCGCTGTCCTTCCAGATCCGGCGCGAGGATCGGGTGGCGCTGGCCGTGTTCGGTGACGGGGCGGCGCAAACCGGCATCTGCCACGAATCGATGAACATCGCGGCCTTGTGGCGCCTTCCCGTGATCTTCCTGCTGGAAAACAACGACTATGGCCTGACCGTGCACCGCTCCGAGCAGTCTTCGGTCGCGGACTACACGGTGCGCGCGGCCGGCTACGGGATGCCCGGCGAGGCCGTGGACGGCAACGATGTGCTCGCGGTGTACGGCGCGGTGGCGGCGGCGGCCCAGCGCGCCCGCCGTGGGGACGGCCCGACCCTGATCGAGGCTCGCACCTACCGCGTCGAGGGGTTCTCGACCTCCGACATGGGTGGCTATCAGGACCCGAAGGAGGTGGCTCTCTGGAAAGCCCGCGATCCCATCGTGGTGTCGCGGACGCAGCTTGCGGAGAGCATCGATCCCGCCCGTGTGGAGCGTCTGGAGACGGCGGCGGAGGAGGAGACGGCCGCCGCGTTCGAGGCGGCCCTAGCCGATCCGTTACCGGAGTTTGAGCCGCATGGGCCAAGCGCGCCCTACGCGACCGCGCCGGTTCATGCGGACGCCGCGGATTTCGGGGAGGGCCGGTGACATGGCGATGATGCGCTACGCCGAGGCCCTCAACACGGCCCTGCGGGAGGCCATGGCCGCCGACGAGACCGTGTTCGTGTTCGGCGAGGACATCGCCACTTACGGCGGGGTCTTCAAGGTGACCCAGGGTCTGCGGGAGGCCTTCGGCGACCGGGTGCGGGATACCCCGATTAGCGAGCAGACTCTGGCGGCCATGGCGGTGTCGGCGTCGATGACCGGTACGCGCCCGGTGCTGGAGATCATGTACGCCGACTTCATGCCGCTGACCCTGGATGCGCTGGTCAATCAGGCCTCAATCTACAACTACATCTGGAACGAACAGGTCACGATGCCCTTCGTTCTGCGCACGCAGGGCGGGGGCGGCGTCGGCACGGCCGCGCAGCACGCCAAGTCGCTCGACGCCTTCGTGGCGCATATCCCGGGCCTGAAGGTGGTGGCGCCGGTCACGCCGGCCGATGCACGCGGCTTGTTGCTGGCTGCCATCCGCGACCCACACCCCGTGATCATCCTGGAGCATAAGCTGCTCTACAACACGCGCGGCGATGTGCCGGACCAGGCCGAGCCGGTGGAGATCGGCCGGGCGCGCGTGGTCCGTCCGGGCGCGGATATTTCGCTGTTCGCGACCTCCCGGATGGTGCTGGAGGCGGAGAAGGCGGCCGACGTTCTGGCCGGCGAGGGCGTGTCGGCGGAGGTCATCGATTTGCGCAGCCTGCGGCCGCTCGACCTGGACGCCATCGCCCGCTCGATCGCTAAGACCAACCACGCGGTGGTCGTGAACGAGGGATGGGGCTTCTGCGGCTTCGCTGCCGAACTGTCGGCGACCATTATGGATTATGCGTTCGACGATCTGGATGCGCCGGTGCAGCGGGTCGCGGCGCTCGACATGCCCATTCCCTATGCGCAGCCCCTGGAAGAGCGGGTGATTCCGGACGTGGCCCGGATTGTGGCGGCGGCGCGGCGGGCGCTGGACTGAAAACACCTCGGACAGGGGGAGAGACGATGGCCACGGACATCCGGATTGGGGCGGCGGCGGGCGAGTACATGGAATCGGTCGTGGTGGTCGAATGGCGCGTGCAGCCGGGCGATGCCGTCCGGCAGGGCGACGTTGTCGCTGTGGTCGAGACCGCGAAGGCCGCGACGGAGGTGGAGGCCCCCTGTGATGGCGTCGTGGACCGGTTGTTCGCGCAGCCGGGAGACGAGGTGGATGTCAAGGCCGCGCTGGGCCGGATCGGATCCGGGGAGGCGATGGACGGGGAGGCGATGGACGGGGGCGAGTCCGATCGAGGTCCAGATTCGTCGGTCCGGGCGATCGACCCGGCGGGGGACGGAACGCCGGCCGGGGACCCGCCGCCTTCCCGGCCTTGGGCGACCGACCGGATCATCGCCAGCCCAGTGGCACGGCGCATCGCCGGCAATGTGGGGGTGGACCTCGCGCGGATCACGGGGACGGGACGCGGCGGGCGCATCAAGCGGCGCGATGTCGAGGCCGCCATACGTGCGGTGGAAGGCGCGTCCCCGCGGGCAGACCGTTTCGTCGGGATGGATGAGGGCCGGCCGCTGGCCGTGTACAGGAGCGGTCCAGACGTTGGGGCGCCGGTGGTCCTTCTGCATGGCTTCGGCGCGGACGCGATGATGTGGCATGCCATCGAGCAGACCCTGGCCGCGCGTCACCCCGTTGTTCGCCTGGACCTGCCGTGCCATGGGCGCTCCCCGCGCATTCGGATCCAGGGGTTTCGGGATCTGGTCCGGCATATCAGCGACGCTTTGCGGTCGGCCGTTCCGGGTCCGGTTCATCTGGTGGGGCATTCGCTGGGCGGTGCCATCGGCCTCGCACTGGCCGAGGCCTGCCCGGAGCGGGTGCGCTCGCTGACCCTGATTGCGCCGGCCGGCCTGGGTCCGGATATCGACGGAACCGTACTCGACGGGCTGTGCCATGCCAGCCGCGTCGAAAGCCTGGCGCCCTGGTTGCGGCGCATGGTGGTCGAGCCCAGCCTGATCACCGACGCCTATGTGCGCGCCGCGATGGCGTCGCGGGCGGACCCGGCCCTGCGCGCGGCTCAGACGGCGCTGGCCGATGCCCTCTTTCCCGACGGAACACAGTCGTTCACTGTGGTGCGCGCGCTGCGGTCGGTCGTGGCGCCGACTCGTATTCTGTGGGGCCGGGCCGACGACGTCATCCCCTGGCATCATGGGTTGGCGGCGTCGGGCGATGCCGCGCTGCACCTGATTCCGGCGGTGGGACATCTGCCGCCGCTTGAAGCTCCGGACCTCGTGACCCGTCTGATCGAGGCCCAGATCACGCTGACGGAGGGAGTCTCGATGTCCACGATGACGACCGATTCAACGCACGGGCCGCAGTGGGAGGCGACCGTTGGGTAACCTAGCAGGCCAGCGCGTCCTGGTGACGGGTGCGCGTCAGGGGCTTGGGTTTGCGGTGGCCCGCCGATTTGCGGCGGACGGCGCGCGCCTCTGCCTGTTCGGTCGCCGTGGCATGGAGGAGGCGCGAGAGGCCCTCGGCGTGCCGGATGCCTTGGCCGAAACGGGCGATGTTCGCGAGCCGGCCGATCTGGACCGGGCGGTGGCCCGCATGCGCGAGGCGTTCGGTGGTGTGGACGGCGTTGTGGCCGCCGCCGGCATCACGCATGTCGCGCCCATGGAGCGCCTGACCCCGGCGCAATTCCGCGAGGTGATGGACATCAACGTGACCGGCGCGTGGCTGACCGTGCGGTCCGCTCTGCCGGCGATGCCGGAGGGCGGCGGCGGCTGGGCCGTTCTGCTCGGCTCGGTCTATGGCGAAGGGGGGGCCCCCGACCGAACGGCCTATTGCGCCTCAAAGGGTGCGGTTCATAACCTGACTCGCGCCCTCGCCATGGAGCTTGGGCCGCGCGGAATCCGGGTCAACACCGTGGCGCCGACGGGGGTCCGTACGCCCATGGTCGAGGAGCTGATCACCCGCGGCCTCTATAACCTCGCCGGGGCCGAGGGGCGGGCGGCGCTGGGCCGGCTTGCGACGCCGGAGGAGATTGCGGCCGCCTGCGCGTTTCTGGCGGGGGCCGAGGCCGCCATGATCTCCGGCGTCATCCTGCCCGTGGATGGTGGCTGGACGGCGAATGGCTATGTTCTGACGTGAGGGTCCGCATGAAGGCCGTTGAAACCCTCCTGTTTCAGTGCGACGGGACGGAACACCCGATCGCCCTGACCGACGCACACGCACCGCGCACGCTGGCGGCTCTGAAGGCCTGGATGCCGGCGGAGGTCACCATTCATTGCGCGAAGATCGCGGGGTGCCACATTTATTGGCCGACGCCGATCCTTGAATGCCTTGAAGAGGGGGCCGATATCCATACGCTTCCTCCGGGGGCGTTTCTGTACTATCCGGATCGGCAGTATCTGGAGATTACGTACGACGCGCTTCAGGCGGAGACGGCCGCGGTCAATTTTTTGGGTGTTTTCCAGGGTGACTTGGGCTGGCTGCGGCATTTCGCGGACGGCCAGCGCCGCAGTCATGGTCAGCGCGTGTTCACGGCGCGCCTCAGCCTGGCCGGCGCGGACGGGGCCGGGGATAGGCATGATACGGGGGCGGTCGAGGGTGCGCCGCGATCCGGAAGTCCGGCGCGCGTCCGTTTGGCGGAGGGTCGACGCGCGGCGTGGGCGCACCAGCCGCGCGAAGTGCATGACTTTGTCCTGCGCGACGGGCTGAACATTCCCTTCGGCCCCTTGATCACGGCCGAGGGGGAGTTTCGGCGGACTCAGGAGTTGATGTGGCGGCTGTGGGCCAATGTATCCGGGTACGACAACCGGACACGCGCGACGATCGCCTGCGAAACGCTGGAGCTGACCCTGGCGCGGGTCGTTGGCTACTGCCATCTGACACAGGCGGGGGCCATCCTGGAAGCCGGGCGGGATGCCCTGCGCGAAGACGATGCCGACGTGACCGCCATTCTCGGCGATCTGACGGTGTACTGTGGACGCATGTCGGCTTGGCTGGATGCCCACGTCCCATGGTGGGAGGCCAACGAAGTCATGCGCCGAAACCAGGGACGCCCTTTGGCAGGACCCTGACCCGGTTCCCTCAACGCATGTGGTGTGGCACACTTCCGCTTCGGTTGAATCCTGGCGCCGATGCAAATGGAGCCGACGCCCAACATCGCGATATAAGGCGTAGGGTAGAACACTCTTCAACCTCTGGGAGGATACGGGTCTTGGATAATGCCCTGAAACAGCTCGGTCCGATGGAGAGGACCGGCACGCTGGCCGAGCGGGCACGGGAACAGTTGCGGGCCACGATCATGGCCGGTGGGTTCGAACCGGGGGCCAAGTTGACTATACGCTCCGTCGCGCGGTCGCTTGACATCAGCCTCACTCCGGCGCGGGAAGCGCTGTACAGCCTGGTCTCTGAGGGCGCTCTCGATATGGGGATGAACGGCACGGTGTTCGTGCCCGTCCTGACCGAGGAGCGCGTTCGGGAACTCCTGACCATCCGGCTGGCACTGGAAGGCACCGCCGCGCGCGAGGCCGCGCCCCGTATGACGCTGGGGCAGATCGCGGCGGCCCGGGCGGCCAACGATCAGTTGCTTGAAGCCAACCAGGAGCGCGACTACCGCAGGGTCATGCAATTGAACTGGCAGTTCCATTTCGAGATCTACCGGGCCACCGGCATGCCGATGTTGACCCGCCTGATCGAGACCTGCTGGCTCAAGACCGGCTCCTATCTCAACCTGCTGTATCCGGCTTATGGGCAGACGGATCGGGGGATTCACATCCATGGTGAGATGATCGAAGCCGTCGAGGTGCGGGACGCGGATCGCCTGTCACATGTGTTGCAGGAGGATATCACGGCGTCTGGAGAGGCGCTGATCGAGGTCATCCGCAATCTGCAAAAGGACGCCGACATGGCCGTCGCGCCGATGCCCCGGTCATAAAAGGGGCCGACCGGATGAGAGCAAATCCCGCGCGATGTGGAACCGAACGCGGCGACGATTTGCTTCAATATCAAAGGCATAGAGCCTTTTTCCGGATCCCGATGCTCGGCAAAATGCTTTCGAACTGGGAACATGGAAGGGTGCACGATGAGGGGTTGGTTTAAGACGACGGTGGTCGCGACGACCGTCCTGGCGGGGACGCTTGGCACGGGCCTGTCGGCGGGCACGGCGAATGCCGCCGAGTACGAGTTGAGGATGGCGATCATCGCGTCGGAAAACAGCGTCTATTACGAGGACATGGCCAAGCCGTTCGTCGACCTCGTGGCGCAGCTCACCGACGGTCGGGTGGAGATCGAGATCCTGCCGGCGGGCACGGTCGGCAGCGTGCTGAAACTGCATGACGCCGTCTCCGACGGCTTGATCGACATGGCCCAGACGACCCCCGTGTTCCTGGGGACGTCGGACCTTGTCAACGCCATGGTTGCCTCGTTTCCGACCGGCCTGGGCGTGGACAGCTACCTGCCGTGGCTCTATCAGGGCGGCGGCCTGGAGCTGTGGCAGGAGCATCGGCGGGAGAAGATGGGCATGCACGCGCTGGTCAGCGCCCTCGGCCCGTCCGAGTTCTTTGCCCATGCCAACAGGCCGATTCGCACCGCCGCTGATCTCGATGGCACGAAGTTCCGCACGCTGGGGAACTGGGCGGCCATCCTGGAGGAAAACTACAACGTGTCACCGACTGTGGTGGCCGGGTCTGAAATCTACGGCATGCTGGAAAAGGGCGGCATTGATCTGGCGGAGTATTCGATCCCGTCGGAAAACCAGAAGATCGGCTTCCATGAGGTCGCCAAGTACATCATCTATCCGGGTATTCAGGCCCCCACGTGGGCGTTCGAGACGGTGATGCTCAACGAGACCTGGGAGAGCCTGCCGAAGGATATTCAGGAGAAGATGGCTTTGGCCGCCGAGCTGAACACCCATCGCAGTCTTCAGACCATGATCGTGCGCGATCTGAAGACGATGGAGGAGTTGCAGGCGGGCGGGAACGAGTTCATCCGGCTGGATGACGCCTTCATGGCGGACGCGCAGGAGAAATCCCGTGCTTGGGCGATGAAGTTGGCCGAAGAGGCCGAGGCCAAGGGCGACGACCTGCCGATGCGTCTGGTAACCTCCGTGTTCGAATTCCAGGACAACTGGCGCCGCAATGGCAAGTACCTGGTGATGGATACGCGCGAGTAGGTTTCCCCTCGTATTAACGCCGCGCGGGACTCGTGACGATGTCCGCGCGGCGCCGTGTTTTTGGTCCCGCCATCCGTGCCGGGAGGCTGTTGTCGTGTCCCGAATCTGGTCTGTTCTGCGCCTGATGGATCGCGTCGGGTCGGTGACCGCCGCCGTGGCCATCGGGCTTCTGGCTGTCATGATCGCCTGTACTCTGTACGAGATCGTGTCCCGTCACTTTTTCAACGCGCCCACGATCTGGTCGAACGATGTCAGCACGATGTTGAACGGCAGTGTGTTCCTGTTGGGTGCGGCCTATACGCTGCGGCGCGACGGCCATGTGCGGATCGATTTCCTTATCGGCGCCGTGCCGGCGCGGCTGCGGCATCTGATCCAGGCGGTCTTCTTCCTCGTCCTGTTCCTCCCCGCTCTCGGGTACGGCACCTATTTCGCCGTCACCAAGGCGTGGCGCGCGTGGGAGCGGGGTACGCTGGAAACGGCAAGCGCCTGGGAGCCCTTGATCTGGCCCTTTCTGACCGGCATCGCCATCGGCCTGGTGGGATTGCTGATCCAGGTCGTGGCGGAATCGGTGCGCCACCTGCTGGCCGTGGGGGGCCATTCGGACCCCGCGCCTTCATCCGACGGCTGACGGAGGCCACCCCCCGTGGAGAACGAGACCCTCGCCATCCTGATGTTTCCGAGCGTCATTGTGCTGCTGCTTCTGGGCGCGCCGGTGTCGTTCGCCCTCATCGCGGTCGGCTTCGCCTTCGGGTGGACGCTGTATGACTTCCGGGTCGGCATCCAGCTTTTCAACATCATCCAGACGTCGGGGTCGCAGTTCCTGCTGACGGCCGTGCCGCCCTTCATTCTGATGGGCTGCGTCCTGGAACGCGCCGGCATTGCGGAGCGCCTGTTCCGTGTCCTGCAAATCTGGGTGGGACGGTTCCCGAACGGGCTTGCCCTGACGACGATGGTGATGGCGACCATGATCGCGGCCACCACCGGAATCGTCGGCGCGGTCGAGGTCATGATCGGCCTGATGGCCGTACCCGCCATGCAGCGCATGGGCTATCGCAACGATCTCATCGCCGGCACGGTTTGCGCGGGCGGGTCGCTGGGCACGATGATCCCGCCGTCACTGGTTTTGATTGTGTACGCATCCGTTGCGAATCAGTCCGTCGGCAAGCTGTTTGCCGCCGCCATTCTGCCCGGTGTCGTGATGGTCGGGCTGTTCCTGCTGTACATCGCGGTGCGGGGCATCCTGGCGCCGCCGTCCGTGCCGTACCGCGACACCGAAGGGCAGGGGATGTCGTTCGGGCGAAAAGTGCGGCTGACGGTGATCGGCCTGTTGCCGCCGACCCTGCTGATCGTGGCGGTGCTGGGGACGATTCTGGCCGGCATTGCAACGCCGACCGAGGCGGCCGCCGTCGGTGCGCTGGGGGCGCTTCTGCTGGCGGCGGTGCACCGGACGCTGGATGGACCCATGCTGCGCGATGCCTTTCTGACGACCCTGCGTCTGACCAGCATGATCCTGATGATCGTGGTGGGCGGGTCAATGTTCAGTTCGATCTTCCGCAGCCTCGGCGGCAATGACGTGGTGCGCGGCGTGATCGAGGTGATCCAGGTGGATTCCTTCGGTCTAGTGCTGCTTTTGCTGGGGATCGTGTTCGTGGCCGGGTTCATCCTGGAATGGGTCTCGGTGCTGCTGATCTGCCTGCCGATCTTCGTGCCGCTGCTGGATCTGTATGGCGTCGATCCGATCTGGTTCGCGATGCTGACGTTCGTGATGCTGCAAACGTCCTACCTGACGCCGCCGATGGCGCCTTCGATCTTCTACTTCAAGGGCATCGCGCCTTCCGACATGAGCACGCGTCAGATGTACCAGGGCGTTCTGCCGTTCATCCTGTGCCAGATCCTGGTGATGATCCTTCTGCTGGCCGTACCGTCGCTGGCGACGTGGCTGCCCACAGTGCTGGTGACGGGATTCTGAGGCAGAGTTACTTGTCGGTCCGTGGCGAGTCGCCCGTCGCGCCGGGTGTGCCCCGGTTCGGCGAGTCGCGCCTGTGTGGCGCTGCCAGGAAGACGAGACGGCCGGAATACGAGAAGAAGGACCGGAACCATGACGACGGATTTGCCGAATGTCGAGCGGCGGCGCATCCAAGGCGAGGTCATCAAGCCGATCTACGACGAACTCGTGGCTGAGATCGGGCCGGAGCGTGCCCGCGCGCTGCTGGCGCGGGCGATCACCCGCTCGGCCGAGGCGGAGGCACAGCGTGCCGCGCAGGCCACCCCACCGGGCGCTGACCCAATGGGGGCGTTCACCGCGATCTTCGATCGGACCTACCGGGATCGCGGCATCGAAAGCGGCCTGGAGGCGACGGTGCGCGATGAGGGGCCGGACCGCCTGGATTTCGATGTCACCCGGTGCCGGTTTGTGGAGATGTACGCGGAACTGGGACTTGGGGCGGTCGCGGACGTGCTGTCGTGCAACCGAGACGGTACGTTTGCGCAGGCGTACGACGGGCGACTCGCTCTGGATCGGGCGCAGACCATCGCGGGCGGTGCGTCCTGTTGCACATTCCGCTACCGGTTGCGGTCCTCGTCAGGGGACGGCACGACGGAGCGGTAGGCGTGCCACGTGGCATGGCCGATCAGGGGCAGCGTGATCGTCAGGCCGACCAGAAGGGTCGCCAGCCCCGCCTCCGTGAACACCACGATCAGACCGGCCCACAAGGCCATCGGCTTGGCGTTGCGCAGCACGGCAATGATGCTGGTGAATACGGCCCCCACCGCATCGATGGGCCGATCCATCATCATGGGCATGGATACCGCCGCCGCCATGAAGGCGACACCGGCGAACACCGCGCCCACGCCCGACCCCACGGCCAGGAACACCAGCCCTTCCGGCGACAGGGTCTGGTTCAGCATGCTGCCCCAGGACATGTTGACGTAGGGAAAGAAGATCGCGAACACGAGCGCCGCGAATCGCAGCCAGATCATCATGAAGAACAGCAGCGCGATGCCGAAGGACAGCATGTGCACGGGATTCGCGCGCCACGCCGTCAGGGCGCGCCACAGGGTCGGGCGCTCGCCCCATTCCAGGCGGCGGCTGATGTCGTAGAAGCCCATCGCCAGCGCGGGCGCGACCAGCAGGAACCCGGCGATGGTGGAGGTGATGAGGTAGTCGAGCCCGGTTAGGGCGAGGCCGGCGCTGATGGCGAACCCCAGGCCGGTGAACATGGCGCCCAACCCCAGGCTGACCGGCCACGCGGCCATCAGGTCACGCCAGCCGGCTTGGAGCCAGAGCCAGGGGTCGTCCATGGTCAGGACGTTGACACGCTCCGCCAGCGGGGTCGGCGGCGCGGCCGAGCCGGTAGCGGGTATCGATTCGGTGTCCGGAGCCATTGTGCGTCCCTCCCCGTCGTCCGGACCGGCGCGTTGGAACGTCGGCGCGCGGTCCGGTGCTTTTGTTCCTATCATGGAACAGAGGGCGGGGGACGCAAAGCCCTGTCGCACGGTGGGCGTGCCGGAGCCGGGCGGCCTCAGGCGAAGCGGATCACCGTCGCCAAGTCTGGACGCAGGACCATCAGCAGGCCGAGAACCGCGACCCCGATGCCGGCGAACACGACCCAGACGCCGGTTTGCGTCCGGCGGGAGATGGGGCTGAAGCCCTTGGACCGCACCCACCCGACGACGCCCGCAGCGATCGGGACCAGGAATGGAAACCCGACCAACGCGAACGGCACCACGGTCAGGATCCACAGCAGCAGAAGGCCGAGATTGCCGAGCCGGAGGCGAACCTTCGGCACACCGTCGATGATGTCCGTCAGGAACGAGGCAAATAGGCCGACGATGACGGCGGCAATGCCGAACACGACGACCCCGGCGATGCGCAGTTCGGGAACACCGCCCCCCCGTGGCATGCCGAACGTGCCCGTGTACAGCTCCAGCGCGCGCGCCTGAATCGGAGTCTCTTGCGTGAGCAGAAGGGCGGCGACCAGCGCGCCCAGCGTCCAGCCGAGCACCGTCAGAAGCACCGGGGCCGGGCGCGGCCCCGCCAGATAGCGTTCGTCGTCCGTCGGTTCGTGCAGCGCCACCGGTCCCTCCCGTCCCTTAAGCTGGCCATCCCAGAAATCGAGGGGATATTCGTTCGGGCCGGGGGGAGAAGGCAAGAGCCGTGACGCTCGGATCGGTGGCTAACGTGGGTCCGATCGGATGGATGAGCTTTCCGTATAGCGGAACGATTGACCGGGTGCAAAGTGGGAAACGGTGGCTATGTGATACGCGATGGGCTACGGTCCGGGGACTTCGGGACGGGTTCTCCTTCCCGTCGGGGTGGTTTGCATGTCCGAGAGGGGGCGCCCATCCGCAGTGCCGCGGCATGTTGCCGAGCCCCGACCCGGTTCCAATATTCCGGCGGTGGCGTGCGCCGGCCGGGCGTGCGCCATATTGCCATTCGTTGATCGATCGAGGGTTCCAATCCATGAAACTCGCCGTACCAAAGGAACGCCGGAGCGACGAGGCTCGCGTGGCGATCTCACCCGAGGTCGCCAAGAAGCTGGTCGGTCTTGGCGTCGAGGTCGTGGTGGAGACGGGCGCCGGCCTCGGCGCGGACGTCACCGACGACATGCTTAAGGATGTGGGCGTCACCATCGCCCCCGATGCCAAAACGGCCCTGGGCGATGCCGACCTCGTTTGGAAGATCCAGCGGCCGATGACGGCCGACGAGGGCACGGACGAGATCGCTCTGATGAAACGCGGCGCGACCCTGATGTGTCATCTCAACGCCTTGACGCAGAAATCGATGGTCGACGCCCTGACGTCGGCCGGCGTGTCGGCGTTCGCCATGGAACTGATGCCGCGCATCAGCCGCGCGCAGTCCATGGACATCCTGTCGTCGCAGGCCAACCTGGGCGGCTACAAGGCGGTGATCGAGGCGGCCAACGCCTTCTCCCGCGCCTTCCCGATGATGATGACGGCGGCCGGAACGGTTCCGCCGGCGCGGGTGCTGGTGTTCGGCGCGGGCGTTGCCGGCCTTCAGGCCGTCGCGACCGCGAAGCGTATGGGTGCCGCCGTGCAGGCGACCGACGTGCGGCCGGCGACGCGCGAACAGGTGGAAAGCCTGGGCGGCAAGTTCGTCACTGTCGATGCCGAGATGGAAAAGCAGGCGGAGACGTCCGGCGGCTACGCCAAAGAAATGCCGCCGGAATACTTTGAAAAACAGAAGCAGGTCATATCCGAGGTTCTGAAGAAGACGGATATCGTCATCACGACCGCCCTGATCCCCGGCCGTCCGGCTCCCAAGCTGGTGACCGCCGAACAGGTCCGGTCGATGAAGAAGGGCTCGGTGATCGTCGACATGGCCGTCGAGGCCGGCGGCAACTGCGAACTGTCCGAGGCCGGCAAGATGGTCGAGGTCGATGGCGTCAAGATCATCGGCTACCCCAACCTGCCGACGCGGGTCGCCGCCGACGCCAGCCCGCTGTTCGCGAAGAACCTGCTGAACTTCTTCACGCCCATGTTCGACAAGGAGGCCAAGGCCCTGAAGTTGAACTGGGAGGACGAAACCATCAAGGGCACCTGCGTCTGCCATGACGGCAAGGTGGTCCATCCGGCCCTCGTCGGCGGTTCGAACTAGGAGGGGGACCCAATGGCAACGCAAACCACCGATACCATCGCGTCGCAGGCCGGCGCCCTGGCCGAACAGGCCGGGCAGCTGGCGCAGAGTGCGCAGGCCCTGGCCGAACAGGCCGCAAGCTCGGCCATGGGGACCGCTGCGGCGGCCGGGGCCGGTCATGGCGGCGAATTCTGGTGGCTCTTCACCGTGTTCGTCCTGGCCTGCTTCATCGGCTTCTACGTGGTCTGGAGCGTCACCCCGGCGCTGCACTCCCCGCTGATGGGTGTGACCAACGCGATTTCGTCCGTCATCATCGTCGGCGCCCTGATCGCCGCCGGACCGGCCGAGTTCACCGGCGCGAGTTGGCTGGGCCTGGGTGCCGTGCTTCTGGCGTCGATCAACATCTTCGGCGGCTTTATCGTCACCGAACGCATGCTCGCCATGTTCAAGAAGAAAAAGAGCTAGGGAGGGCGAGTCATGGGATTCGGAATGACAATGCTGGCGTATTTGATCGCCGCCGTCTGCTTCATCCTGGCGCTTCGGGGGCTGTCGTCTCCGACCAGCGCGCGGCAGGGCAACCTGTTCGGCATGGTCGGTATGACTATCGCCGTGCTGACCACGCTGATCTCGCCCCACGTCGTCAATTACTTCCCGATGGCGATCGCGGTGGCCATCGGCGGTGGCATCGGCGCCGTGGTGGCGCGCAAGGTGAAGATGACTGCGCTGCCGCAGCTTGTGGCCGCTTTTCACTCGCTGGTCGGCATGGCGGCCGTGCTGGTGGCCTGGGCCGCGCTGCTGACGCCGGAGAACTACGAGATCGGCTCGGTCGGGACCATCCCGGTCAACAGCCTGATCGAGATGTCGTTGGGTCTGGCCATCGGTGCCATCACCTTCTCGGGCTCGTGCATCGCGTTCGCGAAGCTTCAGGGCCTGGTCTCCGGCTCGCCGGTGATCTTCAAGGGTCAGCATCCGCTCAACGCGGGCCTCGGCATCGCGCTGCTGGTGTTGATCGTGATCTTCTGCGTCACCGAGAGCCACACCGTCTTCCTGCTGCTGACAGTCCTGGCCTTCGCGCTCGGCTTCCTGCTCATCATCCCCATCGGCGGCGCCGACATGCCGGTGGTGATCTCGATGCTGAACAGCTACTCGGGCTGGGCGGCGGCCGGCATCGGCTTCACCCTGGGCAACCCGCTGCTGATCGTGGCCGGTGCGCTGGTGGGCTCCTCCGGTGCGATCCTGTCCTACATCATGTGTAAGGGCATGAACCGCTCGATCTTCAACGTGATCCTGGGTGGCTTCGGCGGCGACAGCGCGGCCGCGGCGGCCGGTGGCAGCGGCGACAAGGCCGTGAAGCCGGGCAGCGCCGACGACGCCAGCTTCATCATGTCCAACGCCTCCAAGGTCATCATCGTGCCGGGGTACGGCATGGCCGTCGCCCAGGCGCAGCACGCCCTGCGTGAAATGGCGGACAAGCTGAAGGCCGAGGGCATCGAGGTGAAGTACGCCATCCACCCGGTGGCGGGCCGTATGCCGGGGCACATGAACGTGCTGCTGGCCGAGGCCAACGTGCCCTATGACGAGGTGTTCGAGCTGGAGGACATCAACAGCGAGTTCTCCACCGCCGACGTCGCCTATGTCATCGGTGCGAACGACGTCACCAACCCGTCGGCCAAGACGGACCCGTCGAGCCCGATCTACGGTATGCCGATCCTGGACGTGGAAAACGCCAAGACCGTGCTGTTCGTGAAGCGCTCCATGGCGTCCGGGTACGCCGGCGTCGACAACCCGTTGTTCTTCAAGGACAACACCATGATGCTCTTCGGGGACGCGAAAAAGATGACCGAAGAGATCGTGCAGGCGCTGGAATAGGGCGGCGCGGTCGCACCGGATCCGTGTGGGTGGGCCTATCGGTCCCGCCCACACGGTCCGCGCGTCGGACCACGAAAAAGGGGGCGGCTTCCGTGCGGAGGCCGCCCCCGTTCCGTCTGCGATCCGGTGAGGTCCGGGATCACACGACCGATTCAACCCACTCCAGGAGCTTGCTCTTGGGCAGGGCGCCGATCTTGGTGGCGGCCACCTGACCGTCCTTGAAAACCATCAGCGTCGGAATGCCCCGCACGCCGTATTTGTTCGGCGTGTTTGGATTCTCGTCGATGTTGATCTTGGCGACGGTGACCTTGTCGCTCATGGTCTGATCCAGCTCTTCCAGCGCGGGAGCGATCTGGCGGCAGGGACCGCACCATTCGGCCCAGAAGTCCACCAGCACGGGGGACGTGGACTTCAGGACATCTTCCTCGAACGAGGAATCGGACACATGTTTCATGGGGAAGCCGTCCTTTATACATGTCGGCCCGGAACAGGCCGGGGTAAGCCACCGGCGGTCCGGTCATCGTGGGCCAAATCTAGGTCCGGGATGTGAAGGGCGTCAAGAAAAGGCGTTGCGCACACACCCGACGTGAGCGGCCCTAGTCAGGGCCGGGCCGGGATCTGTAAGCTCCGGGATACGTTCCCACCAACACAGGGCGAAGGCCCGGGGGCCGCCATGCGCAAACGAATTCTTGTCTTCGGAGACTCCAATGCCTGGGGTTTCGTCCCGGCGGTCGAACGCCGGCCGCTGGAGCGGTATCCCGAGGGCGTTCCGTGGGTTGACGCTTTGTCGGCACGCCTGGGCAACGGCGTGGCGGTGCAGGTCGATGCCGTGCCAGCTCGGACGACCGACCAGGACGATGCCGTCTCGGCCGAGATCTTCACGCCGTTGCGGGCCCATGACTTCAACGGCCTCACCCATCTGCCGGCGGCGCTGGTCAAGGCCACGCCGGCCGATCTGGTGATCCTGGCCCTGGGCACCAACGACCTGAAGGCGCGCTTCGATCGCTCGGCCGAGGCTATCGCCCGGTCGGTGATCGGTCTGGCGGATATGGTGCGAACCGGGGGCGCGGCAAGCGCCTATCCGTCGCCCGCCGTGTTGATCCTGGCGCCGGCGCCCATCGGGTCGTTGGCGCCCTGGACGGCGGAGAGTTTCAGTGGACGCGAGGGTGTCGGGCAGGCGCTTGGGCCCGCCGTTGCGGCGGCGGCCGAGGTGGCCGGCGTGCCGGTGGTGGAGGCGGGCGTGGTGATCGGCCGGACCCATGGCTGCGACGGGATTCACTTCACCGAGGCGGACCATGCCGCACTGGCCCAAGCGCTCGGCGTGCGGGTCGAGGCTCTGCTGCGCGGCACGCGGTCATAGGACGGACGGTGTTGCCGGCCCGTCCGGCAAGGCTTAGGGTCCCGGATAGACTTCGCCCGCACACAATCAGGGGAGATGGGTCGTCGTGCGCTATGTGAGCACCCGGGGGGCTGCCCCCGTTCTTGGGTTCGACGAGGTGGTTCTGGCCGGTTTGGCGGCCGACGGGGGCTTGTATGTGCCGGAGGAATGGCCCTCTCTGAGCGAGCGGGAGTGGCGCAGCTTGCGCGGTCTGTCCCATGCGGAGCTGGCCCTGCGGGTCATGCTGCCGTTCGTCGGCGCAGCGCTGACCGAGGAGGAACTGGCCGATCTGGTGGATGCGGCCTACGCGCGCTTCGACCATCCGGCCGTGGCCCCGTTGCGCCAGATCGGCCCGCACGACTGGATGATGGAGCTGTTCCACGGGCCGACGCTGGCGTTCAAGGACCACGCCATGCAGGTCCTGGGGCCGCTGTTCGATCTGCTGCTGACGCGCGCTGGGCGGCGGGTGACCATCGTGGGGGCCACGTCGGGCGACACCGGTTCCGCCGCCATCGAGGCCTGCCGGGATCGCGACGCCATCGACGTGTTCATCCTGCATCCGAAGGACCGCGTGTCCGAGGTGCAACGCCGCCAGATGACGACGGTTCAGTCCGCCAACGTGCACAACATTGCGGTCAACGGCACCTTTGACGACTGTCAGGCGCTGCTGAAGTCGCTGTTCGCCGACGCGACGTTTCGCGACGAGGTCGGCCTGTCGGCGGTCAACTCGATCAACTGGGCGCGTATCATGGCCCAGGTGGTCTATTACGCCTGGGCCGGCGTGGCGCTGGGCGCGCCGGACCGGTCGCTGGGCTTCAGCGTGCCGACGGGCAATTTCGGCAACGTCTTCGCTGGCTACGTGGCGCGCCAAATGGGGCTGCCGATCGACCGGCTGGTCGTGGGATCCAACCGCAACGACATTCTGAGCCGGTTCCTGGAAACCGGGACCATGCAACAGGAAACGGTCATTCCGACCCTGAGCCCAAGCATGGATATCCAGGTCTCCAGCAACTTCGAACGGCTGCTGTTCGAAATGCACGGCCGCGATTCCATCGAAGTGCGCGCTGCCATGGAGAGCTTTCGCCAGAGCGGGTCGTACAGCGTGCCGGACGATCTGCACCAGGAACTGCTGGGTCTGTTCCGGGGCCATCGCCTGACCGACGAGGAGACGTCGGAGGCCATGCGCATTATTCTGGAGACGACGGGCGAGCTGGTCGACCCGCATACGGCTATCGGCATCGTCGCGGGGCAGGTGGCCGGCCGGCGGGACGAGGGTGGGGTGACGGTTTCGCTGGCCACCGCGCATCCGGCCAAGTTCCCGGACGCCGTGGAGAAGGCCACCGGCATTCGGCCGCCGCTGCCGTCACGTCTGGCGGATCTGTACCAGCGTTCCGAGCGCCTGGTGGAGGCGCCGAACGACACCCGCGTTCTGCAACAGATCGTGCGGGACGGCATCCGCCGCTGAGCTCGCCCAGGGGCCGGTCCGGTGCGGGGCGGCCCTGTGTTTCCGGGCCTCAGGCTTGGGCGTGCTGGCGATCTGTTTGGCAGGTCTGGAGGAACAGCGTGAAGTCGGCCGCCGCCAAGGGGCGGCTGACGAAATAGCCCTGAAACAGGCCGCAGTCGCTCGCCAACAGGAAATCGAGCTGTTCCTGAGATTCGACGCCCTCCGCCACCACGTTGAACCCGAGGTTCCGGGCCAACGTAACGATGGTGGTGACGATGGCGGCGTCCTTCGTGTCGTGGCTGACGTCCCGCACAAAGGTCTGATCGATCTTCAACGTATCGATCGGGAACGTCTTCAGGTAGTTCAGCGACGAGTACCCGGTGCCGAAGTCGTCGATCGATAGGGTTACCCCCAGCGCCTTGAGCGCGTTCAGGGTGGCGACCGCCCGCTCGACGTCGCCGGTCATGACGCTTTCAGTGATCTCCAGGTCGAGGCAGCCGGCGGGCACGCCGGTGCGGTCCAGAACCTCGCGCACACTTTCCAACAACGACGAATCCGTGAACTGCCGCATGGAGACGTTGACGGAGATACTGGGCGGGGCGATGCCCTGGGCCCGCCAGCGCATGTACTGCTCGCAGGCCGTCGCGAGGGTCCAGCGTCCGATGGGAATGATGAGGCCCGAGTCCTCGGCCAGCGGCACGAACTCACCCGGACCCACGAGGCCGCGCCGGGGATGGCGCCAGCGGATCAGCGCCTCGACGCCCACCACATGGTGTCGGCTGCCCGCGACTTTCGGCTGGTAGTGCAGCTCCAGCTCGTTGCGGTTCAACGCATGGCGCAGGTCGTTCTCCAGGTTCATCATTTCGATGGACCGTTGCGCCATGTCCTCGGAGTACGCCACGAAGCGGCGATCACCCATATGCTTGGCGTGGTACATCGCGATGTCGGCGTTGCGCAGCAGCTCCTCGACGGTGTCCGCCTGGTCCGGGAAATAGGTAACGCCGATCGACGGCAGGCAGAACAGCTCGGCGTCGAGGATGAGGAAGGCCTCGGACAGCACCTCGATGATCTTTTCGGCGACCTGATCGCCGATATCGCCGCTTGCGACGTCGGTCAGCGCGACGATGAACTCGTCGCCGGCCAAGCGCCCCACGGTGTCCGACATGCGCACGACCTGCCGAAGGCGCCGCGCTACGAGCTTGAGGATTTCGTCCCCCGCCGCGTGGCCGTACAGGTCGTTGATGTTCTTGAACCGGTCCAGGTCGAGGAACAGCACGCAGACCCGCGTGCCGTCGCGCCGTGCCTTCAGGATGGCCTGCTCCAGCCGGTCCATGATGAGGTACCGGTTCGGCAGGTGGGTCAACATGTCGTAGTTGGCCTGGAAGCGGATATGCTCCTCATCGCGCTTGCGTTTTGTGATGTCCGTGCAGGCCGACACGTAATGCGTGAGGTCGCCCTTGCGGTCCCGCACGGCCGAAACGGACATCTCCATGGGGAAGGGGGGGGCGTTGCGCCGCTGGCCCCAAACCTCACCGACCCAGTGCCCGCTGCGTTCCACCTCCTCAAGAATGGCCGCCTCGAAATCGGGTTCATGCAACTCGGGCGTGGTCAGGCGGGCCGGGCGACTGAGAAGGTCGGCGGCGTCATACCCCGTCATGCGCTGGTAGGCCTCGTTGGCACCCCAGATCAGGCAATCCCGGTCGATAATGACGATGCCTTCGTGCACGCTGTTGACGACCTTGGCCATCAAATGCAGGTCGGCGTCGGCCTGTTTGCGCTCCGTGATGTTGGCCATCGTGCCTTCATAGGCCACGATCTCGCCGTTCTGGTCGCGGACGCAGCGGGCGTTTTCGGTCACCCAGATGACCGACCCGTCCTTGCGAAGGACCTGGGCTTCGAAGTGCTCGACGACGCCGTCCGTAACGATCATGTCGGTGAAGCGGTGCCGGACGTCGGGGTCCAGATAGGTCTGCTGCCCGATGTCATCGCGGGCGGCGATGAGATCCTCCGGGCGCTCGAAGCCCAGGATCCGCGCCATGGCCGGGTTCACGGTGATGTACTGCCCCGTCGGCGTGGTCTGATAGATGCCCTCAAGCGCATGTTCGAACAGGCCGCGATACCGGGCCTCGCTGTCGCGCAGGGCCTGCGCCATTTCGGTTTCGCGCGTTGCGTTGTTGAGCGCAACGAGGACCATTGGCGTTTCGGTGTCTTCGGGGCGGATGGGGGTTAGACGGACCATTTGCATGGTGACACTGACCGCCGTGTCGCGGTCGAGCCGGCGCAGCCGAAAGACGGAAGGCAGGCGCTCGGGCGCCTCATTCTCGCGGTCGGTCGGGTCGGGGCTGGTCTCCGGGACTGTCACGGCCGTCTGCAAGGCCTGAACGAGGGCCGCGCGGTCGTCCTCCAGGAACAGGGCGTCAAGGTGGCGTCCGACCAGATGGTCAGGTTTGCGGCGCGCGAGGCGGGCGAAGCCCCGATTGACACATAGAACCACCCCATCGCGGATGACGGCCAAGCCTGCGTCCATATGGTCCACAATGTCCCGGCAGGTCAGCCATGTCGGTAAACCAATGGGACAGGGCGCGGCCCCCGTTGTCTCGCCGATACACCGACAGTGCGTCATGGAACGGGACGAGCCGCCATCCGCAACGATGCCGGGTCTCTCCGTGAGCGTCACAACAGCCCTCCCCTGTCGTTTCGCCGCAGTGCGCGCGTGTCAGCCGCCGCGACACCACGTCCAGTCTCAAGCCCCTTGCATATCACCTGCATTTTTGTCGATTGAAGTGAAAAATTCAATTTAATCCTTTGCACTGGACGCTCCGCCCGCGAAGCGGGACACAATGATACCGGCCGACTTTTGATACTTCGTAAAAAACAGGTCTGATATTTGGCCCCAATCCACAGTCATACTAATTTTTAGGGCTATCATGTATTAAAAATGCCGGAAAAGTAGTGTGCGCGACACTGCCATGAGTGTGGGGCGTGGTCCTGAGAGGCGCGGAGCATTCCCGTGAACCAAAAGCCCGAGGCTCCCGAAAACGGAAACGCGGAGCCTCCGATTGGAGAGCCCCGCGTTCCGGTCGGATGCTGGGTCGTCGGCGTTCCCCCGTCCGTTATCCGGGGGGCTGGCGTTAGCGGGCCAGGCCGATCTCCTTCAGCGCATCCTCGATCTCCGGCAGGATATCTGGATCGTCGATGGTCGCCGGCATCTTGAAGTCCTCGTGATCGGCGATCTTCTGCATGGTGCCGCGCAGAATCTTGCCCGAGCGCGTCTTGGGCAGGCGGCCGACGATCAGAGCCTTCTTGAAGGCGGCGACCGGACCGATGGTCTCGCGCACCATCTTGACGGCCTCAGCGACGATCGTGTCGGCGTCCCGCGTCACGCCGGCCTTCAGGACCATGAAGCCGAGCGGCATTTGGCCCTTCATGTCGTCGTGCACGCCGATGACCGCGCACTCCGCGACATCGGGGTGATTGGCGAGAACCTCTTCCATGGCGCCGGTCGACAGGCGATGTCCGGCGACGTTGATGATGTCGTCGGTCCGGGTCATGACGTAGACGTAGCCTTCCTCGTCCACGAAGCCGGCGTCCCCGGTCTTATAGTAGCCCGGGTACTCGTCCATGTAGGCCTGACGGAACCGGTCGTCGGCGTTCCACAGGGTGGTCAGGGTGCCGGGGGGCAGGGGCAGCTTGCACACCAGGGCGCCGATCTGGCCGGGGGCGACGGGTTCCTTGTCCTCGCCGAGGACCTGGACGTTCCAGCCGGGGACCGCCTTGGTGGGCGAGCCGAGCTTGACCGGGAACTCCTGGAGTCCCATGCAGTTGGCCGCGATGGCCCAGCCGGTTTCCGTCTGCCACCAGTGATCGATGACCGGCACCTTGAGCTGGTTCTGCGCCCAGGTGATGGTGTTGGGATCCGCGCGTTCGCCGGCCAGATAGAGCGTCCGGAAGTGGCTGAGGTCGTACTTCTTCAGGAACTCGCCGGTCGGGTCTTCCTTCTTGATGGCGCGGAAGGCCGTCGGCGCCGTGAACAGCATCGGAATCTTGTATTCGCTGATGACGCGCCAGAACGTGCCGGCATCCGGCGTGCCAACGGGCTTGCCCTCGAACACGACGGTGGTGCAGCCGTGCAGCAGCGGGCCGTAGCAGATGTAGGAGTGGCCCACGACCCAGCCCACGTCGGAGGCGGCCCAATACACCTCGCCGGGCTCGACGTTGTAGATGGCCTTCATGGTCCACTTCAGCGCCACGGCATGGCCGCCATTGTCACGCACGACGCCCTTCGGCTGCCCGGTGGTGCCGGACGTATACAGGATGTAGAGTGGATCGGTCGCCAGGACGGGCACGCAGTCGTGCGGCCGCGCGGTCGACACCGCTTCTTGCCAGTCCACGTCTCGGCCCGGAATCAACTCGGCAATCGCCTGCTCCCGCTGAAGAATAACGCAGCGGTCGGGCTTGTGCGCCGCGAGCCGGATCGCCTCATCCAGCAGCGGCTTGTAGGCGATCACGCGGTTCGGCTCCAGACCGCAGGACGCGGCGACCACGACCTTCGGCTTGGCGTCGTTGATGCGCGTGGCCAACTCGTTGGCGGCGAACCCGCCGAACACCACCGAATGCACGGCGCCCAGGCGGGCGCAGGCCAGCATGGCGACCAGGGCCTCCGCCACCATCGGCATATAAATGATGACGCGGTCGCCCTTGGTCACACCCTGATCGGCGAGCACGCCCGCGAACGACGCGGTGAGCTGCTTCAGTTCGGCGTAGGTGATGGTGCGCTTGGTGCCCGTGATCGGGCTGTCGTGGATGATGGCGGCCCGCTCGCCATGGCCCGCCTCGACATGACGGTCGACGGCGTTATAGCAGGTGTTCAACTCACCGCCCACGAACCAGCGGTAGAACGGGGGGGTGGAGTCGTCGAGGACCTTGTCCCACCGCTTGACCCAATGGATGTCTTCGGCAGCCTTGCCCCAGAAGGCTGCCGGGTCCTCGAGGGACAAGCTGTGGGCTTCTTGATACGGGTCAGCCATGGCGCGCGCTCCGCTGGGTGTGTCCAGGTAGATCGGGTGGCCCGTCCGGCGAAAACCCCGGGGCAGGCCGCTTCAATCGGTCGCCCGGATGGCATCGCCAGCCGGGAGGGACAGCAAAATTGCGCACCATGACGGTAAAAGCAACAATGAATGCGCGGGCCCTCGCGTTCGCGACAGACCCGTTCGACGGCGGAGGCGATTCAGGACACGTCTGGGTTCGCCGCCAGGGAGCGCGCGTCCAGGTCGTACACATCGCGGCGGAACTGTATCGTTCCATCCTCCGCGACCCACGCGGTCAGGTAGATGATCGACACGGGAACCGCATGCGCGAGCCGCAGGGTCCGGGTTTCGCCGCTTTGGATGCGGGCCGCCAGAGTCTCCCGCGTCCAGGTGTCCGGTTCATTCAAAATGAAGACGGCCAGATCCAGCGGATCGCGCACCCGCACGCATCCGCTGCTGAAGGTGCGCAGGGACCGCCCGAACAGCCCGTGGCTGGGCGTGCTGTGCAGGTAGACATCATGCTGGTTCGGAAACAGGAATTTGATACGACCGAGTGCGTTGCCGCCGCCGGGAGCTTGCCGCAGACGCATCGCCCGGATGTTGACGTTCGGCGCGTCCCAATCAACCGTCAGGGGGTCAATCTCGGCGGCCGCGCTGGTCCAGCCGTCGAAGAGCTGGAATCCATTCGCGGCCAGATATCCCGGGTCATCGCGCAGCTTGGGCAGGATATCCTTCTCGGCGATGCTCGTGGGTACCGTCCAGGTTGGGTTGAGCACAAGCTGGTTGATCGCGCTGCTTAACCGTGGGGTCGGGCGGTCCCGCATGCCGACGATGACGTCGGTCTGAAAGACCGTGACGCCGTTGTCCCGGCCGTCCAGGGTGGCGCCGGCGATATTGACCTCGACCGAACGCCCATCCGGGGCCGGCGGCATATCGCGCAGCCGACGGAGGTTCAGCGCCATCTGTTGAACGCGCCGTTCGACTGGCATGGCCAGGGCGGTGCGGGTGCGCGGGCCGATCGTGCCGTCGACCGCCAGCCCGTGCCGCGCCTGAAACCGCCGCACGGCCACTTCAAGGCTCGGATCGAGAGTTGATGCATCCGCCGTCAGCATCGGCGGAACGGGCGGCGGTAGATCGTTGGTGGCCCGCAACCGGGCGCGGATGGCGCGGATCTCGGGATCCTGGCCGCCCGGTTCGATCTTGGGGCCGTCCGGACTCACGGCCGGCCATCCCCCGGCGTCGACCAGGGCTTGATACTGAAGCAGACCGCGCCGGAGACGGGCGAAGCGATCGTTTTCCGCCACGATATGGAACAGGCGTCCGGGCGCGGCGTCGGTCACGTCCTCCACCGCGATTTCGGCCATGGCCCCGGTTACGCCACCGAGCAGGGGCGATGCCCAGGGCGGACGACGCGCAGTGGCTCTGTCTATATAGTCCGCGAGCGCACCGGATAGAGCGATGTCGTGTTCGACAATGGCGTCGGGCGACAGCGGTCCGTCGTGTGGCGGTGTGGGCGCGGGGGGGACGGTCAGGCCGTAAATCTCATCGGCCCAGGCGGTGCTCAAGACCTCGCGCACCACGTGTCCCCGCGCCGTAGGGCCGGACGCATCGGTCCAGGCCGGGGCAAAGGCCCGCGCCTGATAGAACGCCGCAGCATAGGCGGCGCTTGGGCTTTCGAATCCCGAAGGCGCGGACAGGTGGCGTTGCAGCGTGTCGGCCAGGGCCTCAGTCCGGGCCGGACTCGTGGGGCTAGGCGCGAGACCGGACTGGAGGCTCGCCAGCAGGATCGGTCCCAGGTCGTCCGGCCCATTAGACGGGGGGGCGGTCACACAGCCGGCCAGGAGGGCCGAAGCCAGCGCGGCCGACCCGGCGGCCACGGCACCGGCTCGCCAACGCGATGCAGCGCCGAAGAATCTCGTATATGTTGTGCGGTTCATCCACCCACCGACCGACTGGCGCGGACTCAAACGCCGCGCATGTAACCCGAAAGCAACACCGGATCCCGTGCCCATCCGGCCGGAGAATCCGTGTGTCACTATAGATATGTGCCCCTGGGTTATCGAGCCGACAACACGGCGGAACAATCGGGCGGCACGGATTGCGGCGGTCGTGCAACAGGGGGCCGGGCGGGCGGTGGCGTGGTGTCGGCCTGCGCGGCTTGACGGGCTGCGATCTGCTCCGCCCACCAAGCAAACGTCGGCGGGTCGCACCCCGTGCCGGGCGGCACGGGGTCCTGTTCCCGGCACGACGGGCTGTCGGTCGGACAGGACAGCCGAAGATGCATGTGGGAATCGTGGCCGTACCACGGGCGAACTTTCCGTAGCCACGCCGCGTCTTCGGGCTCGTCCGCCGGAAAGGCGTCGCACAGGGTGGCTTTGATCGCCGGGTTGACGAAAATCCGGGCCACGCGCGGGTCCTGCGCGGCGGCCCGGACCAGGGCGCTGTGCGTTGCGGTCCAGCGGGTTGGGTCTGCGGTTCCCGCGCCGGGTCGCACCATCGAGACCGGCGTAGGGTCGTCCCGGTCCTCGGGCGACAGGCGCTGGCCGGGCGGCAGCAGGCGCAGCCAGATATCAGCGTCCAGCCCGATCTCGTGGCTAGCGTGGCCGAAGCTCATCGGGCCGCCGCGGGGCTGCGACAGATCGCCGACGAGCAGGGTGCCCCAGCCGTTTGCGTCCGCCCAAGCGGCCAAGTCCCGCACCACGGCGATCAGGTGGGGATGCCCGAAATAGCGCAGCCGCTGGGGGCGCAACACCGTGTAGCCCGCTCCATGCAGCGGCAAGGCGACCGCCCCGGAGAGACAGCCCTCGGTGTAGGTCCCGATCGCCCGCGCCGGGCCAGGGGCCGGGGTGGTCTGACGCGACCAGTCGTCCTGCTGGGCGCGCGCGCTGGTCAGGCCACCAAGCCATAGAAAGGCGACTCCCAGAAGGACGACGCCAAGAGCCATTGCACGCCGGATCGTGCTCCACCGCATGGTTTCCTCCGCCCATACAACGGACCGGCGTTTCGCGCGCGCGGCCACCGCTCAGCTTACCAGGAATTTAGTTGCACGCACCGGGCTTGACCCTATCTCCCCAGCGCAGAATCTCCACCGGGAGGACGATCCATGTCGTTCATGCGTGTCGCATTTCTCTTGGCCGCCATGACCGGCCTATTCCTGACCGTCGGTTATATGATCGGTGGCGCCGGAGGCATGGTCCTGGCGTTTCTGGTCGCGTTGGGCATGAACGGGTTCGCCTACTGGAACTCGGACAAGGTCGTGCTGTCGATGCACGGCGCAAAGCAGGTCTCCGAGCGGGAGGCACCCGAGTTCGTCGGGTTGGTCCGGGACCTGGCGCGGCGGGCCGACCTGCCGATGCCGAAGGTCTACATCATCAACACCGCGCAACCGAACGCATTTGCGACCGGGCGCAACCCGCAAAATGCCGCTGTTGCCGCGACCACTGGCCTGCTGAACATGATGAGCCGCGAGGAGGTCGCGGGCGTCATGGCGCACGAACTGGGGCATGTGAAGCACCGGGATACCCTGACGATGACCATCACGGCCACCATCGCCGGGGCGATCGGCATGCTGGCGAACTTCGCCTTTTTCTTCGGCGGCAACCGGGACAATCCGCTCGGGATCGTGGGTGCGTTGCTGGTGGCGATCCTGGCGCCGATCGCGGCCATGATCGTGCAGATGGCGATCTCCCGACACAACGAGTACAACGCGGACGCCGAGGGCGCGCGCATCGCTGGTAATCCCGAGTGGCTGGCCAGTGCCCTGGAAAAGCTGGAGCGTGGATCCCGCTCTATCGACAACCACGCGGCGGAGCGCAACCCGGCGACCGCGCACCTGTTCATCGTCAACCCGCTGCACGCCCACAAGCACGACAGCCTGTTCAGCACCCACCCGTCCACCGCGAACCGCGTGCGCGCCCTGCGGTCCATGGCCGCGCACGGCGGCACCGGGTCGGTCTCGGCGCCGACGGCGGCCGGGGGCAGCGGCATGAGCGCGTCGGCGGCGGCCTCCCGTATCCCGAGCACGGGCGGCGCCTCCCGTCGGCGGCGCGGCCCCTGGGGGTAATGTGGCGTTTGATTGGAAGGTGGGTCCTGAGCCCATCTTGACCCGGACGGTGGGCGGGCGTACTGACCGCCCATGACCGTCGTCCGCTCCCGTCTCGCCGCTCTGGCCGTGCTGCGCCAGGTCCTCGATAAGCAACGCCCCCTCGACGAGGTGCTGGGCGGAGCGGTCGGGGACCTGGAGCCGCGCGACCGCGCCTTCGTGCATTCCCTCGTCGCCGCGACTCTCCGTCACCTGGGGTGTCTGGACGCGCTCCTGGATCGCTGCCTTGATCGGCCGCTGCCGGCGAAGGCCCGTCCCGTGCGCCATGTACTCCGGTTGGGCGCGGCGCAGCTTCTGGTGTTGGAGATGCCGGCCCATGCCGCCGTGACCACCGCCGTCGACCTGTGCGTGGCGGCGAAGCAGGCGGGGCACAAGGCTCTCGTCAACGCCATCCTGCGCCGGCTGGACCGGGAGGGGCGGGCGTGGTGGCAATCCCTCGATGCGCCCCGCCGCAACACGCCGGATTGGCTCTGGTCGGCCTGGTCCACGGGATACGGCGAGGCCAAGGCCCGCGCCATCGCTACCGCTCACCTTCATCCCGCGCCGCTCGACCTGACCTTGCGCGACCCGTCCGAGGCGGCGCCCTGGGCGGAGCGCCTTGGCGCGACGGTGCTGCCCACGGGTAGCCTGCGCCTGCCGGCTGATCATGCGTCGGTGCCCGAGTTGCCGGGCTTTGCCGAGGGGGCGTGGTGGGTGCAGGACGCTGCCGCCGCGCTGCCCGCCACGCTGCTGAGGGTACAGCCCGGCCAGCGCGTCGCGGACCTGTGCGCGGCGCCCGGCGGCAAGACTCTGCAACTGGCCGCGATGGGCGCCGATGTGGTGGCGCTTGACCGCTCCGAGGGACGCCTGGGCCGGGTGCGGGACAACCTCTCCCGCGCCGGCCTGAGCGCCACCGTGGTGGCGGCCGATGCGCGGACTTGGACACCGGAGGGCGGCCCGTTCGACGCCGTGCTGCTGGACGCGCCATGCTCCGCCACCGGCACGCTGCGCCGTCATCCCGATGCGCTGTGGCTGAAGACCCCCGGCGCCGTGACGGGGCTCGCCGAAACCCAGGCGGTGTTGCTGGACGCGGCGCGGGATCTCGTCCGACCCGGCGGGACGTTGCTGTACTGCGTATGCTCGTTGCAGCCGGAGGAGGGGGCCGCCGTGGTGGAGGTGGCTTTGACCCGCCATTCGGATCTGGCGCGCGATCCCATCGCACCGGAGGAGGTCGGTGGCCTGCCCGACCTTATCACCCCGGCGGGCGACCTGCGCACGCTGCCCTGTCACCTTGGCGAAGCCGGGGGCATGGACGGGTTCTATGCCGCCCGGCTGACGCGCTCGGCCTGAGTGTCCGGCTGGACCCGGCCCTACAGCAACCGCTGGCCTCCGTCCACGAACACCTCGTTTCCGGTCACGTAGCTGAAATCGGCGTCGCACAGGCGGAACACCACGCCCGCGACGTCCGCCACCGACCCCATGCGGTCCAGCGGAATGCGGGGGATCAGGGCCTCGTACTCCTCGCTGATCATCTCCGTGGCGATTTCACCCGGCGCGACCGCGTTGACGCGCACGCCAAGCTGGGCGAACTCCGCCGCCATTTCGCGCGTCAGGCCCGACAGGCCGGCCTTCGACGTCGAATAGGCCGAGCCCGCGAACGGGTGCACGAAATGCCCCGCGATGGAGGTGATGTTGATGACCGTCCCCTTGCCGCGCGACAGCTTGACGCTCATGGCGCGGGCCAGCCGCAGCGGGGCAAAGAAATTCAGCTCGAACACCTCGTGCCAGCCGTCGATAGAGCCATTCAGGATACCCAGCCGCTCCTTGTAGGGGGTCTTGGGCGAGACACCGGCGTTGTTGATGAGGGCGTGCAACGGCTCGTCCCCCAGGGCCTCGTTCGCCTGCCGGGCGAAGTTGTCCAGGCTGTCCGGCTGCGCCAGATCGGCGACGAAGTGGTGCGTCCACAGGGGATCCCGGCGGCAGTGCGCGGGCACGTCGCGGCGAGCGCAGGTAATGACTCGCCACCCTTCCTCCATGAAGCGCGCGGCGATGGCGTGACCGATGCCCTGGCTGGCTCCCGTGATCAGGACGGAGCGCCCCGCGTGTTTCGGCGTATCCCCTTTCAGGGCGGTGTGATCCACGGGGCAGGCGAGGGGGTCATTGGCGTCGGTCATCGGTGGTGATCCTTGCGGGAGGTCCTTGCGGTCCGAAAACGGTGGCTTCATCCTACTCGGCATGTGCTCTCGTTTCGAACTCAATGTGGTGCCCGCCGATCTTGAGGCACGCTTTGGCCTGACCGCACCGCCCGATGAGGACGCCGCGACCCGGGCCGTGCTGGATGGTTTGCCGCGCGCGGAGGTTCGGCCGACCGATCGGGTCCCCGTGATCGGACCCCGGCGGGTGCCGATCGCCTTGCCGTGGGGCTTTGCGGTGGAGTGGGATACGAAACCGCTTATCAATGCGCGTGCCGAGTCTCTCACCGAAAAGCCGACGTTCCGGCCGTTCGTCGGGAACCGCTGCCTTGTGCCGATGACGGCGTTTTTCGAATGGTCGGGAGCGACAGGCCGGGGGCGCAAGCAACGCCACCGTAGCGCACGGACGGACGCCCCGGTGTGGGCGATGGCCGGGTTGGTGAACGACGCCGGCCGGTTCGCGGTCATCACACGGGCGGCCACGGCGGCGATGGCGGACCTGCATCACCGCATGCCCGCGTTTCTGACCGGGCCGGAGGCGGAAGCGGCCTGGCTGGATCCGACGGTGCCGTTCGACGACGTGCGGGGGTGCCTGCTGGCGTGGGACGATGCGCTTGAGATCACCCAGCCAGCCGACGCGGCACACGGACCGAACCGCCCCGCCGCGTCGCCGGACCTGTTCACGAACGGGCCTTGATCTCGCGCGCGGCGGTCGGATCTGTTAGGCACGTTCTTCCATCATGCCTTGGAGATCCGCCCCATGCCCCATGACGCCCAGGTCACCGCCTTGTTCTTCGACCGCGCCGGTCTGGATCGCGCGCGCGTCGGCGCGTTGGTCGACGACGCGCTGGCCGGTTGCGACGACGGCGCGCTGTTCCTGGAATACCGCCAGTCCGAGGGCTTTTCGCTGGACGACGGCCGGATCCGCAGTGCCAGCTTCGACACCGCGCAGGGCTTCGGTCTGCACGCCGAGCAGGGCGAGACCGTCGGCTTCGCCCATGCGACCCTGCTGGACGATCAGGCCATCGCCCGCGCGGCGGACACGGTGAAGGCGGTGCGCACCGGTTCCGGTGGCACGCTGGCGCTGCCGCCGCAGCGCACCAACCGGCACCTGTACACCGACGCGAACCCGATCGAGGGGCTCGGCATGGATCGGAAGGTGTCGATCCTGTCGGCCATCGACGCCTACGCCCGCGCCAAGGATCCGCGCGTGGCCCAGGTCATGGCGAGCCTCTCCGCCTCATGGCAGGCCGTCTACATCCTGCGGCCGGGCGGCGAGGCCGTGGCCGACATCCGCCCCCTCGTGCGTATGAACGTGGCGGTGGTCACGAAGCAGGGCGAGCGCATGGAAAGCGGCAGTTACGGCTGCGGCGGGCGCATGGGCTACGAGTCGTTCGTCACCGAAGAGCGCTGGCAGGCGGCCGTTGACGAGGCGCTGCGGCAGGCCCTGGTCAATCTGGAGAGCATCGACGCGCCGGCCGGTGAAATGCCGGTGGTGCTCGGGTCCGGTTGGCCGGGCGTGATGCTACACGAGGCCGTGGGCCATGGCCTGGAGGGCGACTTCAACCGCAAGAAGACGTCCGCCTTTAGCGGGCGGCTCGGCGATCGGGTGGCGGCGCCTGGTGTCACGGTGGTGGACGACGGCACGCTGGCGGACCGGCGCGGCTCCCTGTCGGTGGACGACGAGGGCACGCCGACCTCCCGCACCGTGCTGATCGAGGACGGTATCCTGAAGGGCTACATGCAGGATCGCATGAACGCCCGCCTGATGGGCGTGGCGCCCACCGGTAACGGCCGGCGAGAGTCGCACGCGCACCCCGTTCTGCCGCGCATGACCAACACCACGATGGAGGCTGGCGACAAGGATCCGGCGGAGATCATCCAGTCCGTCAAGAAAGGGCTGTATGCCGTGAATTTCGGCGGCGGACAGGTCGATATCACCTCCGGCAAGTTCGTCTTCTCCGCCTCCGAGGCCTACCTGATTGAGGACGGCAAGATCGGGCCGGCGGTCAAGGGGGCCACCCTGATCGGGCACGGGCCGGAGGCGATGACCCGGGTGTCGATGATCGGCAACGACCTTGCGTTGGATCCCGGTATCGGGACCTGCGGCAAGGAAGGGCAGGGCGTGCCGGTGGGCGTTGGCCAGCCGACCATGCTGATCGACCGCCTGACGGTCGGCGGTACCAGCGCGGCCTAGGGACGGGCGCGGACGATGACCGAGCGGCCGGCCCTCAGGGACTCCCGCCTGGAGGTGGCGGATCGGGTCGCGGTCCTGACGATGGACCGCGACGATGTCCGCAATGCCCTGACCGGAACCGGCCTGATCGACGACATTTGCGCCACGGCGGCATGGGTGAACCGGGCCGTCGACGACGTCTCGGTGCTGGTCCTGCGCAGCAGCGGCGCAGCGTTTTCCGCCGGCGGCAACGTCAAGGACATGGTGGAGCGTGCCGGCGACTTCGCGGGCGATCCGGCCACGGTCGCGGAGCGGTACCGGCGCGGCATCCAGCGCATTCCGCTGGCGCTGGAGGCGGCCGAAGTCCCCATCCTCGCCGCCGTCGACGGCCCGGCCATCGGGGCCGGCTTTGATCTCGCCTGCATGGCGGACATCCGCGTGGCTTCCACCCGCGCCCGCTTCGGCGAGACCTTCCTGTCCCTGGGCATCATTCCCGGTGACGGCGGGGCATGGTTCCTGCAACGACTCGTGGGCTACCAGCGCGCGGCGGAACTGACGCTGACCGGGCGGGTGTTCGACGCGGAGGAGGCCTTGGCCCTCGGGCTGGTCCTTGAAGTCACGGCGCCGGAGGATCTGATGCCCCGGGTGGAGGCGCTGGCGGCGCGGATCGCCGCCCAGCCCCCAAAAGCGGCGCGGATGACCAAGCGCCTGCTGAAAAGCGCCCATCGCATGGCGCTGCCCGATTTCCTCGACCTGTGCGCCTGCTTCCAGGGCCAGTGCCACAACGAGCCGGAACATGCCGCCGCCGTGGGGGCGATGCTGGACCGGATGACGCGGCGCTAGCGTCGCGGGGCTTTCAGGGGGCCGGCGTGGACGGGTCATCGCCGGGGTCGGGCAGTGTCGCTCGCTCCCCGGCGGGATCGAGGTCATTCAGGACATCCAACTCAACGGCCAACGGCACGTCGACGACGTCGGCGGGGGCATCGTCCGGGAGCGGCGCCGATGGCGCTGTGCCGCTGGTCGGCGTGGTTCGCAGGGGCTCGGGGGCCAAGCGCCAGCGGCGCGGCGCCTGCCCGAACTCCTGCCGATAGCACTTCGAAAAGTGGGAAGCGGAGGAAAACCCGCAGGCGACCGCGACTTGAAGCACGGTCATCGAGGTTTGGGCCAGCAGGGAGCGCGCCCGCTGGAGTCGGAGGCGCAGGTAATAGCGCGACGGTGACGCGCCGAGGTGCTTCTGGAACAACCGTTCGAGTTGGCGGTGCGATACGCGAATCTGACTGGCGAGAACCTCGACCGGCACCGGGTTTTCGAGGTGCGCTTCCATATGCGCGATGGCGGCCAGGACCTTCGGATCGCTGACCCCGATCCGCTCGCGCAGGGCAACGCGCTGTGGGTCCTCCGGATGGCGCAGGCCGGTGTGAATCAGGGCGTCCGCGACCCGGACCGCCAGCGCGCGGCCATGCTCTTCCCGGATGATCGCGATCATCATGTCGAGGGCGGATGTGCCCCCGGCGCAGGTGAAGCGGTCGCGGTCGATCTCGTACAGCGTGGCCGTGATGGCGAGATCCGGGAACTGCTCGACGAAGCTCTCGACGTTCTCCCAGTGGATCGTGCAGCGGTAGCCCTTCAGCAGCCCGGCCGCCGCCAGCGCGAGCGGGCCCGTGCACAGGCCGCCGACGGGGACGCCGCGGCGGGCATGCCTGCGCAGCCAGCGGGTCACCTCCGGCGAGTCGTAGCCTTCCATCCCCAGCCCGGCGCACACGACCACGGCATCGGCGTCAGGGCGCTCCTCGCCCAGCGTGCTGTCCGGCAGGACGTGAATGCCGTTGCTGGCCACGGCGGCGGTGCCGGTCGTCGTCAGGATCTCCCAGTCATACAGGGTCTGTCCGGCCAGCCGGTTGGCCGTGCGCAGGGGCTCCACGGCCGAGGTGAACGCCAGCATGGAAAACCGTTGCAGCAGCAGAAACTGAAGGAGCCTCGGACGGCGCTGGTCCACGGGTTTGAACATGCACGCCTCCCCGATATGGCGGGGCGCTCCACTCCTGCCCCGCCCACTGTTTCGTGTGTCATTTGATCCAGGACGAGCGACCCGCGTAAACACTCGATTGGTGCCGGAAACCCCTTTGTTTCGTCACGGTACCGAAGCTCCGGGGCGGGTCGCCGTCCGCAGCGCCTGCGGGGTCGCGCCATAGGCCGCCTTGTGATGGCGGGAGAAGTGGGAGGCGTCGGCAAACCCGCACTCCTGCGCGATGTCCGTGACGCTGCGGCCTGTGCGGGTGACCAGCCAGTGGCCGTGACGCAACCGGACGGCGCGGGCATAGGCCGACGGCGTGGCGTTCAGCTCCTCGCGGAACAGCCGTTCCAACTGGCGCCGCGACAGGCCGACCCGGCGGGCCAGATCACTCGCCCGGGGCGGGCTGGCCAGCGCGTGCTCCAGGATGGTGAGCGCCCGGCGCAGGCGCGGGTCCCGCACGGCCACCGTACCCTCGCCGATCTCCATCGGTTGCGGCGAGTCGGCGGGCCGGGCGCCGTCGCTGACCAGGATGTTGAGGGCTTTGCGGGCCGCCGCCGCGCCGAGATGGCGGTCGACCAGCCAGGCGGCCAGGTCGACCGCGCCGGTCCCCCCGGCGCAGGTGATGCGCGGGCCGTCCACCACGAACAGACGGTCGGCGACCGGCGTGACCTCCGGGAACGCCTGAATGAGGTCCTGATAGTGGTACCAGGAGACACAGCACTGCCGGTCCCGCATCAGCCCAGCGTCGATCAGCGTGAAGACGGCGGTGCACAGGCCGACCAGGGGCACTTTGGCCGCCGCCGCCTCGCGCAGGTACGCGGTGACCGCCGGATCCTGCACCGGCCCCTGATGGATGAGGCCACCGACCACCACGATGTAGTCGAACCCGCCCGCCGGCATCAGGCCGCTGTCCGGGGTGATCCGGGTGCCGCAACTGGCCGTCAGGGAGCGGCCGTCCGGCGTCATCGTGGTCCAGCGGCATTCGATTTGCCGACTGCGGTCGCCCTCGTCCGCCGCCAGCCGCAGCACATCGACGAAGCCCGCGAACGGCAGCAGCGTGAAGCTGCGCAGAAGGACGAAGCCGACCTTGAGGCGGGCCGTCGATGGCGCGTTTGGCATCATGGCGCGGGGCCTCCCGCGTCGTGTGCGTCTGCGCCATGGTCGTGGGCGTTGCGCGGCATTGGCATCGTCCCCCTGAGCGGACATAGAACCCTGACAGATAAGGGTTATCAGCGGTTCGTTGCGAGTCAATCACGACCGCGACGGGATGGCGCAAATATACCAGAGCCGTGTCTCCCGCGTTCTAGTCATGTCGCGCCCGTTCACGCTCTCCTAAATGCGACACAAGACGCCCGATGCGTGCCGTTCGCGGGCACCGAAGGGCTTCGGGTGTCGATCCGGTCAGCCACGCGGGGAGGGACTCGTGAGCCGGTATTCGATCTGGTCGCTGGCGCGCAACGCGCTGTCGCACCACGCCCACTGGCCCCGCCTGTGGCGCAGCCCGGAGCCCAAGGCGGCCTACGATGTCATCATCATCGGCGGCGGTGGCCATGGGTTGGCGACCGCCTACTATCTCGCCAAAGAGCACGGCATCACCAACGTGGCCGTGCTGGAAAAGGGCTGGCTGGGCGGTGGCAACACCGGGCGCAACACCACCATCGTGCGCTCGAACTACCTCTGGGACGAAAGTGCTGCGCTGTACGAAACGTCGCTGAAGCTGTGGGAAGGGCTGTCGCGCGACCTCAACTACAACGTGATGCTGTCCCAGCGGGGGGTGCTGAACCTTGCGCACTCCCTCCAGGACGTTCGCGCCGGGCGGCGCCGTCTGGAGGCGAACCGCCTCAACGGGGTCGATTCCGTCTGGCTGGACCCGGCCGGCGTGAAAAAGGCCGTGCCGATCATCAACACGTCGCAGACGCTGCGCTACCCGATCATGGGCGCGACCCTTCAGCCGCGCGGCGGGGTGGCCCGCCACGACGCGGTCGCCTGGGGTTATGCCCGCGCGGCCGATGCGCGCGGCGTGGATATCATTCAGGGCTGCGAGGTCACCGGCATTCGCCGCGACGGCGACGGCCGCGTGACGGGCGTGGAGACGACGCGCGGCCCCATCCGTGCGCCGAAGGTGGGGATCGTCACGGCCGGCCACTCCTCGGTGGTGGCGGCGATGGCGGACGTCCGGCTGCCGATCCAGTCGCATCCCCTTCAGGCGCTGGTGTCGGAGCCGATCAAGCCGATCCTCGACAGCGTCGTGATGTCGGGCGCCATCCACGTCTACGTCAGCCAGTCCGACAAGGGCGAACTGGTCATCGGCGCCGGCATCGACAGCTACAACAGCTATGCGCAGCGCGGCAGCGTCCATGTGCTGGAGCATCAGACGGCGGCGTTGGTGGAGCTTTTTCCGGTCTTTGCCCGCCTGCGCATGATGCGAACCTGGGGCGGCATCGTGGACACCTGCCCGGATGCCTCCCCGATCATCAGCACGACGCCGGTGCCGGGTCTGTTCATCAACGGCGGTTGGGGCACGGGTGGGTTCAAGGCCACGCCGGGGTCCGGCTTCGTGTTCGCCCACACCATTGCGCGGGGCGCGCCGCATCCCGTCGCGGCGCCGTTCGCGCTCGACCGCTTCACCAGCGGTGCCTTGATCGATGAGCACGGCGCCGCCGCCGTCGCGCATTAAACCGGCCCGGGAGGGATCCGTCGTCATGCTGCTGATCGAATGCCCCTGGTGCGGGCCGCGCGAAGAAACCGAGTTCCACTACGGTGGTCAGGCCCATGTCGCCCGCCCCGCGGATCCGGCCGCGCTGTCGGATGAGGCCTGGGGGACCTACGTCTTTTTGCGCGACAATCCAAAGGGCGAATTCGCGGAGCGCTGGTGTCACGCCGCCGGGTGCCGACGCTGGTTCAACGTGCTGCGTGACACCGTCAGCCACCGGATGTTGGCCGTCTACCGCATGGGAGAGCCCCGGCCAGCCGTCTCCGGCGAGTCCGGTTTGCCAGAGCGGGAGGCGGGGCGATGACCGACCGCACGCAGGACTTCCGGCTGTCCGAAGGCGGCTTGATCGACCGCAGCCGCCGCATTCGCTTTCGCTTCAACGGCGAATGGATGGATGGGCATCCCGGTGACACGGTCGCCAGTGCCTTGCTCGCGAACGGGATCCATCTGGTCGGCCGGTCGATGAAATACCACCGGCCGCGCGGTATCCTGGCCGCCGGGGCGGAGGATCCGGGCGCCCTCATCCAGCGCCGTCTGACGGGCGAGCCCGCGCGCACCGATCCGAACGGACGCGCCACCCAGACCGCGCTGGTGGACGGGCTGGAGGCGGACAGCGTCAACGTCTGGCCCTCGGTGGAGCGCGACCTGGGTGCCGCGCTGGGCCTGGCCTCCCGCGCTATGGGGGCCGGCTTCTACTACAAAATCATGCATGGCTCGCGCTGGATGTGGGACCGGGTCTACGAGCCGCTGATCCGCCGCGCGGCCGGTTTCGGCACCTGCCCACCGCTGCCCGATCCCGACCGCTACGACCAGCGCCACGTGCATTGTGACGTGCTGGTGGTCGGCGGCGGTCCGGCGGGTCTGGCGGCGGCGCGCACGGCGGCAGTGCCCGGCGCCCGCGTAATTCTGGCGGACGAGGACGAGCGCCTGGGGGGCAGCCTGCTGGCCCGTCCGCGCGTGGTGGAGGGGCAGCCCGGGCCGGCGTGGGCCGACGCGGTCGAAGCGGACCTGCGCGCCCGTCCCGACGTGCGCGTGCTGCCGCGCACCACCGTGTTCGGCTATTACGACGGCAATTACCTGATGGCGCTGGAGCGGGTGACGGATCACCTGCCCCTGGACGACGCCCCCGCTGGCGCGCCGCGTCAGCGCCTGTGGCATATCCGGGCCACGCGCGTCGTGCTGGCGACCGGCGCCCATGAGCGTCCGCTGGTGTTCGGAGACAACGACCGGCCCGGCATCATGCTGGCCGGGGCGGCGCAGGCCTACCGGCATCGCTGGGGCGTCGTGCCGGGCCGTTCGGTGGTGCTGTTCACCACCAACGACGCCGCCTATGAGGCCGCGCTCGATCTGCACGCCGCCGGGGCGACCGTTCACGCCATCATCGACGCCCGCGAGGCGCCGGGGCCGGGCTGGCCCGCCGCCGCCCGCGCCGCCGGGATTCGCATCATGACCGGCTATGTGGTCGCGGGCACGACCGGCACGCGCCACATCACCGGCGCCAGCATTGCGAAACTCGAAGCCGACGGGCGTGCGGTGCCGCATTGCCTGGAAACGATCCCTTGCGACCTGCTGCTGGTCTCGGGTGGGCTGTCGCCGGTGGTGCATCTGTTCAGCCAGTCCGGCGGCCGGCTGCGCTATGACGACGACCGGCTGGCGTTCGTGCCGGAACAGGCCACCCAGGCGGTGGCGTCGGCGGGCGCCTGTGCCGGCACGTTCGATCTGGCCGGGACGCTGGCGGAGGGCGCGGTGGCCGGCGCGGACGCCGCCCGCCGCGCCGGCTTCGATCCCGGGCCGGAGGCCGCGGCCGCACCGGACTGTGAGCCCGAACCGCCCATCAGACCGGCGGCGCCCCTGTGGCGGGTCCGCCCGGCCCCCGGCCTGGACCACGCTTGGGGCCTGCCGTTCGTGGATTTCCAGAACGACACCACGGCGCACGACATCCGGCAGGCCGCGCGCGAGGGGCTGGAAAGCGTCGAGCACGTCAAGCGCTACACCCTCACCGGCTTCGGCACCGACCAGGGCAAGACCGGCAACATCAACGGCCTGGGCGTGCTGGCGGAGGCGCTGGATCGCCCGATGGGGCAGGCGGGCACCACCACCTTCCGCCCGCCCTATACACCCGTGACCTTCGGCGCCATGGCCGGGCGCGACCGGGGCGACCATCTGGACCCGGCGCGGCTGACCGCGATCCACGACCGCCATGTGGCCCTGGGCGCCGAGTTCGAGGACGTGGGCCAATGGAAGCGGCCCTGGTACTACCCGCGCGCGGGCGAAACCATGGCGCAGGCTGTCGAACGCGAATGCCGGGCGGTGCGCGAGGGCGTGGGAGTTCTCGACGCCTCCACCCTCGGCAAGATCGACATCCAGGGGCCGGACGCGGCCGAATTCCTCAACCGGGTCTACACCAACGCGTGGTCCAAGCTGGCGGTCGGGCGGGTGCGCTACGGCGTGATGTGCCGGGAGGACGGCATGGTGTTCGACGACGGCACCACGGCGCGCCTGGACGACACCCGGTATCTGATGACCACCACGACCGGCAACGCCGCCGCCGTGCTGGATCACCTGGAGGAATACCTTCAGACCGAATGGCCGGACCTGCGGGTGCGCCTGACCTCGGTGACGGAGCAATGGTCCACGGTCGGTCTTGCCGGGCCGCTGGCGGGCGAGCTGCTGGCTCGGTTGGCCTCCGGTCAGGACCTGTCGCCGGAGGCGTTCCCGTTCATGAGCTGGCGCCCGGCGATCGTCGCCGGCCTGCACGCCCGCGTCTTCCGCATCAGCTTCACCGGCGAGTTGCAGTACGAAATCAACGTGCCCTGGCACCAGGGCGGCGCCCTGTGGGACGCCATCCTGCGCGTGGGCGTGGACCTGGGGGTGACGCCCTACGGCACCGAGACCATGCACGTTCTGCGCGCCGAGAAGGGCTTCATCATCGTCGGGCAGGAGACGGACGGCTGCCAGACGCCGGTTGATCTGGGCATGGACTGGATCGTGTCGAAAACCAAGCCGGACTTCATCGGCAAGCGCTCGCTCAGCCGGTCCGATACCGCGCGGCCGGACCGGCGGCATCTGGTCGGGCTGCGGTCGAAGGATCCGCGCCGGGTGATCCCGGAGGGCAGCCAGATCGTGGAGACGGGCGCCAGCCGCCGGGCCACGCCGGTGCCGATGCTCGGCTTCGTCACCTCCGCCTACTGGAGCCCGACGCTGGACTCCGGCTTCGCGCTGGCCCTGGTCAGCGGCGGGCGCGGGCGGATCGGCGACACCGTGGCGGTCGCGCTGCCGTCGGGCGAGGTGCCGGCGGTGATCTGCGATCCCGTGATGGTCGACAAGGAAGGAGCGCGCCGTGATGGCCTCCCCGCAGCGTGAACCGACCGGGTCTTATTCCGAGATTGACTACGGGCCGGGAGGCCCGGGTGGGCGCTGGGAAAACCCGCTCTATCCGCTGGCCCGGGCGATGGCGGCGGCCAGTGGCCCCTTGGTCCGGCTGGGCACCACGCCCGCCCGCTCGGTGCAGAACCTGCGTGCGACGGAGGGCATGCTGGCGGACATCGGCACGCGGTTGGGTGTGCAGCCGCCAACCACGCCCAACACCTGGACCGCCAGCCCGGACGGTCACCGCATCGCGATGTGGCTGGGGCCGGACGAGTGGCTTCTGGTCGGGCCGGACGGCACCGCGCCCGCCGTGGAGGCCACGATCCGCGATGCCCGGGTCAACGATCCGTGGCTGTCCGTCTGCGACCTGTCGCACATGTACACGACCCTTGTGCTGACCGGGCCGCGCGCGCGGTTGGTGCTGTCGAAGGGCTGTCCGCTGGACCTGCATCCGCGTGTTCTGGGTTCGGGTGCCTGTGTGCAGACCCTGCTGGGCCGCACCCGCGCGGTTCTGCGGGTCACCGACGGGGAGGGGCCCAATGGTCAGCAAGGGGGGGCTGACGCCATTGAGATCTGGGTGCGCAATTCCATCGCCCGGTACACGGCGGCGTGGCTGATCGACGCCATGACGGGCATCGCGCACGAACCGGGGGATTTCTGACCGAACACACATACGGCCGGAGCGGCGCATGTCGCCGGAACCGGGCCGCCGGAACAGACAGGGAGTTAGCCTATGAGAACGCATGCGCGCGTGGTGGTGATCGGCGGCGGTGTCGTCGGCGTCTCGACCCTGTACCATCTGGCGGCCAAGGGGTGGTCCGACGTCGTGCTGGTGGAGCGGCGGGAACTGACGTCCGGCTCGACCTGGCACGCGGCGGGCCTGCTGCCGCTGTTCAACATGAGCTACTCGGTCGGGCAGGTTCACAAGTACTCGGTGGCGTTCTACCAGCGCCTTCAGGAGGAAACCGGCCAGGATGTCGGCTTCCGCAACGTCACCAACATCCGGCTCGCCCAGACCCGCGACCGCATGGACGAGTACCACCAGTACGCGGGCGTCGCCCAGACCATCGGTGTCGCGGTCGACTTCCTGACGCCGGAGCAGGTCCGCGACATCTGGCCCCTGTGCAACATCGAGGGGTTGGTGGGCGCGATCCAGCACCCGGCGGACGGCTACATTCAACCCGCCGACCTGACACAAGCGTTGGCGAAGGGGGCGCGGGCGCGCGGGGCCGAGATCAACCGCAACACCACGGTTCTGGGCATCGAGCGCACGCGCGGCGGTGAATGGCTGGTGCGCACCGACAAGGGCGAGATCACCTGCGAGCACATCGTCTGCTGCACCGGGAACTTCGCGCGCAAGACCGGGCGTATGCTCGGGCTCGATATTCCCGTCATTCCGGTCGAGCACCAGTTCATCGTGACCGAGCCGCACCCGGAGATCGTGGCCCGCCGCCAGCAGGGCTTGCCGGACATGGGCGTGCTGCGCGATTCCGATAACGCCTGGTACATGCGGGAGGAAAACGGGGGCCTCCTGCTCGGCCCCTACGAGAAGGGCGCGCCTTGCTGCTACGTCGACGACCCGCACCCCGACACGGAGTGGGAGCTGTTCCAGGGCGATCTGGAGCGGCTGGAGCCGCATATCGAGGGGGCGATGTTCCGTGTGCCGGCGTTCGGCGAGGTGGGGGTCAAGCAGGTCTACAACGGCGCCATCGCCTACACCCCGGACGGCAACCCGATCATCGGACCGGCCTGGGGCCTGCCGAACGTCTGGCTTAACGAGGGCCACAGCTTCGGCGTGACGGCCGCCGGGGGCGCTGGCTGGCAGCTTGCCGAATGGATCGTGGAGGGTCAGCCCACCATCGACATGCTGGGTGTCGATCCGCGCCGCTTCGGCGACTACGTCACCAAGGGCTACATGCGGCGCAAGAACGAGGAGGCCTACGCCAACGTCTTCACCGTGCACTACCCCGACGAGGAACGGCCGGCGGCCCGACCGCTGCGCACCGCCCCGTGCTACGAGCGCATGCGCGACCGGGGGGCGGTGTTCGGGCAGAAGTTCGGGTGGGAGCGGCCGAACTGGTTCGCGCCGGAGGGTGTCGCGCGCGAGGACGACTGGTCCTTCCGCCGCTCCGCATGGTTCGAGCATGTGATGAATGAAGCCCGGAACGTGGCTGAAAACGTGGGCCTTTTGGATATGACGGCCTTCGCCAAGGCGCGCGTCAGCGGCCCGGGGGCGGTAGCGTTCCTCGATCGGCTGGTGGCCAACCGGCTGCCTCGCAAGGCCGGGCGTCTCGCCCTGTGCCACGCCCTGACGCCGCGTGGCGGGGTGCATTCCGAATTCACCATACAGCGCGAGGCGGACGATGCGTTCTATCTGGTTTCGGCCGGGGCGTTGCAGCGGCTCGACCACGATTGGCTCCGGCGCCACGCCCCCACGGACGGTTCGGTCCAGATCCAGAACCTGACCGGGGCCATGGGCGTGCTGGTCGTGACCGGGCCGAAGGCGCGCGACCTGTTGCAGCGGGTGACCGACGCCGATCTGTCCAATGGCGCGTTCCCCTGGTTGTCGGGACAGGAGATCGACATCGGCATGGCCCCGGTGAAGGCGCTGCGGGTCAGCTTCGTCGGCGAACTCGGCTGGGAGCTGCACCACCCGATCGAGTACCAGAACCACATTTTCGATACGCTGATGGCGGCCGGCGGCGACCTGGGACTGGCGCCGTTCGGCATCCGGGCCATGGACAGCCTGCGGATCGAAAAATCCTACCGCATGGTGGGTACCGAATTGTCGATCGAGTATGCGGCCTATGAGTCCGGCCTGGATCGGTTCATTCAGCCGGCCAAGGGTGATTTCATTGGCCGGGATGCGCTGTTGACGTGGAAGGAGACCGGGTTTCGGAACCAGTTCGCAACGCTGCGGGTGCACGATGTGACGGACGCCGACGCACTGGGCAACAACCCGATCTACGACGGCGACAGCGTGGTCGGGCGCGCGACCGGAGGAAACTTTGGCGCTCGGCTCGGGTATTCGCTCGCCCTCGCGATGCTGCGGCCGGAGGCGGCGGCGGAGGGAACGGAGCTATCCATGGACATTCTCGGCACACGCCATAAGGTGACCGTGATTCCGGACAGTCCCTACGATCCGGAGAACCTGCGCCTGCGCGGTGTGGCGCCGACCTGATCCGTGCGGTTCCCGCTCGGCCCCGGCGGGGCCGGCCGCGCGCCTCGCGATTCGGAACACCCTATGTCTCCCCATCTGAAAGGTCTGCTTCTTTCCGCCGCCGGCATGCTGGTCATCAGCCCGGACGGCATGCTGGTCAAGCTGGTGGCGGAGGCGGAGCCGCTTCAGGTCGTGTTCTGGCGGAGTCTCTTCCTCGGTCTGGTCCTGCTGGCGGTGGTCGGGTTTTGGCAGCGCCGAAACACGGGCCGGCACCTGAAGGCCATTGGCTGGGGCGGCCTGCTGGCGTCGGTCCTGATGGGTGTGACCAACATTGCCTTCGTGGTGGCGATGACCCTCACCACGGTGTCCAACGCGCTGGTGGTCATTGCCACCATTCCCATGGTCAGCGCGCTGTTCGGGCTGGCGTTGATCGGGGAGCGGGTGCGGCTGCGCACCTGGATCGCCATGACGCTGTCGTTCACCGGGGTCGTCATCATCATGAGCGGCTCGGTGGGCCTCGGTGGCGGCACCGTGATCGGCGATCTTGTCGCGCTGTCGGTGCCGGTCTGCCTTGGGCTCGCTTTGGTCCTGATGCGCAAGGCGGGCGATCGCGACACCCTGCCGGTGGTGGCGCTGGGCGGCATTCTGTCGGCGGCGGCGGTCCTGCCGTTTTGCGCGCCGCTGGACGTCACGCTGCATGACTTCGGTATCATCGCCATCATGGGGCTTATCGTCTCGCCGCTGGCGCTGGCTCTGTACACCAGCGGCGCCCGCTACATTCCCGCCGCCGAGGTAGCGCTGCTGGCGTTGATCGAAACCGCGTTGGGACCGTTCTGGGCCTGGGTCGGCGTCGGTGAGGTGCCGCCCGGGATGACTCTGGTGGGGGGCGTGCTGGTCATCGGCGCGATTGCGGGCAACAGCGCGCTGGCATTGCTTCGGCGGGGCAGCCGGTCCGGCACGTGACCGGTCACCGGTCTCTTCCGCCCAACTTTGGACTCCAGCCATGCAAAAGGCCGGCTGTTCCGAACAGCCGGCCTTTCGAACGCATCTCTGCAAGAGGGGCGCTTGCGCGCGGATCAGTCCGTCCGGGCGCCGCTGCCGGTCCACGGAGTCGACGTCTGGGACCCGGTGTCGGCCTGCGCCGTGGTGATCGGCTTGCTCGAATCGGCCGATTTCCATCCGCTGCACGCCAGTGCGGCGGAGGAGGCGAATAGGGTGGCCACGAAGGCCACGGTCGCGGTTTTGAGCATGGGATCGGTCTCCTCAGTCAGTCGTATTGAGGCATGGCTGAAGGAAAGCAAAGACGGTCCTGACTCTAGGCCTGTTGTCAGTATGGAGTCGTATCGCCCACGTAAACAACCCTTATTGTCCCGCGGACATATTGACAAACGTAAGGCGTGTTCAAAACGGCTCCGCCGCAGGGACGAAGAGGCAAAGGGTGACGGGGAGGGGCGCATGCCCCCGGCCTTCTGACCAGACCGGGGGCGCCGTGCGCGGTGGGACCGGATCAGCCCAGGCTGGCGCGCAGCATCCACGCGGCCTTTTCGTGCGTGGCCAGACGGCCCGTCAGCAGGTCGGCGGTCGCCTCATCGCCGGCATCGCCCGCCTCGCCGATCAGGCCGCGCAGCGTGCGGGCCAGGGTGTCGTTGTCAGCAGCGAGCTGGGCCACCATGGCATCCGCACCCGGGGGCACGTCGGGCGCGTCCTCGACCGGGCTCAGCGCGGCGAAGCGGGCGAGGCCGCCCGGCGCAACCGCGGCCAAGGAGCGGATACGCTCGGCGATCTCGTCGCTGGCGCCCTGCAGATCGGTGTACTGCTCCTCGAACAGCGCATGCAGGCCGCGGAAGCGCGGGCCGGTCACATTCCAGTGGAAGTTCTGGGTCTTCAGGGCGAGCGCATACGTGCCCGCCAGCACCGTGGCCAGCCCTTCGGCGACGTTGGCGCGGGCGTTGTCCTCAAGGCCGTTGGCGATCGGGGCAAGCCGAGTCTGTTCGGTCATGGGTCGAAGCTCCTTCTCTTGTTTGGGGCGCGGACGCTGTGCGGTCGGAGGACCACGGCGCCTTCGCAGGCCCATACGATGCAGAGCGCACATCTATGGGTCCAACGGATTGGTCAATTCGTTTTATTCGATTTTTTCGATCGCCCGGTTGGGTTCCGGGGGGCGTCACTGCATGGAGCGTCGCAGCCGCTGCACCGCTGCTTGCGAGGCCCACATCATGCGGGGGCTCCGGACGACGCAGTATTCGCCGCTCCGCTGGCGCTGGGCACAGATGGAGCGCGCTTGGCCGGCGGACAAGGCCGCCACATAGGCGTTGTGCTTGACCATCCCGCCGGTGCCGACCGGCACCGTGAGGGCCTTGCCGCCGTAGCGTTCGGCCGCCTGGTTGGCCATCCATCGGGCCTTGCTCAGGCTACCGGTGGAACCGAGGTTGATCGCCCAACCGCCGGCATACACCCCGCCGCAGCCTTCGACATCCGGCGCTGCGTGGTCACGCAGGGGACGGGGCGCCCGCAGCGCATCCAGCGTCGGCAGGGCGGCGAGACCGAGGGGCGCCGGGTTCGTCTCCGTCGCAAAATCCTCAAGAGCGGCGATCCGATCAAAGCCCCGATCCATCAGGGTCGTGATTGTGGTGTTGCGCTCCATGCTGGTGCCGGCTCCCAGCACGATGGCGATGACACGATGGCCGTTCCTTTGCGCGGTGCCGGCGAGGTTGTAGCCGGCGGCGCAGGTGAATCCCGTCTTCAGGCCGTCCGCCCCGGCGTACGAGGCCAACAGCGGATTGTACGTGGGCAGAGCGCCGCCCCGGAAATGGAACACGGTGGTGCCGAAGGCGCCGAACTGCGCAGCATAGTCCCGCCAGAGCGTGCGCGCGAGTCGCGCCATGTCGCGCGCCGTGGTGACATGGGCATCGTCCGGCAGGCCGGAGGCGTTGCGGAATGTGGTTCGCGACATGCCCAGTTCGACCCGCGCGACCCGGGTCATGTCTTCGGCAAAGGCGTCTTCGGTGCCGCCCAGGAATTCCGCCACCGCCACGGCAACGTCGTTGGCGGAGCGCGCGATCAACGCAGGGATGGCCTCCGCTACCGTGATCGAGTCGCCGGGCGCCAGCCCCAGCTTGACCGGGTTCGCCGCCGCTGCGTTGGCGGACATCGGAATCGGCGTCTGTGGTGTGATGGCGCCGGACTCCAAGGCCCGGAACAGCATGAGCACCGTCATCATCTTGGTCAGCGAGGCCGGATACCGGGGATGGTTCGGCTTGTTCGCCGCGAGAATCCGACCGGTTGCGGCGTCCACCACGATGTGCGCGCCGCGCTCGTCGAACGCGCGGGCGGGGGAGATCGGCGGCCCTGCCAGCCCCAGCACCGACACCAGCAGCAGCCCAGCGATTCCGCGCGCGGCGGTTCTCATGGTCCGGCCCCTGGTTCTGTTTCGGACCCGGTCCCGTGGGACGGGTCGACGGCGAGATCGGCGAGCGGATGATGCTCCCCCACCAGGGCCCGCAGGCGGGCATCGAGCACGTGGGTGTAGATCTGCGTCGTGGTGATGTCCGCGTGGCCGAGCATGGCCTGCACGCCGCGCAGATCGGCGCCGTGCGCCAGCAGGTGGGTGGCGAAGGAATGGCGCAGGACGTGGGGCGACAGCCGCGACGGCGGCAGCCCAGCGCGCACCGCCAGTTCGCTCAGCATCTTGGAGAAGCCGTCGCGGGTCAGGTGGCCGGCCGCCGCGCGGGAGGGGAAAAGAAACCGTTGACCCAAGGTGCGGGACCGCCCCGTCGCGGCCAGGAAGGTCTCTCGTACCGGCAGATAGGTACGGATCGCTGCGCGGGCCGGGGCGCCGATGGGGACGACGCGCTCCTTGTCGCCTTTGCCGCGCACCAGCAGGACCTCGGGGTCACGGGCGACGGCCGCCAGGGGCAGGCCGACCAGTTCCGACACCCGCAGGCCGGCGGCGTAGACGACTTCGAGCAGGGCCGAAGCGCGCAGGCCATGGGGGCCGTCCCAGGCACGGGCGACATCGAGCAACCGCTCGACCTCGGCTTCATCGAGCAGGCGGGGCAGGGCGTGATCGGTGCGGGGGGCGTCGAGAATATCGGCCGGATTGTCCGGCCGGCGACCCTCGGCGGCCAGGAACCCGAAAAACCGGCGCAGCGCGGAGCGGCGTCGGGCGGTCGTCCGCGGGGCCATGCCCTGCGCGGCCTGATGCTGGAGGAACGCCCGGAGGTCATTCGTGCTGGCGCGTTCGGGGGGCGTGGCGCCCAAGAACGCGGTCAGAGCCTCGAGATCCCGGCGATAGGCATCCAGGGTGTTCGGGGAGGCCCCCCGATCCACCGCCATCATCTCCAGAAACGTCTCGATGTGGCGCGACATCATGGCGTCGCTCCCGGCCCGACCCATCCCCGTTTTACGACCCCCATGCCGGACACGAAACCCGATCCGGGAACCCTTGTCCAGGGGGGCCGAACACCGCCCAGATCACCCCCCCTTCGCACGCGGCGAGAGATGGGCGGATCCGGGCGGTGTCGAACCGGCGTGCGGACGGGGCCGGGACAGTCTTAATCGGGGTCGGACTCGTCGGTGACGCCGCCGTCCTCGATCCAGGCCTCTTCGGCATCCACGTCGATCTCGTCGCCGTCGAGGTCCGCGTCGTCCTCGGGCAGACCCGCCTCGGCGGCTTCCGCAGCGGCCGCTTCGGCTTCGGCGGCGCGCTCCGCCTCTTCCAGGCTCCGGGCCACGGTGACCGGCACGGTTACGGCGACTTCCGAGTGCAGGCCGATGCGGACCTCGGTGGTCCCGAGAAGCTTGATCGGCGTGTTGAGCTGCACCTGGGAGCGCCCGACGTCGTAGCCCTCTTCCTTCAGGGCGTCCGCGATGTCACGGGCGGTTACGGAGCCGTAGAGCTGGCCGCCCTCGGAGGCCTGGCGCACCAGGACCAGAGAGACGCCGGCCATGCGGGCGGCGACGTCCTCGGCTTCCTGCTTGCGCTTCAGGTTGCGAGCTTCCAGTTCCACCTTCTTGGCCTCGAAGTAGGCCAAGTTGGCGTCCGTCTTGCGCAGCGCCTTGTGCTGCGGCAGGAGAAAGTTGCGGGCATAGCCCGGACGCACCTTTACGATGTCGCCCATGAAGCCCAGGTTTTCAATGCGTTCCAGCAGGATGACGTCCATCATTCCTCCTCCGAGGCCCGGCCGGCCGCACGCCGGCGCAAGGAAAGCGAAAATTCCACCAGTCCGGCCAGCGCCAGGGCGACGTAGCCCAGGCCCGACACGAACACAAGCACGATATAGAACGGGCTGAGCAACCACACCGGACGCGGCGTCGTGCGCGCGCCGGCATGGACCAGCTTCAGCCCCAGCAGCAGCACCGGCACCACCAGGAACACGGCGGCGGACTCGGCGATGTAGCCCACCGATCCGCCCGTGACGAGGGCAAGCCCCGTGACTCCCAGGAGGAGCGCGACATACCAACTCGGCAAGGTCAGCGCCATCAGGACCGGCGCCATCGCCCGAACGGTACGTCCCACGTACCCGACCAGAGACCGCGCCAGCCGATGGGCCAGCAACGCCGACCCGACCGCCCGGAGGAGCCACACCTGCGCGATGACCCCGGGGAACCATCGCACCATGGCGTCCACCCACTGCGCGCGGATGGCGGGATCCATGGTGGCGAACGGACTCCCGGGCGCCTGCGCGCTCATGACCCCTTCGACGGTGGCCCGCACGAGGTCGCGCAAGTCGCCGGCGTCACCCGCGTCGACCAGTGTCAGCGCCGCCAGAATGGGCAGCGGCGCCAGCGCCAGTCGGGCCAGGATTGCTCCCGGTGGGTACCAGTCCTCCGCCCGGCGCGGATCCGGGGCCGTGACCCCGGGATACGGCCGCAGGGCCAGCCCCACGATCAGCAACGCGGGCAGCAGGTCCGAGACGGCATACGTCGCCGCGTACAGACCGGAGCCACCGACGAGCAGCACCGTGACCAAGCCTACGCCGGCCGCGATCCCGCCCCCCAGCCGACCCAACGCCAGGCCGGCGAGGATCAGCGGCATGGGGGAGACACACCACGCCATCAGGGCGCTCGGCCCCATCAGCACCGGACTGGCGAACAAAACAGCGTTCGCGAGGCCAGCGGCCACGGCGAGTGCGACGGTAGGGTGCATGGCGGCCTAGCCGAGTCCCTGCCAGGTTCTCACGGGGCACCCTGCGGTGCCCGTCCGGTCACTGGCGGATGACGTAGGGCAAAAGGCCCAGGAACCGTGCCCGCTTGATCGCCCGCGCGAGTTCGCGCTGCTTCTTGGCGGAGACGGCGGTGATGCGGCTGGGCACGATCTTGCCGCGCTCGGACACGTACCGCGACAGCAGCCGGATGTCCTTGTAGTCGATCTTCGGCGCATTGGCGCCGGAGAACGGGCAGGTCTTGCGCCGCCGGAAGAATGGACGTCGCGCCATGACTTACTCTCCTGCTTCCTGACGACGGGGACGATCACCGCGGTCGCCGCGGTCACCACGATCGCCGCGGTCACCCCGGTCGCCGCGATCTCCACGATCCCGACGGCCGCCGCGTTCCGGACGGTCGCCGCGCTCGTTCTTCTGCATCATGATCGACGGGCCCTCATCCAGGGCCTCGACGCGGATGCTCATATAGCGGACGATGTCCTCGTTCAGGCGGAGGCGACGCTCGGCCTCGTGCAGCGCAGGCGGTGGCGCATCCACGTTCAGCATGAAGTAGTGGCCCTTGCGGTTCTTCTTCATGCGGTACGCGAGGCTGCGCAGGCCCCAGTATTCCTTCTTGGTGACCGAGCCACCCATTTCGGTGATAACCGCCGTCGTCTGTTCGGCGATCTGGTCGACCTGAGCGGCCGACAGATCCTGACGCGCGATCACCACGGTCTCGTACAAACCCATGGTTTTTTTGCCCCTTTTGGCTTGTCTCATCCCGCAACCCGGGTCCGGCCCCCCTTGGGCGCCAGCATCGAGGCGGGCATAGCCGGTCGCGTCCGGCAAGGGTAAAGGACTGGTGTCTGTCCCGACCCCGGCATCCCGGGGCGGGCCTTCGGCAGGCCAATACACAACCCGCCCGCCGACATCGCCGGCGGGGCGGGAGGGCGCACTATACACATTGCGCCTCTGCGTGCAAGGGAACCTTGACAAGTGTTACAGGGTTTAACACTGTGCCGCCGCCCGAACCCGTCTGCTTTGCGTTCCGGCGCGGGAAGCGCTTGAATCCAGACGCGATTGACCAGCACGGACACGCGGGGCGGCGCGAGAACCGTAACTGGTCCGGACCCACGGGCGCGCCATGGTGGCGGCGGCCGGCGATGTGGAGTCGCGGTCGCAACGAAGACCCCGCAGTGCCGTCAACGAAGTGGTGCGGGCGAGGGAGGGAGACATTCTTACAATGTCGCAGGCAGGTCAGACGCGGGCCTTTGTGTTCCCTGGTCAGGGGTCTCAGGCGGTTGGAATGGGCGTGGCCCTCGCCGAGGCGTTCCCGGCGGCCCGTGAGGTGTTCGAGGAAGTGGATGACGCCCTGTCGCAGCCGCTGTACCGGCTGATGGCTGAGGGGCCGGCGGAAACGCTGATGCTGACGGAGAACGCGCAGCCCGCGCTGATGGCGGTCTCGATGGCCGTGGTTCGTGTGCTTGAGCGCGAGGGCGGTGTGCGCCTCGCCGACGCCGGGCGTTTCGTCGCCGGGCATTCGCTGGGAGAATACTCCGCGCTTGCTGCAGCCGGGACCTTTTCGCTCCGAGACGCGGCGTGCCTTCTGAAGACTCGGGGTCTGGCGATGCAGCGCGCCGTTCCGGTCGGGCAGGGCGCGATGGCGGCTCTTCTGGGCCTGGATGTCGACGCCGCCAAGGCGATCGCGGCCGAAGTCGCCGGTGACCGCGTGTGTACTGCCGCCAACGACAACGCGCCGGGGCAGGTCGTGGTGTCGGGCCACACCGAAGCTGTGAAGCTGGCGGTCGAGGTGGCGGCCGACCGGGGGGCCAAGCGGGCGGTGATGCTGCCGGTCAGCGCGCCGTTCCATTGCGCCCTGATGGCGCCGGCCGCCGACGCGATGGCGGAAGCCCTGGCTCAGGTGACCATGCTGCCGCCCGACCCGCCCGTGGTGGCGAACGTGCTGGCGCGCGCCATTGAGGATCCCGAGGAGATCCGGGCCCGCCTTGTCGAACAGGTGACCGGTGCGGTGCGGTGGCGCGAGAGCGTGCTCTATATGAAGGACGCGGGCGTCGAGACCCTCGTGGAGCTGGGGGCCGGCAAGGTTCTGTCGGGTCTGGCGAAGCGCATCGACCGCAGCCTAACCGGCATCGCGGTGTCCACGCCGGCCGATGTCGAGGCCTTCCTGACGTCTCTCTGAGACCCGTCCGTCGCCGGACCACCCTTAGATCCCGTACGACAAGGATTCTCCGTTCATGTTCGATCTGACCGGTAAGACCGCGCTGGTGACCGGCGCGTCCGGCGGTATCGGCGGCGCCATTGCGCGCGCGCTGCACGCCCGGGGCGCGACCGTTGTGCTCTCCGGGACCCGGCGCGAGGCGCTGGAGGCCGTGGCCGCCGAACTTGGCGACCGCTGCCCCATCGTGCCGTGCAACCTGTCCGATGCCGACGCCGTCAACGGCCTCGTCGCAGCCGCGGAGGCTGAGGCGGGCACCGGCCTCGACATTCTCGTGAACAACGCCGGCCTGACGCGCGACCAACTCGCCATGCGGTTGAAGGACGACGACTGGAGCGCGGTGCTGGAGGTCAACCTGACCGCAGCCTTCCGTCTGTCGCGGTCGGCCCTCAAGGGCATGATGAAGCGGCGCTGGGGCCGGATCGTGTCCATTACGTCCATCGTGGGCGTGACCGGCAATCCGGGGCAGGCGAACTACGCGGCCTCCAAGGCCGGGCTGATCGGCATGTCGAAGTCGCTCGCGGCCGAGGTCGCGCCGCGCGGCATCACGGTCAACTGCGTGGCGCCTGGGTTCATCACCTCGGCCATGACGGACGCCCTGTCCGATGACCAGAAGGCGCGCTTGCTGGCCGCTATTCCCGCGGGCGCCATGGGCACGGGCGCGGATATTGGGTCCGCCGTGGTCTATCTGGCGAGCAACGAAGCGGGCTATGTCACCGGTCAGACGCTGCACGTCAACGGTGGCATGGCGATGATTTGAGCCGTTGCTCCACGATGCGAAAATGCTTCGGCCGGAAGCCCTTTGGGGATTGTCCCGGCGCTAGTCAAGGCAGGGTAAGTGTGTTAGGTAGCCCGTCTCGATTGTCCGGCCTCCGTTCGACATCGCGCGGCATGACGACAGCCGTCGCGACCCCGTCAGTCGGCCGAAGCGCACGGGGGTCCGCGTCTTTGTGACGAGGCCCCAACCGGGAACAGCCGTTCCCACTCTGCTCCCGTTTTCCAGGACCCTTTCATTCAAGGACGAAGCAAGATGAGTGATGTCGCCGAGCGCGTGAAGAAGATCGTGGTTGAGCACCTGGGCGTCGAAGAGTCCAAGGTGACCGAGAACGCCAGCTTCATCGACGATCTGGGGGCCGACAGTCTGGATACCGTCGAACTGGTCATGGCCTTCGAGGAAGAGTTCCAGTGTGAAATCCCCGATGACGCGGCCGAAAAGATCCTGACCGTCAAGGATGCGATCGCGTTCATCAACGAGCACACGAAGTAACACCGGCCGCCCTCGCTCCGTCGGGCGCGCCGTTGAACCAGGGTTGCCCGGCCCGGGTTACCCGCCGCGGATCTCCGCGTGCGTGGGCTCGGTCCGGACGGCCCCGGTGCTTACGGGTCCGGCGCGGGGGAGCCGGCGAGCCTTACTGGTGCGGGCCTCCGGGGTCGCGCGAGCATGATCCCGTGGGCAGGCCGGCCCTGGTCCCGGGGCAGGCAAGGCATAAGACATGGCAGGGGACATGAGACGAGTCGTCGTCACCGGAATGGGTATGGTCACTCCGTTGGGCGTGGGCGTTGCGCACAACTGGGACAGCATTACGAACGGCAAGTCCGGTATCCGGGCCATTGACGCGTTCGAGGTCTCCGATCTGACCGCGCGCATCGCGGGCATGGTGCCGCGAGGCGATGCGCCCGGTGCATTCGATCCGGACACCACCGTGGAACCGAAAATGCGCCGCCGGATGGACGAGTTTATCGTCTTCGGCATGGCCGCTGCCGACGAGGCGGTGAAGGATTCCGGCTGGTTGCCCGAGGCGGACGAGGATCGGGAGCGGTCCGGCGTCATGATCGGCTCCGGCATCGGTGGCCTGAAGGGCATCGCAGAGGGCGCGCTGACGTTGGAGAAGTCCGGGCCACGCCGCATCAGCCCCTTCTTCATTCCGGCGAACCTCATCAACCTGGTCTCTGGCAACGTCTCCATCCGGTACGGCTACAAGGGGCCGAACCATGCGGTGGTGACGGCCTGCTCGACCGGCGCGCACGCCATCGGCGACGCCAGCCGCCTGATTGCGTACGGCGATGCCGACGTGATGGTCGCGGGCGGCGCGGAATCGGCGGTGTGCCGTCTGGGGCTTGCGGGCTTTTGCTCGGCCAAGGCGCTGTCGACGGGCTTCAACGACCGCCCGTCCGAGGCGTCGCGTCCGTGGGACCGCGAACGGGACGGCTTCGTTATGGGCGAGGGCGCGGGCGTGGTTGTGCTGGAAGAGTACGAGCACGCCAAGGCCCGTGGCGCCAAGATCTACGGCGAGGTCAAGGGCTACGGGCTGTCCGGCGACGCCTACCACATCACGGCGCCGGCGGCGGACGGTAATGGCGGCTTCCGCGCCATGACGGGCGCGCTGCGCAACGCCGGCCTCAACCCCGAGGACATCGACTACATCAACGCGCACGGCACCTCGACGCCGCTGGGCGACGAGATCGAGCATGACGCCGTCAAGCGCCTGTTCGGTCCGCACGCTGCGTCCGTCTCCATGTCCTCGACCAAGTCGGCGATCGGGCACCTGTTGGGCGCGGCCGGTAGCGTCGAGGCGATCTATTCGCTGCTCGCCATGAACACCGGAGTCTTGCCGCCGACGCTGAACCTTGAGAACCCGTCCGAGGGCTGCGATATGGACCTCGTGGCCAAGGAAGCGAAGGAGCGTAAGGTCCGCCACGTGCTGTCGAACAGCTTCGGCTTCGGCGGCACGAATGCCAGCCTGATCTTCGGGCCGGCGCCCTGAGCCGGTCCATGGCGGACGGACCCGATAGGGACGACGGCGGCCCGCCGCAACCTCAGCCCGGTGTGGCGACGGGGCGCGGCGGAGGAGGCGCCGAACACCGCCGAGCCAAACGGCCGGGCGGCGGGATCGTGCGGGCGCTGGCCATGCTGGTTTCGCTGCTGACCGGCATGGCCGTGGTCGCCGGCTATGTCGGCTGGACCTACCTCCAGGATGCGTATCGCACACCGGGTCCCCTGACGGAGCCGGTGACCGTCGTCGTGCCGCACGGGACCACGCTGAGCGGAATCGCCGATCTTCTGGTCCAGAACGGCGTGATCCGGGACCCCCTCATCTTCGAGTGGAGCGCGCGTATCGAACGCCGGGCCCGGGACCTGAAGGCCGGGGAATACCGGTTCGACGTGGCGGTGAGCCCGAAAGGGGCGCTCGACATCCTCACGCGGGGCGACGTGATCGCGCGGCGGATTACCGTCAGCGAGGGCCTGACGGTTCCGGTGGTGCTGGACCTTGTCCGTGCGGCGGAGGGCCTGGAAGGGGCCATTACCCTGGAGCCGGACGAAGGCAGCCTGCTGCCGGAAACCTATCACTTCACGCGAGGCGGGCAGCGGGACGCGGTCGTGCGGCGCATGATGGCGGCCATGCAGGAAACCGTTGATGAGCTGTGGGTCCTGCGATCGGAGGGGCTGCCGTTCGACACGCCGGAGGAAGCGGTGATCCTGGCCTCCATCGTGGAGAAGGAAACCGGCGTACCTTCGGAGCGGGCCCATGTGGCGGGCGTCTTCATCAATCGCTTGCGCAAGGGCATGCGCCTGCAATCCGACCCGACTGTGATTTACGGTCTGGCGCCGGACGGCGATCTGGGGCGGCCGCTGTGGCGTAAGGACCTGAGCAGCGAAACGCCATACAACACATATGTCATTGATGGGCTGCCGCCTGGCCCCATCTGTAATCCCGGCCGCGATGCGCTGCTGGCCGTTCTGAATCCGATGGATACCGACGATCTTTACTTCGTGGCGGACGGGTCCGGCGGGCACGCATTCGCCCGGACCCTAGCGGAGCACAACCGAAACGTGGCACGATGGCGCCGGTTTCTCAGGGAGCAAGGCGAAGAGTGACCGTCGTGCGCCAGGGTCTTGGGGGGGATGGGGCCCTGGCCGGATCGAAAGGATAACGGTGCGGATCTGTATCGTTACGGACGCCTGGCGCCCGCAGATCAACGGGGTGGTGCGGGTGATCGAGGCGGTGCGTCGCGCGCTGGAGCGCGCCGGACATACCGTCGCGGTGATCGAGCCCGGGGCGTTCCGGTCCATTCCCATGCCGACGTATCCGGAAATTCGGCTGGCGGTGCGCCCTCGGCGCAAGGTGGCGCGTCTTCTGGATGCGTTCCGGCCGGATGCCGTTCACATCGCGACCGAGGGGCCATTGGGCCTGTCGGCGCGCGCGCAGTGTCTGCGCCGTGGGTGGCCATTCACGACCGCCTATCACACGCGGTTTCCCGAATACATGCACACGCGCTTTCGCACACCGTTGTCCTGGATGTATGCCTGGATGCGGCACGTGCACCGGCCGTCCGCACGGGTTTTGGTGCCGGCGGCGTCCACGCTGGCCGAGCTGCGCCGGCGGGGCTTCCGGCATCTGTCCGTATGGCCGCACGGCGTGGATACGGATACCTTCCGGCCCAGGGACCGCACGCTGGCGCCGTTCGCGCATCTGCCCCGGCCGATCTTTCTGTTCCTGGGCCGGATTGCGGTGGAGAAGAATCTGCCGGCGTTCCTGGATCTCGATCTGCCGGGCTCGAAGGTCGTGGCGGGGGTCGGCCCCGCGCTGGAGGGGCTGCGGCGGCGCTATCCGGACGTGTTCTTCACCAGCCCACCGGACGACGCGACCATCGCCGCCTGCTATGCCGCCGCCGACGCGCTGGTGTTTCCCAGCCGGACGGATACCTTCGGCCTGGTGCTGCTGGAGGCGTTGGCCTGCGGACTTCCCGTGGCGGCGTTCCCGGTCGCGGGACCGCGTGACGTGCTGGCCGGCGTCGATCCTGCTCATCCGGTCGGGGTGCTGGACGAGGACCTGCGGCGGGCCGCGCTCAAGGCGCTCGATCTCGATCGGGAGCGCTGCCGGGCCTTTGCCCTACGGCACAGCTGGGATGCCGTGGCGGCCACGTTCCTGGATCGGCTGGCGTCGATTCCCGTCACCGCACGGGCGCCGGTGACCGCTGTCGCGGTGGCGCCGGATCCGGATCTGGCGTTTGACCTGCATCTCGACTTTGATCTGGATTTTGATTTGGACTTTGAGCCGGAGCGCCTGCGGCATGCCGGCGAATCCAGCGGGCGCGGGGCTTAACGCCCGTCCCGAAACCCTTTGGCCATACTGAGGTGACGTGTCACACTTGACCGTTTCGTGACACCGGCGTCGCGCGACCGGAGACACGGGCGGCGATGAGCCGTGTCCTGTTGTGGCGAGAGAGGATCGTCAGCGATCCGGCTCACCACGGAGACAGAGCCGGGGGCGCCGAGCGGTGTTTGCGGCCGCGCGACGGGGTCGCATGCGGGGCCACCTGAGGCCCCGGACGGGGCGTGCCCGCGCGAACATCACGGAGCGTACATGACGGAACGCACCGATCTGGATCTGAAGGCGCTGAGGGCCAAACTCACCACCCACCGTGACGAGATGCGGGCGGACGAGGCCAGCACGGCGGCCGACCGGGCCACCGTCGATGCGGGGGATACCGCCATGGGCCGTCTGTCGCGCATGGACGCCCTGCAACAGCAGGCGATGGCGCAGGAAACCGAACGGCGCCGTCAGGTGGAGCTGAAGCGCATCGATGCCGCCCTCGAGCGGATGGAGGCGGGCGAATACGGCGCCTGCCTGCACTGCGGGGCCGATATTGAGACTCGTCGTCTGGAATTCGACCCGGCCGCCCCTCTGTGCGTGTCGTGCGCCAGCGAGACTCGCGGCAAGGGATAGGGCGCGTCCGGCGTACCTGAGCGGGGTCGATATTCGCGACCGCCGCCATTGCCCTGCGTGCGTGATCAGTCCATGATCCGTGCATTCCCGATGCCGACAGTCGGGCATGGACCGTCAGGGAGGAGCGCAGCCATGAAGACGCGTGCCGCCGTTGCGCTGGAGGCAGGCAAGCCGCTCGTCATTGAGGAGGTGGACCTGGAAGGCCCGAAGGCCGGGGAGGTGCTGGTCGAGATCAAGGCCACCGGCGTCTGTCACACCGATGCCTTTACGCTGTCGGGCGCGGATCCCGAAGGGCTGTTCCCGTCCATCCTGGGTCACGAGGGCGCCGGCGTGGTGCTGGAGGTCGGCGTGGGGGTGACCTCGGTGCAGCCGGGCGACCATGTCATTCCGCTCTACACCCCGGAGTGTCGGCAGTGTGAGTACTGCCTCAGCGGCAAGACCAATCTGTGCCAGGCGGTCCGCGCCACCCAGGGCAAGGGGCTGATGCCGGACGGCACCAGCCGGTTCTCGCTCAACGGCCGCATGCTGCACCACTACATGGGCTGCTCGACCTTCGCCAATCACACGGTTCTGCCCGAGATCGCGTTGGCGAAAATCGATCCCGACGCGCCGTTCGACAAGGTTTGCTATGTCGGCTGCGGTGTGACCACCGGCGTGGGTGCGGTGCTCTACACGGCGCACGTCGAGCCGGGGGCCAACGTGGTGGTGTTCGGCCTGGGCGGCATCGGGCTTAACGTGATCCAGGGTGCGCGGCTGGCCGGCGCCGACATGATCGTGGGTGTGGACCTCAATCCGGCGCGGCGCGAGATGGCGGAGCGTTTCGGCATGACCCACTTCGTGAACCCCAACGAGGTTGAGGGAGATCTGGTCGGCCATCTGGTCGAGTTGACCAAGGGCGGTGCGGATTACAGCTTCGAGTGCATCGGCAATGTTAACGTGATGCGCACGGCCCTGGAGTGCTGCCACAAGGGGTGGGGCGTCTCCACCATCATCGGGGTCGCGGGCGCCGGCGAGGAGATTTCGACCCGTCCATTCCAGCTCGTGACCGGCCGCAAATGGCAGGGCACGGCCTTCGGGGGGGCGCGCGGCCGCACGGATGTGCCGAAGATCGTCGATTGGTATATGAAGGGTAAGATCGAGATCGATCCGCTCATCACCCATGTGCTGCCGCTGGAGCGCATCAACGAGGCGTTTGATCTCATGCACGAGGGCGCATCGATCCGCACCGTCGTGACATTCTGAGCAGGGGCGTGCGGGCGGCGTCGTGCGCCGCCTTGGCGCTTCCAACGGTCGCCGTTCCGGTTTAGTGTCTGGCACTCCGAAAACACGGTGCGCGGTTCGGCTCTCCCCTCCGCGCGCTCGGCAGCGAGCACAGGGTCCCATGTCCATTGGAACCAAGATCTTCAGCCGTCTGAACGGCCGTCTCGTCGGCAATGACCGGTTCGGCAACACCTACTTCGAGGAACGGCGCCCGCCCAAGGGCCGCCGGGTCAAGCGTTGGGTTCTGTACAAGGGAATCGCGGAGCCGTCGAAGGTTCCGCCCGAATGGAATGCCTGGCTGCACCACACCGTGGACGCGCCGCTGGCAGCGCCCGACCGGCCGTGGATCAAGGAGCATGTGCCCAATCTGTCCGGCACCCCGGCGGCCTATGTGCCCACCGGTGACGAGCGGCGCGGTGGAACCCGGCGGGCGGCCAGTGGCGATTACGAGGCCTGGACGCCGGGCGCGTGACTCCCGTTTCGAGCAAATCCCGAGCGATCTGGAACAGATCGCGACGACGATTTACTTGGATATCAAATAAATAGAGCGTTTTGCAGGATCCCGATGCCACTCAGGATGCTTTTGCCTCCCGGCGGGTTCCCAAAAAGTTGAGACCATGTGATGAGCTTCGAGGCGCGACGTGAGATGGGGGTTGGGGCCGCTGTGCTCACGGCCGCGGTCATGATGTTCGGGTTCAGCGCGCTGGGCATTGGCGATCGGTCCGAAGGCACGCTGGGTGGCGACGGCGCGTACGATCTGAAGGCCCGTTTCGGGCAGGCGGATGGCATCGCCCCGGGAACGGCCGTCCGCATGGCCGGCATACCCGTCGGTGAGGTGGTGAGTTTGCATCTGGATCCGTACTACCGCGCCGTCGTGACGTTCCGCGTCATGGATACGGTGGAGGTGCCGGAGGATTCGGCGGCGGCGATCCAGACCGACGGTCTGATGGGGGGCAAGTTCGTGGAACTGGAGCCGGGCGGCGCGCTGGACGTGCTGGGGCCGGGCGACTGGCTGGACTATTCGCAGGACTCCGTCATTATTGAGGATCTGCTGTCCAAGATCGTCGCCCGCGCCAAGCAGGAGCGTGGCCTTGATCCGAACAAGCCGGTGGGATACTGAGCCGCGATAGACGCGGCCGGGACGGCGGAGCCGTGGAGAACCGATGAACCGCAATCCCCTTGAAACCATCATGGGCGCGCTCGTGCTGCTGGTCGCGGCCGTGTTCCTGGTGTTTGCCTATACGACTGCGGATCTGCGACAGGTCAAGGGCTACCCCCTCAGCGCCAGCTTCACCAAGGTGGGCGGCCTGACCGTGGGCGGCGAGGTGCGGTTGGCCGGCATTCAGATCGGCTCGGTCACCGGGCAACGCCTGGATCCGAAGACCTTCGAGGCCGTGGTGGACATGAGTCTGCTGGACAGCGTGCGTCTGCCGACCGACACCCGGGCCGTCATCACCAGCGACGGTTTGCTGGGGGGGAGCTATGTCAAGCTGATCCCCGGGACCGACGAGGCCAAGCTGGAACCCGGCGACGCCCTGCGCTACACGCAGGATTATCAGTCGCTTGAGGATCTGGTCGGCGAGATCATCTTCCTCGCGACCCAGCCGGCCGGGGCGAGCGGCGGGCCCAACTGACGGGCCGTCATTCGTTGCGGAGATAGGGTGCTGCCTGCCCACTCAGCGCCCGCCATGTCCCCAGGTACCCCGCCGCGAGCGTGACCAGCACGCAGGCGACCAGCGTGGTCAGGACGACGTCGGGCAGGAACGTCCACTCGGCCTTCATGACGAACACGATGACCGCCCAGGCCCCTGCCGTGCCCACGGCGGCGGCGATCAGGCCGGTGGCAAGGCCCAACAGCCCGTACTCCAGCAGGTAGCCGCGCAGCAGGTCACCCCGCGTCGCGCCGACCACCTTCAGCACCACGGCTTCATAGACACGCCGTCCGTGTCCGGCGGCGAACGCCCCCGCCAGCACCAGCGCGCCCGCCGCCAGCGTGACGGCAGCCGTGGCGGTGATGGCGCGGGCGGCGGTGTCGAGGATGCCGCGCACGGTCTCCAGCGCGCCTTTGACCCGGATCGCCGAGACGTTGGGGTAGGCGTCGGTCACCGCCCGTTCCAGCGCGGCCTCGGCGGTGTCATCCACCCGAACAGTCGCGATCCAGGTCCGGGGGGCGCCGGTCAGCGCGCCGGGCGAGACCATGAAGGTGAAGTTGATGCGCAGGGAACCCCAATCCACCTTGCGCGTGTTCGCCAGCGTGCCCGTGATCTCCCGGCCCAGGATGTTGACCGTCATGGTCTCGCCGATGTCCAGGCCGAAGCCCTGCGCCAGTTCCTCGGTCAGGGAGAACAGCGGCGGCCCGTCGTAATCTACCGGCCACCAGCTTCCGCGCACGATCTCCGCGTTGTTGGGTGGGGCATCGCCCGTCGTGAAGCCTCGGTCCCCGCGAATGGCCCATTGCGCGTCCGGGGCCACGTTGGCTTCGCCCACCGGGACGCCGTCGAGGCGGGTGATTCGGCCCCGGACCATATCGGCGTAGGCGGTGCGGCCCACGCCCTCGGTCTGCTCCAGGATGGCGCGGAAGCCGTCGACCTGCCCGGGCTGAAGGTCGATGAAGAAGAACGACGGGGCTTCCGCCGGCAGGCGTTCGTCGATTTGCCGGGTCATGTTGCCCTGGATCAGGGCCACGATGACCAGCACGGAGAGCCCAAGGCCGAGCGACAGCACCACGGAGCCGGTTGCCGCCCCCGGACGGTGCAGATTGGCGAGCGCCAGCCTTAGACCCGGCCGCCCATGCGCCAGCCGGGCACAGCGCCGGGCCAGCGCCTGAACGCCGAGGGCGGCCACCCCGAACAGCCCCATCGACACGGCTGCGCCGGCCACGAATACGAGCGCGAAGCGTTGGTCGACGGCGCTCAGCGCCGTGACGGCGACCAGGGCGCCCAGCGCGAGCGCCAGCAGCAGCAGATAGCGGGGGCGGGGCCAGCGGCCGGGATCGGCCAGAGCGCCCTTGAAGATCGCCAGGGCGGGAATGTCGCGCGCCCGGGCCAGCGGCCAGACCGCAAACACCAACGCGACCAAGGCGCCGCTGGCCAGGGCGAGCAGCGCCGGCTCCGCATAAACCGCCACGCGGGCGCGGATGGGCAGCCAGTCACCGGCCAGGGCCTGCACGAGGAAGGGGGCGCCCACACCTGCCGCCACGCCGATCGCCACGCCCAGCAGCGCCAGCAGGCCGATCTGGATGAAGTAGACGCGGAAAATGGTTCCGGCCGGGGCTCCGAGGCACTTCAGCGTTGCGATGGTGGTCATGCGGCCCTGCAGATAGGCCCGCGTGGCATTGGCAACCCCGATGCCGCCGACAAGCAAGGCGGTCAGGCCCACCAGCGTCAGATAGAGCGTCAGGTTCTCCAGGAACCGGGTCAGGCCGGGGGCCGCCCGGTCGGTGCCTCGGATGCGCCAGCCGGCCTCCGGGAAGGCGTCGGTCAGGCGTGTCCGCAGGGCGTCGGCGGGCACGCCCTTGTCGGCCCGCAGAAGCGTGTCGTACTCGACCAGACTGCCCGGCTGGATCAGCGCGGTGGCGGGCAGGGCCTCGGCATGGATCATCAGCCGTGGGCCAAGCGAGAACAGGCTTGCCACCCGGTCGGGCTCCCGCGCGATGGTGTCGCGGATCTGCACCGTGGCGTCGCCCACGCGCACGAACGCGCCGACGTTGACCCCGAGCCGGGTCAGCAGGTTCGGGTCCGCCACCGCGCCCCAAACGTCCCCGCGCTGCGCCAGCGCATCCGAGAGAGTCTCGCGGCCGGTCAGCTCCAGGGTGCCGTAGAGCGGATAGGCGTCATCCACGGCCTTGAGTTCGACCAGCGCCCGCTCGCCGGCGTCACCGGGGACGATCGCCATCGCGCGCATGTCCACGGTCTGTGAAACCGTCGCCATCGCCTCCATGGCGGTGCGCTGGGTGGTGTCGGGCGGCTGATAGCGGCGCTCCACCTCCAGGTCCCCCCCCAGTAGCGCCTGGGCATCGGCCTCCAGCCCCGCCTGGATGGCCCGGTTCATGGAGCCGGCGGCGGCGATGGCGAACACACCCAGCGCGAGGCAAGCAACGAGGACGCGGAATCCCGCGAGGCCGCCGCGCAATTCGCGCAGGGCCAGCCGGACGGAGAGGGGCAGGGCGCGGATCACGCTGTCCGTCATGCCGCTGCGTCCCGGGTGGCCCGGTTGTCGGTGATGGCGCCGTCCTGAATGCGGATCACGCGGTCGCACCGCCCGGCCAAGGCTTGATCGTGCGTGATGAGCATCAGGGTCGTGTTCTGCTCGTCGTGCAGGCGGAACAGCAGGTCCATGACCAGCGCGCCGGTTTCCCCGTCCAGGTTGCCGGTCGGCTCATCCGCCAGCAGCAGGCGGGGGCCGGGGGCGAAGGCGCGGGCCAGGGCCACACGCTGCTGCTCCCCGCCCGAAAGCTGGCCTGGGTAGTGCCCCATCCGATGCCCCAGACCGACCGCGTCAAGCTGCGCGCGGGCGACGTCGAAGGCATCCTTGCGCCCGGCGAACTCCAGCGGGACGGCCACGTTTTCTTCGGCGGTCATAGTCGGGATCAGGTGGAAGCCCTGGAACACAACCCCGACATGATCCCGGCGGAAACGGGCGAGGGCGTCCTCGTCGAGCAGCCCGAGGTCCTGACCGGCGACCGTGACGGAGCCTGCGGAGGGGCGTTGCAGACCCGCGGCGACCATCAGGAGGCTGGATTTGCCGGCCCCGGAGGGACCGACCAGCCCGACGGCGGCCCCCTGGGGAATCTCCAGATCGACGTCGCGCAGGATGTTGACCGCGCCGGCCGGACCCTTCAGGGTCAGGCTCACGCTGGACAGGCGAACGGTGGGCGGCGCACTGGGGGAGACAGTCATGAGGCAAACTCGCGTTGCGTCGGGGTGTCCGGGATATGGGCCCCTGCGCCGCTGGTTCAAAGAGAACGGGTCGGTTGCGGTCGGCGCGCTGGTGGCCGTGGCGCTGATGCTACCGGGCGTGCCCGCGCAGGCGGACCCCCTGCGGCTGCTGGCGTTCGGTGATAGTTTGACCGCCGGCTACAACCTGCCGCAGGACGCTGCATTTCCGGTTCAGCTTGAGGCCGCGCTGCGCGACCGTGGCCACGACGTCACGGTCCTGAACGCGGGTGTCTCCGGCGATACCACGGCCGGAGGCCGATCCCGGCTCGATTGGGTTCTGGCCGAGACGCCCGATGCGGTCATCGTGGCCCTCGGCGCCAACGACGGTCTGCGCGGCCTGGATCTGGCCCAGACGCGGGAGAACCTGACGGCCATCGTCCGCCGCTTCAAGTCGCAGGAGGTCCAGGTGCTGGTCGCCGGTATGCTGGCGCCCCCCAATCTGGGCCGCGAGTACGGGGAGGCGTTCAACGCCGTGTTCCCGGAGGTCGCGGAGCGAACCGGCGTGCTGTTCTACCCCTTCTTCCTGGAGGGTGTCGCCGCCGACCCGGCGCTGAACCAGGCGGACGGCATGCACCCGACGGCCGAGGGCGTTGCGGTAATGGTCGAGAACATTCTGCCCTCGGTTGAAGAGCTGTTGCGAAAGGCCGATCCATGCGGCTGTTCATCGGACTAGAACCCCCGGCTGACCTTCGGTGTGAACTAGCGGCGCTGGCCATCGGTTTGCCCGGGGCGCGGTGGGTGGCGGCGGACAACCTGCACATGACCCTGCGGTTCCTCGGCGAGGTCGATCCCGCCGGGGCGGAGGACCTGGACGCCGAGTTGCGCATGATGCGGGCCGCGCCGCCGACCGTGAGCCTTCAGGGCATCGGCACCTTCGGGCAGGGCCGCAAGATCCATACTCTGTGGGTGGGCGCACACCGGGAGCCCGCGCTGGTGCATCTGCGCGACCGGGTGGAGGCCGCCGCCGTGCGCGCCGGCTTTGCGCCGGAGGGGCGGAAGTTCACCCCGCACGTCACCCTGGCCCGCCTGAAGGCCCCCGATGCCACGCGGCTGGAGGGCTTCATCGGCGCCTACAACGACCGGGCGTTTCCGCCGTTCACGGCGACGGAGGTGGTGCTGTTCGAAAGCCACCTGACCCGCGACGGCGCCCAGTACGAGGCGTTGGAGCGGTATCCGCTGGCGTAGGCGGGCTCTACAGATACGGCTCCACGATGCCCCGCAGGTCGACGCGCGCCTTCAATCGACTGGCGAGGAAGTAGAACCCGCTGAACTTGCGCTGCATGAACAGCGTGTCCATCGGCGGGATGTGCCAGAAATCGCGGTCGTGCCCCAACGCCATGCCTGCGTCTCGCATGCGCAGGGCCAGATCGTTGTTCGCGAAATCGAACGCGCCGGGGCGCCGCAGCGGTTCCATGGACAGTTCGAACATATCGACCATGCTGTCCTGGTGATGGGCGGCCGTGGCCTCGGCGAAAAAGCCGATGTCGAGCAAGGTCGCGCGGATGGCGGCCCGGTCGCCGTCCAGACCGGCGTTCAGCAGGCGGCGGAACTGGGTCGCCATGCCCGGCGCGAACTCGCGCGAGGCGCCGAAATCCAACAGAACGATACGGCCCGACTCCGGCTGATAGCGGTAGTTCGCGAAATTGGGGTCCGTCTGCATCATCCGGAACGCGAACAGTTCGCGGAAGACCAGCCCGATCAGTTGTGCCATGACCCGGTCGCGGGTGGCCTGCGGGGCGGTGGCCAGGGTGTCGATCGCCACACCCTCGACGTAGTCCATGGCGAGCACATCGGTGGTGGTTAGGTCCGTGTACAGCCTCGGAACGACGAACTCCGGCGCGTCCGCCAGCAGGGCGCCGAACCGCTGGAGGTAGTGGCCTTCGCGGGCGTAGTCGGCCTCCTCGTGAAGCTGGCGCTTGGCCTCGTCCAGCATCGGCGTGATATCGAGCGTCTTGGGCATGACCCCGGACAGGCGCATCAGGGTGGCCACGTTGTTCACATCGCTGTCGATGCTGCGGCGCACGCCGGGATACTGAACCTTGATCGCCAGATCCCGCCCGTCCACCGTGCGGGCGCGGTGCACCTGCCCGATGGAGGCGGCGGCGATGGGCCGCGTGTCGAACTTGGCGAAGCGTTTCAGCCAGGTCGCCCCCCAGGCTTTGGTCAGCACCGTCTTAAGCTGACTGCCCGGCATGAAGTGCGCATCCGATCGCAGCCGCCCGAGAATCTCGGCCAGTTCCGGCGGCAGCATGTCGCCCGCGTCCATCGAGATGAGCTGGCCCACCTTCATCGCCGCACCGCGCATATGGGCGAGTTGGTCGGCCACCCGGCGGGCGTTGGCCGGCGTCAGCAGCAGGTCGCGCGCTTGCGGGCGGGTGCCGGAGGCCATCTGGCGCGCGCCGTTCCAGGCCATGGTGCCGGCGATGCCGGAGGCGAGGCCGCCGAAGCGGGCGACTCGTTCCAGGCGGCCGCTCGGCACGGTTCGCGCGCGGGATTTGGAGAGATGGGAGTCCGGTTTCTCGTCAGGCATGTGTGAGTCCTTGGCGTGAGGTTGGGTGCAGCCTAACCGGACCGCCACCGCGGGACCGTGACTAAGTCACGACGTCGTCCCCGGGGGCGCAGGCGGCCAGGATTGCGTTTCCGGCGCGCCCTTCGTACCGTGCGCCATCTTTCTCGGCCTGGAGGCCCCGACCATGCCCTTGAACGGCCGCCGTACCCTGCTGATCGTCGCGGGCGGTATCGCCGCCTTTAAAACGCTGGAGCTGATCCGCCGCCTGCGGGAGCGGGGGGCGGCCGTGCGCTGCGTGATGACCCAGGCCGCGCATGAATTCGTCACGCCGCTGTCGCTGTCCGCGCTGACCGGGGACAAGGTCTATACCGACCTGTTTTCGCTCACTGATGAGGCGGAGATGGGGCACATACAGTTGTCCCGCGACGCCGACCTTCTGGTGGTGGCCCCGGCAACCGCCAATCTTCTGGCGCGCATGGCCCATGGGCTCGCCGACGATCTGGCCGCGACGGTTTTGCTGGCGACCGACACGCCGGTTCTGGTGGCGCCGAGCATGAACGTGCGCATGTGGGAGCATCCGGCGACGCAGGCCAACATGGCGACGCTGCGCGCGCGCGGCGTGGCGGTGGTCGGCCCGAATCCCGGCGACATGGCGTGTGGCGAATACGGTCCCGGCCGGATGGCCGAAGCCGCCGAGATCCTGGCGGCGATCGAGGGCGCGCTGGGTGCCGGCACCGGTCCCCTGGCGGGCCGGCGCGCCCTGGTGACCAGCGGCCCGACGCACGAACCCATCGACCCGGTGCGCTTCATCGCCAACCGCAGCTCCGGCAAGCAAGGCCACGCCATCGCGTCGGCGCTCGCGGCCCTGGGGGCGGAGGTCACTTTGGTGAGCGGCCCCGTCACGCTGCCCGATCCCCCCGGCGTGACCACCGTGCATGTGGAGAGCGCGGAGGCCATGCTGGCGGCCTGCCGCGCGGCGCTGCCGGTGGACGTGGCGGTCTGCGCGGCGGCCGTGGCGGACTGGCGGGTGGCCGATGCCGCCGACCAGAAGCGCAAAAAGCAGCCGGGGCAGGACACGATGGCCCTCACCCTGACGCAGAACCCGGACATTCTGGCCACGCTGTCGCGGCCCGGCGAGGGCCGTCCGATGCTGGTGGTAGGCTTTGCCGCCGAGACCGAACGCGTGATCGAGCAGGCGCGGGAGAAGCGGGACCGCAAGGGCTGCGACTGGATCCTGGCGAACGACGTCAGCGCCACCAGCGGCACGTTCGGCGGTGATGCCAACACGGTGCATCTCATCACGGCGGACGGCGAGGACGCCTGGCCCGTTCTGAGCAAGGCGGAGGTCGGCCAGCGTCTTGCGGCGCGGATCGCCGAAACCCTGGGAGGGGAAGCGTAATGGACGAACCGAGGGCTGCGGTGTCGGTGGATGTGGTCCGTCTGCCCCATGCGGAGGGGCTCGACCTGCCGTCTTATGCGACAGCCGGCGCGGCGGGCCTGGACCTGATGGCGGCGGTTGCAGAGCCGGTCGTTCTGGAGCCCGGGGCGGTCCAGGTGGTGCCGACCGGGGTGGCGATCGCACTTCCGCCCACGCATGAGGCACAGGTGCGCCCGCGATCCGGTCTGGCGGCGCGGAACGGCGTCACGGTGCTGAACGCGCCCGGGACGATCGACGCGGACTATCGCGGGGAGGTCGGGGTGATCCTGATCAACCACGGTTCCGCGCCGCTGACCATCGAGCGCGGCATGCGCATCGCCCAGCTTGTCGTGGCACCGGTTACGCGGGTGGCCTGGGCGCCGGTCGACACCCTGCCGGAGACGGCGCGCGGTGCCGGAGGCTACGGGTCCACCGGGACCGGCTAGCCGCCATCAGATTTCGGGCTCGTCCCCCGCTACCAGCGCATCCAGGGCGTCCACATCGGCCGCGTCGAGCACCGTGAGTGCCACGGACGGGCTGAACCCCTTGCGGGCCAGGGCGGCGAGATCACGCTGGCGGTGGGTGGCGCGATCGTCGTCCGACAGCCGGTACGGTCCCAGGCGCTTGCGTCGCGCCAGGGTCGCGGCGGCGGCGAGGTCCGGATCGGGACCGGGCGTGTCGTCCGCCAGTCCGTCCAGGGTGTCACCGATCGTATCGCGGTCCAGGCCCTCGGCCCGCAGGCGCGCGGCGATGGCCCGGCGGGATTCCCCCCGGCGGAACAGCGCGCCCGCCTTCGTCTCCGCGTGCCGGACGTCATCCAACAGGCCGAGGCGCTGGAGCTTGGCCAGCAGAGCGTCGATCCAGGCGGCGGCCTCGGCCCGGTCGACGTCGGGATGCATGCGCGCGGATCGCTCCACGCGCCGCGCGAGCACCCGCCGCAGACGCTCCGTGCTGGCGGAGTAGCGCTGCAGGTAAAACACCGCTGCGTTCTCCAGCGAGGTCGGGGTGACCTTTCGGGGCGGGCGGCGTGTCCGGGGCGGGGCGTCCGCCGGACGGTCGGAGGCGCGATGTGGGCGCGTGCGGTCTTGCTGTGGCGTCATGACGCCCCAGATAGCACGCAGGCCCCGGCCAATACCATGCCTGCGCCCACGCGGACCGCGGGACCGATGGCATCATCGGATCGTCCCTTGCCGCGCCGGTCCAGCGGGCCTAAACACCGGACCAACGACCGGCGCGACCGGCTTTTTCGACCGCCGGCGGGACCGGCTTTTTTGACCCACAGGAGGATCGACCGTGCGCGACAGCGCCAAGATCGAACACGACGTGCTGCCGCCGCCGCGCCGCATCGGCGCGGTCAACTGGCGCGGCATGTGGGAGTTGTACCTGAAGGAGGTGCGGCGCTTTCTTAAGGTCTACATGCAGACCGTGATGGCGCCCATCGTCACAACCCTGATTTTTTTGGCGATTTTCGTGCTGGCGCTGGGCCGCGATGTGGCGAACCACGTGCCGGGCGTGTCGTTTATGGAGTTTCTGGCGCCGGGCCTCGTCATGATGGCGATGGTTCAGAACGCGTTTGCCAACACCTCGTCCTCCGTCATCATCTCGAAGGTCCAGGGCAACATCGTCGACGTGCTGATGCCGCCGCTGTCCGGCGGGGAGATCCTGGCGGCGTACTCTCTGGGCGGGATGAGCCGGGGCGTCGTGGTCGGCGCGGCCGTCCTGGCCGCGATGACGCTGTTCGTGACCATCCACATCCATAACGTCGGCTACATCCTGTTCCACGCGGTCGGGGCGTCGCTGATGCTCTCGCTGCTCGGCATCATCGCGGGAATCTGGGCGGACAAGTTCGACCATATGGCGGCCGTGACCAATTTCATCGTCACGCCCCTTTCGTTTCTGTCCGGGACGTTCTATTCCATCGATCGGCTGCCGGAGAACATGCAGGTCATCGCCCACGTCAATCCGTTCTTCTACATGATCGACGGGTTCCGCTACGGGTTCATCGGGCATGATGACGCACTGCCCGTGACCGGCCTTGTGGTGGTCGGGACGACCAACGTTGTCCTGCTTATCATTGGCTACGTGATGCTGCGATCCGGCTACAAGCTCAAGGCCTGATCCTGAACCTGACTGTCGAGTGGGGCCTGAGCCGCCATGCCGTATCCGATGATCGATCCGGTCGCCTTCGAGCTGGGCCCGCTGGCGATCCGCTGGTATGCCCTGGCCTATATCGCGGGGCTGCTGCTGGGCTGGTGGTATGTGCGCCGTTTGGCGCAGGTGCCGCCGGCGGTGACGACCCCGGAGCGGATTGATGACTTCCTGGTCTGGGCCACTCTCGGCGTCGTTCTGGGCGGTCGACTGGGCTATGTGCTGGTCTACAATCCGGCGTACTATTTCGCCCATCCGGCCGAGATCGCCATGGTCTGGCAGGGGGGCATGGCCTTCCACGGCGGGTTGGCCGGCGTGGTGGTGGCTCTGCTGCTGTTCTGCCGCCGACACCGGATCGCGCCGCTGGCCCTGGGCGATGTGATCGCCTGCGCCGCCCCCGTCGGCCTGTTTTTCGGCCGGCTGGCGAACTTTGTGAACGCCGAACTGTACGGCCGGCCAGCGCCGGACCTGCCCTGGGCGATGGTGTTCCCCACCGATCCCACAGGCCTGCCGCGCCACCCGAGCCAGCTGTACGAGGCGACGCTGGAGGGGCTGGTTCTGTTCGTGATCCTGGCCCTGCTGTGGCGGGTTCGGGCGGTGCGCCTGCGGCGCGGCAGCCTGATCGGTGTGTTCCTGGTGGGCTACGGCCTGGCCCGGTTCACGGTCGAGTTCGCGCGCGAACCGGATCCACAGCTTGGCTATCTGTTCGGGGGCGTGACGATGGGCCAGATCCTGTCGCTGCCCATGATCCTGGCCGGGCTCGGCTTCCTGGTCTACGCCTGGACGCGGCCGCCACAGGATCCTGAACAGGAATCTCCATGATCTCCACACCCTCTCTGGACACCCAGCTTCGGCAGCGGATCGCGGCCGAGGGTCCCCTGGCGGTTGAGACTGTCATGGCTGAGGCCAACGCCGCGTATTACGCCCGGGGCGAGGCCATCGGCGCAGCGGGGGACTTCGTGACCGCGCCCGAGATCAGCCAGGTGTTCGGCGAACTTATCGGTCTGTGGCTCGCGGTCGTCTGGCAGATGCTGGGGGCGCCCGAGCGCGTCCTCCTGGTCGAGTGCGGGCCGGGTCGGGGCACCCTGATGGCCGACGCGTTGCGCGCGCTGGCACCGGTGCCGGCGTTCCGGGCGGCGGTCGAGGTGCATCTGGTCGAAACCAGTCCGGTGCTGCGCGAGACCCAACGTGCCGCCCTGGGTGCGGCCGTGACGGCGTGGCACGACACCCTGGACACCGTACCGGAAGACGCACCGGTTCTGCTGGTCGCCAACGAGTTCGTGGATGCCCTGCCGGTCCGCCAGTACGTCCGCGCGGAAGGCGCCTGGCATCTACGGCGGATCGGCCTGGATGCCGACGGCGCGCCGGTGTTCGTGGTGGGTGAGGCCGTGCCGGCCGATGATCTGGCGCCGCGCTTGCGGGCCGGCGTGCCCGAGAGAGCTATCGCCGAGGTCTGCCCGGCGGGCCGGGCCTTCGCCGCCGATGTGGCGCGACGGGTCACGGCGCAGGGTGGGGCCGGGCTCATCATCGATTACGGGCATGGTCTGTCGGCGACTGGGGATACACTCCAGTCCGTACGCGCCCATAATTACCATCCCGTTCTGCGGGATCTTGGCAGCGCCGATTTAACTACCCATGTGGACTTTGAGGCCTTGGGACATGCGGCGGTCTCCGCGGGGGGGTGCATTCAGGGTCCAATCGAGCAAGGCGCGTGGTTACGCGCGCTGGGCGTGGAAGCGCGGGCGGCGGCCCTGCGTCGAACCGCGTCCCCCGACCAGGATCGCGCGATTCACCTTGGTGTTCGTCGCTTGATCGATCCGGCGGAAATGGGCAGGTTGTTTAGGGTGATTGCCGTGGCCACGGCGGGGCTGGCCACGCTCCCGGGGTTTGAGGGGACGTAGAAGAATGATCACCGTATCGGCGTTGAATGCGCTAAGCCGGGTCCGCCACGCGTTTTTTACCCGGGAAACAGGGATATCGGAAGGTCTGTACGCGAGCAATAATTGCGGATTTTCGTCTCAGGATGATCCGGCCAAGGTCCAGCGCAATCGCATCCGTGCTATCGAACGCATGGAAATGCCCCCGGAAGCGCTGGTCACCGTGGCGCAGCAGCACACCACCGATGTTCTTCTGACCGACACCCCGTGGCCGCTGGATAAACTCCCGGTCGCGGACGGCATCGTGACCACGCGTCCGCGTCTGGTCGTGGGCGTGCTGACGGCCGACTGCGCCCCAGTCCTGATGGCCGACGGGAAGGCCGGCGTCGTCGGGGCGATCCATGCCGGGTGGCGCGGTGCCCTGAACGGTGTGCTGGCCAACGCCGTGGCCCGCATGGTGGAAGCCGGGGCCAAGCCGGATCGTATCGTCGCCGGCATCGGTCCGTGCATCGGGCAGCGCTCCTACGAGGTGGGCGCCGAATTCTATGCCGCGTTCACGGAAAAAGACATCGACAACCAGGTGTTTTTCTCGTCGTCGCGGCGCGAGGGGCATTACATGTTCGATCTGCCGGGCTTCGTCGCAAAACAGCTTGCGCGCTCGGGTGTGCGGGAGATCATGCCCATGCCGTGCGACACCTGTCGCGAGGAAGGACGCTTCTTCAGTCATCGTCGGGCCACATTGCGCGCCGAAGGCGACTATGGGCGCCAGTTGTCGGCCATCGCGTTGGAGCGTTGAGGGAGGCACCATGCCGCGTCGCGTGTCGGGCGACGGGCGTCGACCGGGCATGCTGAGTCGGGTTCTGCTTGTGCTGGGCGCTGTCGCACCGTTGCTGGCGTGCGGCCTGCCCCAACCCTTCCGTCACACGGCTTACGCGCCGGATTCCAATCCGTTGGTGAGCCTGCGCTCCGGCGCCGGGGTTCATGTGCTGCCGGTGGTCGACGCGCCACTCCCCATGGATCGCATGATCGCAATCGATCTGGCGGACTGGCTGCGGAGCCGGGAAATTCCGGCTGTTGCCGTGATCGATCCGCCGACGAAGCCCGTCGGCCTGACGCTTGTAGGGTGGCTGCGGGAGGCTGTGGATGAACGCACGGAGCGGCCCGAAGCGCCGGCTATGCTGCGCCTGACGGTGCAGTGGACCCTCGTGGCCTCCGATGGGACGGTTCTAGAAGAAACTCTGCATACGACACGGGTGCCGGCCCGCGCATGGACCGATCTGGACCCGCGCGCGGCCACCTTGATGGTGCGGGATTCCGGGCGGGCCGTGGCGGCGCTTGTGGTTCCGGATCAGAGTCTTACCGTTGCGACGCGGCGCCCTGTGGCGGGGTCAGGCCGTGCGGGCCCGCAGGCGTCCGGGGCCGGGGAGGGCGCACGGGCGGCGCCGACCGAGTCCCCGGAAGGAGCACCCGCAGGTCAGGAGAACGCGACCGTGGCCGCCGAGGCGGCCGCGCCCGCGGCGCCCGCCTCGGCGGCATCCTCCCCGCCGCGCGAACCCGCCCGCTCCGTGACCGCCCTGGTCATGGCCCCGCCGGAGGTCACCCGGGCGCCCGGCGACGGCAAACCGGCCCTGGAACGCGCGGTCGCCCAGTTGTTCCGCATGAATGGCGTGCGGATCGCGGAAGCCCCCTCGGACGATCGTCTGAGGGTGCGCGGCGCGGTCGAGGTGTTGCCTGGCGATCGCTCGGGCGAGGAGGCGGTGTCGATCGTCTGGGAGCTTTTGGATGCCGACGGAGCGTCGCTTGGGCAGGTCAATCAAGCCAATACCATCCCGAAGGGGTCGCTGGACGGCGCCTGGGGGGACACGGCGGCCCTGATCGCGGAAGGCGCGGTGATGGGGATTGGTGAGATTCTGGTGCGCAAAGGTTTGGTCGCGTCGCCCGGGAAATAACCCGTGTAGAATGATACCAGCCGCCGGTGCCGTCCGGGGGGCCGGGGCGTCGCCACCTAAAAAGTGTTATGACATCTCCATGAATGCCGTGTTGTCGGTCTCCGGCGCGATTGGTATAGTCCGCCCGCTTGACGGCGAGGGGCGCCCGACCCCCGCTTGTTCAAGCCGCGCGGGAGCCTTCGGGTCGGGGTCTCGTGGATGCCGTCGCGTCGGCCCGGTCATGCCCGCCCATCGCCTCCAGGGACATCGCCCCATGAAACTTGTGGCCTGCAACGGCAACCGCCCGCTTGCCGAAGCCATCGCCGCCTACCTCAACCTTGAACTGACCAATGCCTCCGTTCGCCGGTTTTCGGACATGGAAGTGTTCGTGGAGATCCACGAAAATGTTCGCGGTGAGGATGTGTTCGTCATCCAGCCTACGTCGTATCCCGCCAACGACAACCTGATGGAACTGCTGGTCACGCTGGATGCGTTGCGCCGCAGTTCCGCCCGCCGCATCACGGCGGTGATTCCTTATTTCGGGTACGCCCGGCAGGATCGCAAGACCTCGCCGCGGACCCCGATCACCGCCAAGCTCGTCGCCAACGTGATCGCCGTCGCCGGGGCCAGTCGCGTGGTTACGCTGGACCTGCACTCCGGTCAGATCCAGGGCTTCTTCGATATCCCGTTGGACAACCTGTTCTGCGTGCCGGTGTTCGCCAAGGACATCCTGGACCGCTATCCGGGCGAGCGCCCGATGGTCGTGTCGCCCGACGTCGGCGGCGTGGTCCGGGCGCGTGGTCTTGCCAGCCGGATCGAGGCGGACCTGGCCATCATCGACAAGCGGCGTGAGCGGGCCGGAGTTTCCGAGGTGATGAACATCATCGGTGACGTGCGCGGGCGCCTGTGCATCCTGATGGATGACATCGTCGATTCCGCCGGCACGCTGTGCAACGCGGCGGTCGCGCTGAAGCAGGCCGGCGCCACGGCCGTCAGCGCCTACGTCAGCCACGGCGTTCTGTCGGGCGGTGCGGTTGCGCGGGTGACGTCGTCGCCCCTGGACAATCTGGTGATCACCGACAGCATCCAGGCGACGGAGGCCATGCGCCTTGCCAAGAACGTGCGCCAGATCACCATCGCGCCGCTGATGGCCGAGGCCATCCAGCGGATCAGCGACGAACGGTCCGTCTCCAGTCTGTTCGACTGATCCAAGCGCTTGTCTGGCACAGCGGCCGCCGGTGTCGAGGGATGCCGGCGGTCGTTCTGTGTTCGCTGTCGGTTATGACGCCTCCAGCCGCTCCGACAGAAAGCTGTGTACGCAGTGCACCAGCTCATTCCGGCGTCGGTCGAGCACGGTCCAATGCCCGGCTCGGCCCAGAAGCACCAGACGCCGCACCTGGGCGCTGGACAGGGCGTGGAACAACCCGCGCGCCTGATCCGGGGGTGTTTCCTGGTCCCACTCCCCGACCACCAGCAGACTGGGCGCGCGCACCGCTTTCGGATCATAGGGCACGTCGCCGATGCACCAGGAGTCCAGCGAGTCCTGTATGGTGCCGTTCGGAGCCCGGATCGCCGGGGGCGTGCGGAAGCGGGCGACGGGATCGCTGTCCAGCACGGCCCGTTCCCAAGTCTCAAGCCATGCGTCCGGTACTAGGGACTCGTGTTCCGAGGGCGGTGTTCCGTTCATGCGGCGCGGGCGCATGTCCGGCAGAGGCACCCAACGATAGGCGCCGATGCTGGTCGCGCCGGGCGCGATGATCGGTGGTCGTTCGTGGAACCACTGCGGGCCGACGAGGACCAGGCGCGCCACCGCATCGGGATCCTGCCCCGCGAGCGCCGCGCACAGGGCCGCGCCCCAGGACCAACCCAACAAAGCGATCCGGGCATGCCCCGTCTCGCGTCGGAGGACGTTCAGGGCCGCGGCAACCGCAGCCATGGCTTCCGGGCTTCGCGTCTGAGGTGGGGATGCCGAGGGACCGCGCTCCATCGCATTGGAGCGCTGCGATCGGCCGTAGCTGGGAAGGTCGACGGCGTAGGCCGGCTGACCCAACGCGGCCAGGAGTTCCAGGAACGACACCCCATCCAGCGGCAGGTCGAACGTGGCATGGCCGGGAAACGTGGAGCCGTGCACGCACAGCAGGGGCGGAGGGCCTTCGCCCGGTCGCATGCGCGCCGGCTGCCAGCCGCTCAGGAAAAGCTCGGAGGCACCGCCGTCCGGCCCGGGGATCATGCGCTCAAGGTGCACGAGGCCGCGACCGCGCGGGTCGAGGATCCGCTGGTCGGACAGCGGTCCACCAAGACAGGACTCGCTGGAAACGGACGGAGGCACGCGCGTCATGGAGTCCGCGGCCGCCAATCGTGCCCCGACGTCCGTGCCGACACGCCGGTCGGTCCGGTCATGTGTTTCCTCCCTCGCCAGCAGAGTCCCCGTCGGTATCCCCGTCGGTTTCAAGCCCGCGCGCGGGGTCCTGGAAAGCCGTTTCCTCGGCGGCAAACATGCTCTAGATTGCCCCGCCCCACGGCGCTGCCGGCCACCTTGGACGCGGAGGACACCTATGAGCGACGACGCACCCCGGAACGGCGAGTCCGACGTCGGCGGCATCGCCGCCGATCAACTCCGCTCATTCATTGAACGTATCGAAAACCTTGAGGAAGAAAAAAGCAACCTCCAGAACGATATAAAGGACGTCTACGCCGAGGCTAAGTCGACCGGCTTCGATACCAAGATCATGCGCCAAATTGTGCGCTTGCGAAAAATGGACCGGGATGATCTTGCCGAGCAAGATGAACTCTTGGACCTCTATCGGCGTGCCGTGAACGTTTAAGCGGGCAGGCAGCACGTATGGCGGACAGGAACCCAAAGTCGCCGTCCGGCGGCTGGATCGCGCGCGTCGGGCGGTGGGTTGAAGGCCCCGGCTTTCAGCGCGCCATCATCACTCTCATCATTCTGAACGGCGTGTCGCTCGGCCTCGAAACCAGCGCCACCGCCGTGCAGGCGATCGGGCCGGCGCTGCGGACGTTCGACGCAGCGGTGCTGGCGGTGTTCGTGTTCGAGATCGGAGTCAAGCTGGCCTATCGGCGCAGCACATTTTTCCGCGACGGCTGGAATGTGTTCGATTTCCTCATCGTCGCCGCGGCCCTGATCCCGGCATCGGGACCGTTGGCCGTGCTGCGGGGGCTGCGGATTCTGCGCGTGCTGCGCCTTCTGTCCGTCGTTCCGCAGATGCGCCGCGTGGTGGGGGCGCTCCTGGCCGCGATTCCCGGCCTGATGTCGGTCGGGGCGATCATCGTGTTGGTGTTCTACGTCGGCGCGGTGCTGTCCACGAAGCTGTTCGGCGCCGCCTTCCCGGAGTGGTTCGGGACCATCGGCGCGTCCATGTACACCTTGTTCCAGATCATGACGCTGGAAAGCTGGTCGATGGGCATCGTGCGACCGGTGATGGACGCCTTTCCGTATGCGTGGTTGTTTTTCGTGCCGTTCATCGTTGCGACGAGCTTCGCGATTCTCAACCTGTTCATCGGCATCATCGTGGACGCCATGCAGGTCGTCCACCAGCGGGAGCAGGATGAGGCCGAAGCGGCGGCCGAAGCGGCGGGAACGCCCTATGCGCCGGACCGGCAGACGGCGCTGGTGCTGGCGGAGGTGCGGCAGTTGCGCAGAGAGGTCGCCGCCTTGCGTGCGGCGGTGCCGGAGACGTCCGACCGGGCCGGAGTGCCACCGTGGGATGCCCCGCCGTCGTAGGGCGCGCGGCCTTGGGACGCTGACGACGCGCCACGGACGGCGTTGTTTTGTGTCAGGCGCCTGAACCACCGGGTGGCCGGGTGTGGTTCACACCGGGCGGCGCCCCGGGGCCGGCGTCGGTTTGTGAGAGTCATGCCTCCGCGGCAAGGGCACGCGCCAGCTGACTCAGGGCGTCCTGATGCCGCTCGTTGCGAATCATGGCGAAGTTGCGGGCCAACTCCAGGCACATGCGCTGACGATTCTGACTGTCCTGCTCCGCGTCGCTTTCCAGGCCTTCGAAGAAGAAACTGACTGCCACGCCCAGAACTTGGGCGATTTCAAAAAGGCGGCCGGCGGAAATACGATTAATTCCGCGCTCATACTTGTGGGCCTGCTGATATGTCACTCCGATCATTTCGGCCATTTGCTGCTGGCTGAGTCCCAGCATCACGCGGCGCTCCCGGATACGCTGTCCCACGTACCGGTCCACGTCGCTGGCTCGGTTTGCCGGCCGGGCCGGTACCATGTCCAAGGCGCTCAAGCGATTCATCACCTCAAATCCCGATTCCATACAGACCGTCACGCAGCGCGAGATCCAGACACGCTGACATTCGGGTATTCTGCATACATTGAACGTAGAAAGTCTGGGGCTGGTCCGATCTGGATTCGGACCGTGGTGCGCGACACATCGTATTGCGTGTTCACCACGCGCGACATCACGCACGTGCTATACTCTAGGTACCGCTCGCAAGCACACGACGGCAAGAGCGACACACGTGTTTTGCGCTGTTGTTCACAAGATTTAAAGAATGCCCGAGCCGCAGGATCAGGCGATTCTGGCTGGTCGTGCAGTGCAATCCTAGTTTCTTTGCAATTTTTATGTAGAATAAAGGCGAAATACCGGCATCCGCATGGAGGGCCGTAACCCGGAACGGCCCTGAATGGGGGCGGCGTTGTTCGAGGGCGCAACAGTGACGATATCCGGTGCGGAGCCGGCGGCGCAAAATGGGTACCACGTCAAAATGGGAACCACACAGGGGCTCTCTGTGGAGCGCGAAGTGCTTTTAACACTTTGATTGTAAAGCGGGTTCCCGCGTCAAAACGGAGGCCGACCACGAGCCGGGTGTGGTGCGACTGGTTCTATGCGGCGTCGTCCAAGGTTACGCCGCCCACGGGCAGGGCGAACAGGTACTCCACACCCTCGTGGCGCGAGAGGCCCTGGGTCGCCGCGCCGATGGCACGGTTCACGGCCTCATATGCTCCAATCCCCAAGCGCCGCATGAGTGTGTTGACGGGGCCGGATGTGCTGTCCGCAGGTGTGGTTCCGGAGCCGGAAGACGGTGGGGGCCGGCTGTCTAGGCTTTGACCGAAAAGCTGGGCCAGAACACCGATGGAGCCGGAGAGCAGGGCCGTTTGCCCACCACTGGGTGGGGTCGGCACGCCGTTGGCATCAACAGGAAGCGCGGAGCGCCGGTACCGGTCGCGAGTCGCTGTGCGAGCCTGGGCGGCTTCGTCCCGCCGGGCGGCGGCCTCTTCCGCCGCGGCGCCATCCTCGGGCCGGCGCGCGCTTGCGTTCTCTGGCGCACCGCGACCACGCGGGCTTGTGCCGGGGCGATCCTGGGTGTCGCGTGGATCCGGGCCGCCGGCCCGGGTGTTCTGTGGGTCCAGGGTTACCCGACGGAACGCAGGGCTGAGCGCGTCCTCGGAGGGACCGGACGCCAGAGATCGGCGCGCGCCACCCTCTCGGGTCAGACGCGCGACGTCTATCGGGGTCAAGAAGCCTGTGCGTTCAGGCGACGACAGCATTCATCCGCTCCGTCAAACGGCCGACGGGTCGGGGACGGTCCCCTGCGTGTCCGCAGCGTGCCGGGTCGAAGGTTTTCGGTGTCGCGGTACCCACAGAGGGGCGCGACAGCGCGTGGCCAACCGGCAGGCGTGCGATACGACACGCTTTCAACCGATTAAACCACAACGGCCGTCGAATGAGGACTCGAAAAGGACCGTTGCCGAATCGACTGGCCGTAAGCCATAGGCCTAGCCGGCCAAGTCCTGGGAGCGTTGCGTGGCGGCGGCCACGGCGCGGGACATCAGAGGGCCGAGCCCGCCGCTCTCCTGCATCAGAACCTCCAGCGCGGCGGCGGTGGTGCCGTTCGGGCTGGTCACGTTGCGGCGCAGCGTGGCGGGGTCTTCCGGACTCGCATCCATGAGGGCGCCGGCGCCGCAGACGGTGGCACGGGCGATGCGGGCGGCCAGATCGGCCGGAAGGCCGCCGTCGATCCCGGCCTGTGTCATGCACTCGGTCAACCAGAAGACGTAGGCCGGGCCGCTGCCCGACACGGCGGTGACGGCGTCGATCAAGGCTTCGTCGGTCACCCAGGCGATATCGCCGACCGCGCCCAGCAGGGCCTCGCAGGTGGCGCGCGCCGTGTCTGTAACATGGCCGTTGGCGCAGGCGACGGTCATGCCGCGATGCACGGCGGCCGGCGTGTTCGGGATGCTGCGGACCACGGGCGTGCCGGGGCCGAACGCGGTCTCGAACCCGGCGATCAGCCGCCCGGCGGCGACCGAGAGCACGACGGTGGGGCCGCCGCCAAGCGCGCGGTAGGCCGGCAGGACCGAGTCCATCACCTGCGGCTTGACCGCGAGCAACAGGACGTCCGGGGCCGGCCCTTCAGCCAACGGCGCCGCCGGGTCGGCGGCAAGACGGACCCCGTGCGGTCCCTGATCCAAGCCGGGATCGATCACGGTCACGTTGTCCGGGGCCACGCCGTGATCCAGCCAGCCGGTGAGCAGGGCGCCCCCCATTTTGCCCCCACCCACGAGCCAGACACGGGCGGCGGAAAGGGCGGCGCGGGTCAGATCGGCGGCGGGCATCGGTCAGGCTTCTCCCACGGTATCGAGCATCGCGGCGGCAATGGCTTCGCTGGCACTTTTGCCGCCCCAGATAACGAATTGGAACGCGGGATAGAAGCGGTCGCACTCCGACACCGCGATTTCCATCAGGTCGCGGGCCTCTTCGGCGGCGAGGCGTCGGTCCGCCAGCAGAACGGTGTGCCGGAACATGGGCGAGCCTTCCTCGCTCCACAGCGCGAAATGGCCCAGCCATAGGCGTTCGTTCAGGTGCGCGAGCAGTTCATACACGGACGTGCGCCGACCCTCGGGGACCCGCATGTCGAAAGCGCAGGACAGATGAAGGGCGCTCAATTCTTCGGACCACGCCAGGAACAGGCCGAGCGTGCACCACTGGCTGGGCACCTCAACCACCATCTCATCCTCGGCGCGGCGGTCGAACACCCAATCCTTCACCGACAGGAACTGCTCGATCATGTCGAGGGGGTTGGCGGTGGAGTTTTCGACGCGAATGGCCGACGTGGTCATGACGCCCTCCCAGACTGTACAGGGCCCGGCGCGCGGCGTCGCCACGCATCCTGATCCCAGACCGGAGGCGTACCCCCCCTTACTCCGGTCGGATCGCCCCCAACATCGCGACAGGTCCGCGCCTCCCGCCAGAACCCCAACATATTGGGGTTATTCCCACCAGCGGGATACTATTGACAGAGTGCCAAAGGGTCCCGGAGGAGGCAAGGCCCGCGCGTGGCCCGGCGTCGCCGCGTGGAGGGAGGCCCTGGCTCCCCGCCGCATGGACCTTTCGGTTACCAGCCCCGGCGGGTCGGCGCAAGGCTGGCAAACGATGTAGTGACTTACGACACACGCGGTGTGGCATCCGTGCTGGCGCAGACATCGGCCCACGGATGGGCCGGATCCGCCCCGCCGAGCGCGAGTCCGGGCCGCCGTTGCGCCACGCCGACGGTGCCGAACCAGGCCGGATAGGGTACGGGCGGCCGGATATCGACGGCAAAGCCGGCGGCGGCCAGGGCGTCCAGGGTTTCGACGCACAGCCGGGCATCGGCGGTGACGGTGTCCAGGCCGCTGACATCCAGGCGCGGTTGATGTATGGCGCCCTCCAGGTCTAGGCCGTGGTCGATTAGAAACGCAATCAACTGGGTCACGGCGCCGATGATGCGCCGTCCGCCGGCCGCCCCCAGGGCCAAGCCGCCGCCGTGCGTCAGAACCAGTGTCGGCGCATAGTTGCACAGCGGGCGTTTGCCGGGGCCGATGGAGTTCGGCCGACCGGGCCGGGGGTCGAACCAGTAGACCCCATTGTTGAGCAGCAGGCCCGAATCCGGGGCCACCACACGGGCGCCGAACATGGACAACAGCGTCTGGGTCAGGGCGACGAGATTCCCGTCCCGATCGGCGACGGAGATGTGCGAGGTGCAGGACTCCTCGGCCGGAGACGGTCCGGTATCGGAGGGGCGACCGCGATGGCCATCCGTATCGCCCATGCGCGCCAAGCGGTCGATGAAGGCGTGCCGCAGCGCGTGGGCATAGGCCACGTAGGCATCCGGCCCCGGCGGTCGACTGCCACCGCAGGTCATGGCGGCCAGCGCCTCCAGCGCCACCAGGATCGACGGGCCGCCGTTCAGGTCCGGCGCGACGGCGACGGTGGTGCCCCGGTAATCGGCGGTGGCCGGGGTCAGGATGCGCGCGCGGTAACCGGCCATGTCCGCCATCGACAACGTGCCGCCCGTCGCGCGGGCGGCGCGGACGATGGTCTCGGCCGGGGCGCCCTCGTACAGCGCGCGCGGGCCGTCCTGGGCCAGCGTGCGCAGGGTGGCGGCCAGGGGGGCCTGGGACAGGCGATGGTCGGCGCGGGTGTCCATGAACGGCGCGCCGCCGGGCAGGAAGGCGTCCACCGAGCCGGCGAACCGCCCCAACTCCGATGCGTTGGCGCCAATCAGAAGGGCGGCATGCGCGTCGATCCGCAGGCCGGCATCCGCTTGGTCGACGGCGGGCGCCACCAGGTCCGCCCAGGGCCGCGTGCCCAGAGTCTCCAGGGCCACCCGGTACAGGTCGATCAGGCCCGGCACGGCGACGGCGGCCCCCCCAAGGACGTTACGGGCGTCCTCCACCGGGGGCCATCCGAACAGATCGCGGTCCGCCGGGCCCGGAACGACGGGATAGGCGGACGGGTCGAGCGCGGTCGGGGCGACCATGCCGCCATCGATGACCACGGTCCGGTCCTCCGCCGCGATATGGGCCAGCATCAGGCCGCCGCCGCCGGGGCCGCTCATCCAGGGTTCGACGACGCCGACGCACAGGCCGGCGGCGATGGCCGCGTCGACCGCATTGCCCCCGGCGGCCAGGACGCGGGCGCCGGCCTCGGCCGCGGCCGGATGCTGCGCGCAGACCACGCCGCCGTTTTCGCTGCGCACCACCGGTTTGCGGATCGTCCGACGGGGGCTGTGGGCGCCCCAGGCGGCACGGCGGGCGCGGGCGAGGGGGGACGGCATGCGGGGCCTCCGGTCAGCGTGCGGGAACGGCGCGGCGGGGTGGGGGCGCCGACGGCCTCAACCATACGCCAACGTCGGGCGGTTGCCACGGGGCGCGCCACGAAAAAGGGCGGGGCCCGAAAGCCCCGCCCACGCTCGCCTGGACCGGTTTGTGCCGGTGGCGCGGCGTCAGGGAACCGGGAAGTTCCCGGCCTCAAGGTCATCCACATCCACGCCTTGCAACGTCATGATGTGTTCGACTTCGATTGTTTCAGAGCCCGCCGTTGTGACGTCGACGGCGTAGATACCGGTGGCCGTGCCGCTGCCGTTGCCGAGCGCGACGAGGATGTCGTTGCCATCGCTGAGCGTCGTGAGATCGATGGCCGCGATGATCGCCGTTTCCACCGCGCCGCTGTCGGCGTCGTCGGTCAAATCCGCGGCGCTGTGCGACGCCTCGGTGATCGTGACGACATATTCTGCACCAGTTACGGCACCATTCGAATCAATGCCTTTGTCGATGCCATCCAAACCATCGCTGCCGTTGAAGCTGAAGGCAATTTTGTCCGCGCCGGCTACGGCGCCAGCGGTGAAGTTATTGATCGTGGCCGCGTTTCCGGCCAAAGCGATAGCGGCGCCCGGAGCCACGGCAATGGTATCGGCTCCCCCGGTCGCCAACGCGACCGTGGTCAACTCACGGTTCGCGGCGCTCGACCCGATGGTGATCGTGTCGTTGCCCTGGCCGTCGGTGATGGTCAGCTTGGTCGTGACCACGAAGGCGGAGGCATCCAGCGTCACCTTTCCCGACGACTCCGAGGCGTCGATGGTCGCCGCCGCGCCCGGTGCCATCGCGCCGGTGGTGAAGGTCGAATCGGTCACGAAGGTGACGTTGATCGTCTCGACGTTGACCACATCGCCGCTGCCCGTGGCCACGCCCGTGATGTTCAGGATGTCGGTTCCGCCCGCGCCGTCGATGTCGTCATCGGCCGTGAGGCCGTTTGCAAAATTGAAGGTCTCCACCCCGGCGGCGCCGACGACCTTCATGTCTCCGGTCGCCGCGTTGAACGTGTTGTTGCCGGTCTGAAACTTGTAGATCGCGGGGCGCGCAGTGCTGGTGCCGATTTCCGTGACGGTTTTTGCCGTGACGGTCCCGGAGTCATGGAAGGCCAGAACGCCCCCGTTTGTGCCGGCGCCTTCCTGCGATTCTATGGTGGTGAACTGGTTGTACTGCGCGATGTTCAGCTGAAGGTAGGTGTCGGCAGAGTGCAGGACCAGATTTTCGAAGTTCTTCACGGTGCCTTGCCAGATTTCAGCCACGTCTCCGCCCACTTCGACGTTGCCGGTGACCGTGCCGGTCCCTTTGACCGCGTAGAATGTATCGGTGCCGGTCCCCCCGTCGATCACGGTGTTGGCCGTGAAGTTAACGATCTTGCTGTCCCCGTTCGCCGTCGTTGTTCCGAACGAGTCATCGCCACTGCCAAGATCGACGTTCATATTCGCCGTTGTGGTGGGATCGCCCTTCGAATCGTCCAGATAATCATATATGTACAGAGTGTCATTCCCAGCCCCCAAAGAAATGGAGGCGCCGTCTCTCATCGCGGTTGTTCCGTAGATTTGATCTTTGCCGTCGCTGCCAACAATGGTTTTGAAGGTCGTTGTTTGATCGAACTGTGCGACCTTATTGGTTCCGCCACTGGCCAATTTCAGCGTTTCAATGTTCGTGAAGTCGGTCAGCGCATAATCCGAAGCGCCAAGGCCCGAGAATTTGATGGTGTCATTCATCACATCGGACATGACGAGCGTGTCGGTGCCGTCGAGCCCATCAACCTTCGATCCGCTCAGATTGGCGTACGACGACTTGATCGTATCGGCGTTCACGGTCGTGACGGCGTCGGCGTTGGTCTTGGTCGTTCCGTCGACAACGGCGCTCGGGGCCGACAGTGTAATTGTGTTGCCGCCCGTCGAGCCCCCGCCACCGCCGGTGTCGTCGTCATCGTCCCCCGGGCCTGGGACAACGGGGGTGACGTCGTCGTTCTCCAGCGGGGTTATCGTCTCGCCCGTGGTGTTTTTGGCCGGCCGTCCCTCGAACTGGCCGTGGTTGATGAAGTGCTGGTACGCCTCCGCCGGCGTGTCGAGCCCGGCCGCCCCGAGGTCCGGGTTGTTGGCCAGATAGGTTGTGGCGTCGAAATTGGCACGCGACGGAATCGAGGCGTTGGGGGAGCGGCCCTCTGCGACGCCGAACTGCTGAAAATGCTGGAACGGATTGACGCCGGCGGCCGCGACATCGGGATTGGCGGCCAGATAGGCCGAGGTGTCGAACGTGCTGTTCGGGTTGCGCCGTTCGTTCCAACCGAACGTCTCGAAATGGAACCGGGCCAAGTCGAACCGATCAACATCGCCGTCGCCGTCGTAGTCGGTCGTCACACCACCGCCGAACAGTCCGTTGGCGATCGCGTTCAGAACGTCGATGTTTTGGCTGAGGTAGTTCACCGGGTCGAACTGCGTTGTCGGCGTGGCCATGTGGGACTTCCTCCACGTCAGGTGATGGGGCGACGGTACGATGGCTGCGACGCGGCCGTTTCCTGCGCCGAACCGAGGTCCGTCTGCGCATGTCGGCTGCGACCAAAGACGCATCTCCATCAAAACGAGTGTTTGGTGGAGAGTGGCGATCTTTAAGCGGTGAAATGTAGCATCGGACGCGAAACGAAGTCGATAACTTGAGTGATAAAATAGGGATTGTATTTTGGCAATTCTTAGTCGAGTGTACCTTTGATAGATTTAAGTCTGTTTGTGTGCGAGTAAAAAAGGAGTGTAGCGACCCGTTTCTCGTGTGTCCGACGTGTGTCACGGGCGTTCCGCTGCGGAGCGATCCGTCGTGCTGTCATGCCCAGGCGGCGTCGATGCTGTAGCAGGCGCCGCCCTTCGGGACGCCCGCGCATGTCGCAAAACGGGCGTCCGACCCGGGCGAAAACCGGTTTCCTGGCATCGGAAGCCGCGCTACGCTCACAGTCATTCGAGGTCCAATGATCGACCGCACTCCACGGAAGAGGCAGGAAATCTTATGCAGTCCGGCTTTACCTTCGATGCCCTGAAGCAGGCGGTCAGCGTCGGCGAGATCGACACGGTTCTGGTTGTATTCCCCGACATGCAGGGGCGGTTGATCGGGAAGCGGTTTCACGCGGCCTTTTTCATGGACGGCGGACATGAGGAAACCCACGCCTGCGATTACCTGCTGGCCAACGACATCGACATGGAGCCGGTGCCTGGGTATGCCGCACACAGTTGGGAGCTGGGCTACGGCGATTTCGTCATGAAGCCGGACATGAGCACGCTGCGCCGCTGCACCTGGCTGGAGGGCACGGCGATGGTGCTGTGCGACGTGCTGGACCATCACGACCATGCGCCGCTGCCGCACTCACCCCGCGCCATGCTGAAGGCCCAGGTGGGGCGGCTTGAAGCGATGGGCCTGACGGCCTTCGCGGCGTCGGAGCTGGAGTTCTATCTGTTCGACGAGGATTACGGGGCGCTGCGCGACAAGCACTACCGCGACGCCCGCACCGCCGGGTCGTACATCGAGGACTACCATATCTTCCAGACCACCAAGGAAGAGGGCGTGGTGCGCGCCATGCGCAACCATCTTCAGGACTCCGGGATTCCTGTCGAAAATTCGAAGGGCGAGTGGGGCCCTGGTCAGGAAGAGCTGAACATCCGCTATTGCGATGTGCTGAGCATGGCCGACCGTCACGTGGTCATGAAAAACGCGATGAAGGAAATCGCGCACGACCATGGCAAGGCGGTCACCTTCATGGCCAAGTGGGCCTGCGACCTCGCGGGCAGCTCGTGCCATATCCACATGTCGCTGTGGGATGCGGTCGGTGAGACGCCGAAGTTCTACGACCCGAGCAAACCCTACGGCATGTCCGACCTGATGCGCCATTTCGTGGCGGGCCAGATCGCCTACGCCTCCGACATCACCTGGTTCCTGGCGCCCTACATCAACTCGTACAAGCGATTCCAGAACGGCACGTTCGCGCCGACCAAACTCGTATGGAGCCGGGACAACCGCACCGCCGGCTTCCGCCTGTGCGGGGAGGGCACCAAGGCGATCCGCTGCGAGTGCCGGGTGCCGGGCGCGGACGCAAACCCGTATCTGGCCTACACCGGCCTGTTGGCGGCGGGGATCGCCGGCATCAAGGAGGGGTTGGAACTGCCGGAGCCGTTCGTCGGCGATGCCTATGGGAAAGGCACGCTGAAGAACATTCCCACAACCCTGCGCGAAGCCGCCGCGCACCTGAAGACATCCAAGATGCTGCGGTCCGCGTTGGGTGACGCGGTCGTGGACCACTACGTCCACACGGCCAACTGGGAGCAGCTTGAATACGACCGCCGCGTGACCGACTGGGAGCTGATGCGCGGCTTCGAACGGTATTAGCGCGGCCGGTCGTGCGGCGCCCGCGTTGCGGGGGCACGGGCCGTCACCGCCGCATGCGGCCTCGCCGCTCCCGCGCGACCGAGGCCGCCGAAAAGGTCATTTCCTTCAGCGGGATCGCGGTGTAAGCCATCGCATGTTCAGGTCCCTGTTCGGGGCTTCGCCCTGCGTGGACCGCGCGGGGCGGTGTGCGAATACACGCCGGAGATGTGGTGATGCCGTTTGATTCCCTACGCGATTTCATGGGCCGACTGGATCGGGAGGGGCGACTGGTTCGGGTCGGGACACCCGTCTCCCCCGTCCTGGAAATGACCGAGATCCAGACCCGGCTTCTGGCCGAGGGCGGGCCGGCCGTGCTGTTCGAAAACGTGGTCGGGAAGGGCGGACGGCGCTACGACATGCCGGTGCTGGTCAACCTGTTCGGCACCGTGGAGCGCGTCGCCTGGGGCATGGATCGCACGCCGGCCGAGTTGCGGGAGGTGGGAGAGACGCTTGCCTTCCTGAAACAGCCGGAGCCGCCGGGGGGATGGCGCGAGGCGCTGGAACTGATGCCGCTGTTCAAGACCGTGCTGGCGATGAAGCCGCGTTCGGTTTCCAAGGCGCCGTGCCAGGAGGTGGTTCTGACCGGCCAGGACATCGACCTCGGGCGTTTGCCGGTGCAGAGCTGTTGGCCCGGGGAGCCGGCGCCCCTCATCACCTGGGGCGTGGTGGTCACGCAGGGCCCGCAGGCGGACCGGAAGGGCGGCCGCAAGGAAGACGTCTTCAACCTCGGCATCTACCGCATGCAGGTGACCGGTCGCGACACCGTCCTGATGCGTTGGCTGAAGCATCGCGGGGGTGCGCAGCATTATCGGCGCTGGGCGGCGGAGAAGAAGGAGCCGCTGCCGGCCGCCGTCGTGATCGGTGCCGATCCCGGCACGATCCTGGCGGCGGTGACGCCGGTGCCGGACACCCTGTCGGAATACCAGTTCGCGGGCCTGCTGCGCGGCCGTAAGGTCGATCTGGTGGACTGCAAAACCGTGCCGCTGAAGGTGCCCGCCACCGCCGAGATCGTGCTGGAAGGGCACGTGATGCTCGACGAGTTCGGGGACGAGGGGCCGTACGGCGATCACACCGGCTATTACAACGCGGTCGACCAGTTCCCGGTGTTCCGGATTTCGGCCATCACCATGCGGCGCAAGCCGATCTACCTGAGCACCTTCACCGGCCGGCCGCCGGACGAGCCGAGCGTGCTGGGCGAGGCCCTAAACGAGGTGTTCATCCCGCTGTTGATCCAGCAGTTCCCGGAGATCGTGGATTTCTGGCTGCCGCCGGAGGGGTGCTCCTATCGCATTGCCGTGGTGTCCATGCGCAAGGCCTATCCCGGCCACGCCAAGCGCGTCATGATGGGCGTGTGGTCGTTCCTGCGCCAGTTCATGTACACGAAGTTCGTCATCGTGGTGGACGACGACATCAATGCCCGCGACTGGAAGGACGTCATGTGGGCGATCTCCACCCGCATGGACCCGGCGCGCGACATTACCGTGGTCGAGGGCACGCCCATCGACTACCTGGACTTCGCCAGCCCGGAAAGCAGCCTCGGCGGCAAGATCGGGCTCGACGCGACCAACAAATGGCCGCCGGAAACGCACCGTGAGTGGGGCGAGAAAATCCGCATGACCGACGCTGTCATCGACGAGGTGACGCGCAAGTGGGCGGACTATGGTCTGCCCGGCTCCGGTAAGCCGATCTGGAAGTAGCCTGATTGCGACCGGCGCTTTCGGTTGGATCCCGGCCGTTGCCCTCGCGTCGGCGCCGCGAAGGCTTTAGGATCGCCGCTTCTGACCGCGTACCCATCGGAGACCTGCTGCATGTCCGAGGCCGAGACCCTCTCCCTGCTCGAAGATTTGATTGCCCGCGCCAAAACCGCCGGGGCCGACGCCGCCGACGCCATCCTGATGGACGGCATCTCGCTGTCGGTGGCGTGGCGCATGGGCGCGTTGGAGCGTCTGGAGCGATCGGAGGGGGGCGACATCGGCCTGCGGGTGTTCGTCGGCAAGCGCCAGGGGATCGTATCCAGCGCCGACCGGTCGCCCGAGGCGCTGCGGGACCTTGTGGACCGCGCCGTTGCCATTGCGCGCACGGTGCCGGAGGACCCTTTCGCGGGACTTGCGGATCCAGACCAGATCGGGCGCGATCTGCCGGGTCTGGAAAGCTGCGATCCGGCCGAACCGTCGGCCGAGGAGCTGACGGCCATGGCGCGGGCGGCCGAGGATGCCGCGCGGGCGGTGCCGGGGGTGACCAACTCCGAGGGGGGCGAGGCCGGCTGGTCGCAGACTCGGGTTGCCCTGGCGGCCTCCAACGGCTTTTCGCAAAGCTACGCGCGCACCGGGTCGTCCCTGGCCGCGAGTGTGATCGCCGGGGACGATGTCGGCGGCATGGAACGGGACTACGACTACACGGCCGCGGTGTTCCGGGCCGACCTGCGGGACGCGGCGGAGGTTGGACGGTCCGCCGGCCAGCGCGCCGTCCGCCGCCTGGGCGCGCGGCGCCCCCGCACCGGGCGTGTCCCGGTGGTGTTCGATCCGCGCGTGGCGCGCTCTCTCATCGGGCACCTTCTGGGCGCCATCAACGGGGCCTCGATCGCGCGCGGGACCAGCTTCCTGAAAGACAAGATGGGGGAGCAGGTGTTTGCGGAGGGGATCCGGATCATCGACGATCCGCACCGCCATCGGGGCCTGAAGTCGCGGCCCTGCGACGCCGAGGGGCTCGCCACGCGGCCGTACAACCTGATCGACGACGGCCGCCTGACCACATGGCTTCTCGATTTGCGTTCGGCGCGCCAGCTTGGTTTGCCGCCCACCGGGCACGGCGTGCGCGGCACCGGCTCGCCGCCGCGGGCCTCGGCCAGCAACGTCTATCTGCAACCGGGATCGCTGACGCCCAACGACTTGATGTCGGACATAAAAGACGGCTTCTATGTCACTGAATTGGTTGGGCAAGGCGTCAATACCATCACCGGGGACTACTCCCGGGGCGCCGCCGGGTTCTGGATCGAAAACGGTGAGATCGCCTATCCGGTCAGCGAGTGCACCATTGCCGGGACGTTGCAGGCGATCTTTGCCGGCCTGACGCCGGCGGATGATCTTGTCCTGCGCTATGGCACCGACAGCCCGACCGTGCGGGTCGACGGCCTGACGGTTGCGGGGCAGTAAGGCGCGGGAGCCATCGTGGATTTCACCAGCGATAATGTGACCGGGGCCGCGCCGGAGATTCTGCGCGCCCTCGCGGATGCGTCGGAGGGGACCGCGCCACCCTATGGCGCCGATTCTTGGACCGAGCGGCTGACGCGCCGGGTCTCCGACCTGTTCGAGACACCGGTCGAGGTCTACCCCGTCGTGACGGGCACGGCCGCCAACGCACTGGCCCTCGGCCAACTGTGCCCGCCGTTCGGGGCCGTGTTCTGTCACGAGGACAGCCATATCAACACGGACGAATGCGGCGCGCCCGAAATGTTTACGGCGGGCGCGAAACTGGTTGGGATTCCCGGACCCGGGGGCAAGCTGCATCCCGACGCGCTGGACGCGGCCATCCGCCGAACCGGCTTCCGCAAGGTGCACCGGGTTCGACCGGCCGTGGTCAGCCTGACGCAGGCGACGGAGTGCGGCACGCTCTACGCACCCGACGAGATCGCGGCCATCGCCGAGGTCTGCCGTCGATACGACCTCCGCCTGCATATGGACGGGGCCCGATTCGCCAAAGCGGCGGTCGCGCTGGGATGTGCGCCGGCGGATATCACGTGGCGGGTGGGCGTGGACGTCCTAAGCCTTGGGGCGACCAAGAACGGCGCCTGGGCGGCCGAAGCGGTCGTGTTCCTGCGCCCCGGCCTGTCCGAGGATGTGGAGGAGCGGCGCAAGCGGGCCGGCCACCTGGTGTCCAAGGGGCGGTTCGTGGCGGCGCAGCTTGTCGCGTATCTGGACGATGATTTGTGGCGGCGGAACGCCAGCCACGCCAACGCGATGGCGCGGCGTCTGGGGGATGGACTGTCGACCCTGTCCGGTGTCCTCCTGCCGGATCCGGTTGAGGCCAACATGGCCTTTCCGGTGCTGCCGGACGCGGTGCGGGAAGGTTTGCGGGCCGCCGGGTATGCGTTTTACGACTGGCCGTCGGACACGCCCGGCACGGTGCGGCTGGTGACTCACTTCGCCACGCGACGCGCCGATGTCGATGCGCTGATCGCCACGGCCCGGGGGTTGCTGGCGGCGTCGGCCTGACGGCGCGCTGCGCCGGTGGAGGTTCACGGGCGCGGGCCGTGCGGCGGGCATGACGCGTCGCGTTCTTTTTATGTGTGGTTCACAAAAAACGACGGCGCGCCGGGTCTCCCCGACGCGCCACCTCTGTCTGCGCTGTGGCGTCGTCTACAGCGACAGCCTGTCGATCATGTCCTGGGTAATCAGGGTCACCCCGTTCTCGGTGCGGGTAAAGCGGCGGGCGTCCTCCTCCGCATCCTCGCCCACGACCAGCCCCGCGGGAATGCGCGTGCCGGCGGCGATGACGGCCTTCTTAAGGTGTGCCCGACGCCCGATGTCCACGCGCGGCAGAACGACACAGTCCTCGACGACAGAGTACGAGTTCACGCGGACGTCATTGAACAGAAGCGAGTGCTTGATCTGGCCGCCCGAGACGATGCAGCCGGCGGCCAGCACTGAGTCCACGGCCATGCCGCGCCGGTCGGCTTCGTCGAAGACGAACTTCGCGCCCGGGCGCTGCACCTGATCGGTCCAGATCGGCCAGGCCGGGTCGTAGAGATCCAGGTCCGGGGTGACTTCCACCAGATCCAGGTTGGCCGCCCAGTAGGCGTCGATGGTTCCGACGTCGCGCCAGTACGGCTCGTCGGTGGCGTGCGGTGGGAACACGCAGCTTTCCTCGAACCGGTGGGCGGCGAGGCGGCACCGCCCGAGCAGGCTGGGCAGGATGTTCTTGCCGAAATCGCGGGACGAATTGGGGTCGTGCGCGTCCTCTTCCAGCACCCGGATCAGGAACTCGGCGTTGAACAGATAGATGCCCATGGACGCGAAGGCGCGGTCCGGCTTGCCCGGGATGCAAGGCGGATCGGCCGGCTTTTCCAGGAACCCGATGATGGTGTCGTGGTCGTCGACGTCGACCACACCGAAGGCCGTGGCTTGTTCGCGCGGGACCTCGATGCAGGCCACCGAGACGTCCGCGCCGGAGCGCAAGTGCGTGGCCATCAGCTTGGAATAGTCCTGCCGGTACACATGGTCGCCCGCCAGCACGAGAATGTGCTCTGCGCCGTGAAACTGGATGTGCTCGATGTTCTGGAACACAGCGTCGGCGGTGCCTTGGTACCAGGACCCGGCGGCGGTCTGCTGCTGCGCCGGCCACAGTTCGACGAACTCCCCAACCTCTGCCCGCAGGAAGGCCCAGCCGCGTTGAATGTGGTGAATCAGCGTATGGGCCTTGTACTGCGTCAAAACGGAGATGCGACGCAGGCCGGAATTGATGCAATTCGACAGCGGGAAGTCGATGATCCGGTACTTGCCGCCGAACGGCACGGCCGGCTTGCTTTCCTTGTCGGTCAGATCGAGCAGGCGGGAGCCGCGGCCCCCCGCCAGCACCAGGGCCAGAGTCCCGCGCATGGCCTTGTTGACGCCGCTGGCGAAGGCGAGTTCATCCGCGACGTTTGGCCCGCTGGGAGGGACGTCCGACCGTGTGTCCTGTGGCATGTATCTGGTTCCCTCTCTCGGGGCTGGTGTGGTTTGGCAGTGGGGGTTCGACTCGTGCCCGTTTCGCGGGACCATATACACGCGTGTCGCGGCCAATCAATGAACGGAATGTGACTGTGCCCGATTTCTTCGTCCGGCGCGCTCCCGGCCATCTTTAGTCGGCAATGCGGCGTGCGGGGCTTTGCTTCCAGGCGGCGGGACGCTAAGGTCCCGCCCACCTGACACTGGACCCGGGATCCCCCCTAAATGCGCGTGCTGTTCGTGACATCGGAAGCCCATCCTCTTGTGAAGACGGGCGGACTGGCCGACGTGTCCGGAGCCCTGCCCGTGGCGCTGACGCGCCTGGGCGTGGACGCCCGCATTCTGATGCCGGCCTACGCGGGCCTCCTGGACCGCGTCGAGACAACCGGTCCCGCGATCAGCCTGGGGGAGGTGCTGCCCAACGTGTGGGCTCGCCTGATTCCGGCGACGGAACCCGCGACCGGACAGTCCCTGCTGCTGATCGACTGCCCGCCGCTGTTCGAGCGGCCGGGCGGCCCTTACCTCAACGAGTACGGCCATGACTGGCCCGACAATTTTCTGCGCTTCGGCCTGCTGGGACGGGTCGGGGCCATGGTGGCGGCGCAGGGCGTGGTGCCGGAGTGGGTGCCGGATGTCGTTCATGCCAGCGACTGGCAGGCGGGGCTCACGGCGGCCTACCTGTGGCTCTGGGGCGTGCCGCGGCCGCGCACCGTATTCACCGTGCACAACCTCCATTACCAGGGCATATTCGGGCGCGAGATCCTGCCGATGGTCGGGCTTCCCGACATGATGTTCGGGGTGGAGGGGCTGGAGTTCTACGGCCACGTCTCGTACCTGAAGGCAGGCCTGTACTACAGCCATTTCCTGACTACCGTCAGCCCGACCTACGCCCGCGAGATCCAGACTCAGATGGGCGGGGAGGGGCTGCACGGCCTGCTGTCCAGCCGGGGCGCGCGCCTTCAGGGCATCCTGAACGGAGTCGATCAGCAGGAGTGGAATCCGACCACCGATCCCTACATCGCCGCGCCCTTTGACGCGGAAAACCTGGATGGCAAGGCGGTGTGTAAGGCGGCCCTTCAGCGGGAGCTGGGGCTGGCAGAACGGCCCGACGCGCCGCTGTTCGGTGTGGTCAGCCGGTTTGTCGAACAAAAGGGCATCGATCTGGCGCTGTCTGTTATTTCAACTATTCTGGACAGCGGCGGGCAAATCGTCATCCTGGGATCCGGGGACCCCGGACTGGAATGGCATGTGCAGGGGGCCGCCGGCGCGCGGCCGGATGCGGTGGCGGCCCGGATCGGCTACGACGAGGGGCTGTCGCACCGTATCCAGGCGGGCAGCGATGCGCTGCTCGTGCCGTCGCGGTTCGAACCCTGTGGTTTGACGCAGATGTACGCCATGCGGTACGGCACGTTGCCGGTGGTGCGGCGCACGGGCGGGCTTGCCGACACCGTGATCGACGTGGCGGAGGCGGAGATGGGCACGGGCATCGTGTTCGATCATGCGGATCCGGGCGAAGTGATCCACGCCGTGCGCCGGACCGTCGAATTGTATCGGGACCGCGAGACTTGGGCGGCCGTCGTGCGGCACGCGATGACGGTGGACCATGGATGGGATCGGGTGGCGAGCGATTACCTTGGTCTCTACAGCGAAGTTCTGCACGCGGATTGATATCGCCCTCGGCGATGTCCGGGTCTGGACCCGGCACACGATAAGACGCAGTCACACATGGAACGGGGCCGCGTCGACCACGACGGCGCGGCCACGACGAGACGGGGACAGGCAAATATGGACCATCTGGTCAAGGAAGCCCTCGAGGGTGAATTCCGCGTCAACCTCCATGACGCGGACAGCATCCGCCGGGGCCTGATTTCCTACATGGTGCGGGTCGTGGGGCACGATCCGCTCGCCGCGGGGCCGCGCCAGTGGTTCCAGGCGCTGGCCCATATGCTGAAGGGCATTCTGTCCGAACGCGGCATGGGTACCAGCCGGGCGCAGTATGGCCAGGACACCCGACGGGTCTATTACTTGTCCATGGAGTTCCTGACCGGCCGCCGCCTGAAGAAGCACCTGCTGGACTTCGGTCTTGAGGAGAACGTGCGCGAGGCGCTGGCGAGCCTGGGCCAGGATCTGGACGTGCTGGCGAAGGAAGAGGCGGATCCGGCCCTCGGCAACGGCGGCCTGGGGCGGCTGGCGGCCTGTTTCCTCGATTCCATGGCGACGCACCGCTACCCGGGCCATGGCTACGGCATCCACTACGAATTCGGCATGTTCTCGCAGACCATCGAGGACGGCCAGCAGGTGGAGCATCCGGACAGCTGGCTGCACGGCGGCAATCCCTGGGAGTTCCTGCGTCACAGCGTCACCTACCCCGTGCGGTTCAACGGCCGCATCGTCTGCTTCAAGGACGAGAAGGGTCATGAGCGCTGCGAATGGGTGGACACCAACGACGTCCACGCCGTCGCGCACGACATGAAGATCACCGGCTTCGACAGCCCGGCGATCTCCAACCTGCGCCTGTGGGCGGCCCGGGCGACTAACGACTTCGATCTGCGGTTCTTCAACGAGGGCAACTACATCGAGGCCGTGAAGGACAAGACGACCTCGGAGACGTTGTCCAAGGTGCTGTACCCGATGGACAGCACGGTGCTGGGCCAGGAACTGCGGCTGAAGCAGGAGTACTTCTTCGTCTCTGCCTCGCTGCAGGACATCATCGCCCGCCACCTGCGCGTCCACAATGATCTGCACAATTTCCACGAGAAGATCGCAATTCAGCTCAATGATACGCACCCCGCCTTGGCGGTGCCGGAGCTGATGCGGTTGTTGATGGACGTGCATGAGATGGAGTGGGACGAGGCCTGGGCGATCACGCGCGAGACCTTCTGCTACACCAACCACACCCTGCTGCCAGAAGCCCTGGAGACCTGGCCCGTCGGTATGCTGGAGCATGTCCTGCCGCGCCACCTGGAGATCATCTACCTCATCAACCACGACCACTTGCAGCAGGTCCGGTTCCGCTTCCCGGGCGAGATGGAGGTGCTGCGCAAGATGTCGCTGGTGGACGAGGACACCCAGCGCATCCGCATGGCGCACCTCGCCATCGTCGGCAGCAAGCGCGTGAACGGCGTGGCCGCGCTACACACCAAGCTGCTGCGCGAGAAGGTGTTCCCCGAGTTCGACGCCATGTATCCGAACCGCTTCGTCAACGTCACGAACGGCGTGACCCAGCGGCGCTGGCTGTTGCAGTGCAACCCGAAGCTCTCCGACCTGATTTCGGAGGCCATCGGCGACTCCTGGAAGACCGATCTGACCGCGCTGCACGCGCTGGAGCCGCTGGCCGAGGACGCCGCCTTCCGCGAGCGGTTCAATGCGATCAAGCTGGCGAACAAGGAGCGGCTCGCGCGGCATCTGGAGACCCGGACCGGCTTCACGCTGGACCCGACCTCCATGTTCGACGTCCAGGTCAAGCGAATCCACGAATACAAGCGCCAGCTCCTCAACCTGCTGCACGTCATCCACCGCTATGTGCAGCTTCGCGAGGGTCGCATCGCCAACCCGGTGCCGCGCACCGTGGTGATCGGCGGCAAGGCGGCGCCGGGCTACTATTTGGCCAAGCAGATCATTCGCCTGATCGGCGACGTTGCCCTGACGATCAACAACGATCGGGCCGTCAACGATACGCTGAAGCTGGTGTTTCTGCCGAACTACAATGTGTCGAACGCCGAGATCACCATCCCGGGGGCCAACCTGTCGGAGCAGATCTCGACGGCCGGGACGGAGGCGTCCGGCACCGGCAACATGAAGTTCGCGCTGAATGGCGCCTTGACGATCGGCACGCTCGACGGGGCCAACATCGAGATCAAGGAAGAGGTTGGGGACGACAACATCTTCATCTTCGGCCTGACGACCGAGCAGGTTCAGGAGACCAAGCGCAAGGGCTACAATCCCTGGAAGGTCGTGGAGCACGACGCCGATCTGCGGCGTGTCGTCGACATGATTTCGTCGGGCTATTTCAATCCGCAGCAGGTCAACCGGTACAACTCTATCCGCGACACGCTGTTCGATGGCGGTGACCAGTACATGGTGCTGGCCGACTTCCGGGCCTATGTCGAGGCCCAGGCCCATGTCGATGACCTGTTCACCGATTCGGATGCCTGGGCGCGTAAAGCAATTTTGAACGTGGCGCGCATGGGGCTGTTCTCGTCGGACCGCTCCATCCACACCTACGCTCGGGACATTTGGGGCGCCAAGCAGATGGATCTCTGACGGTCCGCCCCAACGAAACCGGGGCGGACGAAACCAGGGGCAGACGACACCACGGGCCGCCGGTCAGCTTGGATCGGCGGCCCGTTTGCGTGCCGCTGTGACGCGCTCCCGGTGGATGATGTACAGCCCCGCCACCGTCAGCAGCGCGACGCCGGCCCAGGTTGTCGGGGCCGGGAAGTCCCCAAAGACGACATACCCCAGAACGGTCGCGTACAGGATGTAGCTGTAGTCGAACGGCGCGATCAGCGACGCGGGCGCGAGGCTGAAGGCCCGGACGAGGCAGAATTGCGCCAGGCCGCCCACGGCGCCGATCGCGATCAGGCCCAGGGCCTGCATCGGGGTCGGTGGCACCCACGCCCACAGGATCAGGGGCAGCGCGAGCAGCAGCATGATGACAGCGTTGGTCACCGCGACCACGTAGGACGAGACGGTCTTGCCGGCGCGCCGCAGGCTGATGAACCAGAGCGAATAGCTCAGGACGCCGAGCCCTCCCCACAGCGCCCCAATGCCGAACACCGCGCCCCCCGGCTGGAGCACGATCAGCACCCCCACGAATCCGAGAAGGACGGCGCTCCAGCGGTGCACGCCGACCGGTTCTTTCAACAGGGGAACAGACAGCGCGGTCACGATCAGCGGGGCTGCGAACAGAATGGCCGCGACCTCCACCAGGGGGAGGGTGCGCCACGCCATCAGGAAGCTGACCAGGGCCCCCGCGCCCAGAAGGCCGGCGACCAGAAGCGTGACTTCCGCGCCTCGGATCCGCCCCCAGGCACCCGGGCCGGCCAGACGCAGCGCCAGCGGCACCAGGATGACCAGCGCGGCCGCAGCGCGGAAGAACAGGATCTGACCAACCGGAAAATGTGGCGTCAGGGCCTTGGCCAGCGTGTCCATGACGGAGAACAGAGCGACGGCCGCCAGCATGAACAGGATGCCGGCAAACGGCCGGTCGTCTGTGCCCTTGGCGCTGTCCTCGCGCGCGGCCGGGCCGGCGGTGGCCGGGCCGGGACCCCGTGATGGCTCGGCAGGACGCGGCGATGTCATGGGTGTATTCCTTGTAACCGGCGGGGGGCAGGGGCGCCCCACGCCTCCCTTACCGGGCCCCGTTCGGCCGGGGCAAGGTGAAACTCCGGTAACATGGACACTCCAGGGGTGGCGCTCCGATGGCGGGGCCTCCATATCAACGATGACGTTCGGCGCGGGTCCGATCCGGTTCGATAGTGACTCTGTTCGATGCAGGGACGGCAAACTGCGTTCATGACGTCAATCGTGATCTGAAACGATGCTCATCATGTTTCTATGAGGTCGGCGGCGGTTCGGGAAAATCCATATGCGTGTGTGGACTTCGGTCTTAGTGATTTGACGCAAGTCCTAACGTTCGCCTGACTTTTTCCGATCGTCCTTGATGTTTTTGTTGGCTTCTGCATAATGAGCGCGCGTTTGAGGTCGGGTTTCGACCTGAATCGTAGAAAACACTATCGTTCGATAGATGCTTCGTTCCTTCGAAGGGAGGAGGCGCTGGCAGCGAACGACGGTAGGTTCACGGTCCGGATGAAAGCGGGAACCATGAAAACGGGTGCGTTGAAGCGGGGCGCCGAAGCGCTCACAACGTCGAACGCTGGAGTTGGGTCGCGGCATGTGACCGCCGGCGGACATGGGATGACCGACCGTCAGGACAATGGCGGCCATGTGCTCGGTGCGTTTCGCAATGATGTGGATGCGTTCGGTGGTAACGCCGAACCGGCCATGGTGGATGTGCTGAACGAGCCGATCGTTCGCACGGTCATGCGTCGGGACGGTGTCGCCATGGACTCCCTGCAAGCCATTTTGCGCGACGCGGAACGCTCGGTCACGCGCCGGCCGGATGGGGCGCCCGATGGGGCTCAGGTCGCGATGGCCGTGGAGACCGCTGTCAAGAACGGGTGAACGCTGGACGTGGCGTCGTAGACGCGCGTGAGGCAAACCCACGCGATAAGGGGGGCGGCCGTCGCATCGGCGCGCCCCTTTTTCGTGGGGGTGGTGTACCGGAATGGCGCGCCCCCCTTTCCCCCGGCGTCGCGGCTTTGTAGACTTTGCCACTCGGCCATCCAGTCTCGCGGGCCGGATGCGGCCCAGGTCGGCGCGCGGCCGAGCCGGCGCGGGACGGCGCTCCGACCTGTTCGTGTCACCGAAGGAACCCTCCATGAAACTCTCGTTCGCCAAGCCTGATATTCCCGCCAAGGGCGCCCTGGTCGTCGGCGTGTTCGACGGCAAGACGCTGGGGGCCACTGCCACCACGCTCGACGATCTGACCGGTGGCCAGCTCAGCCGCGCCCTGGCGAGCGCCCGGTTCAGCGGTGAGAGCGGCAAGACGTTGGTGGTTCCCGCGCCTCACGGTGTGACCCTGGACCGGATCGTTCTGGTCGGGCTTGGGGCGCCGGACGCCGTAACGGCCACCACCCTGGAAACCATGGGCGGGGTCGCCGTCTCGACCCTGGGGGGACTGGGCGACGAGACGGCCGCGCTGGCCGTGGATCTGCCAGAGGGGGCGAGCCTGACGGCGGCGGAGGCGGCCAGCCACGCGGCCTTCGGCGCGCATCTCAGTGCGTTCCGCTTCGACAAGTACCGCACCAAGGAAACGGCGGACGAGAAGCCCGCCCTGACCGCGCTGACCCTCCTGTGCGACGACCCGGCCGGTGCAGAGACGGCCTTTGAGCCCGCCAAGGCCTTGGCGGAGGGCGTGCTGCTGACCCGCCGGCTGGTCAGCGAGCCGGCCAACGTGATCTACCCGGAAACGTTCTGCGACACGGTGGCGGACCTTGCCGATCTCGGTATTGCCGTCGAAGTGCTCGACGAGGCCAAGATGCGCAAGCTGGGCATGGGCGCGCTGCTCGGTGTGGCCCAGGGCTCTGCGCGCCCGCCGCGGCTTCTGGTGATGGAATACCGGGGCGCGAAGGACAAGAAGGCGCCGCCGGTCGCGTTCGTCGGCAAGGGTGTCACCTTCGATTCCGGCGGCATCAGCATCAAGCCGGCCGCCGGCATGGAAGACATGAAGTGGGACATGGGCGGGGCCGGCGTGGTCGCCGGTCTCATGAAGGCCCTGGCGGGCCGCAAGGCGCGCGCCAACGTGGTCGGTATCTGCGGTCTGGTGGAGAACATGCCGTCCGGTACCGCGCAGCGCCCAGGCGACGTGGTGCACACCATGTCGGGTCAGACGGTCGAGGTTATCAATACCGACGCCGAGGGCCGGCTCGTGCTCGCCGATGCGCTCTGGTACTGCCAGGACCGGTTCAAGCCGACCCATATCGTCGATCTTGCCACCCTGACCGGCGCCATCATCATCAGCTTGGGCAGTGAGCACGCCGGCCTGTTCTCCAATGACGATGCCCTGGCCGGGGCCATCACCGCGGCCGGTGTGTCGGTCGGGGAGAAGTGCTGGCGCCTGCCGCTGGCCGATGCCTACGACAAGATCATCAAGTCGGATATCGCCGACATGAAGAACACGGGCAACCGCGAGGCCGGGTCGATCACCGCCGCGCAGTTCCTGCAGCGGTTCATCAAAGACACCCCCTGGGCGCACATCGATATCGCCGGGGTCACGTGGTCGAAGAAGGATGCGCCGACGGTGCCGAAGGGTGGCACCGCCTTCGGTGTGCGCCTGCTGGACCGCTTCGTGCGCGATGTGATTGAAAGCGGCGTCCAGGACAACACCGACGACAAGTCAGGCAAGGGCAAGGACAAGGAAAAGTCCGCGAAGGGCAAGGGCAGTAAGAAGAAGTAGACAGCGATGGCCGCCGCGCCGGGGCGCGTCCTCGGCGCGGCGCGAGCGGGAGCAGGCAGCCCATGCAGGGCGTGGAACTTGATCGGGCGTGGAACCTGTCTCCGCAGGCCGTTGTTCTGCTGGATCAGAACGGGATCATCGTGTGCGGCAACACCGCCGCCGCCGAACGGCTGGGTGTGGGGGATGCCTATCGGCTGGTTGGCGTGGACTATTTCGCGCGGCTTCCGCCCGCCCTCGCGGCCGAGCGGCGGGCGCGCATGGTGGCCGTGCTCAATCCTGCCACCAGCGAGGCGATGCCCCGCGCGGTGATCGAAACCGCGCCCGTTAGCGCCGACGGCACATGCGGGTTGGTGCGCTGCACGATGGTGCCGATTGGCTTGCCTGCGGAACCGCCGGTGGCGTTGGACGCCGTACTGGCCGTGTTCGAGGATGCGGGTGTAGCGGCGCAGGGGACTGTGGGGGAGCGCCGCAGCGAAAGCCGTTTTCGCAATGCCTTCGATCAGGCGCCGTACGGGATGGCGCTGCTGGATATGAGCGGGCGGTGGCGCCGGGTGAACCGGGCGTTGACGCTCATGCTCGGCCGCTCGGCGGACGACCTGATGGGGCATTCGCCGCTGTCGGTGACTCACTCCGACGACTGGCCGGCCATGACGGCGTGGCTCGACCGGGCCGTGGCCGGTGACACGGTGCCGTATGATGGCGAGCAGCGATTCCTGAAGCCGGACGGAACCGTTCTATGGGCGCGCATGACCGCGGCTCTGACCCGAGGTCCGGATGGGGCGCCGCTGGAAATCGTGGCGCAGGTGGCCGATGTTACACGGCGCCACGCGGCGGAGCACGCCCTGAGGGCTAGCGAGAGCCGCTTCCGGGAGACCTTTGCCGCGGCGCCGCATGGCATCGCGATGGTCTCGCTGGACGGGAACTTTCTGGAGGTCAACGGTGCCCTTTGCACCATTCTGGGGCGGGACGAGCGGGCGATGCTCAGTCTCGACATGGCGGCGGTGTCGCACCCGGAGGATCACAACGTCGAACTGGAGGCCGCCCGCCGCCTGCTGGCGGGGGACGTCCGGGTGTTCACGGCCGAGAAGCGCTACCTTCGGCCGGAAGGGCAGGTGGTCCGGGCCCGGGTCAGTCTGGCATTGGCGCGCGACGGCGAAGGGCGCCCGCATCACTTCATCGCGCATGTTCAGGACGTCACGCGACAGGTCGAGGCGGAGGAGCGCCTGCATGACGCGATTGCCGCCGCCGAGCAGGCGCTGTTGGCCAAAACGCGGTTCCTGGCGGCTGCGAGCCACGACCTGCGTCAGCCCTTGCAGGCCCTGAACCTGTTCGTGTCCGTGCTGTCCGGGCGGGAGACCGATCCGTTCAAGTGCGACGTGCTGGGCAAGATCGAGAGCGCCTTGGGCGCCTTGGCCGACCTGATGAACACGCTGCTGGATATTTCGCGCTTGGAGGGGGGCGCCGTCCTGCCGGACCAACGGCCCTTTGCCATCGGTCGCCTGGTGCGGCGGCTGGCCGATGAGTTTGGGCCTGTCGCGGACGCCTCTGGTCTGACGTTCCGATTCGTTGCGCCGAGTGCGACCCTCTACAGTGATCCGGCTCTGCTGGAGGTCATTTTGCGCAATCTCATCGGCAATGCGCTGAAATACACGCCGGCCGGTGGTCGTGTCCTTCTGGGGGCCCGCCGTCAGCCGGACGGGTGCATGCTGCGGATCGACATCGTCGATACCGGGGCCGGGATTCCGGCGGATCAACGTCAGCTTATTTTCGAGGATTTTCATCAGGTTGCGGGCGACGATGGGGCGGCGGGGCGTGGGGCTGCGCCGGCGCGGGCCGGCGGTCTCGGGCTCGGGCTTGGCATCGTCAGCCGCGTGGCTCGGCTGCTCGGCGTGACGGTAACGGTGGAGTCCGTGCCGGGGCATGGCTCCCGGTTCTCTGTCCTGGTGCCCTGCCACATGGGCGGTGTCCGGCCGGACGCAGTGGCGGACGGGCCGGTGGAGATGGGTCCGGTCGAGGATGATGCCAATGCAGGCGACCGTGTGTCTGTGACGGACCGGTGGGACAGCCTCCGGGGGCGCGCGCATCTGGTGGTGGTCGACGACGATCCAGCTATTCGGGAGAGCCTGACCCTTTTGCTGGAGGGCTGGGGCCATCGGGTGTCTGTGTTTGCCGGGCTGTCGGACCTGACCGAGGCCTTGCTGACCCAGACCCTGGCGCATCCTGACGTCATGCTGGTGGACTTCCGCTTGCCCAGCGGGCGCACGGGCGTGGAGGCGGTGGCTTTGACTCGGGGGCATTTCCGCGAGCCCATTCCGGCCGTGCTTCTGACCGGTGATCTGGACGGCCAGCACCTGCGGGATGCGGGACGCGGTGGCCTGCCGGTCCTGCGCAAGCCGGTGCGTCCGGATCAGTTGCGACTTCGTTTGGTGGATTTGATCGGCGCGCGGCGCCGGGCGCCGGACGGCCGTACACGGGCGCCCGTGCGATGACCGGCTCCGGATCTTCGTCCCCGCCGCCACTGGCCGACGCCATTCTGGCGTGGCGCAGTGGCGATGCCGAAACGGCCGCGAGCCTGTGCCGTGCGCGCACGCACGCCGACCCCCTGGATGCCGATGCCTGGGCGCTGTTGGCCCGACTTGCCATGCACTGGCGGCGGCCGCGTCAGGCGCTGGAGCTGTGTGGGCGCGCCCTGGTGGCCGATCCAGCCCATGCCGAGGCGCTGACGGCCCTTGGCGGGGTGCTGGCGGCGATGGCCGCGTTCGCCGAAGCTGAGACAGCCTGTCGGCGGGCCGTGCAGGTGCGTCCGGCGGCGGTGGAGGCCTGGCACCAGTGGGCGGAGGTGGCGCGCCTGGCCGGACGCCACGGCACCGCGCGGCGTCTCGCGCGCCATGTGGTGGCTCTGCGGCCGGACGCTGCCACGGCGTGGAACGGCCTCGGGACGGTTGAAGCATCGGCCGGCGATTATCTGGCGGCGGGTGCGGTGTTGGCGCGGGCCTGCCGGCTCGCGCCCAGGGATTCCGAAGCGCGGGCCCGCCTGCGTCGGGTGCTGGATCTGCGGCGCGCGCAGGCCGAATCCGCCGGCATTTCTGGGCCGGACTCCACGGAGGCGTGACTCTGGGATGGCTTGTTGCGCGGGGGCTTCCGTCCGCGCACGATCCGGTCTATGGTCCGGCACGCTCCGGAATTCCCCGGTCGAGCCGGGGCGTATGGAGCAGGATCGGAAACAGGACGAGGATACGATGACCGCGATCAAGGAACGGGGACAGTTCGTGCTGGTGGATGGGTCCGCTCTGGCCAGTGCGGCCAATGCCGACGCCGGTGCGATCGCCCGCTTTTCGGGCCTGTCGGAAAAGGCCGTTGCCACTGTGTTGGCCGGGCGCAAGACCACTTGGGTCCGTTGCGCCAAGGTGGTGCGAGCGTTGCGCGACATGGGTGCCCGAGACGCCAGCCTTGATGCCATAGCCCGGCAGGGCGACTAATATTCGCGCTACCGCTGGCACGGCGGTCGGAATCGGCCGCCGGCTGGCCTCTTGTCCCTGCCGGAGACCCCCCTCGTGACTCACGCCGTGAAGCATGCGCTCAGCCTGTTCGTCGTGCTGTATGCCCTGTGGCTGCTGCTGTCGGGCCATTGGGTTGATCCGTTGCTCCTGACCTTGGGCGCGGTCTCGGCCGCGCTGGCGGTGTTCGTGGCCTGGCGGATGGAGGGGTTGGACCACGAGGGCGTTCCGGTCTCCGTCACCCTGAACGCGCTGGCCTACTGGCCTTGGCTTCTGTGGCAGATCGTGCTGGCGAACCTCGCCGTTGCCCGCTGCATCCTGGATCCGGGCCGTGTGGCGCCGCGCATGGCCTGGGTGCCGGCCAGCCAGTGCAGCGATCTCGGCACCGTGATCTATGCCAATTCCATCACGCTGACGCCGGGAACCATCTCTGTGCACGTGGAGCGCGGCCGGATTCTGGTGCACGCGCTGGAAGGCGGCGGCATCGATGACCTGGAGGCCGGCGAGATGGACCGCCGCTGCGCGCGCGTCGAACGCCCCCTGGCCGGTCTCGCGGGAACTCCAAAGGAACGCGGCTGATGTTCACCACCGCCAGCTTGTTCGTGCTCGGCACGATGGCCCTTGCCTTGCTGCGGGCCGTGCGCGGGCCGTCGGTTTATGACCGCATCGTGGCGGTGAATCTGTTCGGCACCTTGACGGTGGTGCTGCTGGTTCTGCTGGGATTTCTCACCGACCGGCCGGAGTTCGAGGACATCGCCCTGCTGTACGTTCTGATCAACTTCGCCAGCACCATCGCCGTCCTGAAGTTCGTCAAGTACAGCAGCCTCGCCGGGCCGCGCTCGGACCGGAGCGACGCGGCGGGATCGGAAGGGAAGGTCTGATGGCCCTCGTTCTGGATATCCTGAGCTGGGCGTTCATCATCGGGGGCGGCGTGTTCAGCCTTCTGTCCGGCATTGGCGTGGTCCGCTTTCCGGATGTGTTCACCCGCATGCATGCCGCCAGTCTGGCGGACACCCTGGGGGCCGGCCTGATCATCCTTGGTCTGCTGCTTCAGGCCGGGATCGGCGCCGATCTGGTGGGGGTCAAGCTGATCCTGATCCTGGTGTTCCTTCTGTTCACCAGCCCGGTTGTGACCCACGCCCTGGCCCAGGCCGCCCTTCTGGACGGCGAACGGCCGTGGACTCGCGATGGCGGTCCAACCGAGGGAACCGTGGACGTCCGGGAGAGTGAAGGCGATGCCTTCCTGGTCGATGCGCGCGCACCGGATGGGGAGCGCTGAGGCCATGGAACACATCATTGATATCGTGCTCATGGCCTTTATGGCCGTGGCGGCCATCGTCATGATCCGGCTGCGCAGCCTGTTCGCGGTGGTGATGCTGTCGGGCATCTTCAGCCTGCTGTCGGCATCCCTGTTCGTCGTTCTGGACGCGGTCGACGTGGCCTTTACGGAGGCCGCTGTCGGCGCGGGCATCTCGACCGTGCTGATGCTGAGCACGCTGGCCCTGACCTTCCGCGACGAGCGCCCGCCGCGCCGCCGCGATCCGGTGCCTCTGGTCGTGGTGCTGGTGACCGGCGCCGCGCTGGTCTACGGCACGCTCGACATGCCGCACTTCGGCGATCCGGACGCGCCGATTCACCATCACGTCGCACCGCGCTACATCGTCGATAGCCCGGTCGAGGTGGGGCCGCCGAACATGGTGACCAGCGTCCTCGCCAGCTATCGCGGCTACGATACCCTGGGCGAGACCACGGTGATCTTTACCGCCGGCATCGGTGTGATGGTTCTTCTGGCGGGCAGCTGGCGCCGACGCCGGCGCCCGGCGTCCGGCCGAACGCCCGGCGGGACGGAGACGCGCTCATGAGGTTGTATTCGGTCCTGCGGACCAGCACCAAGCTGCTGATGCCGCCGATTATGCTGTTCGCGCTCTATGTTCAGTTCCATGGCGATTATGGCCCGGGTGGCGGTTTTCAGGCCGGCGTGATCTTCGCTGTCGCCTTTATCGTGTTCACCCTCATCTTCGGGCCGGTTCGGGCCCGACAGGTGGCGCCGCGCTGGGTGACGACGCCCATGTGTGCGGTCGGCGTCCTTCTCTACGCCGGGGTCGGGCTCGCGACCCTGCTGATGGGCGGCGAATACCTCAATTACAATGTCCTGGCGCACGATCCGCACCACGGTCAGCACCTGGGAATCCTGCTGGTCGAGCTGGGGGTCGGCATCACGGTGTGGGCCGTGATGGTGTCGATCTTTCTGGCGTTCGTCGGTCACGACGGCGACGACGAAGAGGAAGACGATGACCCCGCGAGTGCGTGGGGCTGTGACGAAGGCACGTTGATCGATGCACGGGAGGATGACCGTGCTTGAGACCGTGCTGGGCCTGTACAACTACTGGATTGTCATTCTGTTGATGATGGCGGGCTTTTATACCGTCATCGCGCGGGGCAATCTGGCGAAGAAAATCATCGGCCTGAACATTTTCCAGACGTCCGTGTTTCTGCTGTACATCTCCATGGGGTACGTGGAGGGGGGCACCGCGCCCATCGTGGATCCGGACGGCGCGGACCTGTACACGAACCCCTTGCCGAGCGTGCTGATCCTGACGGCCATTGTGGTAGGCGTGGCGACGACCGCGCTGGGGCTCGCCTTGGTGGTCCGTATTCGGGAAAGCTACGGCACGCTGGAGGAGGACGAGATCCTGGAGATCGAAGACCGCCGGGACGGGGAGGCCTGAGCGCGCCATGATCCCGTCCCTAAACGCTTCCACCGTGCTTGTGCAGAATCTTCCCGCCCTTCAGGTTGTGCTTCCGCTGTTCGCGGCGCCCTTGTGCCTGTTCATGCGCCCACCCCGGCTCGCCTGGCTGTTCGCGCTGGCCGTGGCCGGCGCGACGTTTGCCATCGCCGTTGTGCTGACCGGCACGGTGCAGCAGGTCGGCGCCTTCAGCTACGAGATGGGCGGCTGGGCCGCCCCTTGGGGGATCGAGTACGTCATCGATCCGCTCGACACGCTCATGCTGTGCCTCGTGACCGGCATCGCCCTTCTGGTGCTGATCTATGCCGGGCCGAGCGTCGAGGCGGAGATTCCGCGCCGCCTGATCCCGCAGTTCTATGTTCTGTACCTGCTGTGCCTGACCGGCCTGTTGGGCATGGTGGCCACCGGCGACGTCTTCAACCTGTTCGTTTTCCTGGAGATTTCGTCGCTGTCGAGCTACGCCCTGGTTGCTATGGGGCGGGACCCCCGGGCGCTGACGGCGGCCTATCGCTATCTGATCCTCGGCTCGCTGGGGGCGACGTTCTACGTGATCGGCATCGGCCTGCTGTACATGATGACCGGCACCCTCAACATGGAGGATCTGGCGCGGCGCCTCCCGGAGGTCGCGGACACCCGCACGATCTCGGTCGCCATTGCCTTCCTTGCCGTCGGGCTGTCGCTGAAGCTGGCGCTGTTCCCGCTGCACAAGTGGTTGCCCGGGGCCTACACCCACGCGCCGTCTGTCGTGACCGCCTTCCTGGCGGCGACGGCGACCAAGGTGGCCGTCTATGTGCTGGTGCGGATTTTCTTCACCGTGCTCGGCCCGATCGAGGCGTTCCAGACCCTGCCGGTCGCCGTTCACGAGACGCAGGTGGTGTCGTTCCTCGCCATCGTGGCGATGCTGTCGGGCTCGGCGGTGGCGATCTTCCAGCCCAATCTGAAGCGGCTGTTCGCCTACTCCTCCATCGCCCAGATCGGCTACATGATGCTGGGCATCAGCATGGTCTCGGTCACGGGCATGACGGCCGGGCTGGTGCACATGGTCAACCACGCCATGATGAAGGGCGTGGTGTTCATGGCCCTGGGCGCCATCGTGCTGCGGGTCGGGCGGCCCCGGATCGAGCGCCTGGACGGCATCGGTTACCGCATGCCGGTGACCTTCGCGGCGTTTCTGATCGCGGCGCTCAGCCTGATCGGCGTGCCGGGCACCGTCGGCTTCATCAGCAAGCTGTACCTCATCAAGGCCGCCCTTGCGGACCAGCACTGGATCATGGCGGCGGCTGTCGTGGTGTCCTCCTGCCTGGCCATCATCTACATCTGGCGCATCCTGGAAGTGGCCTACATGCGCTCGCCCCCGGCGGACGCCCCGAAGGTTCGCGAGGCGCCGCTGGTCATGCTGGTCCCGCTGTGCGCCCTGGCCCTGGCCAACGTCTATTTCGGTTTGGATACACGGTACACGGTCGGTCTGGCCGATAGCGCGGCGGAGTTCATCCTGAACTACCAGCCGGACGCCGGGCCGGCGTTCGAGCACCCGCTGTTTGACGGGGGCGCGCACGGACAGGCGGGCGAGACGAGCGGGCAGGGGGGAGGTCACGAATGAGTCCGCCTCTGGTCGATCTGCCGACGACGATTGCCCTGTGCCTGATTGTGCCGTTCGCCGGCATGCTAGCGCTCATTCTGGTCGGCCGCTGGCCGAACGTGCGCGAGACCGTGACCCTGCTGACGGCGGGGACCCTGACGGTGCTGGTCTACTCCCTGGTCGGGCCGGTGCTGGACGGGTTGCGGCCGGCCTTGACCCTGTGGGAGGTGGTGCCGGGCGTGCCCCTGGCCTTCGAGGTCGAGCCGCTGGGCATGATCTTCGCCATGATCGCCAGCCTGCTGTGGATCGTGACCACGGTCTACGCCATCGGCTACATGCGCGGGAACAAGGAGCACGCCCAGACCCGGTTTTACGCCTGCTTCGCGGTGGCCATTCTGTCGGCCATCGGGATCGCGTTCGCCGGCAACCTCCTGACTCTGTTCCTGTTTTACGAACTGATGACGGTCAGCACCTTTCCGCTGGTGACGCATACGGGCACCGACGAGGCGCGGCGATCCGGCCGGATCTATCTGGGCATCCTGATGGGCACGTCCATCGGCCTGCAGCTGGTGGCGATCGTGGGCTGCTGGGTGCTGGCGGGGTCGCTGGACTTCGTGCCCGGCGGGCTGCTGGCCGGGAAGGCCGAGGGCTGGCCGGTTCTGATCCTGTTTGCGCTGTTCGTCTTCGGCATCGGCAAGGCCGCCGTGATGCCGTTCCATCGCTGGCTGCCCGCCGCCATGGTGGCTCCCACACCGGTCTCGGCCTTGCTGCATGCGGTGGCCGTGGTGAAAGCGGGCGTGTTCAGCGTTGTGAAGGTGGTCGTGTATGTGTTCGGGCTCGACCTGCTGAATGCCACGCCGGCGACAGGCTGGATCGCCGCCGCCGCCGGATTCACCGTCCTGTCGGCGAGCTTCGTCGCGCTGCGCCAGGACAACTTGAAACGCCGACTGGCCTATTCCACCATCAGCCAGCTCAGTTACATCGTGCTGGCCGCCGCCATTCTGGCGCCGCTGTCGGTGGTGGGGGCCGCACTTCACATCATGGCGCACGCCTTCGGCAAGATCACCCTGTTCTTCGCCGCCGGCTCCATCTACACGGCCGCGCACAAGACTAAAGTGAGCGAACTGCACGGCATCGGCTGGAAGATGCCCTGGACCATGGGCGCCTTTGCGATCGGCAGCCTGTCCATGATCGGGCTCCCGCCGACCGTCGGGTTCGTGTCCAAGTGGTTTATGCTGTCCGGGGCCTACGACGCGCAGGCTTGGGCGGCCATCGCCGTGCTCTTTGCCTCAACCGTGCTGAACGCAGCGTACTTCCTGCCGATCGTGTATCACGCGTTCGCGCACCGGGCGGTGCCCGGCGGCCATGGCTACAGCGGAACCCATGGCCTGGATGCGGCAGATCGCGCCTTTGCGGTGGTGCGTCCCGGCGAGTCCGTCGCGCTGCCGGTGCAGGAGTACCCGGACGCCCATGACCACGGTGAGGCCCCGCTGCCGATCGTGCTGGCGCTGACCTTCACGGCCGCCGGCTGCGTCGTGCTCTTCCTGTTCCCCGATACGTTCCTGGCCCTGGCCGAACAGCTTGTGGGAGGCGGCCCGTGATACGCCATCTGTTTCCCTTGCCCGACCCGAACGCCCCGCCGCGTCTGGTTCGTGTGGCGCGGGTTCCGCCGGCCGGCGAAAAGCCGGCGATGCGGGAACCCGGGGAGCGTCAGCCCTGGATCGTGCGGCCGGAGGGCGTGCGGACCTTGTGGTGGCTGTTCGGCGCCATTCTGGTGCTGAACGTGGTGGCCGAACTCTTCGTGCACCTGCACCCCCATTTCGAGCTGGAGGGCGCGTTCGCGTTCCATGCCTGGTTCGGGTTCCTGGGGTGCGTGGCCATGGTGGTCTTCGCCCGGTTACTGGCCATGTTCCTGAAGCGGAAGGACACCTTCTACGATGTCGTGGACTAGTCTGCCTCCCGCCCTGGTGCTGATGCTGGCCGGATTGCTGCTGCCGTTCCTTCCGCGCGCGGCGCGTCAGGCCGTGTCGCTGATCGCCCCTCTGGGGGCGCTCGGACTGGTCTGGGCGGTACCGGACGGGGTGTCGCTGTCCGTGCCGTATCTGGGCTATCAGCTCGATCTGGTTGAGGCCGATGCGCTGTCGCGGCTGTTCGGGACGATCTTCTCGCTGATGGCTTTTGTCGGCTGCATCTTCGCGCTGCCCCAGCGGAACGTGCTGGAACTGGCCGCTGCCCTGATCTACGCGGGTGGCGCGGTCGGGGTGGCGTTTGCCGGCGATCTGGTTTCGGTGTTCATCTTCTGGGAGCTGATGGCCGTTGCCTCGACGCTCGTGGTCTGGGCGCCCGGTACGCCGGAGGCCCGGCAAGCGGGCCTGCGCTACGCCTTCATGCACTTCCTCGGCGGCGCCGTGCTGATGGCCGGGATCGCCGGCCATGTCGCCGCCACCGGATCGACGGAATTCGCGGCCATGTCGGCGGACACGCCGGCCACGATTCTCATCCTGGTCGGGTTTCTCATCAACGCCGGCGCACCGCCGGTGTCGGCGTGGTTGCCCGACGCTTACCCGAAGGCGTCGTGGAGCGGGACCGTTTTCCTGTCCGCCTTCACCACCAAGACGGCCGTCTATGTCCTGCTGCGCGGCTTCCCCGGTACCGAGATCCTGATCTGGGTCGGCCTGTACATGGTGTTCTACGGCATTGTGTACGCGCTCTTGGAAAACAACATGCGGCGCATCCTGGCCTATTCGATCATCAATCAGGTCGGGTTCATGGTGGTCGGCATCGGCATCGGGACGGAGGTCGCCTTGAACGGCGCCGCTGCGCATGCCTTCGCGCACATCATCTACAAGGCGCTGCTGCTGATGAGCGCGGGATCGGTGCTCTACATGACCGGTCTGCGCAAGTGCACCGATCTCGGCGGGCTGTTCCGCACCATGCCGATCACCACGGTCTGCGGCACGATCGGCGCGCTGGCGATCTCGGCGTTTCCCTGGACATCGGGCTTTGTGACTAAGTCCATGATCACCCAGGGGGCGGCCGACCAGCACCTTCTGTGGGCCTGGATGCTGTTGCAGGCGGCCAGCGCCGGCGTGTTCCTGCACGCGGGCATCAAGTTCCCCTGGTTCGTGTTCTTCCAGCGCGACAGCGGTTTGCGTCCAAAGGATCCGCCCTGGCCCATGCGGGCGGCCATGATCGTGTTTGCGATCCTGTGCGTCGGGATTGGTCTGATGCCCGGTCCGCTTTATGCGATCCTGCCCTATCCGGTCGACTACGAGGCCTACACCGGTGCGCATGTCATCACCCAGCTTCAGTTGCTGCTGTTCTCGGGGCTGGCGTTCTTCATGCTGCTGCCGCTGATGAAGCGGACAGAGACCATTACGCTGGATCTGGACTGGTTTTGGCGCGTGGGCGCGCCCCGCCTTGGCGAGATCCTTCGCGAAAGTGTCGGCGGACAATGGACCCTGCTGGTGGCCGGGTTCCGTCGCTGGATCGAACGCGTGATGGCCTGGACCGCACGGACGCATAGTTTGCAGGGCGCGCTGGGCCGCACATGGCCCATCAGCGCCTCGGCGGTGATGGTGGCGCTGTTCCTGCTCGTCTACCTGATGCTGTTCTATCTGTGGCCGGCGTGACGCCGGCCAGCCCGAACGGGGTTACGCGGTGCGCACGGCGCGCGGTCCTAGGAAGAACCAGACGATCAAGCCTGCGACCGGAAGGAACAGCAGGGCCGCGATCCACAAGGCCTTATGCAGGGGCTCGGCGCGGCTGCCCAGCACATGCATCGCGGCCCACAGGACCGCGATCAGCAGCAGCACTCCGAAAAATCCGACTTCGATCTTGAACACGGGAACGGGTCCTCACGCACAGAAGTGAAACCGGGACCGAACACTCAGCCCGCCCAGTCATACGGTTTGAAGGAAACGCTCCAGAGCCGCCAGGGTTGCGGGCGGGTTTTCCGCGTGCACCCAGTGCCCGGCGTCCGGAATCCCCTCGAAGCGGACGGCGGGAAACAGAGCGCGCATGGCGGCGTGGTGGTCCGGGCGGACGTACCCCGAGGCTTCGCCGAACAGCGCGAGGGTCGGGCCCTCGTAATGCGCCTCCGGGGGCGTATTCGGCCAGCCGGTTATGGTGGGCAGCGCCGCCGCCAGGACATCGAGGTTCAGACGCCAGCGCGCGGATCCCCCCTCTGGTCCTGGTAAATCGAGGTTCTGCAGCAGAAAGGCGCGGATGCCGCGTTCGGGGACCGCGTCGGTCAGGGCGGCATCGGCGTCCGCGCGGCGGGTGAGTTGGTCGAGGGGCAGGGCCTGCATGGCCTGCGCATAGGCCTCAATGACGCGGCCCGGCGGATAGGCCACGGGGGCGACGTCGACCGCAACCAAGCCCCGCACCCGCGCCGGCTCGGTCAGGGCCAGCCACATCGCCGCCTTGCCACCCATGCTGTGCCCGATGACCAAGGCGGGTCCGCCGTCCGCTTTCGCATCCAGCAGGGCGCTCAGGTCGTCCGCCATGGCCGGGTAGGTCATGGTGTCGGCCCAGGGTGAGGTGCCGTGATTGCGCAGGTCGGGGCTCAGCACGCGCCAGCCTTGGCCGGCCATGTGCTTTGCGATCCGGGCCCAGTTGTGTCCGGCGCCGAACAGGCCGTGCAGGATCAGCAGCGGGGGACCGTCTCCAACGCTCGAGCAGGCAAGTGTCATGACGGGCATTCAGGCGAGAATCAAAACGCGGGAGCCGTAAGGGTACCGCGTTTCAGGCCGGACGGGAACCGGCGGATCGACGTGATGGGGCCGGGGATACCCAATGGCCGACCCGCAGACTGCGGCGAATAAAGCCGCGTGGGCCAAGAGGACACTGGGCTAATAAGGACACTGCGCAAAAAACAGGACTTTAAAAAGAAGCGGGCCGGCCCGCCTGGGGGGCAAGAGGGGGGATAGCGCGGTCCGGCCCGCTGACGCTCAGGCGGATGCTGCCGCCAGACGTTCCCGCGCGCGGCGTACATATTGCGCCACGTCGTCGGGAGACAGCCCGTCGCGAACCATCACGAGACCGACGAGGGGATCGGCCAGCAGGCTGTCGAGATCGGGTTCCTGATCGAGGTCCCAAACGTGCGTGTCACCCGTCCGCGCCCGCGCAATCGGAGGTCGCGCTCGGGCATCGTGACGCGCCCGCCCGGACCCGGCCCGATGCCCCGCAGCGGCAGCGCGCCACGGGGACCCGGTCATGTGCCGCATGGTCCGTGCATTGATCATGTTGGTCCCTCCCGGTTTGAGGTCCCTCTTGTTCTCGGGGACCGTATAGCTGACCAATATGGTCCGCGAAAACGGCATGTCAATTTATTTTGTATCGGACCCGGAAGCGTGTAAAAAAATCCACATACGGGGCCAGAAAGGGCGGGACCATACGTTGGATCGGATCGACGAGGGCGTCAGCGTTTCGGGCGAGGTCGGCCGTTTTTGTCTGCAAACGCAGGGTGTTTGTTGGGCAGAGAGCCGGGATGGGGCGATCGTGCTAAGGCATTGTGCCGGTTGGTCCATTCTCGTTTGAACACGCGCGATACATCGCATCCGTTGCTGTCATTTTTGACAGACGTGCGCTGGATTCATGGGCTTTATAACGGGTTGCGAAGGGGACTCCATTCGAATCGACGGTTGGAGTCTCACATCGGGCCTGTGGGTTCAACGCCGGGGCCGGGCAGGGGCTCTCGTGAGCATGCCAGCGTCCGGGTCGGGCCCTTCGACGGCGGCCCGAATGCGCTCCAGATCGGGGGGAGGGGCCCCGCAGTGACGCCACTCAATTGGGGCCGCGTCGCAAGAGATACCCGGCACCTCAGCGCAGCATCATAACGGGACCATACGGACCTCGTGTCTCCGACGTCGCGGGACAAAAGGGCGGGAGGCCGCACGATCGACGGACCCCTGTATAGGTGTTTTTGGGTCCCTATGCGATCTGCGTTTGACTTCGTCACACCCCCGAGACACCGTTTCCCCGTCGTTTCGCTGTCGTGCGCGCGCCCGTTGCTCCGGTGACGGCCTAGAACCAAAATCATGGCCGTTTTGGACCGCAATGGCGGTGGACGCGGCCCCCGCGTTGCTGTTTATACTGCCGCGCCGCAAACCGAAGGGGACCGTCATGCCGATTTCCAAGCAGGCCGTCGAGGAACTGGAACGCCGCCGTTCGGTGGCCACGCACGGTGGGGGCTCGAAAAAGATCGAGGCGCGCCATGCCAGGGGCCTCTGGACGGCGCGGGAACGGCTCGCCGCAATGTTCGCGGAAGGAACCTTCCAGGAATTCGGGCTTCACGCCCAGCACGAGAGCCGCCAGTTCGGCATGGAAGGCAAGGACCTGCCCGGCGATGCCGTCATCACCGGCGTTGGGTTCGTCGATGGGCGCCCGGTCGCGGCCTTCAGTCAGGACTTCACGGTGGCCGGCGGATCGCTCGGCTCCATGCACGCGGAAAAGCTCGGCCTGATCATGGATCACGCCGAACGGTGTGGCGTGCCGGTGGTCGGCTTCAACGACTCCGGAGGTGCCCGCATCCAGGAAGGCGTGATGGCGCTGTCCGGGTACGGGCAGGTGTTCAACCGGAACGTCCGCCTGTCCGGCGTGGTGCCGCAGATCGCCGTCATCGCCGGCCCGTGTGCGGGTGGCGCAGCCTACTCGCCGGCGCTGATGGACTTCATTATCATGATCCGCGGCAAGTCGGAGATGTTCATCTGCGGCCCCGAGGTGATTCGTGGCGTGACCGGGCAAGCGACGAGCAAGGACGAAATCGGCAGCGCCGACGTCCATGCCGCCGTGTCGGGCAATATCCATTTCGTGGCCGATAGCGAGGAAGACGCCGTCGACATCGTCCGTCGTCTGCTGTCGTATCTGCCGCCCAACAATATGAGCGAGCCGCCCCATCAGGTCGACGAGGTGGTGGATCTGACCGAAGATCCGGGGATGGACGCCATCCTTCCCGAGTCCGGGAAGGCGCCGTTCGACGTCAAGGACGTCATCACGCGGCTGGCTGATCCCGACAGCTTCCTGGAGGTCCAGCGCGACTTCGCCAAAAACATGGTCGTGGGCTTCGGGCGCATCAGCGGTATCGTGGTCGGGTTCATCGCCAACCAGCCGAAAGAACTGGCCGGCTGCCTGGACATCGATGCGTCCGACAAGGGCTCGCGGTTCATCCGGTTCTGCAACGCGTTCGGCATTCCCATCGTCAATCTGGTGGACGTGCCGGGCTTCCTGCCCGGCGTGCGTCAGGAGCGGGGCGGCATCATCCGCCATGGTGCCAAGCTGCTGTTTGCCTATGGCGCGACCACGGTTCCGAAGATCACGATCATCATGCGCAAGGCCTACGGCGGGGCATTCCTCGCCATGTGCAGCCGCGACATGGGGGCCGATATCGTTCTGGCGTGGCCGACCGCCGAAATCGCCGTGATGGGCGCCGAGGGCGCGGTCAACATCCTGTACCGGGGTGACCTGGAGAAGGCCGAGGACCGCGTGCAGAAGTCGCGGGAACTGGCGGATGAATACCGGGCGCACTTTGCGTCGCCGTACATTTCCGCCGGAAAGCTGTTCGTGCACGACGTTATTCGTCCGGCCGAGACGCGGGGACGTGTCTCCCTCGCGTTGCGCACCCTGCTGAGCAAGCGTGAGACCCGGCCGCCGAAGAAGCACGGCAACATTCCCTTGTAAGGGATGGACTGCGGGGCGCCGACGGGCCTGGGCTTCGTCGGCGACCGTTTCACCGACCGGTGCCGGGACGTGCGCGTTCCGGGGCCGCAACCGCCCATGGGCGACTCGACAGCATCAGGGAGGCGCGCGTGTTCGCGGGACTGAACATCCTCTTGGTCGGAATCACCGTGGTGATGGCGGTGCTCCTCATGCTGTGGGCATCCTGCGCCATCGTCGGGTTCGGATTCCGAATGGTCGAGGCCCGGCAAAAGGCGTCCGAGGCCCGCAAGAACGCGGCGGCGGCGGCCGCTGCGCCGCCGTCGGCCTTGGCCGCGACCCCGGCCGGTGGTATTCCGGCCCACCATCTGGCGGCCATCGCCGCCGCCACGGCGGCGGTCATGGACCGCCCCTATCGCATCGTCCAGGTCTGGGCGCCGGTCGTGCCGACGAGCGACTGGGGCAATCAGGCCCGGCTGCAGACGTTCAATTCGCATCGCCGTCAGGGCGACTGGGGCCGGTCCTTGCCGGCGCTCAACCCGACGCATTCCCAAGCTCGCTAGGGGGACCCCCGCATGAAGAAGCTGCGCATCACCGTGGAGGGCACGGTTTACGACGTAACCGTGGAGACCCTGGAGGACGATGGCGCGCCCGTGGCGGCGGCGCCCTCCGCGTCCCCGGCGGCGCGTCCCGCCGCACCCGTGGCGGCGGCCGCACCCGCCGCGCCGGCGCCCGCGCCGGCGGCAACCCCCGCTCCGGCAGCCGCCGGGGCCGGTGACGTCGTCTCCCCCATGGCCGGCACGGTGGTGTCGGTCGACGTTAAGGTGGGCGACACCGTAACGGCCGGCCAGCAGCTCGTGATGTTGGAAGCGATGAAGATGAACACGCCCATCCAGGCGCCGCAGGGCGGCACGGTGTCCGCCGTGTCCGTGCAGGCCGGGGTGAGTGTTGCCGAGGGTCAGGTTCTGCTGTCCCTGGGTTAGGCCGGTTCCGACCGTCGCCGATTTGGATCCGGACCGTCACAGGGGAGCGTCGTCCATGGAAACCGTCCAGCATCTGTTCGAACTGACCGGGATTCCCGGCGTCACATGGCGGATGGCCGTCATGTGGGTCGTGGTCTTGGTGCTGATGTACCTGGCGGTCTACAAGAAGTTCGAGCCGCTGCTGCTGGTGCCGATTGCGTTTGGTGCGCTGCTGGCGAATCTGCCGACGGCGGGCTTGGTGAATCTGCCCGAGGGCGACCACCCCGGTGGTCTGTTCTATTACATCCAGCAGGGTGTGCACCTGGAGATCTTCCCCCCGCTGATCTTCATGGGCGTGGGCGCGCTGACCGACTTCGGCCCGCTGATTGCGGCCCCGCGGACCCTGTTGTTGGGCGCGGCGGCGCAGTTCGGGGTGTTTGCCACCTTCCTTGGGGCCGTGGCTATCGGCTTCACGAGCCAGGAAGCGGCGGCTATCGGCATCATCGGCGGCGCCGACGGGCCGACGTCCATCTTCCTGGCCAACAAGTTGGCTCCGGAGCTGCTGGCGCCGATTGCCGTGGCCGCCTACAGCTACATGGCCCTCGTGCCCCTGTTGCAGCCCCCGGTCATGCGCGCCCTGACCACCGAGAAAGAGCGCAAGATCCGCATGCGCTCCCTGCGTAAGGTGTCGCGGCTGGAAAAGCTGATCTTCGCTCTGATCGTGACCGTGATGGTGATCCTGCTCGTTCCGGCGGCGTCGGCCCTGATCGGCATGCTGATGCTCGGCAACTTCCTGCGGGAGTGCGGCGTGACCGAGCGGTTGAACAAGGCGGCCCAGAACGAAGTCATCAACGCGGTGACGATCTTCCTGGGCACCAGTGTCGGCATCACGATGACGGGCGAACGCTTCCTTCAGGGTGAGACCCTGAAGATCCTGGCGTTGGGCGTGATCGCTTTCGGCATCGCCACCGCGATGGGCGTGCTGATGGCGAAGCTGATGAACCTGTTCATCAAGGAGAACAAGATCAACCCGCTGATCGGATCGGCGGGCGTGTCGGCCGTGCCCATGGCCGCGCGTGTCTCCCAGGTGGAGGGCCAGCGCGCGGATCCGAGCAACTTCCTGCTCATGCACGCCATGGGGCCGAATGTGGCCGGTGTGATCGGTACGGCCGTCGTGGCGGGCTACTTTATCGCGACGTTCGCGGGGTAGGGCACGGCGGACGCCGCTACGGAATACGGTCTGGAACGGGCGCTCCCCACGGGGCGCCCGTTTCGATTCAGGCGCGGTCCGACGGAACCGGTGCCGCGCCATCGCTCGGTTCGGCATCGCCGGGCCAAGCCGCCGCGTGTGGCCCATCGGACATCGTTTTCGCGGACCGTGGCGCGCGCCCGCTATCGCTGCGGTGCGGGGTACCGTCTCTGCGTCGCGGCCGCGGCCCGATCCGTGCGGGGTGCGGTGCTGCGGGGCTCGGCTCCCGTTCCGCCTTCGGCCGGTTTGTCCGTCGGACTCTTGGGACGGATTGGCGCGCGCGGCGGGATGCTTCGCCCGGTGGCGGTGCACTCGTCGCGGAGGGACTCGACCAGGGACTGCACGGCATCCGGCGCGTGATCGCCGGTGTCGCGCAGGAACATGGCGCCGAGCTGGAGGCTCGATTCCAGGGCTTCGGCGACACTGCCGGTGACTCCGTGTCGCACCAGTTCTGCGACGTGAGAGGGGTCACGCGCCCGTGCGAAGACGGGGATTTCCGGGTGCAGCCGCCGGACGGCGGCGGTGGCGCGTTCGGCGGCCTCCGGCTGGTCCAGAGTGATGATGACGGCGCGGGAGCCGTCCAGGCCCGCAGCGCGGAGCACCTCGGCCCGGCTGGCGTCGCCATAGAATACGTCCTGACCGGCTTCCCGGGCCTGCGCCACCCGCTGCGCATGAAGGTCAAGCGCCCGGTAGGACACTCCGGCGGCCTCCAGCATCCGAACGATGGTTTGGCCGACGCGTCCATAGCCGGCAATGATGACGTGGCCGCCGGTTCCCGGTGCGGCGTCGTTGGCCCGCGGTCCCAGGGCGGCCAGCGCCCGCTCCGGCGTACGGGGCAGAAGGAACGGCAGCAGCTTCACCATCACCGGCGTCAGCGCCATCGTCAGGGAAATGACCAGGATCAGAAGTTGGCTTGTTTTCGTGTCGATCAGGGCGGTCTGGGTTGCCAGCGTGAACAGGACGAACCCAAACTCGCCGCCCTGGCAGAGCAGAACCGCGAGGCGCATCCCGTTGTCGCGCCCGACATTCAGCCCCCAGCCGAGCCCGAACAGAATCAATCCCTTCAGGACCAGCAACCCGGCGACCAGTCCGGCAACGAGCAGGCCATTGTCCACGGCGGCCCCGACGTCGATGCTCATGCCGACCGCCATGAAGAACAGGCCGAGCAGGAACCCGCGGAACGGCTCGATGTCCGCCATGATCTGGTGACGGAACTCGCTGTCGGCCATCATCAGGCCGGCCAGGAAGGCGCCCATTGCCATGGACAGGCCCACCGTCTCCATGAGGGACGCGACCCCCAGGACGATCAGCACGCTGAGGGCGGCGAACACCTCTTGATTGTGGGCGCCGGCCACCGCCCGATACAACGTTCCGAGCAAGAGGTGGCCGGCGGCGATCACGGCCGCGATGGCGCCAAGGGCCAAAGCGACGTGACCCATGGACTCCTGCCATGTCTCGCTGCCCTTCCCCGGGGCGAGCAGGGACACAAGAACCAGCAGGGGTACCACGGCCAGATCCTGGAACAGCAGAATCCCGAAGGCGGCCCGGCCATGCCGTCGCCCGAATTCGCCCCGGTCCGCCAGCAGCTGCAGGCCGATTGCGGTCGACGATAACGCCAGCCCGAATCCCACAATAACCGCAGCGCCGGGGGCAAGGCCGAACAGCCACGCGAGCCCGGCCAAGGCCAGGCCCGTCAGCCCCAACTGGGCGCTGCCCAGGCCAAAAACATCCTTGCGCATCAGCCACAGGCGGGCGGGCTTCAACTCGATGCCGATCAGGAACAGCAGGAATACGACGCCCAATTCGGCGAAATGCAGCAGATCCTCGCCTTCCGTGAACATCCCCAGACCCCAGGGTCCAATGACCAGCCCGGCCACCAGATACCCAAGAACCGAACCGAGGCCGAGGCGCTGGAACAGCGTGACGCCGATCACGCCACCGGCCAACAGGGCAAGGATATTCAGCGGTTCATGCGTCAAAGGACCGGACTCCGGATGTGGATCGGACACGACGGGCGAACGAACCCGATCGTGTGCCAAAGTCTAGCCGCCGGAGTCGGGCGGTTCCAGTTCCATCCGCCCGGACAGGGCGTTGCCGTCGCCCTGTTGAACGCCTTACGGGGTTGAACGTATTACGGGGTCAGGGTCAGGACGGCGGTCTCCGCGCCCCCGCCAATGCGTACCACGCGACCGGTGCGCCACAGCTCAAACTGATCCGCATAGTGGGGCGAGAATGGATTGGCGGACTGCCCGGTGGCGATGATGAAGCGTCCCCGGGCGGGCGGGGCAAGGTCCATGACGGCGCGCAATCCGGGTCCGTGAACGTGCTCGAACGGGCGATCGCCGCTCAGACCGGCGTGGCCACCCCGGTTGAGCGTGAAATCGCCGCCGTCTGTCGGCGCTTCCAGCCCCGTGAGGGCTGCGATGCCGGGAATCACCCGAAACAGGTCGTGCCGCATGCGAACCCTGTGAAGGTCGCCCCAACGTGCGTCTAGGGCGTCGCGGCCGGTTTCCTCGGCGATCCAGTCCAGCGCCGCGTCGAGCGCGCCCGCGACCTGTTCGGGGCACGGTTCAGAGGCGGGGGTGCGGATGTCGTCGCACCAGTGCGGGGCGTTTTCCAACGCGGCGCGGGTCGGATAGGGGCGGGGGCGTCCGGCCCAGGCCTCGAATACCGGTCCGAGATCGTCCTGGAACAGGCGGCGGGTCAGGATGTCCAGCCACGCGGCTAAGATCAGCGGCTCCGGCCGGTCCGCTGCCATCTCAGGGGGATCCCAGGCTCGCAGCCGGTCGAGCGCGGCCGCCGCGTCGGCATGGGTCGGGGCGCCGACGTCGGCCGCCGCCAGAAGGGGAGGCAGCAGGTCCGCCGCCATCGCGGAGACGATATCCATCTGAAGGGCTGCCATATCCGATGGGGTGGCGCTGGACAGGGCGTTCAGCCGGTTCGCCAGCCGGCGGGCGCGATAGGGTTCCGGGAAGGACACCGCGAGAGGATGGACGCGGTCCACGGGGTGGATCCGGTTGTTGGCGTTCAGCACCCGTCCGGACGGCGGGTCGATCGTGCTGGGTAGGTCCTCGCGCGTCTGCCAGCCCTGCCAGTCCATGGTTCCGGTCCAACCAAGCGCGAGGAGGCGCCCGTCGTGGCCGGGCGCCCGCAGGGGAACCCGTCCCGGGGAAACCATGCCGACGCGCCCCGTCGCGTCCGCCAGAACGATGTTCTGCTGGGGTGCGTCCCACGCGCGCAGGGCCGTTCGGGCCTCGTCCAGCGTTCGGGCGCGGTTCAGGCGGTACAGAGCATCCGGCGTGGTGTCGTTGGGGCGCAGGGCGGCGGCGGCCATCGCGATCACTTCGGTGCCCGGGGCCTCCGGGGCAGCGCCCTGAAACCGTCCCCACCCGAGGTCCGAGAGGACCGGACCATGCACCGTTTCGCGGACCGTCAGGGTTTCGGAATCGCCGAACCGGATGGTGATGGTCTCGTTTCGTACGGTGAACGGAACGGGGCCATCCGGTCGTAGGTAGGTGCCCGCGTCGTCTCCCAGGCGCTCCCGGTATAGGTCGATGGTGTCCGAGTGCGTGGTGGTGAACCCCCAGGCCACATGCGCGTTGTGGCCGATGATAACGAAGGGCACACCTGGGAATGTGGCCCCCTCCAGGGTCAGGTCGGGCGTTTCGATCCGGGCCAGGTACCACCGGATGGGAACCTGAAAGCCGAGATGCGGATCGCTGGCCAGCAGGGCTCCGCCGGAGGCCGTGTGGCGCCCGTCCACCGCCCAGGCGTTCGAGGCCAGGGTTGGGCGGATCGCCGCCGGTGTCATCGCCGCCAGCCGGGCCAGCATGCCATCCAACCCGGGGGGCGGTGGGGTGTGGGATGCCGTCGTCAGAAGGGGTGGGGTGTCCGGCTCGGTCCGCATCAGGAACGCAGGTGCTTCAGGTTCCCCGATGAACCGCGTCTGCAGGCGCGTGTTCAGCAGTTCCTCGTGCCAATTGCCGGAGAGTTGCAGGCCCATGAACCGCTGCCACAGCATGGAATCGACCGGATCCCAGGGTTCCGGGGTGTGGAACGCGATCCGGAACTCGTAGGGCAAGCCGCTTGGCGGGTCCTTGAGAAACGCGTTGACCCCATCGGCATAGGCTTTCGCCGCGTGCCGGGTGGCGGGGTTGAGAATCTCCCATTGCGCGCGGGCGGCCCGGTGCAGGCCGAGCGTCCGCATGAACCGGTCGAGGCCAACCACGGGCGATCCCACGATCTCCGCCATCCGGCCAGCCCCGAGGCGGCGCAGGGTCTCCATCTGCCACAGGCGGTCCTGCGCGTGGACGTACCCCAGGGCCACCGTGGCGTCGCGCAGCGTCTCCGCGTGGATTGTGGGAATACCGAGGGCGTCCCGGTGGACCGTCACCGGAGCCGACAAGCGGTCGCCCAGACGGACGGTTGCCGAGTCCGGCGGAACGGTGTGCCACGCCGCCCAGACGCCGTAGCCGACGACGCCGGCCGTTACGAGGACCGCAAGCAGGATCAGTCCCACCAGGATCCGGAGGGTCCAGCGCAGCACACGCATGCGGTCTCCCCGTTTGTTTTAAGGGCGCTGACGTCGTGTCGGCGTCCCATGTGCCTCCGGTCATCTCACCCCGGCCAGCGTGCACGTCAAGTGCCGGGGGTGCCGGTCCTTCGTGTGCTTCCGGTTTTGGAACGCAGGTCACTTTGACGTCGTCTCCAGCGCCGACGTTGCCGCGTCGGTCAATTTGCTACGCGCTTTGACCTCGGGAGTCACACAATCTGGTCTCTTTTACGTGAAATGGGTCCTTTTTGGTCCGCCACTCGTGCACACATGGCTTTCTCGGGCCGACCGCGACTTGGCATCGGTGTTGCGATAGGGTTTGGGCGTCGGGCCGGTGGCTTCCCTCCTGGACGGTGACGCGACCCGGTCGGGGTCCCCGTACGACCGGTCGCGTGTGAGGACGGGAGCCATCCGGCCCGGCGAGCGCCCCGGCGACGGGGGGGGCATCACGCCACATTGAGGAGACCCGCCGATGCCCTCCCCTCTGACGTCGACCCGCCCGGCTCCGGGCCAGAAGTGCGGACTCGTCGCGTGGAGCGCATCAGGTGCCGCGGACACCGCCGCCGCCCGGGTCGTTCCGCTCAATGCCGCCCGTCCGGCTCCCGCTTCGGGTGCCGCCTCGCGTCTCGCCGCGAGGGAGGCTGGCCCCGGGCTGGTGCTGATCGGGATTTCGACGGGGGGCCCGCGGATCCTGCAAGAGATTATTCCCGTCCTGCCCGTCAACTTCCCGCTGCCGGTCGTGATCGCTCAGCATATGCCGGCGCACGTCACAGGGTCGTTTGCGGCACGCCTGGACGCGAACAGCGCTGTCGCGGTTGTGGAGGTGTTGAGCCCGCAGGTGCTCCGTCCCGGCTGTGTCTACGTCGGCGCAGGCGGCAGGGATGTTGTGATCGAGCGCCGGTCCGGCCAGCTTGTCGCGGCCCCCAGGACCGAAGACGCCTCCCCCTGGCACCCGAGTGTCGATCGCCTTGTGTCCTCGGCCATGGAGGTGCTGGCGCCGACGCGGTTGATCGGTGTGCAGATGACCGGCATGGGGCGGGATGGGGTCGCGGCGATGACCGCGCTGAAGCAGCGCGGCGGCTACACCATCGCCCAGTCGGAGGCGTCGTGCAGCGTGGCCAGCATGCCGCGCGAACTGGTGCGGGCGGGCGGCGCGTCGGTCGTGCTGGACGGCTTGGATATCGCGGCCCATCTGACGGCGCGCGTGGCGCCTCGTGTGGCGCAGAGCGGCATGCGTCAGGTGGCCTGATGGCGCATCGCCCGCCATGGGCGTAAATCATGATAAATACGCTTAAATGCATTCTCGACATTGACTTCAGATAGGTGATTGATCATCTCTTTCTCTAAAGAGAGGTGGCGCACGCGGGCGCTGTCCGATCGTTTGGCCCCCCGCACCGTGCCCGGAGTGCCGAGGATGACCATTCGCAGGGTGCGGTATGCACCGCCTCCCACCTTCGTTGTGGTGGCGGGGTCCATGTCGTGACGGCCGGCGAGGAGGCGCGGGACGACCTCACCATCACGTGGCGTGAGTTCGACCAGTTCCGGACCATATTTTACGGCTGGACCGGCATTCGGTTCGAGGACCACAAGCGCTATTTCGTCGAGGCGCGCCTGAAATGCCGGGTGCGGGAGACCGGACATGGGTCGTTTCGCTCGTACTTCCAGATGCTCCGGGATGACAGCGCCGATGCGGAATGGCAGACGCTGGCCAATCGGCTGACCACCAGCGAGACCTACTTTTTTCGCGAGGAATATCACTTCCGTGCGCTGGTTCGGGATGTCCTGCCCGATGTCGTTCGGCGCAAGCGCGCGGGAGACCCGATTCGCGTGTGGTCGATCCCCTGCGCGACTGGAGAGGAGCCGTATTCCATCGCGCTCTATCTGATGGAACATTGGCCGGGTGCTCGAACCTGGAGCATCGATATTCTGGCGAGCGACATCAACACGACGGTTCTGGACAAAGCGCGCGCGGGTGTCTTCGGCCGGCGCTCCGTGGCGCCCGTTCCCGCGCACCTTCTGAAGAAGTACTTTCAGCCCCAGGCGCCCGAGGTCTGGCAGGTCCGCGACAGGCTTCGGCAGACCGTGCAGTTCAGCCAGATCAATATTGTAAAGGCATGCGACACGGGGATGCTTTCGGGGGCCGACATCATCTTCTGCCGGAACATGCTGATCTATTTTGACGACCGGTCCCGGAAAGCCGCGCTGGATGTCTTGTTCGGGGCTTTGGCACCCGGGGGGTTTCTGTTCGTCGGCTATACCGAGGCGCGGGCGCGGCTGACGGATGCGTTCAAGGCGCGCCGGTTGCCCGATGCCCTTGTGTTCCAGAAGCCGGCCGTCCCGGCTCGGGCATAGTTCTGCATGTGTGCGGCGTCATAAAAAAGGCCGCCATTTCGCTGAAATGACGGCCTTTTTTTCAATCATGAAGCGGGTGTTACAGCGCCCCAGCCATGACGGTGCTCAGGCGCCGCGCGAAGGCCACCGGATCGGCTGGGGCTTCGCCCTCCACGATGCGGGCCTGATCGAGCAGCAACTGACCCATGTCGGCCAGACTGTCCGGCGTGCCCTGGGCCGTGCGGGCCGCCATGCCCTTGATGAGCGGATGCGCCGGGTTGATCTCCAGAATGCGGCCTGCCGCCGACCCAAGGCCGATGCCGGCCTGACCGGCCTGCTTCAGCATGCGCTCCAGGTGCAGGCTCATCCCGCCATCCTCGGCCACGAGGCAGACCGGGCTTTCCTTCAGGCGGGAGGACGCTCGCACATCCTTGACCGCGTCGCCCAGCGTCTCCTTGAGGGCCTTGGTGAGGGTTTCGATCTGGTCGGCGGGCGCCTTGTCTTCGGTCGTGGTCTCGTCCGAGGCGTCCGGGCCGGCGATCTCGTCCAGGCCCTCGACACTGCTGGCGGCGGACTTCAGCGGCGTGTCCTGGAAGTCGGGGACACTGTTGATCCAGAACTCGTCGACCGGATCGGTCAGCAGCAGAACCTCGACGCCCTTGGCGCGGAATCCTTCAAGCTGCGGGGAGCGCTTCAGGACCTCCGGGTCATCGCCGGTGATGTAGTAGATCGTGTCCTGGCCGGTCTTCATCCGGGCCTTGTAGTCCGCCAGGGAGACCCAGCCGTCCGTGGTGGAGGAACGGAAGCGGGCCAACTCCAATACCTCCTGGCGCCGCTCGTGATCCTCGTAGATGCCTTCCTTCAGCACCGCGCCGAAAATGTCCCAGAACGCCGCGTAGTCCTCGGCGTTGGCCTCGGCCCGCTTCTTCAGGTCGCTCAGGATGCGCTTGACGAGACCGCCCTGGATCTTGCGCAGCACCGGGTTGTGCTGAAGCATCTCGCGGCTGACGTTCAGCGGCAGGTCGCTGGAATCGACGATGCCGCGCATGAACCGCAGATAGGACGGGAGCAGGTCCGGTGCTTCATCGGTGATGAACACCCGGTTCACGTACAGTTTGACGTGCGTCTTCCGCTCTGGCTGGAACAGGTCGAACGGCTTCTGGGACGGGATGAACAGCAGGCCAGTGTATTCGATGGCCCCTTCGGCCTTGAAGTGGACCGTGTGCCACGGCTCGTCGAAGGCGTGGCCGACGTGGTGGTAGAATTCCTTGTACTGCTCCGGCGTGATCTCCGACCGGGGCCGGGTCCACAGGGCCGACGCCTCGTTCAGCGTCTCCGCGGTGTCTTCGGTCTTGCCGTCCTTCTCCTCGGTGCCCAGCAGCACGACGGGGATGGCGATGTGGTCGGAGTAGGTCTTGACCGTGGACTTCAGGCGCCACGCCTCGAGGAACTCGCTGGCGTCCTCCCGCAGGTGCAGCACGATCCGGGTGCCCGGCGCCGCGACCTCGGCCTCTCCGATGGAGAATTCTCCGCCGCCGTCGCTGGTCCAGTGCCAGCCCTCCGACTCTCCGGCACGGCGGGTGAACACTTCGACGGTGTTGGCCACCATGAACGACGAATAGAACCCGACGCCGAACTGGCCGATCTGGCTGGCGTCGCCACTTTTGCCGGCGGCCTGGAGCTGCTTGACGAAGGCTTCCGTGCCGGACCGGGCGATGGTGCCCAGATTGTCGATCAGATCCTGCCGGTTCATGCCGATGCCGTTGTCGGCGATCTCGATGGTCTTGGCATCCGCGTCGACCTTCAGCGTGATGCGGAAGTCGTCGCTGCCTTCGCGCAGGGCTGGGTTCGTCAGCGCCTCATACCGCAGCTTGTCGCAGGCGTCGGAGGCGTTGGAGATCAACTCGCGCAGAAAGATGCGGCGGTCCGAGTACAGCGAGTGGACGACGATATCGAGCAGCTTCGAGACTTCAGCCTGAAAGGAGAGCCGTTCTTCGGTCATGGGGGCGGAACCCTGTCGTGTTCTGGTGGCGGCAAGGTGTGCGCCGTGGGCCAGGGCCCAAGCGGCGCGCGGGAATTTGGGCCGTCCATATGTGACGCTCTGCGCGCGAGCGCAACCCCACACGGTGCTGCTGTTCCGAACGCGGCGGTTCGGCCGTCGGCATGACGTTCAGTTCACTATTCGGGTCGTAAAAAATGGGTCATGATGATGACAGGCGCGCGACAGACGCACGGTCTCTGCATCGGTGTCGCGTCGCCGGCCACGGCCGAGTCCGGCACGGGCCGTTCGCGATGGATGGGCCTCCGTCGGTCGGTTCGGATCGGGCCGTGTTTCGGATCCGTGGACGAAAAGATCTTTGGTGTGTAGGAGACTTCAATGCAGATTCCGCTGCAGATCGCGTTCGATGGACTTGATCACTCTGATGCCGTCGAAGCGCGTGTCCGGGAGAGGGTGGACAAGCTGGAACAGTATTGCGACCGCATCACCGGGTGTCGCGTCGTCATCAGTGTCCACCACAAGAACGTCTCCAGTCTTCACCGCAAGGGAGAACCGTATCACGTCGCCATTACCTGCAAGGTACCTGGTGAAGAGTTGGTTGTGCGTCGCGACCCCAAGGAACCGAAAGCGCACGAGGATATCAATGTTGCCCTGCGCGATGCCTTTTCCACGATGGAACGGCGCGTGAAAGACTACACGGCGCGCCAAAAGGTCGTCTGATCCTTTGCACGGCCCGGCCCCGGAATCCGTTCTCACGGACCCGGGGCCGGTGTCCACGATGGGGCCGCCCTTAAGGGCCACCCTTGCCAAGACGGGTGTGAGCCACCATCCTTCGGGGTGCCATGATACCCTCGACGGACGGCGCGCGGGTTTGGGCGGTTCTCGGTCCGACCAACACCGGCAAGACATTCCTGGCGGTCGAGCGCATGCTCGGATACCCGTCCGGCATGATGGGATTCCCGTTGCGCCTGCTGGCTCGGGAAACCTATGACCGGGTCGTTCGCGCCAAGGGCGCCGCGACCGTCGCGCTCATCACGGGCGAGGAAAAGATCATCCCGCCGGGCGCGCGGTACTACCTGTGCACCGTCGAAAGTATGCCAGTCGGCCGGTCGGTCGATTTCCTGGCCATCGACGAAATTCAGCTCTGCGCCGATGCCGAACGCGGTCACGTGTTCACCGACCGGCTGCTGCACGCGCGCGGCCGCGAGGAGACCATGTTCCTCGGCGCGGCGACGATGGAGCCACTGCTCCGCCGCCTGCTGCCAGACTGCCTGTTCGAGACCCGGCCGCGCTTCTCCAGCCTGACGTATACCGGTCCCCGCAAGCTGACCCGTCTGCCCCGGCGCAGCGCGGTCGTCGCGTTCTCCGCGGCGGACGTGTACGCCATTGCCGAACTGGTGCGGCGTCAGCGCGGTGGCGCGGCGGTTGTCATGGGGGCGCTCAGTCCACGCACCCGCAACGCCCAGGTGGCCCTGTATCAAAGCGGCGAGGTCGATTATTTGGTGGCCACCGATGCCATCGGGATGGGCCTGAACATGGACGTCGACCATGTGGCCTTCGCCGCGATGGAGAAATTCGACGGCACCCGCCAGCGCGCGCTGCGCAGCACGGAGGTGGCCCAGATCGCCGGCCGCGCCGGGCGCTATATGAACGACGGCACGTTCGGCACCACCGCTGATGTGGGGGCGCTGCCGACCGAGTTGGTGGACCGGGTGGAAGGCCACCAGTTTCAGGCGGTGCGTCAGATCCAGTGGCGCAACAGCGCGCTCGATTTCTCCTCGGTGGCGGCCCTGGCCAACAGCCTGAACGCGCCGCCGGGGCAGGAGGTGCTGCGGCGGACGCGCGACGCCACCGACCAGTTAGCGCTGGAGACGCTCACCCGGGACGAGGACATCCGGCGCAACGCCCGGGGGCGGGCGGCCGTGACGCTGCTGTGGGACGTTTGCCGCGTGCCGGATTTCCGCAAGATCCACGAAGATTCGCATATCCGCCTGCAATCGCAGATCTTTCAACATCTGACGAGCCGGCTGGGACGGCTACCGCCGGACTGGATCGCCGGCCACATCAAGCGCCTGGACAGCGTCGACGGCGACATTCACGCCCTGAGCGACCGTATCGCCAGCATCCGCGTCTGGACCTATATCGCCCACCAGAACGATTGGCTCAGTGACGCGGAGCACTGGCGCCAGCGCACGCGCGCGATTGAGGACCGCTTGTCTGACGCCATGCACGACCGCCTGACCCAGCGTTTCGTGGACCGCCGGACGGCGGTGCTGATGCGCAAGCTACACGATCGCGCGGACCTGTTCGCGGTCGTGGATCGGGATGGCGGGGTGCGCGTTGAGGACCACTACGTGGGCCGGTTGGAGGGCTTCGCCTTCACGCCGGTCGGCACCGGCGGGGGCCGGGCCGACAAGGCGGTGCTGAACGCGTCGCAAAAGGCCCTGCATGGGGAGATCGGCCGCCGGCTGGTCGCGCTGGAGGCGGCCGAGGACGCGGTCTTCACCCTGGCGGACGACGGCGCGATTCTGTGGGACGGCGTGCCCGTGGCTCGGCTCGGTCGCGGCCCGGATGCGCTGCGGCCCATGGTTGACCTGCCGGTGTCCGATCTGCTCGCCGGGGATCGCGCCCGCCGCGCGCGGGACCGGCTGAGCGGGTGGCTTGATCGTCTGGTGGCGCGGGAGCTGGCGCCGCTGCTGGCCGTTCGTGAGGGGCATGGCCTCTCCGGCGCGGCGCGCGGGCTGGCCTATCAACTCGCGGAGGCTATGGGGACGGCGCCCAGCGCCTGGGTGAGCGAGCAACTGGCGACGCTGTCGGCGGGGGATCGCAAGGCCCTGGCACGGCTTGATGTCCGGATCGGGGTGGAAAGTGTCTACATGCCACCGCTGCTGAAGCCGGAATCCCAGCGATTGCGCGGGCTGCTCTGGGCGGTCGGGCAGGGCTTGGCGCCGCCCCCCGCCCCGCCACGCGGCCGCGTGTCGTTTCCGGTGAACCCGGCGGAGGCACCGACCGGCGACCTCGATACGGCGCATCGGGTGCTGGGCTTCCGGGTGCTGGCCGGGCGCGCGGTTCGGGCCGATATGCTCGAACGCTTCGCGGCCTCGGTGCGGGGCGCGGTGCGCGAGGTGCCGCGCGGGCAGGGGGGCGAGGGGGCCGTCCTGCCGGGCCATGTGTGCTCGATGCTCGGCGTCTCACTGGACGATGCGGAGGCCCTGTGTCGGGCCCTCGGGTTCCGGACCTGGCGTGACGAGACCCAGGCCGTCCGCGTCAAGGCCGACCGGCGCCGGTCGCGCGGCGGTGATGCGAACCGGTCGGAATCGGCGGCGGACCGGCGGCGACGGCTGGCCAAGGGCGCGGCCCGGACCTCCGACTCTCCCTTCGCCGTGCTGGCTGAGAAACTGCGGGCGTGACAATGGCGGACACCGTGCAACGGATCGACAAGTGGCTGTGGTTTGCGCGTTTTCGAAAGACCCGGGGGTTGGCGCAGGCGCTGTGTACCGGCGGGCACGTGTCGCTGAACGGGGCGACGGTGGGGAAGCCGAGCACCACCGTTCGGCCCGGGGACGAGGTTGTGTTGATCCTGGGCCCTTGGCGGCGACGCCTGCGGGTGGTGGCGCTGGGAGAACGGCGGGGCCCCGCGCCCGAAGCCCAGGCTTTGTATGAGGAGACCGCGCCGCCGGAGCGGCTGCATGACCCGGTCATGGCCCCGACGCCGGTGCGGGAGGCGGGGTCTGGCCGACCCACGAAACGGGACCGGCGCGAAACGGATAAATTGCGCGGGTTCTGAAGCGCCATTCCTGTGGGCGCCATTTGCCTGATCTCTGAGCCTTTGGAAGCAGGCCGCCCTCTATTGGACGGGTTGAGGGGGCATCAAGCCCTGTGCTACCCGAAAAACAGGGACTTTTAACGATCTGCACAGGTGTAACGATCTGCTCAAGGGCCGCTTTGTCCTTGTATCGCACGACATCCAGGACAACCATACGGAAACGGCGGACGCGCTGCCGACTCCGGTCTGTTTCCCGTATGCGTCCGCTTCGGGGCCTGCCCGTCGGCGGGCCGTGTCCCGACCCAAAACCAGTGAGGAAATGACAGATGCCCGACCGCGTTGTCTCGCCCAGGGTGGCCGCCCTCGTCGGCCCGTATCTCTCCGGCAAGACCAGTCTGTTGGAGAGCCTGTTGATGGCGTGTGGGGCAGTCCACCGCAAGGGCCGCGTGGAAGACAAGAACACCGTTGGCGACGCCAGTCCGGAGGCGCGCGACCGCGCCATGTCGACCGAGGTCAATGTGGTGGAGGCCGAATACCTGGGCGACACGTGGACCTTCCTGGATTGCCCGGGCTCGGTTGAGTTCCGCCAGGACGCCGTCGACGCGCTGATGGTCGCGGACGTCGGCGTGGTGGTCGTGGATCCCGATCCGGCGCGCGTCCGCATGGCGATGCCGCTGATGAAGCTGCTGGATCAGCGCAACATTCCGCACATGATCTTCATCAACAAGATCGAGACCGCCCAGGTCACGCTGCGCGAACTGATGGAGGCGCTTCAGGGCGTGTCCGACCGCCCGCTGGTTTTGCGCGAGGTGCCGATTCGCGAGGACGGCAAGGTGACCGGCTATGTCGATCTGGTCAGCGAACGAGCCTACAAGTATCGCCCCGGTGAACGCTCCGATCTGATCCAGATGCCGGAGACGGTGCGCGACCGCGAGGAGGAAGCCCGCCAGGAGCTTCTGGAAAACCTCGCCGATACCAACGACCAGATGCTTGAGGAACTGCTGGAGGACGTCGTCCCCGCCAAGGACGAGGTCTATCAGACGCTCACCAAGGATCTGGCCGAGGATCGTGTGGTGCCGGTGTTCTTCGGCGGGGCGCTGGAAGACAACGGCGTTGTCCGCCTGATGAAAGCTCTGCGTCACGAGACGCCCTCGGTCGAGGAGACCGTCGCCCGCCGTCTGCTCGACGCCGGCGACGAGGCGCCGCTGGTTCAGGTGTTCAAGACGGTCCACGCCGCCCACACCGGCAAGATGTCGCTGGCCCGTATCTGGCAGGGACCAGTGAAGGACGGCGCCCACATCGGCGGCGAAAAGATCAATGGGCTGTACGGATTTCCGTCGGCCGGGCAGCCCGCCAAGATCGCGTCGGCCGAGGCCGGAGCCGTGGCGGGCCTGGGGCGCCTTGAGTCCGTCATGACGGGTGCGCTTCTGGATGGTAAGGGCACCCGGGAAGCGGATTGGCCGCAGCCGATGTCGCCCCTCGCCGCGCTGGCGGTGCGTCCCGCCAAGCATGGCGACGACGTGAAGCTGTCCGGTGCCCTCGCCAAGCTGAGCGAGGAAGACCCCAGTCTGAGGGTCGAGCAGAATCCCGAAACCAATGAGCTTCTGCTCTGGGGGCAGGGCGACATCCACCTTCAGGTCGCGCTGGCCCGTCTGGCGCGGCACTACAACGTCGAGGTGGCCTCGGAAAAGCCGTTGGTGCCGTATCAGGAAACGATTCGAAAAAGCGCCAAGAAGCAGGGCCGGTTCAAGCGCCAGACCGGTGGTCATGGCCAGTTCGGCGATGTCCATCTGGAGATCGGGCCGCTGCCGCGCGGCGCCGGCTTCGTCTTTCACGACAAGATCACCGGCGGTGTCGTGCCGCGCCAGTACATTCCGGCCGTCGAGCAGGGCGTGAAGGAGTGGTCGCGGCAGGGCCCTCTCGGCTTCCCGGTCGTGGATTTCGAGGTGACGCTGTACGACGGCTCGTTCCACACCGTCGACAGCTCCGAACAGGCGTTCAAGACCGCCGCCCAGTTGGCCATGCGCGAGGGCATCGCGGAGTGTCAGCCGGTGCTTCTGGAGCCTATTCTGAAGGTCGAGATCAGCGTGCCGAACGACGCGACCAGCCGGGCCCAGCGCGCTCTGTCCACCCGGCGCGGCCAGATCCTCGGCTTTGACCAGAAGGAAGGCTGGGACGGCTGGGACGTGGTACACGGCATGCTGCCGCAGTCGGAAATTCACGACCTGATCGTCGAGTTGCGCTCCGCGACCATGGGCGTCGGCACATTCTCGTGGGAGTTCGATCATCTCCAGGAGCTGTCCGGCCGTGATGCCGATCAGGTGGTCGACCGGCGCAAGGCGATCCTGGAACACGCCTAGCCCGTCTGCGCGGGCCCTTGCCCTGGCGCGTGGTCAGGACAAGGGCCGTGCATGGTGGGGGATTGCTACGGCTTGGCGGACATCGCGCTGTTCGCCTACACCCACGTCGCGCCGGAGGGCGGGATCAGCCTGGCGCCGTATAGTAACATATACGCCTGGATCGAGAGCGTGCCGGCACACCCCGGCTACATTCCGATCTCACACGCGACCTGACGGCCTACCGTTTTACCGACGGCGCCTACGTCCGGCGTAGCACCGTCGCGCGCATGGGTTGGTCGAGCAGGGCCGCGCCCTCCTCGTCGCGGGGCAGATCGGCCAGAACACGGTCGAAATGGGCCCGCAGGTCGGCCTCGTTGGCCTCGAACGTTACCGCGCGCACGGGGCTGATCCGGACCATATACTCGCGCCAAGCCTCAAAATCCCGCTTCGTTCCAACGGTAATGTACTCGAACTCCTGCTCCAAGGTCAGCGGCGTGTCTGGATCGTCCGCCGCTGCGTGCAGGCTCTGGTGGGCCCGCGCGCGCACCTCGAACTCGTCATCAATCGGCCGGTTGAGTGTGTAGTTGGCGCCGCGCGCCACGGGTTCGAACGCCACGATGCGTCCGCCGGGGCGGGTCACCCGCGCCGCCTCCATCAAGGCGGGGGTCATTATGTCCACGGGCACATGGTGCAGGCTGTTGAAGAACAGCGCCACGTCCTGGCAGCGATCTTCCAGCGGCAACGCCTCTGCGCCGGCCGAGATATACCGTTCGGCGCCGACGAGCGGCGTGGCACGTGCCTTGTCAAGCTGGCGGGGGTTCGGGTCGATGCCGGTGACATGCGCGCCGGCTTCGGTGAGGAACCGCGTCCAGGTGCCGTCGCCGCAGCCGATATCGACGATGTGCAAACCGTCCACGGGCGTCAGGGTGTCCAGGACCGTGGCGCGGCTGCCGCGTACGGGCAGCCCTCCGGTCATGGCGTCAGGCAGGCCCAGTGCCGTCATGGTTGGGGAGGTCATGTCTGGGGCGTTTCCTTGCCGGTCGGGGCGGGTGTGACTTAAACGTCCGGCCGTTCGGGTCGATACTGAACCCGGTTGGCGTGCTCGAACCCCTCAATGTACTGGATCAACTCCTGCCGACGCTTTCGGGCGCCGTCGATCTGCGATTGGATGGCCCTCGCCGAAGCCGGTGTCAGGGTTCGATCCGAACCGTCCGGCGCCCGCTCCAGAAACTGCCGCAGATTGCAGCTTTCGATCACGTCGGCACAGAATGTCATTACAGAGTGCGGGCGGGCGGGGTGGTCCGTGGCGCGGCGCACTTGAAAGGAAAAGGAGCCCGTGCGACCGCTGTGTCGCTCCAACACGGCGGTCCGCAAATAATCCTCGAATGGCGTGACGACGACGGCCGTCTGGCTTTCGTGCTGCACCACGACATCGTCTGGAGACACGGTCCCGAACAGTCCGCGCGTCGCGGCGCGCAGGGTTTTCTCGTCGAGGTCCGCGCCCTCGGCGAGACGCTCGATCCCCTGCAGGGCGTCCGAGTCACGGGTTGCGAACACGGTCTCCCCGCCCACATGCAGAGAGGCCCAATTGTTCTGGTTGAAGTGCTTGTCGTAGGGCGAGGTTTTTCGCGACCAGAGGTCGTTCCAGTCCGGCGGATAGGCGTGGCCGGGCTCGAACAGACCCGGGTCCCGCAGGAACCGCTCCGCGACGATGGCGGCCATGCGCAGCGTTCCCGCGATGTTATGGCCCCGCACGACGACGACAGAGCGCTTGTCCCCGATCGATGTCTCCATCGTCAGGCGGTTGCTCCGAAGCACGAATCCACCGTTTTGCCCATCACGGCCATCCGATGTGCCGTCGAAGCGGTGGATAACGGACTTCTCTCGGTAGAGCGTAATGGAACCAATCGAAGCCATTGCCCGTGGCGTCGCAAGGGTGAACGGTTGCCCCCGAGGGCGGGCCCCGGGAGACGTGACGAGCGAGTTCGCCCATATTCCAGGCATTCCGGCTGAGTGTCCACTGTTGTGTAGGGAATGGCGCACGTCATGCGATACCTAAGGAACGACGAGAGCGTCATGGTCATTGCGCTGGGCGCGGCCGTGCGGACCGACGGGTCCGTCAGCCCGGCCATGCGCCGGCGCGTTGCGCTGGCGGCGCGCACGGTGCTGGCATGGCCCCATGCACGCTTGGTGGTCTCGGGCGGGTACGGCAAGCGGCACCCGCCCGGCGTACCGCCCGAGGCCCACCTGATGGCCGAACTGGCGCGTGAGGCCGGTGTGCCCTCGGATCGACTGGTGTTGGAAGCGGAGTCCGGGGATACCCTCGGCAATGCCCGGCACGCGCTGGACCTGGTGGCCGGCGCGGATCCGATGCCGGGCCGGATCGTCGTGGTGACGGACGCGCCGCACCTACGCCGGGCGCTCTGGTGTTTCCGCCGGGTCGCGCGGGGGCGCGGCCTGACCGTCACCATTGACGGCCTGGGCGCGCCGATAACGGATCACCGGGCGCGACGAAGTGCCCAGTTCTGGGAGATCCTGGCGTTGCTCGTCTACCTGCCACGCCTGTGGCGTGTCCGCCGGGTTGTGACCGCCCCGGTGCCTGGGCATGATGATGCCGGGACCGCCGCGGTTGGTCCACAGGATCGCCACCACCGAAAGGACGAGACCCCGCCATGACCTCTGCGCCGCCCGCCTCGCCGCGTCCCCTGGACGGTGTCCGAATCCTCGATGCCGCGAGCTTCATTGCCGGCCCGTTCGCCACTGCCATCCTGGCCGAGTTCGGGGCGGAGGTCATCAAGGTGGAACAGCCGGGCGGGGGCGACCCGTTCCGGCGCTTCGGCACGCCGACCGCGCGTGGGGACAGCCTCGCGTTCCTCAGCGAAGCGCGTAACAAGCGCTCCGTCACCCTGGACCTCAGAAAGGCGTCCGGTGTGCGTATTTTCAAGGCCCTGGCCGCAAAATCTCATGTGGTGTGCGAAAACTTCCGACCCGGGACCATGGAACGGTGGGGCCTCGGCTGGGCGGAGTTGCGCGCGGTTAATCCGGCGCTCGTCATGCTGCGGGTCAGCGGGTACGGGCAGACCGGCCCCTATGCCGACCGGCCTGGGTTCGCCCGCATCGCACACGCGGTGGGAGGGCTGACCCACCTGGCCGGTATGCCGGACGGTCCGCCTGTGACGCCCGGCTCAACGTCGCTCGGCGACTACATGTCCGGCCTGTTCGGGGCGGTCGGTATTCTCATGGCCCTGCGGCACGCGGAGCGCACCGGCGAGGGGCAGGAGATCGATATCGCCTTGTACGAGTCCGTGTTCCGGGTGCTGGATGAACTTGCCCCCCGGTATGCGGCCGAGGGAACGGTGCGCGGCCGGGAAGGGGCGGGTACGATCAACGCCTGTCCCCATGGGCACTTCCCCTGCGGAGACGGCGCCTGGGTGGCGATCGCCTGCACCAGCGACAAGATGTTCGCGCGCCTCGCCGATGTGATGCAGCGTCCGGATCTGGTGGATGCCTACGGGACCACGGCGGAGCGGCTGGCGCATCGGGCCACCGTTGATGACCTAGTGGAGGCCTGGACGCGCACCATGCCCCGGGACGAGGTCGTGCGCATCTGCACCGAAGGGCATGTGCCCTGCGGTGCCATCAACACCATCGCCGACATCTTCGACGATCCGCATTTCGCGGCGCGCGGCAATCTGGTGCGCGTGCTGGCGGAGGAGGTGGGGCCGGTGACTCTGCCCAATGTGCTGCCGCGCATGTCCGCGACGCCGGGGCGGATCGACCATCCGGGACCGGCGCTGGGCGCCGATACGGATGCCGTGCTGGAGGACCTACTGGGGCTGTCGGAGGCTGAGAGAGCGACCCTGCGGGGCGACGGCGTGATCTAGGGGGTGTGTTGGGGTGGGGCCCGTTTTCCGGGGGGCGACGTGTATCACCCCTGGAAAACAAGGGCCACGACACCTAGCTTCTGGGTAGTCGCGCGGCGCCGGGGCGGACACAGAGCCTACGCTGCGGACCTGTTTCGATTCATTTCATCTGTCCGAAACCTGACCGGAGGTCACAACATCATGTCAAGTGAGGGACTCCACGCGCCCCGTGAGCGCCTGTCCCGGGAGACGCTCTCCCAGCATCACGCCATCGTTTCCGTGATGGAAGAACTGGAAGCCGTGGATTGGTATCGGCAGCGCGCCGACGACTGCGAGGATCCGGCGTTGCGCGAGATCCTTCTGCACAACATGCGTGAGGAGATGGAGCACGCCTGCATGGTGCTGGAGTGGATGCGCCGCACCAATGCGGACTGGGGTGAGTACATGCAGACGTACCTGTTCACCGAAGACAAGATTACCGAGATTGAGGAGGAGGACACGGGCCGGTCGAACGGTGCCGGTGCGGCGGAGGCCGAGGCGCCGGCAAAGCCGGGACGTGGCTTTACCATCGGTGCCATTTCCGACGGCGGGGAGGGCTGAGCTCATGGATTTCCTCAATCGCTCCCACGCTCCATTCGGATCCGACGTTTGGGAACGGGTCGACGCGGCCGCCGCCGAGGCCGCTCGCGAGCTGATGACGGCTCGTCGTTTTCTTGAGGTCGGTGGCCCGTACGGTCCGGGCCTGACGTCGATTGAGCTGTCGAACGACGACTATTGCCGCCAGCCGGAAGAGGGCGAGGCTGGCGCCGTCATGGGCCGCGCGGTCTCCGTCCCGATGCTGCGCAAGACCTTCAAGCTGTCCCTGCGCCGGATCGCGGCGTGGCAGTCGAACGGCCAGCCGCTCGACCTGTCCCCCGCCGAGGACGCCGCCGAGGCGGTCGCGCGGCTTGAGGAGCAGATCGTCTACTACGGCCGGCCCGAGTTCGGTCTGCCCGGTCTGCTGGAAAACAGCGGTGCCTGCCGGATGGATGGTGGCGACTGGACCAAGCCGGACGATGCGCTGGAAAACGTTCTGGCGGCCGTGACCCGGCTGGACGAGGCCGGGTTCCGGGGCCCGCATGCCCTGGTTCTGGCGCCGAAGTACTACAACGCGCTGTTCCGCCGCTATCCGGACAGCGAGATGTTGCTGATCAACCACCTGCGACGCTTGTGCACGCGGGGCATTTTCAAGGCCAGCATCGACGGTGCGGCCATCATCGACCCCCGGGTCGGTAGCCTGGAAATCGGCCAGGATCTGATGTGTGGCTATGTCGGGACAGACGGCATTCATTGCGAACTGTTCGTCAATGAAAGCCTCGTCCTGCGCATGCAGGATGAGGACGCGGTCTGCGTGATCAAGCCGAAGTCGGCCTGATCTCTCGCACGTCTCGTACGCGAAAGGGGCGGGAGAGCGTCGTCTGGCGCTCCCCGCCCCTTTTTTGTCTTCAGGCAACCCGGCGCCGCGAAGCGGCCGAGGCGATGGACCGGGCGCGTCCGCTCCATCGCCGACCGGTCTGAAGGTTACGCGTCAGCCGCACCCGCCGCAGGCGGCGGCCGGTGCCGGGCGTGGCCGATTGTGGATGCCGCATTCGGTCTTCTCCTGGCCGCGCCAGCGTCCCGCGCGGATATCCTCGCCCGGGGCGACACGGTCCGAGCACGGCATGCAGCCGACGGAGAGGAACCCGTCTGCCTCAAGCGGGTGGTGGGGCAGGTCGTGGCGCTCGAAGTAGGCCTCGATATCGTCGCGGCTCCACCCAGCCAGCGGGTTCAGCTTGGCCCGGCCATCGACGTACTCGACCAGCGGCAGACCGGCACGCTGGCCTCCATGGTGCCGCTTACGCCCGTTGATCCAGGCCTTGAAGGGCCGTAAGCCGCGTTCCAGCGGTTCCACCTTCCGCACGTAGCAGCAGGCGTCCGGATTGCGCATCCACAGAACGCCGTCCGCGTCGGCCTGTTTCAGCGCGGCCGGGTCGGGCCGCAGGGAGCGCACGTCGGTCAGCCCCAGCCGCTCAATCAGGCTGTCGCGGTACCGTAGGGTTTCCCCGAACAGCTTGCCGGTCTCCAGGAACAGGACCGGCGTGGCCGGGTCGATGAGTGCGACCTGATGCAGCAGCACGGCGGATTCCGTGCCGAACGAGGACACTACGGCCACCTCGCCCGGAAACCACGTCCGAACCGCTCTTTCCAGCAACTCCGGCGCCGACAGCGTGCCACCGGCGGTCATGGCCTCGCGGATCGGTCCGGCCGGCAGGTCCGGGCGACGCCCGGGGAAAATGATTGTATTGTCGTGTGTGTCGTCGTGTCCGCTATCCTGGGTCATGCTGCGACCCCTTTCCGTCCGAGAGCCGCCAGCCGCTGCACGCTGATCGGGGTGCGGTCATCGCTGGCGGGCTGATACACGGCGCCGAATGTCGTTACCGACGCCTGCCAATCGCCTTCCGGGTCGGTGCTGTCGATCTCGACGGCATCGATCCCACAGCGGGCCATGAAATAGAGCTGGTCGCGCAGCACATCCCCGGTCGCGCGCAGGCTGCCCTGGTAACCGTGCGTGTCCCGAAGCTGCCGCGCCTGGGTGTAGGCGCGACCGTCCTTGAAGGCCGGGAACGACAAAACGATCAGCGACAGCCGATCCAGTGCGCCGCCCACCGCCGCCACGAGCGCAGATACGGGGACGTCGTTGGGCAGGCGGACGCCAATCGGGGCGGAGCGCGTCCAAAGCGTGTCAGCCTCCGCCTTCAGGCGATCCAGCGAGACGAGGACCGGCCCGTCGTCGGGCACCGGTTCAGCATCCGGAAGCGCGGTCCAGCGATCGGCGACGTGGTGACCGTTCTCAAGCAGCGGCATGGAGGGTCTCCTTGAACGGGGCGGTGCCGAGGCGCTCCACGGTGTCGATGAACAGCTCACCGGGGTGGCGGATGGCGAGGTAGGTGTCGACGAACCCGGCGATCATCTCGATGGCCTGATGGGCCGGTACGGCGGGGCCCACGATCCGACCCAGGGCCGCCGCTTCATCCGAGCGGCCGCCGAGGGTGATCTGGTAGAGTTCCTCGCCCTTCCGATCGACGCCGAGAACCCCGATGTGCCCCACGTGGTGATGGGCGCAGGCGTTGATGCACCCTGAAATATTGATGTGCAGCGGCCCGATCGCCTGCGCGCGGGTCATGTCGCTGAACCGCTCCGACAGCGCCTGGGCCAGCGGAATTGAGCGCGCGTTGGCGAGCGAGCAGTAGTCCAGGCCGGGGCATGCAATGATGTCGCTGATCAGCCCGACGTTGGGCGTGGCGAGATCGCCCGCATCCAGGGTGCGCCAGAGCGCCGGCAGATCACTCAGCCGCACATGCGGCAGGACCAGATTCTGCTCGTGTGTCACCCGGATCTCACCCAGGCTGTAGAGGTCGGCCATTTTGGCCACCAGTTCCATCTGGCTGGCGGTGGCGTCGCCCGGAATCTGCCCGGTGCCCTTCAGCGAGATGTTCACAATGCCGTAGCCCGGCACCTTGTGTGGAGCGACGTTGGCTTGGACCCAACGGGCGAGCGCCGGATCGGTCTCGGGGTCCCGCACCAGCGTGGCGACGCTGCCGGTCCGCTGTTCGTACAGCGGGGGCGCGAACCGTTCGGTGATGGCGGCGTAGGTCTCGGGAGGCAGCCGCAAAGCGCCGTCGCGAAGGGGTTCCCATTCGGCTTCGACCTGACGCCGAAACTCATCGATTCCAAGGGCTTCGACGAGAATTTTGATGCGGGCTTTGTACATGTTGTCGCGCCGGCCATGCGTGTTGTAGACGCGCATGATGGCTTCGAGGTAGCTGAGTAGGTGCTCTTTCGGCAGGAACGGGCGCAGCGTCTTGCCGATGATCGGCGTCCGGCCGAGCCCGCCGCCGACGATGACCTCGTACCCCACCGCGCCGCGCTCGTCGCGATGCATGCGCAGGCCGATGTCATGCACCTTGACCGCCGCGCGGTCCGTCGGCGCGCCGGTGATGGCGATCTTGAACTTGCGCGGTAGGAAGCTGAATTCCGGGTGGAACGTGGACCACTGCCGCAGGATCTCCGCTGCGATGCGCGGATCCTCGATCTCGTCGGCCGCGACGCCGGCCCAGGGGTCGGACGTTACGTTACGGATGCAGTTGCCGCTGGTCTGAATGGCGTGCATCTGCTCGGCCGCCAAGTCCGCCAGGATATCGGGCGCGTCGGCCAGCTTGATCCAGTTGTACTGGATGTTCTGGCGCGTGGTGAAATGGCCGTAGCCCCGGTCATAGCGGCGGGCGATATGGGCCAGAACGCGCATCTGGTGCGACGACAGCGTGCCGTAGGGGATGGCCACCCGCAGCATGTAGGCGTGGAGCTGAAGGTACAGCCCGTTCATAAGGCGAAGCGGCTTGAACTGGTCCTCGGTCAGGGCGCCGGACAGCCGGCGGCTCACCTGATCGCGGAACTCGCTCACGCGCTGATCGACCAAGGCCTGATCGTGGGCATCGTACTGGTACATCGGGGGTCCTTTCGGGCTCAGGCGGACGGCCGGGCGGCGGGGATGGGCCGGTCCACCGGCAGGACAATGGTCGGGCCGGCGGCGCGAATGGTTTCGCGCTGGCCGAGCGGGCGGGGGCCGGCCTTCGGGTCGTGGAGCACTTCCACGACATCCAGGCTGACCACCTGACAGGCCTCCACGTCCGCCATACAGCCCGGCATCATCGCGTCGAGATCGGGCGCATTGGTCACCACCCGGGCCTTGTTCAGGCGCGTCGTCCAGGAGCCGTCGGCGGCGCGGTAGACCACGACGCCGTCGATCAGGCGATTGGCGGTGATGATGCGCGGAGCGTCGGCGCGGAGCTTGCGAGCCATCGGTCAGGTCCTCGTGTGGGAAGGCAGGGCAATGCGGGGGGAGGAGGGTGCAGACGTCCGGGCGGTCCAGGCCGGCGTGAGCCGGACGACCTCGCCCAGGACAATCAGGGCCGGGCCGTCACCGGTGTTGGCGGCGAGGTCCGGAAGGGTGGCGATGGTCCCGGTCCAGACGGTCTGGTCCGGGCGGGTGCCGTTTTCGATGATCGCCACCGGCAGGCCGGTGGGGACGCCGGCGGTCATCAGGCGGCGGGCGAGGGCGCCGGCCCGGGATCGGCCCATGTAGACCACCAGGGTGTGGTCCCCGGCGGTCAGCGTAGCCGGATCGACGTCCTCGTCGTCATGGGCCTGGCCGGTCAGCAGGGTGACCGCTGAGGCATGGTCGCGGTGGGTCAGGGGAATGCCCGCACTGGCGGCGCATCCCAATGCGGCCGTGATGCCAGGCACCACCGCCACGTCGATGCCGGCGGCCTCCAGCGCGGCGGCTTCCTCGCCGCCACGGCCGAACACGAACGGATCGCCGCCCTTCAGCCGGACGACACGCTGGCCGTCCGTAGCCGCCTCGACCATCAGCCCGTGAATGGCGGCCTGTCCGATGCCGGGCGCGCCCTTGCGCTTGCCCACCGGCACGCGGGTGGCGTCGCGGCGGGCGAGGTCGAGCACGCGGGCATCGACGAGGCTGTCGTAGAAAATCACATCGGCGGCCTGAAGCAGGCGCTGCGCCTTCAGGGTCAACAGTTCGGGATCGCCCGGGCCGGCCCCGACGAGATGGACCACGCCCCGGGCGTCGGCGGCGGGCACGGCCTCGGCGGGCCGGTTGATCAGGGCGATCATGCGCTCGGCGGCCGCCGACTCGTCCCCGGCAAGGATGCGCTCGGCGATATCGCCTTGGAACACCCGATCCCACAGGCGGCGGCGCGCACGTCCCGCCGGGACCGTGGCTTTGACCGCCGCGCGGAAGCGGGCGGCGAACTGCGCCACCTCGCCGATGCGGTCTGGCAGGATCGACTCGATGCGGGAGCGGATCATGCGGGCCAGTGCCGGCGCCGCGCCGCCGCTCGCGATGCCGACCTCGATCGGGCCGCGCCGGACCATGGCGGGGATCGCCACGTCGGACAGCGCGGGGCGATCCACGGCGTTGACCGTGACGTGGACGGCCCGGGCCCAGCCGACCACCCGCTCGGCGGTTTCGGTGTCCTCGACCGCGACGATGACCATCGCGCGCCCCACGACGTCGCAGGGCTGCACGCTGCGTTCGGCCAGGATGACCCGGCCGGCGGTGGCCATGGCGCGCACGTCCGCGTCCGGCGCGTCGGTCACGACGGTGACGTGGGAGCCGGACTCGTCCAGCAGCCGCGCTTTCGCCGCAGCGGCGGCATCGCCGCCCACGACGAGGGTCGGGCGGCCGGTCAGGTCGAGAGAAACGAGCATGAGAGCCTCGGACAGAAGGGCGATTACAGCGTCAGACAATTCCACAGAGGTTTTTGGTCGTCAATGTTTATAAAACACAAAAAAATAGTGTTATTTGATAAAACAACAAAAATATAATGTTGAAAATGGCGCGTGCTCGCCTCGTGCGAGATTTTTTTGGAAATTATGCGTACGCAATCAATGTCATCGTAAGGCTGTCATAACAAGAAACAATCAAAAGTGGTGATAAATCCGTGCGCGAATGCCCCTCTTTGGTGTATGGTTCGTTCGATGGAGCGTCAGTCCGGCGCGGGCAACCACAGAATGAGGTCATCCATGTCCGGTTCTTCAGAACGAGCTAGAGTCGCCATCCAGACGGCCTACAACATCATAATGGAGCAGACCGCAGCCTGTGACAGCACGGCGTTCGAGGTGGCGGTTGACGTGTACCGGCGCTTTCATCCACACGTTCCCGAAATGGACGCTCGGGATGAAACGTCTCAGATCGTGGCCGACGGTGCCGCCCGGCCGACCCTGGACCTGATCGCGGCGTCGGGGGGCTTCGAGGCGGTGCACGCCCGGACAGCGGTACTGGAGATCGAGGCCATCTGATGTCGGATCGCAGTGCCGTGAGGGAGGACGCCGCACGCTGGTCCATAACCGACGCGGCCGTCGAGGATGCGGCGGCGGTCCAGGCCATCTACGCCCATCATGTGCGGACAGGCACGGCAACCTTTGAACTGGAGCCGCCCACGTGTGCCGCCATGACGGACCGGATGGCGGCGGTGCAGGCCGCCGGGCTCCCCTGGCTGGTGGCCCGCGAGAGTGGGAACGGGCGCGTTCTCGGGTATGCCTATGCCGGTCCGTTCCGGGCGCGTCCGGCGTATCGACTGACCGTCGAGGATAGTGTGTATCTGGATCCGTCCGCGGCCGGGCTCGGGCTGGGGGCGGCGCTGCTTAACGCGGTGATCGACCGCTGCGGCGCGCGCGATGTCCGGCAAATGATTGCGGTCATCACCACGCCGGGCGGGGAGGCGTCGGTCGCGCTGCATCGCAAGCTCGGGTTCGAGCTCATCGGGGAGCTTCCCGCCGTCGGGCGGAAGTTCGGGCGTTGGCTGGGTACCATCTACATGCAGCGGGCCATCGGGTCCGGCGCGGCGACGGCCCCGCTCGACGAAGGGCGCGCGGCCGACACGCCGGCGGAGAGCGCGAACCCTGACGGGGGCCAAGGCACCTGATCGCCGACCTTGGTCGACGACTGGGGCTGTGTCACCGCAGGGTCACGCGCGCAGGGTTACCGTCATACCTTCCCGGGCGACCAGCGCATCGGACCACCGCTGGCGGACGTCGTCTTCCACGCGGCCCATGAACGCGTCGTCGTGCTCGGGTTCGTGATGGAACACCACCAGACGCTTCGCGCCCGCCTGCTGGCACAGCCGAATCCCTTCCTGCCAGGTCGAATGGCCCCATCCGATCTTGGCGTGGAACTCCTCGTCCGTGTAGGTGCTGTCGTAGATGACCAGGTCGGCCCCGTCGATCAGCCGCAGGACGTTCGGGTCCGGGTGGCCGGGCACATGCTCCGTATCCGTGACATAGCAGATGGCGAGATCCCCGTATTCCAGCCGATACCCCGTCGCCATGTTGGGGTGGTTCAGCGGTGCCGTACGGACGGTCACGGCATCCTCCAAAACGAACGTATCGCCCGGTTGGAAGTCCTGGAACGTCATCGTGCTGTGCATGGAATCCAGGGGCACCGGAAACATCGGGTCCGACATATGGCTGGAAAACAGGCGGCGGATTCCGCCGTTTTTGGCCACGTGTCCGGCCAGGATGTCGAGGGCGAAATCGGCGCAGTAGGCCGGAGCGAAAAAGGGAAAGCCGATAATGTGATCCCAATGTGTGTGGGTCATCAGGAGCGTGGCCTTTTTCACCTCGTGTGCCCGCCATGCCTTGCCCAGAAGCCGCAACCCCGTCCCGGCGTCGAGCGCGATATGATGTCCATCAAAATGGACCTCGACGCAGCTTGTGTTGCCGCCGTAGATGATGTGGTCGGGGGTCGGGCAAGGAATGCTGCCGCGCACGCCCCAAAACTTCACCCAGCATCCCATGGTGCGCTGTCCTGAGTCATTCAAACACCCCCAGATTATTTGCCGTCTTTTGGCACAATAGGCGACCGGTTCGGCCGGGCGCAATCTGACCGTTTGGGCCGGGACGTGTGCCCGGATTCGGTGGAGAGGCCCGCTCCATCCATCACCGTGTACGGCGCGCCGGCTGAGGGGGCGCCTTGGTCTGGTCGCGTGAGGCGCGCGCAATGGCTTCGTGCGGGGACTCCAGAAGGGCGCGGCCTCGGATAGACGTCCCGCACAGGACGGCGCGGCTCATGGTGCGCGCGGACGCCCTGGGCCGGCGGCATGGCCTGTCGGCGCTCACGCCCAACTCCGATCACGACGCCGTTTCGTCAGCCCGGGCTCAAGCCGCGCAGCCGCTCGCCGCGCCGCCGCAGCACTTCCAGGGTCACCAGCAGCAGGATCGATACGCCGATGAGCAGGGTCGCCACGGCCAGGATGGTCGGGCTGATCTGCTCGCGAATGCCGGCCCACATCTGGCGCGGAATGGTCCGCTCCTCGAACCCGGCCAGGAACAGCACCACCACCACTTCGTCGAAGCTGGTGATGAAGGCGAACAGCGCGCCCGAGACCATACCCGGCATGATCAGCGGCATGGTCACGTGGAAGAAGGTGTAGGTCGGCGTGGCACCCAGGCTGCTCGACGCCCGGATCAGGTTGGTGTCGAACCCGGCCAGTGTGGCCGTGACGGTAATGACCACGAAGGGCGTGCCGAGCGCGGTGTGCGCCAGGATGATGCCGGGCAGGGTCTGGGCCAGCCCCACGTCGGAGTAGAAGAAGTACATGCCGGCCGCCGTGATGATGAGCGGTACGATCATCGGCGAGATCAGAATGCCCATGAACAGGTTGCGCGCGGGCATGTGCGCGCGGGTCAGGCCGAGAGCGGCCAGTGTCCCCAGGGCCGTGGCCAGGATGGTGGCGCAGATCCCGATGATGAAGCTGTTCTTCATCGAGTGCAGCCATTGCTCATTCTCGATGATGTCGCGGTACCAGCGCAGCGAGAACGCATCGCTGTCCAGCGCCAGCATGCCCGGGGTGAAGGTGAAGTAGGGCTCCGCGTTGAACGACAACGGGATGATCACCAGGATCGGCATGATAAGGAAGAAGAGGATCAGGCCGCAGATCACGCGGAAGGCGTAGTACCAGATGCGTTCCAGCGGGCCGGCGTACGGGGGCAAGGCGCTCATCGTCGTGTCTCCCGACCTTATCCGAACTTCATTTTGTCGATGCCGACCAGCCTGTTGTAGAGCCAGTACAGCACAAGCACGCCAAGCAGCAGCAGCCCGCCGAGCGCGGCCGCGAGGCCCCAGTTCAGCGACTTCTGCATGTGGTAGGCGATGAAGTTGGAGATGAGCTGGCCGGTGCGTCCGCCGACCAGCGCGGGCGTGATGTAGTACCCCACCGACAGGATGAACACGAGAATGGAGCCCGCGCCGATCCCCGGCAGGGTTTGCGGCACATAGACGTCCCAGAAGGCACGCGGCGGCGTCGCGCCCAGGGAGCGGGCGGCGCGCATGTGGCTGGGGGAGATGGTCTTCATGACCGAGAAGATCGGCAGCACCATGAACGGCAGCAGGATGTGCGTCATGGCGATGATGGTGCCGAGCTGGTTGTAGATCATCTGAACGCGGCCGTCGTCGGAGATCAGGCCGACCCACACCATGATGTCGTTGAGCACGCCCTCAGTCTGCAACAGCACGATCCACGTGGTGGTGCGCACCAGCAGCGAGGTCCAGAACGGCAGCAGCACCAGGATCATCAGCAGGTTCGACTGGCGCATGGGCAGGTTGGCGAGCAGGTAGCCGACCGGGAAGCCCAGCGCGAGGCACAGCACGGTCACCAGTCCGCTGATCCAGATCGTGCGGACGAACATCTTGACGTAGATCTGTTCGTTCTCGGGCTGGCTGACGATGTCGCCCTGCCAGTCATAGCGCAAGTCCAGCGCGGCCAGGACGAACGACAGCGTATACCGGGGCGCAGCATTCTGGATGATGCCCCAGGTCTCTGGCTCGCCCCAGCGTTCGTCGATTTTGATGAACGCCTCTTTCCACGGCGGCTCGGCCCGGCGGGCGATGGTGCGCGCGGTCGAGGTGATCAGGCTGCGCAGGCCGCCCTGCTCGTAGTTCAGGCGGGTCCCGACCTTGGCGATCTCGCGGACCTTGTACTGCTGGATCATCTCCTCGGCGAGCGTGTCATAGACCGCGTCGTCGGGCAGGCCTTCCCCATCCCAGGTCTCGTTGAGCAGCGCCACGGTGCGCGGGATCTGCTCCTGCAGCACGGGGTTGTCGACGGCGCGGAACAGCATCATGCCGATTGGCGCCAGGAACGTGATCAGAATGAACAGGAACAGCGGTAGCACGAGGCCGAACGCAATGATCTTTTGACGCCGGTTCACGCGGCGTAGCGTGGTCTTCAGCGGGACACCATCGTTGGTGCGCAGCACTCCGTCTGTTGGCCCGCCGCTGGGACCGCCGGAGGCGGCGCCGGACGGGAGGGCGGACTGGGCTGTGGCCATGGCGGTGCCCCTCGCTCCTGCGGTTCGGTGACGGCGGATCGGTGTCAGCGGACCGGGTTTCGTGTCGGGCGTCCGACGGGCACCTCGGATCGGTGCCCGTGGCGCCGGCCAGGGCGGCCCTTACTGGGCAAGCCAGGCGTTGAAGCGCTCGTTCATCTCGTCGGCGTGATCGGCCCACCAGAGGAAGTCGTTCTGCACCGCGTTGGTAAAGTTCTCAGGCGCGGTCGGCATGTGCGGGCCCATCGGGATGCCGGCTTCCGCATGATCGCCGATCAGCGGCACGGACGACATGCGCGCCGGGCCGTAGGAGATCCACTCCGCCTGATGCGCCAACTGCTCCGTGGCGGTGGAGAATTTGATGAACTCCCAGGCCAGGTCCTTGTGCGGGGCGTCCTTCGGAATGACCCACAGGTCCAGATCCCACACCTGACCGTCCCAGACGATCTTGAACGGCTTATCCTCAACGGCGATGGCGTTGAAGATGCGACCGTTGTAGGCGGTGGTCATGGACACCTCGCCGTCGGCGAGCATCTGCGGCGGCTGGGCACCGGCTTCCCACCACACGACGTCATCCTTGATCTTGTCGAGCATGGCAAAGGCCCGGTCCACGCCCTCGGGCGTCGACAGCACGTCATAGACCTCATTCGCCGGCACGCCGTCGCCCATCAGCGCCATTTCGAGGTTGGCCTTGGCGAACTTGCGCATGCCGCGCTTGCCCGGGAAGGTCTCAACGTCGAAGAAGTCCGCGACGGTCTTCGGCGGATTGTCCGGGAACTGCGTCTCGTCGTAGGCGTAGATGTTCGTCCAGACGATGGTCGCCACGGCACAGTCGTGCAGCGTGCCCGGGATGAAATCGTCCTCCGCCGGGGTGCCATCCGGCGCTGGCGGCAACTCCTCCAGCGGCATCAGCTCGATCAAGCCCTCGTCGCACAGCCGGACGGCGTCCGACAGCTCCACGTCCACGACGTCCCAGGTGACGTTGCCGGATTCGACCTGCGCCTTCACCGGCGCGACATTGCCGTCATAGTCGATCGAGTTGATTTGATTGCCGGTCTGCTCCATCCACGGCTTGTGGTAGGCCTCAATCTGGCTTTTGGCATAGGCGCCACCCCAGGACACTACATTCAGGGTGCCTTCGGCGTGCGCGGCACCGGCCGCTCCGGTCGCCGCCACGGCACAGGCGGCGGCCATGGTGGTGCGCAGGTATTTCGTCAGTCCCGTCATGGAATCCGTACTCCCTGTTTTCTTTGTGCATGGTTGATCGGATGTGCGGGTCGCTCGCCCGGGGCGGCCACGTGGTCCGGACCCGGTGAGGCGACGCCGTCGGCTTCTACCACCGGGTTCCGCTCACGCGTCCAGGGCTCGGCAGTCACTGGCAAACCAGCCGATTTCAACCTTTTCACCCCGGCGCAGATGCACATGGCCGGCCCAGTTGGGAACCTTGACGATGAAGTCATCGCGGCCGCAGACGCTCATGCGCGACCGGATGTGGTCCCCGACATAGATGACCTCCAGCACCTCGGCCGGCAGGATGTTCGGCATTGAGCCTGGGTTCGGATTTATGGAAATCCGCTCAGGGCGGAGTGACATCAGGGTGCGCCCACCCGGACCGGTGGTGCGGACGTTCAGCGCCCGGATGGGGTCGCCGTTGTCCGTCTGAACGATGCAGTCGGTTCCATCGACCGACTCGACCGTCCCGAGGAGCCGGTTGTTCTCGCCGATGAACTGCGCCACGAAGGCGTTGCTTGGCTCTTCATAGAGCGTGGAGGGTTCGTCGAGCTGCTGGATAATCCCATCGTCGAACACGGCGATGCGGTCCGACATGGTCAGGGCTTCGGTCTGGTCGTGCGTCACGTACACCATGGTGACGCCCAGAGTGGCGTGAATGTGCTTCAGTTCGTACTGCATCTGCTCGCGCAGATTCTTGTCCAGCGCGCCCAGAGGCTCGTCGAGCAGCACGAGGGCCGGTTCGAACACCAGGGCGCGGGCGAGGGCGACGCGCTGCTGCTGGCCGCCGGAGAGCTGGGCCGGACGGCGTCCGCCCAGATGGCCCAACTCGACCATGGTCAGGGCGCGATCCACGCGGCGCGCCATCTCGTTCCTACCGATCCCCCGGACCTTCAGCGGGTATCCGACGTTTTCCGTCACGGTCATATGCGGGAACAAGGCATAGTTCTGAAACACCATGCCGATGCCGCGCTTGTGGGGCGGGACGTTGTGGATGGGATGGCCGTCCAGCATGATCTCGCCGTGGGTCGGGCTTTCGAAGCCGGCCAGCATCATTAGGCAGGTGGTCTTTCCGGACCCGGACGGGCCAAGCAGGGTCAGAAACTCGCCCTTGGCGATATCGAGTTGCAGGTTCTTCACGACCAGCGTTTCGCCGTCGTAGCTCTTTTGGACGTTCTGAAACCGTACGAACGGGTCGGTGATCTCCGCCATGCGTGTCTCGTCCTCCTGCCCGTGTCTCGCTCTGTCCCTGCGCTGGCGCGTGGTTCGGGCTTAGTTGCCCCTATGCCCCATGCTGATATTTGCATTTACGCTAGCATGCCCATGCAAAAAAACAACAGCCTCATTTTGAGGATACAAATAACAAAGGGAGAATGATGAAGGTAAATATATAGATTATCACAGAATAAGTGCCTATATATAATGCGCTGCACTCACAGAAGTCTATGGATTCGTATGCCTAATGTGTTAAGTGACCGTAAAGTGAAGATTTAATATGCCGTAGATTACGGTCCCTATCGCCGAAAGAGTGCGTGCCGCCGGACTTGATCGGTTGCCGAAATGCTCGGCAACTGGGCATGATGCCTCACATAATGTTATGGAACGCCCAAAGATGACGCATGCATGGTTCACGGGGAGCGGGCTCCCGCTGAAGTCAAGAAGGCGGCTCCAGCGTCGCGCTTGGCACGTTTTAGCTGTTGCTATCGCGGCTTGGGTCGCATGGGGAGACGAATCGTCCTGGGCGAGTTGCGCCCCGGGTGGTGTGACCGTGGCCGTGGATATTGGGCATTCCCCGGCCGCCTCTGGGGCGACCAGTGCACGAGGGAGGCCCGAATACGCCTTCAATCTGGAGTTGGCGACCCGGGTCCGCGATCAGTTGGCGGCCTCCGGTCTCGCGGCCTTCCTGGTTCGGACGGCGAGCGGTGAGGCGCCCGACCTGTTTGCGCGCACCCAGATCGCGGCGGCGCGCGGGGCGGATCTCTTCCTTTCGATCCATCACGATTCGGTTCAGCCCCGCTATCTGGAACGGGGCCAACTGGACGGCGCCGCGGCCAGGTTCAGCCGGTACGCCCGGGGCTATTCGCTGTTCATCTCGCACAAGAATCCGGCGACGGAGGCCAGCCTCGCGGTCGCCCAGGGCATCGGGCGCGCGTTGGCCGATTGGGGGTTGGAGCCCAGCCTCCACCACGCCGAGCCCATCCCCGGCGAGAACCGCCCGCTGCTCGACGCCGCGCTGGGGATTTACGACTTCGCGGATCTCATCGTGTTGAAGACGGCGGCGATGCCGGCGGTTTTGTTCGAGGCGGGCGTGATCGTGCATCCGGAGGAGGAGGTGCGCTTGCGGGACCCGTTCCGTCAGGACACCATGGCCGAGGCCATTGCCCGGGGCATCCTCGCCAGTTGTCCGCCCCTGCCGGTGGGGCGGTAGGCGAGGACCGCAGTGGGGGCGGGGTGAGTCAGGCGAACGGATCCGGCGTGCGGGCGATATCCAGAAACACCTCCTCCAGGGTCCGCCGCCCATACCGGCCAATCAGCGCCCCGGGCGCGCCCTGGTCCTGGATCCGTCCCGCCTTCATAATGAGCACCTCGTCGCACAGGCGTTCCACCTCCGCCATGTTGTGGGAGGCCAGGAACATCGTTGCGCCCGTGCGTGCGCGCCAACGGATCAGGTAGTCCCGCACCCAGTCGCCGGTGTCCGGATCGAGCGAGGCCGTCGGTTCGTCCAACAGAAGAAGGACCGGGTCGTTCAGCATCGCCTTGGCGAGGGATACGCGGGTCTTCTGCCCGGCCGACAGCTTGCCGGCGGGGCGTTTCAGAAGGTCCGTCAGGTGCAGGTCCTCGGCTACCGCCTCGATCCGCAGGCGCGCCGAGGGCACCCCATAGAGGTGTGCGTAGATGTTCAGATTCTCTCGCACGGTCAGGCGGTGCGGCAGGTCGACATACGGCGACGAAAAGTTCATGCGCGCCAGCGCGAGATGGCGATCGTGGACCATGTCGCGGCCCAGGACCCGCAAGGATCCGGACGTGGGCAACAGCAGACCCACGACCATCGAGATCGTCGTGGTCTTTCCCGCGCCGTTGCCGCCGAGAAGCCCGATGGTCCGGTTGCCCGGCACACGGAAGGCGATACCGTCCACGGCGGTGACGGGCTGACGATTCGGTCCTTCGAACACCTTGGTCAGTCCGTCGGCCTCGATTGCGGGGACGGTCTCCTCGGTGTCCAGACTCATGGCCATGCGTCCGGCGCCACCGGTCCGTCGACGATGGACGTCAGGTCGTCGATATGACGGCCCTGAAACATGGTGATCCCGATCGAGCGCCCGAGGGTCACGGCGGCGGCGTCGTCACACCGACACAGGATCGTCCGGCCGCCTTCGCCCCGCTTCAGCCGGTCCACGACCGTCCGACCTGCGGGCGTATCCAGGTGATGAGGCAGGTCGGGCCGCCAGAACAGCTTCAGCAGATCGACGCCCAGGCGCTGGCGGTCCAGCAACGCCAAGGTGTCCGGCGTCAGGAAGTCGAGGCACAGACGATAACCGCGCTGATGGATGAAGTCCCGCGCGAAGGCAAAGGCCTCAAGGTCGGCGAACACGTCCTCGACGCGCAGTTCGAGAATCACAGTGCCGTGAATGCCGGCGGCAATAACCTGTTCGAACCGCAGAAAGTTCTCGGACAGGATCGTGTCGACGTTGATGTTGATGGAAAACCCGGCTTGCGTCGGGCGCCCGCCGCCCTGGTTGAGCCACGCCAGGATGCGGCGGTCCAGGGTCTCGGTGAAATGCTGGAACAGCCAGCGGTTGGCCGCCAGGTCGACATTCGGCGCAATCGTGTCCCGCAATTCGGGGATCGAGACGTAGATCTCCGAAAACACGGGTTGGGGCGGTGCGTTGCCGACCAGCGCGCACACGGTCTGGCGGCGCACATGATTGGCCAGATCCGCGCGGGCTACGCCATTCACCAGCCGGTCGAGAATATCCAGGTCGATCGGCCGGCGCGCCTGGGTTTCGCGCGAGTCACGGCCGCGCGCGGACGCCGCCGCCGGGCCGGTGGCCCCAATCGGGCGCCAATCCGGCTCTTCGGACGAGCCAGCGGCGGGCGGCGACGTAGACGAAGACGGGGCCCCGCCAGGGCTGCCAACGGGCGCAGGCCCCGATGCCGTGCCGGGGGCGGTGCTGGCCTCCGCGTTCGCGCCCAGACGAAGTGTGACTCTGCGTTCATCGGCTTCGGCGGCCGCGTGCGTGGCGTTAACCGTTGCGCTTCCGGCCCGCGTGCCGTCGCGGTGGGCCATGGCTTCGGCCCGCCGGATGGCTTCGTCTTCCAGGGCCACCGCAAGGGCGCGCAGCTTCGGGAAGTCGTCTTCCAGACGCCACCAGTGCAGCAACGGGCTGTTCCGTTCGGCCGGGTCTCCGAAGTGGTCGGCGAGCGGATCGTCTTGCACCAGGAACCGCAGGCGGACCAGCAGTGCCCGCACACGATCCGTCTGGTCCTTGTGGAAGGCCAGGATGTAGTCGCCCTCTGGCATGCGAAAGATCCGGGCGGTTCCGCCGCGGACCAGGGGGCGCAGCGCGGCCTCTAGGGACCGCAGAACGTCGTCTTCGCGGTTTTCCGGCCGCAGTTCGGAGACATTCAGGCGAAGGATTCGCAGCCCGAGGTGCGTGGTGGCGATCTCCCGCGCATAGTCGGGCAGCATGAAGCCCGAACGGATCATGGGGGTGTCAGCCATGCGCGCCTCCCTTGGCGGCGCTCGCGGGGGGGGGCGCCTGGGCGCTCGACCGGCCGGGCATGGCGCGGAAGTCGGTGACGGCCGTGAGTTGCGGCGGATTGGGGCAGGTGGTCGGGGCGGCGCCGGTCGCGGCGCGGCGGCGGTCGACGCACTGGGCCAGGGTGCAGGCTTGGCTCTTCGGGCACCCGGCCATGGTGGTGGCACCGACGATGTGATCGACGAAAAAACCCTGGAACGTCCGGATGTTGTTCTTCAGGCCCCACATCATGGCGCGGTCGTTCTCGACGCGCGTCAGGATCGTGCGGTCCGGACCCAGGGCGCGAAGCAACACGTCCGGATGAGGGCCGTCCCAGACACTCGACGCCTCCGCAAGATCGTCGCTCCACACCAGTTTAATGTGGTCCACGGGTAGGCGCCCCGGATCGATCATGGCCAGGGCGCGCGGATCGACGGCATCCAGGCACAGGGCGTGCTCCTCCGACCGCAGACGCTCCCACGCACGGGGAACGAGGTCCAGGTTCGTGAACGCATCGATCACGCTGATGTCCACGATCAGGCGGGTCTTGGGAGGCAAGGCGGCGAGGAAGCGGTCAAAGGCCGCGCCCAGCACCGTTTCGAGCGTCAGGTTGAGGCCGATGGCAACGCCGGCGCGCGGCGACGGCGCAAGCCCGGCGATGGCCGCAATCGTGCGCGGGTCGAGAAGGCGGCACGCTTCCTGGAACAGCCACCGGTTGGCCCGCATGTCCAAGTCCGGAGCACAGTGCCGGCGAACCTCGGCCAGGGCGGTGTAGAACTCCTCGCACACGATGGTGCCGCGTCGTTCGGCATCGATCCGGACAATGGGTTGGCGGCGGATCAGTTGGCGGGGGTCCAGGCGATCCAGGGCCTGTGTGATCTGGAGCAGGGGGCGGGGTTCCAGTGCCCGATCCGGCTTTTGCGGCTGGGTCCGATTCATGACCCGCCAGGGGTCGATCCCGCCCGATCGCAGAGCGGTGACCCGAACGCGCAGGTCGCGCGATCCCCCTTCCAGGTCATAAGCCGTGGCGAACAGGTCCTCGCCATCCTCAGACTCCGCGCGACTGGCAGGATCAGTGCGGAACAGGGCGCGCAGGCGCTCGACATGGGTTTCAAGGGCCGTCGCCGGGACGTCGCGTCCCAGCACCACCAGATCGCCGTTCGAAAGAAGGAAAACCTCCGCCCCGTAGCCGGTTACGAGAGGCTCGAACAGATGGGCCGCCAAACGCAGGCGAATCCACTCTCTGTTGTGAGGGCGGAGCCGTGACAGGGCTATATAAACGGCCCGACATCCTTCGGGCGCCCGGTCCAGGCGCTCAAGTACATCCAGAAGACTCTGATCCCCATGGACGAGGGTAATGTCCGTAACCATGTGTTACACTACATGTTCCGACGGTGACATGGGACTGCATCGAAAGGGAGACAACCTCCACGCGGATCCAATGATAACACGGTTCTGTCCGGATCCGGCAATGTGGATGGATTTTTCGATGCAATGGGGCGCGGGCGTCGCGTGTGACGGTGCCCATCACCCTGCGTTGTGACAGGTGGCTCGTTAAGAATCCGTGTCGTGAGGATACGGTGGGACGATGCCAAGCAACCCCGCGGTGCAATGACGGCAGTGAGGGATAGGGTCGGACGCGGCCGTGTGGTCAGGAACGGGCTGACAGGCACGGACGTTGGTTCAGAGCACGAGATCGGTTCGACACACACGTGGTGCTCCGCTTTGTTGGGGCCGAGAGGGGACATAACCTGGTGACGATGATGGACGCTGCCTGGCCTGTCGACTTCTGGATCCCGGCACCCGGCCGGGTTCCAGACGGGGTTCGGGTCTACGCCATCGGTGATATTCACGGACGCGCGGATCTGCTGGACCAGATGCTGGACCGCATCGACATGGACATGGCGCGCGACGCGACAGGGGTCGACCGGTTCGTCGGCGTCTTTCTGGGGGATTACATCGACCGGGGACCGCGCTCGCGTCGTGTGCTCGACATCCTGAGCAACGGGATGCCCAAAGGTCTTGAGACCGTGTTCCTCATGGGCAACCACGAGCAGTTTCTGGTCTCGTTTCTGGATGGGGAGGGCGATCCGGCCGGCTGGCTGTACAATGGCGGGCTTGCGACCCTGGCCAGCTACGGTGTCGAGGCCCCGCATGGCGTGTACCTGACCGGCGAGGAGGAAAACAACCTCCGGGCTGCCGTGCTCGACGCCCTTCCGGAGCGGCACATGGTGTTCCTGCGGCGCTTGGCGCTTCAACACCGGGAAGGGGCATACCTTTTCGTCCATGCCGGCGTTCGGCCGGGGGTCGCGCCGGAAAACCAAGCCGCCGAGGACCTGCTATGGATTCGCGGACCGTTCCTGACCAGCGACGCCGATTTTGGGTGCGTCGTTGTGCACGGCCATACCATCACGCCCCGCCCGTTGGTGCTGACGAACCGGATCGCCCTGGATACCGGCGCGCATGACACCGGCCGGCTGAGCTGCGGCGTGTTCGAAGGGGACCGCCTGCGCTTCCTTCAGACCTGAGGCGGGGCGTCCGTCGTGGACGGGTTTGCGTCCCGCTCGTCCTCAGACGCGGTGGTCCCTCGGCCGGCGATCAGCGCGGCGACCTTCAGAATGGTTTCGACTGGCAACTGCTCCGCCCGCTGGGTGGGATCGATGTCGCAGGCCTCGCAGATGGCGCCCGGATCCCCCAACGCTTTTAGCGGCGCCCGAACCATTTTGCGGCGCTGCCCGAACAGCGTCGCGGTGGCCCGCTCTACGGCCTCAATCGGAACATCCACCAGGGGGCTTGGGCGGGGCGTCAGCCGGACGACGGCGGAGTTGACCTTCGGCGGTGGTGTGAAGGCGCGGGGGTTGACGTCGAACAGAGGTTTGACCTCGCACAGCCACTGCGTAATGACCGACAGGCGGCTGTAGCCGCGCAGGCCGGGCCGTGCCCACAGGCGGTCCGCGACCTCCTTCTGGAACATCAGCACAAGCCCATCCAGCCCCGAAAGCCCGTGCAGCCAGCGGAGCAGCAGCGCCGTCGAGATGTTGTAGGGCAGGTTCGACACGATCCAGCGGGGCCGCTCGCCCAACGTCGCCATGTCGACCGTCAGCGCATCGGCCTCGATGATCGTGAGTTGCCCGGGAAACGCGGCCCCTAACTCCTCCAGCGCCGCGACGCAGCGTCGGTCCTTTTCGATGACGATCACCGGTCCGCCCTGTTCCAACAGGGCGCGGGTCAGACCGCCGGGTCCGGGGCCGACTTCGATGACGGTGCGGCGGCCGAGATCGCCGGCGGCGCGGGCGATGCGCCGGGTCAGGTTCAGGTCGAGCAGGAAATGCTGACCCAGGGCCTTGCGGGCGTCCAGCCCGTGACGGGCGATGATGTCGCGCAGCGGCGGAAGTTCTGCTCGGCTGTCCGGATCCTCGGTCATCGGCCCGGACCCTCGGCGGCGGTCCGTTGACGGTGTGCGACCATGGTTGCGGCCATGTGCAGGGCGGCCACCAGGCTGTCCGGCTGGGCTGTGCCCTGCCCGGCGATGTCGAACGCCGTGCCGTGGTCGGGCGAGGTGCGCACGAAGGGCAGGCCGAGTGTGACGTTCACGCCGCCGGCGAAGTCGACGGTCTTGATCGGGATCAGGGCCTGATCGTGGTACATGCACAGCACGGCGTCATGGCGCGCGCGTGCGGCCGGATGGAACAGCGTATCGGCCGGGAGGGGGCCGGAGACCGTCAGCCCCTCATCCCGCAACGCCTCCACGGCGGGCGCGATGATGCGTGTTTCCTGGTCGCCCATGCGGCCCCGCTCGCCGGCGTGGGGATTGAGGCCAGCCACGGCGAGCCGTGGTCGCGCGATGCCGAAGTCCCGCGCCAGGGCCTGGGCCGTGACCCGGCCGGCGTGTACGATGGCTGCGGTGGTCAGGGTTTGCGCGACGGCCTCCAGGGGGATATGGATCGTGACCGGAACGACCCGCAGCGCCGGACACGCCAGCATCATCACCGGAACGTCGCCGGTTCCGGCAAGGTCCGCGAGATACTCCGTGTGTCCCGGGAACCGGAACCCGGCGTGCTGGAGCACATCCTTGTTGATCGGATTGGTCACGACGGCGGAGGCCGCACCGGTGCGGACCAGCGCGACAGCTTCCGCGATGGCGGCACACACGGCGTCGGCGGTGGCGGATGTCGGTTTGCCCGGCTGAACCGGGACCGGCAAGGGCCGGTGCAGGACGGGCAGGGCCTTAGGGAACAGGGCGACGGCCTGGGCCGGCTGTTCGATCCGCGCCACGGGAACCGCCCAGCCCAAACGCTCAGCCAGGCCGGCGATCCGATCGGCATCGTCGATGAGCACGAAGGGCGGCACTCCCGTCGCCTCGCGCGTCAGCCACGCCGCCAGGGTGATATCCCCCCCGATTCCGGCAGGGTCGCCCATGGTCACCGCGAGAGGCGCGATGTCAGGGAGGCGGTTCGTGTCCGGCATGGATCGGGGCTCCGGTGTACGTCGAGGGGCGCGTGCGGGGTGCAGGCGAAGGGCGGTCAGATCCGCACGTCGATCAGGGCTTGCTGGCGCAGGGTGCGCAGGCGGCGGTTGGCCAGGGCCTCGATGCGCTCGTTCGTAAGGCGCTCGCGGATTTCATCGCGCGTGGGCATGCCGCCGGGAACCTGCCGATCACAGACCATCAGGATCAACTCGCCACCCGGGGTCTGCAAGGGTTCGGACACCTGGTTTTCGTCCAGGTTCATCAGGACGTCTCGCATCGGACCTTCCAGCCGCTGCACGGGAACGGTGCCTACCGGTCCGGAGTTCGGCACGTTCATTTCCTTGGCCAGCCGGTTCAGGTCGGCGCAGGTTTTGACGGTGTTTGCGACGACCGTCTTGATTTCGTCGCGTGTCGCCTGGGACATGGCTTTGGGGCCTCGTGACGGGAGGGCAAGCTGGCTGACCGTCAGGCGCGCGCGCTCCGGTTGCGGTTCGGCCGTCCGACGCCGGTCCGCCAGGGCGAGGATGTGATACCCCGACACCGTCCGGATGGGATTCGAGATGGTGTTGGGCTCCATCGCCAGAAGGGCATCTTCTAGCGTCTTGTCCAACTCGCCCTGCCGGACCCAGCCGAGACGGCCGCCGTTGGCGGCGGACGGGCTGTGCGAGAACTGACGGGCCAGTGGCGCAAATGAGGCCCCGTTCCGGAGCTGCGCGAGCAGGCGCTGCGCGTTCTCCAGCACGCGGCCGTCATCGGCGGGGTTGTCTACCGGCAGGAAGATCTCGCTCACCAGATGTTCCGGCTTGCCTCGTGCCGCTTCCAGCCGCTCCATCACGAGGTCCACCTGTTCCTCGCTGATGTCGACCCGATCGCGGAACAGGATCTGAACGGCCTTGACCCAGGAAACTTCCGCCCGGATCTGGCGCAGGGCCGAGCCCCGGTCGACACCGGTCACCTGGATGAAATCCTCGAACCCGCCGGGCGGAATGCCGTTCTGCTGCTCGATCTGGGCGATGGCGCTGGCCATGTCCTCGTCGGTCACGGACTGGCCTAGGCGTTCCCCCTCCTGGAGCTTGAGGGTCTCGTCGATTAGCGCCCGCAGCACCTGATCGCGGATCCGCGTGCGCGTCTCGGCGGTGTCGGGCAGGCCGGCCGAGGCGATCAGGATCTCGGTCCGGGCCTCGATGTCGTAGACGGAAATGACGTCGTCGTTCACGACGGCGGCGATGCGGAGCACCATGTCCGCCTCCTGCTGCGCGCGCGGCGCCGTCCCGGGAACGACCACGCCCGCCATCGCGACGGCGCTCGCCAGGAGGAGGGCTTTCACCACACGCGCGGGACGCGGGAGCCGGAACAATGGGGTGGCCGCCAGATCCTGCATGAGGGTCCTCCTAGAAACTGATCTCACCGAGCGTCTTGAGCGTAATGCGCAGCATCAGGCTTTCGCCCTCGTCCTCGCCGTCGAGCTCGTTGTAACTGGACGTGTAGTCGAAGGCGAGAATCAGGCATTCGTCCTCGTAGGACAGCCCGCCCCAGATGTCCACGGTGCGGGCGTTCGCCACGTCGTAGCGGCCGCCGGCATAGGCGCCCCAAAACCGGCTGAAGGCCGTGTTCACCGAGGCCACGATCTCTTCGCGCCGGGGCAAGTCCTCGCCCTCCTGCGTGTCGAGGTCGGTTGCGTTGACGTAGGTTCCACTGATGCTCAGGACCGGAGCCCCGGCTCGGAAGCCGACGAGGGCGGTGTTCGGGTTCAGGTCGTTCCGGTCCAGCCTCACCCGCGCGAACATATCGAGGTAGGGGTTGGGCCGCAGGTCAATACCGCCGACATAGTCCGACAGGCCGGTGCCGTAGCCCGCTTGTCCGGAAAACGCGGTTTCCGCGTCGTAGATGCGATAGGCCTGCCCGAATCGGGCGTTGATAACCCCGCCATCGTTGTCCATGTAGCGCCAGTTCATGCCGTAGTTGACGGACACGCCATCGTCGATGCGATCCCGCCCGGCGGTCCGATCCCCCGGAAACAGGTTGGCTTGGTGCAGTTCCGAAACCTGACTGTCCTCGTTGGGAATGTGGCGCGTGTTCAATCCCGGTGGAGCCGCCGACAGGGACACGACCGGCTCCACGATCTGCTGGTGCTCCGCTCCGTTCCGGACCATGGGGTAGCGCAGGGCAACATGGGCGGACGGATACAGCCGAGAGACGGTGCCGTCGAAGCCGGTCGATGGATCCCCGTCCACCGTGTTGGCATTGTCGATGGTGTATAGGTCGGCGTTCAGCCGCCCCTCCGCCTCATAGGCCAGCCCCCATCCCGTCGTTCCCGGCTGGTACCACCCGGCCGACCCGGACAGGCGCGTGCTGGTCGCGCCTTCCTCGCGGTAAATGCTCTGGACGCTGGCGTCGAGCAGGGTCTGCCCCCCGAACGCGATCGGCTCGCTTTCATAATCGTAGGTCATCAGCGGCAGAACGAAGGGGTTGCGTTCGTCGTTGCTGCCCACCCGCGTGTCGTTGTACGCGAACCCTTCGATAGCCGCGTAGCTGCGCCCGGAAAAGGCCTCGACCCAGGCATGGTTCGTAAGCCAGTCCGGGTCATCGAAGGCGTAGCGGTCGCGGTAGTCGTCGAACGCCGCCAACTCGCTGTCGAGGCCGGCGCGCCAGACGTCGTTGATATGCCAGCGGGCCCGGCTGTCGAGGTGGCCGGACAGCCCGTCGTCCCCGTCGTCGGTCAGGCTTCCGTCCAGGCTTAACTCGCCTTCGGCAAAGCGCAGCCGGTATTCGGGACGGAGCAGCCAGCCCTCGTCGCTCATGGCGCGGGCCGCAAGGGTGGCGTCCTGGTGGTCATCGATGACGAAATAATAGGGAACCTCGGTCCAGAAGCCGAGCTGGTCGTCGACCCCGATCGTGGGGGACAATATACCGGAGCGGCGGTACACGGTCGGATCCGGCTGCTCCAGATACGGGGTGTAGGCGACCGGCAGGCCGAATACCTCAAGGACGGCGTCGCGGTAGACGATATCCCGCGCGACCTCGTCGTGGGTCACATGCGCCGCCCGGATCTGCCAGACCGGAGGCATGCGCTCGCGTGTTCCGGTCTCGTTGCCGCTCAGGGTCGGCCAGACTGAGCCGGCGCTGGGTGAACACGTGTCGCACGCCGTGTAAACACCCTTCCAGAAGTCCTTCCGTTCTCCGGCCGTGCGGGTGGCGTAGACCGCGCTGATGCGGGAGCGGTCGGCCAGCAGCACCGACATGTCCCGGACGAAGCCATCCTTGAAGTCGGAGGAGAGCTCCACGTAGTTGGCGAAATAGGTGGTGCCGTCGTCCTCGACCACACGGACGTTGCCGTTGGCGGTGAGGGTATCCGTGCGCTCGTTGTACGACACCATGTCCGCCAGAACGACGCGGGGGCCGTTCGTCAACTCCACATTGCCGCGCGCGCTGTAGATGCCGAGATCACGCTCGTGGCGCAATTCATCGGCGCGGATCAGGGTGGGCGCCGGTGAGTCCGCATCGGGGGCTGTGACCGGTGTGGGGGAGGCCGGCGCTTGGGTGGGCGACCGTGCGGGCGTGGCCGATGAGGGCGTGGCCGGGGAGGGACCCTGGCCCGTCGTGCTGGTGGCGGCGGCCGAAGGACGAGTTGGTGGAACCGGCGCGGGCGACGATAGGGCGGATGGCGACGGGGTCGATGGTGCCGAGGCCGGTGCCAGCGTCTCTGCGACCGGGCGCAGGCGCGGGGTCGGTACGACCATCGGTGCGCTCGGATCCAGGCGGGGCGTGGCGGGCAGCCCGCCGGTCGGCGCGCCGGACGGCACCCTAGCCGCACCATCCGGCACGGGTCTCAGGTGAATGGTCCCGCCGTCGGAGGGCGGCCGCGGTGCGCTGTCCAGGCTTCCCAGAATGCCCCCGACCGCTCCGGTCGCGGTGGTTCGGGCTCCGGTGTTCGCCGACAGGTCCCGAAACCCGGTGCCGGGCCCGGCGAGTTCGCTGGCGCTGAGTCCGGCGGCCTGGACCGCCGGAAGCGGCACGGCGAGGGCGACCGCGCCGGCCGTCAATCCGCCGCGTATCCGACGCCAGAAACGTTGATCTTCCATGGGTTCCGTCATGACGCGCGGAGTATAGGCAGGAACGGTCGGCCGGAACCATGGCTTTTCCGCCCCCGATCCGGCAAGGCCCGGCGTCGAGCGGTCAAAAAAATGTGTCGCGGGAGCTCCGAGAACGCAGGGCGGAGTTTGAGGACGAAGCTGGTGGCGCTGCCGAAAACCTCTAGGTGGTGCGCGGTCCGGGCCGGGGTGAGGCGCGTCGAGTGAGAGGGGCGCGAGAACACGGAGTTTAAGAACCATCATGATCTGTGAGGCAGCCGAAAACGGCAACGTCCGCCCGTACTTTAAGGACGACGACGTGCAGGAAGCCCGTACGCGGTGTGTCTCGGCGGCGGAGGCGTTGCCCATCTGCGACGAAAGCGCGCTCCCGCACATGCTGGCTGGGCGTGTCGGACGCCCAGCGGCTGAAGGCCCTGGAGGCGGAGAACGCGCAGTTAAAGCGGATCGTCGCCGACCCGCAGCTGGACATCGCGATGCTGAAGGAAGTGGCGTCAAAAAAATGGTGACGCCCGCCGTTCGACGGGAGGTCGCGGCGCATCTGGTGGCGGATCACCAGATGAGCCAGCGGCGGGCGTGCCGGGTTCTTGGGGTTGGGCGGTCGAGCGTGCGCTACCGTACGCGACAACCGCCAGATGGGCCGGAGCGGGAGCGTCTGCGGGCTCTGGCCGCAGAACGGCGCCGGTTCGGCTATCGGCGGCTGACGGTTCTGTTGCGGCGCGAGGGCGTTTGCATCAACCACAAGCGGGTCTACCGGATGTACACGGACGACGGACTGCCGCGGCGAAGAAGAGGGCGGCGTGATGGCCACCAAGCCCATCCTGTTCAGTGGGCCGATGGCCCGTGTGTTGCTGGACGGCAGGAAAACGCAGACGCGGCGGGCCCTGGCGCCGCAGCCGTTTTCGGATGCCTACTATGATGGTGATGTCGAAGCGGTCGTCACTCCCCCAGTCTCGGGTTGCTCCTATGTTGGCAGTCCCACAAAGGGGGCGTTCGGTTCACTGCCGCTGCTGTTGGCGGGGGCGCGGTGCTGGAAGATGTCCGCCTTCTGCCCTACGCCCCGGCCGACCGGCTGTGGGGGCGCGAGGTGTTCACGCTGGTCGGGACCGTGGACCCTGGATGGGTTCTGTACCGCGCCTCCGGCTACGAGGCCGAATGCGCGCGCCATGGGTTCGACACGCCATACCCGCCGGAAAGCGCCGTCAAATGGCGCCCATCGATCCACATGCCCCGCTGGGCGTCTCGCATCACCATGCCCGTCTATCGTGTGCGCGGAATCAAGCGGGTGCGCGCCCCCGCGACTGGCGCCGTCTACGGGACGCCAGGAATGAAATGCAGCTACCTCTTGCGCTGGCTCAAGACCGGGACGACCTCGTGCCCATCTTGACGGCTTTGGTCCAAGTCCTATCCGCCCTGCTGGCCGGGACGCCGCTACCGGACGCCGCCATGGATGCCTGCCGCACCATGGCCCTCGGGCAGCAGGCTGCCGAGAACACCCGCCAGCCCCAGGCCCAGCCCATCCAGGCACCGCCCAAGCTGGGGCTTGGCACTGACCGTCAAAGACACGCCCGCAAGCGCCCTAATTTGCGGGTCGTGGGCGATCCCCGGCGGGACAAGGAGCCAGGGCGATGAGGCTTACCCGTTTCCTCCCCATGTACCTTGCCGCCGCCAGCCTCAGCGCCATCCGCCGACGCACACCCGGCGCCTGGACCGTGGCTGCTGCAATCTGGCTGCCGCCCATCCTGCTGGCCTACCTTGTCGCATGCGGCGTTCCGGTGGGCGCCTGGGATGCGGCGAGAGAAGGGCGGCACGGTGCCGCCCTAGCCCTCTTCTGCCTCACGCTGGGACCGCTGCTCGTCCTTCTACTTCTCGGCCGTCTTGCAGGGGCTCAAGGCCGTGAGCCTCACGGATCGGATTGAGGAACTTCTTCGCAATCCGATAGCGCTCAGGCGCCTCAACGCCGCCGTAAACGAAGGTCGTCTTTCCTTTCCGGAAAGCGTGAAAGCGGTTGGAATAGCTCCAACCTTCCTCAAGGTCGCGCGACCGCTTCGGGTCGGGTACAAAGAGGATTTCCCCCTCTCCGTCAGCCTTGGGCGTAATGTCCTTCAACTCTCCCTCCGGCGTCTCCCACACGCTGTGGAAGATCGCCTCAGCGCAGCTACGGCTGACCCAGACGGTCCAGCCGTAAACGACCCGGCCGCCGAAGCGCCGAACGGCCTCAGCCGTGTTGAGGTGGCAGTTCTCGGCGACCGCCCCCTCAAAAGGCTGCAAGGTCAAATACACCGCCTTCTCCCGGCTCAGGCTCCGGCAGAACTGCCCGACTTTGCCAGTCGCCTTCTCCGGCGTCGTCGGAATGGAAGCCATCAGGACTTCCATCATCTTTTCCATATCCATAAGATTGTAGTTCATGAAATGATGTCCTTCTTCAAAGTTAAACTTCCGAAGATTGACGGAGGCTTTTTCAACCCCCGCCTTCCTTCGCAAGCAGTGCTGAGAAGAAGACCCAACCGCCCCGCCGGGGCGCCCCTCCGAGATTGTTCCCATCGGACACGTATGTCCGATTTAACTTGACAAGGGGCCTTCGCCCCCTATCCTCCCGTAAGGGAGGTAAGGGCGTTATGCCCTGAGGACGTTGCCTCCAGGACATCTTTTCAAGTCATCAGGTCTTCACAGACCTGGATCACTTTGAGATAAATGACCGCTGCGAAATGCAGCGAAGCCGCCCCGAAGGGGGCGGCTTTTGTGCGTCTGGGGCCTGAGTTTTCGGTTGCCCACCCTGACCACCGCCAAGGTCGCCCTGCGCTGACTCGTGAGGGTCGCTTCGGGCTCGTTGGCCGTGGACAGCGTGGACACCCCTACCCGTCGTGCGGGAATCCAGGCAAGAGGAAGGCGCCCGACCGCTCCACCCGGCGGCGGTACAGACGAACCGGAGCCGTCGCCACCGGGCGGCGGGGCTTTAACTCACCCACTAGAATACGCATTGCCAGCCGGTCCATCTGATCAAGCATCCGTTCCCGCTTATCAGCGGACGCACGATGCGCCGCCAGGGCCAGCGACCACAGGCGGGCGTGCAGGCCGTTCTTACGGTCGAAGCTGGGCAGCCGCAGGTGCTTGAAGACGTTGCTGCGCTGAATGCCGATAGTGTGGCTTTCGACATACTCTCGGACGAGGGAACAATTCAGCATGCCGCACAGGAAATACGCCGTTTCCCGGTCCCATGCCTCGGCAAAGTAGACCTTGTGGTCTGGGACGTAGGGCTGCGGGCCGCCCCTTAGCGGAACCGCCGCAGTTTCAGCAACAGCGACTTCAAAGCGTCCCTGTTCCGGCCACATCACCTTGTAGGGGGCGAACGTGTAGGTTCCGGCGTTGTAAACCACGTAGGGCGGGGCATCGCTGGCACGCTGCCGCAGCTTGTACGTAGACCGCTGACTGAGGGCGGCGGTGTAGGTGCCAAAGTACTTGCGGAGGTTCCTAAGCCCGCCGACCAAGGCGGCGGCGGCCTCGTAGTCCTGCCGCTTAATCCCAGTGTTCGGCACCAGAACGAAAACGTCAGGGTCCGCAGGCTCGAAGTGGCAGGCCGAGAAATCGGCTGCACCCTTCACCAGCGGGAACAGGCAGTCAGGTTCAATCCAAAACGTGGAGGCAGGTTCAATCTTCCGGCGGTTCGGCCCCTTGCAGGCCTCCGGCCGGGTCTGCACCTGCACAAGGCCAGTCTTCGGGTTGTGGTCAAGCACCCGGACCATGAACAGGCCGTTGAGGTCCGTCGTGATCCCCTTCCGCCCCTGGACCCAATCGGAAACGCCACGAATAGCCCGCATTTGGTGAAAGCGGCCCTTTCTGAGAACCGCCCACGGCCCCCGCTTACCGTCAACGGGGCTGGCCTCCATTTCAGCGACGGCGACACGACCTGCGACCGTAGGCCAAGAGGCCTCAGCCGGAATAGTGGCAGTGTAGCCCTTCGCCTTGGTCCACGTGCGGTAAGGCACCGGGTAGACAGGCGCCGCCGTCCCCTTGTGCAGCTTCATCAAGGCCGTCTTGTTGGCGACGTTCGGAAACGGCTTGAGCAGCTTCAAATCATCCACCACGACCGGCGCTAGGTAGGTGCTGCCATCCACTTTGAAGCTGCGGAACCCTTGGGATGACGGCGACTGAAAGTGCGTCTGCGTGATCAGGAAGACCAGCGAACCGCCGTCCTTCAACCACTTGTCGCCCACGGTGTAGGTGATCATGCCGCTGATATCGAGTTCATTGCCGCCGTGATACGGCGAGTCCGAGAATATCTCGTATTGCTGACACGTGGGCTTGATGCGCTTCCGGTAAGCCTCCGGCAGGTTCGACCACCGAACCCAGGGCGGATTGCCCACGACCACATCAAACCGACCCGCCGTAGCCGACCAGAAGAAATTTCGGACGATGCGGAACCAGATGCCGTTCCAGTTTTGCCGGTGGAGGCTCAGAACCCGGTCATACGTGGTCTTCAGCGGCTCCGCCCACTCCTTCAACTCCGTAGGCGTCAAGATGCCCTTGAGCATGGTTTCAGCGGCCGGGTACTCGTCGTCCGCCTCGACCCGTTCGCCCATCACCTCGAACACGTCGTCAAGGCGCTGGCGGTCAAAGGCGAGCTTAGCAGGGAGCGTGATCTTCAAATCAGCGTGCGTGCTGCCGATCTCGTACTCAACCACCTTCACGCCCTTGCCCGGCGCCTGGGCAGGCGAATAGACCGCATCGGCCAGAAGGACCGGAAGCTCCACGGGATGCCCCTTTGCAGCGTGGAGCAGGTCCGCAACAGCGATCAGGAAATTGACACGGGCCGATTGGACCGCCAGCGGGTTGAGGTCGAACCCCCAAACGCTGCTTGTCAGATGGTCTAGAGTTTCTTCCGCAGACCAGCCTTCCGCCGCCGCCCGTTCCCGTTTCCGCCGGATGAACTGAAGGAGGAAGGTGCCGGAGCCGCACGTGGGATCGAGAGCCCGGAGCAGCAGCCAGTCAGCAGCGGATGCCCGCTGGCAAGCAAGGTCCGCCAGCCAATCAGGCGTGTAGAACTCACCCAGGGCCTTCCGCAGGGCTTCCGGCACAAGGGCCTGATAAAAGGCCTTCAGAACGTCCTTGGAGCGGGCCTCATCAAGGGCGTCCATGCGGTACAAGGCGACCTGAACAAGAAGGCTGCGGATGCTCTCTGCAATCTGCTTCCGCCCTTTCGGCGATAGGCTGGCATCGCCGTACCATCCGAAAATCGCTTCCTCTACGAAGCCCCGAATCTGGGCCGCCTGGAAGAACCCGCTTCGCTCAAGCTCACTGTCGAGCCGCTGGAAAAGCTGGAAATCGTCGGGCAGCTTCAGCAGGGACTCGCAGAAATCCGGGTGGGCTGTCAGTCCAAATTCGCTGACAATCTCGGCGGCCAAAATTTTGATGATGAAGGCGTTGTAAGTGTGGATCACGAACAGCAGCGCCGGAACTTCATCATCCCCCAGGGCCGCCGCCCGCAGCGGCACCGCCCGGCGGATTTCGGCCACCTGAGCGGCCGAGAGGTCGGCCACCTGCCCGAAGAGCGTGCGCCATTCTTCAAACAACATCTTGATCTTGTTGTTCTTGGGATCGAGAAGGTGGGCCTCAAGCTCCCGGACCAAGGCTTGCATCATCCCATCGCCCACGGTCGAACCGTGGCCGAAATCCTCAATGAGATTGTCGGCGGTCACGGCCCGGCGCTCTGCATCAACGAGCGCCTGAGCAACGAGGTCAACCGCCTTCTCAGAGAACGGGATCAGGGAGCGGTGCTTGATCTTGCCGCCCTTGCGAAAGGCAAAGCACACATGGTCGCCGTCAATAGCGATCCCGATATAATCCTCTTCCGGCAACCCCTCGTCGGCCGCCCGCCGGATGATGTATTTGTCGAGCCGATCAAAGATGGCCTCTTTGAAGGCGGCGCTCGTCTCGCTGCCGTGAAAGAGCCCCTTGTCCTTGAACTCGATGATGACGTTGTTGCTGTGGGCGTCGTTCCGCCCCCGCTCCGCCTTCACCGATACATCAAGCTCAGCCCGAAGGTGGCTCACCCAGCTAATGCGGACCTCTTCCTCATTGGCCCAGCCCGGCGCATCCGCCTTGATCTTATCAAAGAGCCCCTTGTACATGCCGCCCCCTCGGGTTGTCCTGCGGCGGCGTTTATAGCCGAGACGGGGTTAGAGGCCAATCAAGGACTGCCCAGGGCGACGCCCACCGCCTGACCTGTCCCACAGCGGCGTGGGACGGATTTTTAGCCCTCCTTCCTCGTCTTGCGCTCATCTATGCGGCAAGCGCCCGCCCGAGTCCTCGCAGACCCACCGAACAAGTAGAGGATATTCGGCGCTGACGGCGTTCTGCGGGTTTGCGCCCCGGCGCCGAGAGGCGCCCAAACCCAACGACTTGCGGAGCCCGAGTCAAAGGCGTGGGACAGATGTGGGACAGAAGATGTGGGGCGGAAAAGGAAAAGCCCCCGGAAACGCAAGGTTTCCAGGGGCTTAATGGTAGCGGAGGAGGGACTTGAACCCCCGACACGCGGATTATGATTCCGCTGCTCTAACCAGCTGAGCTACTCCGCCCCGGAAGGGATCGGCTTTATACGGGCGCTCCCGTCCCCTGTCAAGCGTGCGCGAAGGGGGTTTTGGCCGGTGTGCGATGCGGTCGTAAAACGAAACAAAGCGGGTGTGCCGGACCTGGGGTCACTGACCGGGAATGGCGGCGGCGAACTGTGGGCTGCCATTTGGGACCACCACATCGGTCATCGGACGTGAACGATAGGGCGGAGCCGGATCGACGCCCGGCTCTATTCTACGGTCACGGCTTTGGCGAGGTTGCGCGGCTGGTCCACGTCCGTCCCTTTGGCGACGGCGGTATGGTAGGCCAGAAGCTGCACCGGCAGGGCGTACAGGATCGGCGCCACGAAGGGGTCCACGGCGGGCAGGGCGACGGCGTCCAGCGCCAGATCCCGCAGCCGTTTGACCCCCTCCGCGTCGGAGAACACCACGGCCTTGCCGCCGCGCGCCACGACCTCCTGCACGTTGGAGGCGGTCTTTTCGAACAGCGGATCGCTGGGGGCGATCACCACCACGGGCACATGCTCGTCGATCAGCGCGATGGGGCCGTGCTTCATCTCGCCGGCCGCGTAGCCCTCGGCGTGGATGTAGCTGATTTCCTTGAGCTTCAGAGCGCCCTCCAGGGCCAGCGGATAGCTGGTGCCGCGCCCCAGATAGAGCACGTCGCGGGCCGGCACGAAGGCGTCCTCGGCAATGGCGCGGATGCGCCCGTCATGGTTCAGCACTTCGGCCGCGCGGCTGGGAACCTCGGTCATGGCACCCGACAGCCGGGCCTCCGTTTCACGGTCCATCACGCCGCGCGCTCGGGCGAGCGCAATGGTCAGGCACGCCAGCACCACGAGCTGGGTTGTGAAGGCCTTGGTTGAGGCCACCCCGATCTCCGGGCCGGCCAGGGTCGGCAGCACGGCGTCCGCCTCGCGGGCGATGGTGCTTTCGGGTGCGTTGACGATGCCCAGGCAGTGCTGACCGTGTTGCTTGCAGTAGCGCAGGGCCGCCAGGGTGTCGGCGGTCTCGCCGGACTGGCTGATGAAGATCGCCAGCCCGCCCTCCGCCATCACGGGGGCACGGTAGCGGAACTCGCTGGCCAGATCCCAGTCGACCGCCACGCCCGCGAAGCGTTCCAGCCAGTACTTGCCCACCAGACCGGCCAGGGAGGCTGTGCCGCAGGCGATCATGGTGATGCGGGGCACCGCCGCGAGGTCGAACGGCAGATCGGGAAGGGTGATGGACCGGCGCGTCGGATTGAACATGGCGTTCAGGGTGTCGCCGATGACCTGGGGCTGCTCGAAGATCTCCTTGGCCATGAAATGCCGATGACCACCTTTGCCGATCATAGCGCCGGACAGGCTCGAAAGTTGCTCCGGACGCGCGACCTCCTGGCCGTCCAGATCACGGATAGTGGCGCCCTCGGTGGTCAGGACGGCCCAGTCGCCGTCTTCCAGGTAGGTGATGCGCTGGGTCATGGGGGCCAGGGCGAGCGCGTCGGAGCCCAGGAACATTTCACCCTCGCCCCGGCCGAGCGCGAGCGGGCTGCCCTGGCGCGCGGCGATCAGCACGTCTGGCCGGTCCTTCAGCAGGATGCCGAGGGCGAAGGCGCCCTCCAGCCGCCCGAGGGCGCGGCGAGTGGCCTCGATCGGTTCGGTGCCCTCCGCGATGCCTTGGCTGATGAGATGCACCACGACCTCGGTGTCGGTGTCCGACGTGAAGGCGTGGCCCTTCGCCACCAACTCGTCGCGCAGCGTCTGGAAGTTCTCGATGATGCCGTTGTGGACCACGGCGACGCGGCCGTTGGCGTGCGGGTGCGCGTTGGCCTCGTTGGGCATGCCGTGGGTGGCCCAACGGGTGTGGCCGACGCCGGTGGTGCCACCGATGGGGTCGGTGCGCAGGAGGTCGTCCAGAACCGCAATCTTGCCCTTGGCGCGGCGGCGCTGTATGGCGCCGCCGTCCAGCGTGGCCAGGCCGGCGGAATCGTACCCGCGATATTCCAGGCGCCGCAGTCCCTCGATCAGGCGAGAGGCTGCGGGAGCGGTTCCGATGATGCCGACAATGCCGCACATGGGGCGGGTCTCCTTGATAAGCCGGTGCTGTGCAGGTTCGAGCGGAGGTCAGCCCTTGCCGGCGAGCCGCTTCATGCGAGCGCGGAAGCGGGTGGCCCAGCCGTCGCGCGTCATTTGCGGCGCGCGGGTTAGGGCGAGGGCTTCGGCCGGGACGGTTTGGCTGATGGCGCTGCCGGCGCCGATGATGGCGCCGTCGCCGATGGAGACCGGCGCCACGAGGGCGCTGTTGGAGCCGATGAAGGCGCCGGCCCCGATGTCGGTGTGGTACTTGCCGAAGCCATCGTAGTTGCAGGTGATGGTTCCGGCCCCGATGTTGGCGGCCGCGCCGACGCGGGCATCGCCGATGTAGCTGAGGTGGTTGACCTTGGCGCCGGCCTCGACGGTGGCCTTCTTGACCTCGACGAAGTTGCCGATGTGCGCGCCGGATCCGATCGACGCCGCCGGCCGCAGCCGGGCGTACGGGCCGACCTTGGCCGCGTCGGCGATGGTGCAGCCCTCGAAGTGGCAGAAGCCCTTGATCTCGACGCCATCGCCGACGGTGACGCTGGGGCCGAAGACGCAGAAGGGTCCCACCGTCACGTCGCGACCGAAGATCGTGTCCATGGATAGGAAGACGGTCGCGGGGTCGATCATGGTCACTCCACCGGCCAGGGCGGCGGCCCGCAGGCGGTCCTGCACCACCCGTTCGGCGGCGGCGAGCTGGCTCCGGTCGTTGATGCCCAGCATCTCGGCTTCGTCGCCTTCGACCACTGTGCAGCGGTGACCCTCGGCGCAAGCCAGGGCGACGAGGTCCGTCAGGTAGTACTCGCCCTTTGCGTTGGCGTTGCCGATCTGATCCATCAGGGGGAACAGCAACGCCCCGTCGACGGCCATGACCCCGGAGTTGCAAAGGTCGACGGCCTGTTGGTCCGTGGTGGCGTCCTTGTGCTCGACGATGGCCTCAAGGTCACCGTCGGTGCCGGTCACCAGGCGGCCATACCCGGTTGGATCGGCGGCGCGGAACCCAAGCACGACCACAGCGGCGTCGGCGCGCGCGGTCAGCATGGCGCGCAGCGTCTCGGGCCGGATCAGGGGCGTGTCGCCGTACAGGATCAGCACGGTGTCGGGCGGCGCGGGCAGGGCAGGGCGGGCCTGAAGGGCGGCGTGGGCGGTCCCCAGGCGTTCCGCCTGCACCACGGTGGGCCGTGGCGCGGCGATGGACTCGACCTCCTCCATCGCCGGTCCGACGACGACAACGGTATCCCGTGCTCCAAGCCCATCGAGGGCCGCGAGAACATGACCGAGCAGCGGGCGACCGGCCAGCTTGTGAGCAACCTTGGGCCGGGCCGATCGCATGCGCGTGCCCTCCCCGGCGGCGAGAACGATGGCGGCGAAATCGGTGTGGGTCATCATCGGGGACGCAGTATCATGGGTCTGTAGCGGTTGGGAATATCAGCCCTACCCGAAGTGGGCTAGCTTCGGCAAGGAGGCTGCCATACTCTCCGGGTTCATCCAAATCACACAGTTTTGCGGTTGGTTACAGCCGCCGCTTCGGATTCGAGGACCATCATGACATCCCTTCCATCCCTGCCGTCCGACCTGCCGTTCGAGGGGATCGTGTTCGATCTGGATGGCACGCTGATCGACAGCGTGCCGGATCTCGCGCTCGCGTTGAACGCCTTGTTGCGGGAGGAGGGCCTGCCGCCGGTCGAACCCGCCCAGGTCCCCGGGTTCGTGGGACAGGGTGCGCGCATCCTGGTGGGCAAGGCCATGACGGCAGTGGGCCGGCCGGTCGCGGACGAGGGCGCCGGGGCGGCCGAGCTGGACCGGCTGCATGACCGGTTCGTGGCACTCTACGAGGCGAAGCCGGTCGAAGGGACGCGGCCATACGACGGCGCCGAAGCGTTCCTGCGCGCCCTGCACGCGCGGGGTGTTCGGCTTGGCGTGTGTACCAACAAGCCGCATGGGGCGACCCTAGGCGTGCTGGAGGCGTTGGGTTTGGCCGCTCTGTTCGACGCCGTTGTGGGCGCCGGGCTGATCCCGGAACGCAAGCCGGATCCGGCCCCGCTGCGGTTGGCGTTGGAGCGCATGGGGATCGCGCCGGAGCAGGCTGTGATGGTCGGCGACACGCCGTACGACGTCGGGGCCGCGCGGGCGGCCGGGGTGCGGACGATCCTGGTGGATTTCGGCTACAGCCCGGTTCCGCCGGCCGAGGTCGGCGCCGACATCCTGGTCTCGTCGTACGCCGAAATGCCCGCCGCCCTCGCGCGTTTGCGGTCGGTCACAAAACCGGCTTGACGACCCGGCGTGGGGGGGCTATAAGCCGCCCTCCACACCGGACGGCGGCCTTCGCCGCTGCTTCCACGGGACGGGCGCGTAGCTCAGCGGGAGAGCACTCGCTTCACACGCGAGGGGTCGCTGGTTCAATCCCAGCCGCGCCCACCATACCCCCCCACATCGCCGATATTCCGTCATGCAGGGCCGAGCAATCTCGGTCACGGGGGCCATGGTCATCCGGTTCGGCTCACGTCGCGGCCGCGCATTCGTCTCGGCGCGGCCTGTGTGGTGTGATTTCTGTGTGCTGCGGTCGGTGGACTGCGGTCTTGGTCGGGCGACACGATCGCCGCCCGGCCTCGACGCGGGATCCCAAAGCGTTTACGCCAGCAGGGTGTCCGATACCCGCACGGCGACCGGCAGTTCTTCCAGAAGCAGGGCCGCCGGCAGTGTGCCGTCGGTTTCAGCGCTTAGCGGCGGGGCGGTCGGGCGTCCGAGCACATCGCACAGGCCGCGCGTCGCCCAGGGGGCATCGGCCGGCAACTGGACCGCCGTATCGGCCCAGCCGCGCGGCAGCGGCAGCCCGTCCCGTTCGTCCATCAACGGCCAGACCAGTCGAGGGACCACCACGACGACGGCCTGGTCGCCGTCGGTCGACACCCGGGCAAAGGCAATCAGGCGGTCGGCGTGACACCCGACGGTCTCCAGCGGTACATAATCCCCAAAGGCGAAGAGGTTCGGGTTGCTCGTCCGCAGGTCCAGAAGTGCCGCAATCAGCGCCTGCTTGACCCGGCCGTCCCGCCAGGTCTCCATACGCTCCGACGGCCGAGCGCCTTCGGCGAGCCAGCGGGCCCGCGCGACGAAGTCCACGGGCCGGCGGTTGTCGGGATCGACCAGACTGAAATCCCAAAGGTCGGTGCCCTGGTACAGATCGGGGACGCCCGGGACGGTCAGTCTCAGCGTCGTCTGGGCCAGGGCGTTCACGATGCCCGCCGGGGCGAGCCGGGCAACAAACGCCGCCATATCGGCCACGAAGGCGCCCCCTACATTGGCGGACAGGACACCGCGAACGAACCCCTCCACTCCGGCCTCATACTCCGGATCCTGGGCAGTCCAGGCGGTGTCACGCTTGGCCTCCCGGGCGGCCTTCTGCATGTAGGCGACCATCCGCTCCGTGATGTCGGCCAGGGCCTCCGACGGCGGGGCGGCCACGGTCCCGTCCTCGTCGGGGATCGCGAGGTCCAGCGGCCAGATGCCGAGAAGCGTCTGGTAGAACAGGTATTCGTCGTTGGCTGAGGGCGCGCGCCGTCCATCCGGCAGTTCACTGGCGCGGCGTTGATTAAGATCGCGCCACCGCCGCACCCGCTCGAGCCAGACCTCCGGCGCCTCGGACAGAAGGGCTAGACGCACCCGCATGTCTTCCCCGCGCTTGTGGTCGTGAGTCGCGGTCGCGAGCAGGGTGAAGGGCCACTTTTCGAGCCGGGTCTGACAGGCGTGATGGAACGCGGTGACGGACAGGCCGAACCGTTCCGGCTCTCCCCCCACCTCGTTCAGGGCCGTGAGCCGGACATAGCGATAGAATGCGGTGTCCTCCATGGCCTTGGCCATCACGGGGCTGGTCAACTGCTGCACCCGCATAGCCACGTCGATGACCGTGTCCGCGTCGTGACCCCTGTCGGCCAACGCAAGATCCCCAGTCAGGACATCATAGAGGAAATCGTACACGGAGACGTCGGGTGTCCGCGCCCTCTTGCGCGCCAAGCCAACGGCCCATTGCAGATCGCGCCGGTCTTGGTCGTCTATCCGCGCGGCGGTCGGATCGGCGCCGTCGCCTTCCAACTCTCCCACGGCCGCCAAGGCCCGGGGGCTGACGTAGGTTCGATAGACCGGGAAATGCGCGATGACGTCGATCAGGGCCGCCCGCAGCGCCATGCGGGAGTAGTCCCTGGTCGCCCGGGACTGTTTCGCCAATCGATTTAGGCGGTTGGCCATCACGCCGACTTCGCTGGCGAGGGATTCCTCCATCACCTGTCGCTTGGCGGCCAGCACATCGTCTTCGTAGGGTCGTATGGGACCAGCGGCCTGCGCATAAGCGTCGTTCAGCGGGCCTTCCCCGGCCGGATCAATGAACAGGCCGAGCGCCTGATTCATGAACTCGTACCCCGTGGATCCGGCGATCGGCCACGACTCTCGCAGCCGCTCATGAGGGGCCAGGATCTTTTCGACAATCACGTAAAAGGGCTGGTCCGGCCCGAACGGCGAGGCGTCCGCCTCCATATCCGCCGGGTTTGGCGCCGTCACCGGCGGGATATGGCCGGCTGCCCTGCCGCGTGCCTCGGCCGCGCAGGCGTCCGCTTGAAGGCGCTGGAAATAGACTTGAGGATCCAGCAGCCCATCGACATGATCCAGACGAATGCCCTGTACCCGACCCTCGGCGATCAGGTCGAACAGCAGCTTGTGCGCGGTCTCGAACAGGTCGGTCCGCTCCATGCGTAGGGCGGCTAGATCGTTGATCTCAAAAAAGCGGCGATAGTTGATCTCATGCGCGGCCACCCGCCAGAACGCCGGGCGGTAGTTCTGGCGCTCGATCAGGGCGTTCAGGGGATCGAACGAGGACGCTTGGCCCGGTGTCCCCGTGAAGGCGGCTTCCGCCGCCGCGGCGGCGGCGCGCGCCTCGGCGCTGCTCTCCAGCAACTCCGCCAGCCGGCGCTTGATGACGGCGGCGACGCGGCGCCGGCCGACGGTATCCGAGTCATGCCGGTCGGACAGACGCAGGGAGTCCGCACCGGCAATGACGAGGGCCAGCACACCGTCTTCATCGCGGTCCGGCGTCACCCCTTGGCGCAGGATGTCGCCATAGTCGTGCGTGCGAATGGGAAAAGCGTGCTCGTAGTACCGGACGACAAAACCGCTCAACTCCGCATCGTAGCGCAACGTCAGCTCGCCGCGCTCCAGAATGGCGCCATAGTGGTCGCCCAGGACGGGGAGCAGGATCTTGCCGTGGAGCGACGGTTCCGCCGGCTCCCAGTCGATGTCGAACCAGTCAGCGTGCGGGCTGTCGCGCCCCCACTCCAGAACATCCCGCCACCAGCGGTTCTCCCCGACTCCGATGCCCATGTGGTTCGGTACGATGTCGAGAATCAGGCCCATGCCATGCACTTGCACAGCGTCGCTGAAGCGGCGGAAACCGGGCTCTCCACCCAGATCGGGATTGATGCGGCTGTGGTCGATGATGTCGTAACCGTGCTGGGAGCCGGCCCGCGCCATCATGATCGGCGACAGATAAACGTGGCTGATGCCCAACGCGGACAGCGTGGGAACAATGGCCGTCGCGGCATCGAAGCCGAAGTCCGGCGTCATCTGAAGACGCACGGTTGCGCGCGGCCACGTCGGCGGGCCATTGACGCCAACGGCAGAGGAAGGGACGGCAGGCGGCATGGCGTCGGGTCCTTTCCAGGGACGGTGGGCGCCACGCGGATGGGGCGTGCCACCCTGCGGCACGCCACCGTGTGCCGCGGGGCGGCACGGCCCGGTTCGTTGCCGAACCGGATCGTGCGAAGGTCAGATCGCCAGGACGGCGAACAGAGCAATCACTGAGAACAGACCGGCGAACCCGTATACACCCATGGCGATGGTTCCGTCACTGCGGATACCGAAGTCATGGGCGGTGACGCGCAACCGGTGCGCGGCGTGCCACAGCGTGAGGATCACGACGCCGAGCAGCACCACCTTGACGATCCAGTTGCCAAGGAAGGCGGTCATCCGCTCATACGACATCGCGTCCTCGCCGAACACGCCGAGCGGGACGAGAAGGCCCGTCACCAGGATCATCGCCGGCACGACGAAGGCCGAGATCGTGCCACCAGCGGCGAAAAGACCCCAGACGATGGGCTTGTTGGATTTGGCCATCTCACAGAACTCCCATCAGCACGATGATCACCAGCGATGCGGCACCCCACAGACCGTAGTGCGCGCCGACGATGGTCTTGCCGGGCACGAACCCGTCGCCCTGCGGGATACGCATGGCCTTCGGCGTCACGTTGAACCAGCTCGTCGCGTGATAGCAGGCGAAGCCGAACGCGATCAGATGAAACAGGATCGCCACCGGCGAGGACAGCCCGGCCAGATAGGACTGCCACGCCTCCGGGCCCTGCATCAGGCGCACAAGCCCGATGACCAGACCGGCCATGTAGAGCGCCAGGAACACGCAGGTGACCTCGCGCGCCATGTAACGCATATAGCGCCCGTTCCGCATGTACCAAGTGGTCTTCGGAACCTCGCGCACATAGGGTTTCCGGCTCATTTGGCCCTCCACGGCATCAGGTGCTCAAGGTACCAGTCCACGGTGCTGGCGATTTTCATCTGCTGGATGGCGCCAGCGGGATCGACGTCCTTCGGGCAGACCTCGGAGCAGGCACCGACGAAGGAGCATTCCCACACGCCTTCATGCTGCGCCACCACTTCCTGACGCTGCGAACGGCCACCGTCGCGGGAGTCGAGGTTGTAGCGGTGCGTCAGGGCGAGAGCGGCCGGACCGATGAAGTCGTCGTTCAGGCCGTACTGGGGGCAGGCCGCGTAGCACAACATGCAATTGATGCACATGGTGTACTGCTTGAAGTTCTTGAGCTGGCGCGGTGTCTGTTTGTACTCGCCTTCTTCGACCGGCTTTTCCTTCTTCGGGATGATGTACGGCTTGACCGACTGCAGTTTGCCCATGAAGTCGTCGAGCACCACGACCAGATCCCGCTCGATCGGGAAGTGGCTGAGGGGTTCGACCCGGATCTTGCTGCCCTTGTAGTCGCGCAGGAACGCCTTGCACGACAGCGTCGGCTCGCCATTGACCATCATGCCGCAACTGCCGCACACGGCCATGTGACAGGACCAGCGGTAGCTCAGCGACGTGTCGAGGTGATCCTTGATGTAATTGATGGCATCCAGGACCACCCAGTCTTCCTGACACGGAACGCTGTAGGTCTGGACCCAGGGCTTGTCGTCGGTCTCCGGATTGTAGCGGAGCACCTCGAAGGTGATTTGCCTCTCGCTCATGACTTCGCTCCCGAGTAATCGCGAACCCCGGGCTGGGATTTGGTGATGACGACATCCAGGTAGTCGATCCGGGGAGCCTCCTCGCCTTGATAGTGCGCCATCGAGTGCTTCAGATAGGTCTTATCGTCGCGGTCGACGTAATCCAGGCGCTGGTGCGATCCGCGCGATTCCTTGCGGTTCAGGGCGCTCAGCGCCACCGCCTCGGCGACGTCCAGCATGCTGCCCAACTCAAGGGCTGCGGTCAGCTCGGTGTTGAACACCTTGCTCTTGTCCTTCAGCGCGATCCCCGTCTGGCGCGCCCGCAGGGAGGCCACCTTCGCGGTGGTTTCCTTCAGCGGCTCTTCCTCTCGGTAGATGCCAGCGCCTTCTTCCATGGTGTGCTGCATCTCGTCGCGAATGCCGGAGATGGTTTCGCCGCCGTCCGCGCGATCGAACAGGGCCTGAATGCGCGCCTGGGCGGCGGCGGCCTGACGACCGGCTTCGGCCGTGTCCACCGTCGGCTTGCTGTCGCCGCGCACGTAGGCCAAGGCGCTTTCGCCGGCCCGGCGCCCGAACACGAGCAGCTCGGTCAGCGAGTTGGACCCCAGACGGTTCGCCCCGTTGATGCTGACGCAGGCGCATTCACCCGCCGCGAACAGGCCCGGCAAGGGCGTCGCCGCGTTGATGTCGGTGTGAATGCCGCCCATCATGTAGTGCACGACCGGGCGGATAGGCACCATGTCGGTGACCATGTCCACGCCGGAGTAGCTCTTGGCGAGATCACGCACGAACGGCAGACGCTCGTTGATCTTGGCCTCGCCCAGGTGGCGCAAATCCAGGTACACGCAATCGCCCCACTTGGTCGGGATCGTGTTGCCCTTTTTCTGCTCCTGCCAGAACGCCTGGCTCAGCCGGTCGCGCGGCCCCAGTTCCATGGTCTTGAGCACTGGCTCGCCGAGCGGTGTTTCCGGGCCCATGCCGTAGTCCTGAAGGTAGCGGTAGCCGTCCTTGTTGCGCAGCACGCCACCCTCGCCACGGCAGCCCTCGGTCAGCAGAATGCCGGTCGAGGGAAGGCCGGTCGGATGGTACTGGACGAATTCCATGTCCTTCAGCGGCACGCCAGCGCGATAGGCGAGGGCCATGCCGTCGCCGGTCTTGATGGCGCCGTTGGTCGTGAACGGGAAGATGCGGCCCGCGCCGCCAGAGCAGATGATGACCGCCGGGGCCTGGAACTGGATCATCTCGCCGCTGCGCATCTCGATGGCGCAGCAGCCCTGCACACGGCCATCAGCGACGATCAGATCGGTCGTGAACACCTCGTCGAAGCGGCGGATCGATTCATACTTCAGCGAGGTCTGGAACAGCGTGTGCAGGAGGTGGAAGCCGGTCTTGTCGGCGGCGAACCACGTGCGCTTGATCTTCATGCCGCCGAACGGGCGAACGCCGACCGAGCCGTCTTTCTCGCGGCTCCAGGGGCAACCCCAGTGTTCAAGCTGGGTCAGTTCCTTGGGCGCTTGGTCGATGAAGTACTCAACGGCATCCTGGTCGCACAACCAGTCGCCACCGCCAACGGTGTCGCCGAAGTGCAGATCCATGCTGTCATCGCCCTTGATGACGCCGGCTGCGCCGCCTTCGGCCGCGCAAGTATGGCTCCGCATTGGGTAGACTTTGGACAAAAGGGCTATGCGTAGGCCGGGATCGGTCTCCGCCAGAGCGATCGCGGCGCGCAGCCCCGCGCCGCCGGCGCCGATAATCACGACATCGGACTGGATGGTTTCCATAAGGCGGACTCCACGGTAATAGGATCGGCCCATCGGGCCGTCACCTCGGGAGGGGGCATCGGGGTCCGAACGCTACCAGATTTAATCGGGACCGCGTAAGGCGGTTCTGGGCTCATAAGAATGAAAGTTCGACGCGGAGGCGTCGAGAGAAACCCGCGCCACAAGCGGTAGGTGGTCCGAGGCCATCCGCGCCAGGGGGCCGCGCCATGCGTAGACCTCGTCAAGCGTGGCGCCCGGCCCCGGCCACACTTTGTCCAGCGGCAGAATCGGTGCGGGCGCCGGCCAGGTGCGGCGCCAGGGCGGACGGTGTTCCATGAGCTGGACAATGGGCCGATAGGTATGCGACGGCGGCCACATATCGTTGAAATCCCCCAGGACGATCGTACTCCGGGGTGCGGAGTCGCACGCCTGATCGGGATGGGAGACCTCCAGGAAACGGGCCAGTCGGGCGGCCTGCCAAGCGCGCTCCGGTCCGTTGAGGCCGAAATGGGTGATGGCCACGCGCACCGTGCCACCGGGGGTCGCGATCAGGGCATCGATGGCGCCGCGCGGTTCATGGACACCGTCGGACAGGTTCAGGCGCCGGGCGGCGCGGATCGGATGGCGGCTGAGCAGGGCGTTGCCGTACCGCCGTCCGGCGCGCATGAGGTTCGCGCCGGCGCGCGCCTCGTACCCCAGGGCGTGCGCGAACACCGCCAATTGGTCGGTGCCCAGGGCATCGCCGCCGGACGCCACGGGCAGGACCGTCATGACGTCCAGGGCCGCGTCGGCGCCCAACACCTCCTGCAGGCCTATGATATCCGCGTCCAGGGCGCCGAGAACGTGCGCCACCCGGCCGACGTCATGGCGCCGGTCCATGCCCACGCAGCCATGCACGTTGTAGGTTACGATGGTTAACGGCGGCGAGACCGTCACGCGCCGGCCCCTCCTTCGTCGTCGAGGGCTTTCGGCCGCCCGCGGGCGGCTACCCGTGAGAACCAGCGGAACCCGAGCACCAGCGCGGCCAGACCCAGCAGAATGAGCAGCACCTCCGTCCAGCTCGCCGCCTGGATGAGCTGGCCGAGGCCGGCGCCGAACAGGCTAAGCACCGCGATGCCCGGCAACTGGCCGATCAGTGTGCCCAGCAGATAGGTCCGCCAGGTGATGCCGGCGGCACCGCACGCGAGATTGACCACCATGAACAGCAACACCGGGACGACCCGGAAGAAAATCACCGTCTTCAGCGCGTGGTTGCGAACCGCCTCGACCAAGGTCCTGGCCTTGGGGAATTTCTCGGTCAGGGTGTCGAGGCCGTTCTTGGCCAGCAGACGCCCGAGTCCGAAGCCGATCGCCGCCGTGATAAGGGTGCCGATCGTGTTGTAGATCATGCCCTCGATTGGTCCGAAGACCAGCGCGTTGGCGATCATCAGCGGCAGGATCGGCGCCATGACCAGGGAGCCGAGCGCGACAAAGCCGATGCCGCCCAGCGGCGCCAGGGGATGGCCGCGCACGCCTTCGATCCAAGCCGCGGCCCGCTCGACGGTCAGCGGCCCGTCCAGGGGCACGAACCGCCATGCGATCAGGAGGGCCAAGCCCAGGCCGGCCAGAATCAGAATCCGGCGGTAGGGGTGACGCGCGCCCTTCGATTCCGCGATATCCCCGAGGTCCGGTAGGAAGACGGCTCGCAAATCCTTGGCGTCCACCGGCGCTTCGAAGTCGCCGGGGACGGGCGAGGGCATGGACTCGACCAAATCGTCCGGGGCGTCGCCGCTCTCCACAGGCTCCAGGTCGCGCACGGCCGGATCCCCGTAGCGGTCAAGCACCGACCGCAGTGAGCCGGTCTCGTGCAGGGTGGCGCGCACCTGATCCGGTGTCGCGGCCAAGTGCTCGCCCAGCAGGGTGCATAGGATGAACGCGATCAGGTGTCGGACATCGTCGCCGCGCGCCGTGCCGGTGACCGGATCCACCAAACCCGGTTCGAGGTGATAATCAAGCTCGGTATCCAGACCCATCGACCGGTTGTTCAAATTCGCGGAACCATGGCGAAGCGCGATGTCATCCACGATCATCAGTTTCGTGTGAATCTTCAGCTTGCCCGGCCCGCGCCCTTCCAGAACCGGCGTGACCACCCTTAGCCGCCCGTAGTGGTCGGCGTTCTTGAGGACGCGCAGCAGGCGTTCCCGGCCCACGCCCATGGTCGCGGTTTCCAGCCATCCGTCCCAAATGCGGGGAATCACCGCCACGACCTCCGGGCCGTCCGGCTCTGCCAGGCGCTCGGCCAGAAGGTCCGCGACCAGCCGGGACGTCAGGTACTGGTCCTCCATGTAGATCCAATGGCGCGCGGCGCGGATATCCGCTTCGATCAGGGCGGCGATTTCGCTTACGGGCGCCGTCATTTCGTCGCCGGGGGCGGTGCGGGCCAGCGCCAGCGGGAGCGCGTCGATGTCGGGCGCCCAACCCTCCGGCCAGGCCGAGGGCAGAAACGGCGTGGGCTTCGGCGGTTCGGCCTCTCCGGTGACGCGCGCCCAGCGGGCGCGGAGCATCGCGCCCAGCTCGCCCGCGACCGGTCCCTCCATCATCGCCTGCATGTCGTGAAACGCGGGGTAGGGTTCGCCACTGGTCGGCAAGCGCCGCCGGGTATCGTCCATATAATGCGAGGAGGTGTCCCAGCGCGCCGGGGCCAGATCCAGCCCGCCCATGAACGCCAGCCGATCGTCGATCACGACGACTTTCTCATGGTGCGCCCCCTCCACCGGCCCCGTGCCGTCCAGGCGCAGGGTCATGCGGGGGTTGGGATTCCAGTTCTGTCGCCATGCCGGCAACAGCTCCCGATCCGAGGCATAGAGCACCGGGAAGTCCCAGAGCAGCACGCGCACGTGCAACGCGGGCCGCGCTTCCGTGAGCGCGCGCAGCAACTCCGCCAGACGCACGGGCCATCCGTCGTCCGGCGGCGGAGCTTCTGGGTCGACCAGAGGAATCGTGCTGGAAATGTCCCAGGCTGAGATCAGAACCTGTTCGCGGGCCGCGATCAGGACCTGCCGCAGGGCGGCAAAGTAGGCGGCGCCGTCGACCAGGAAACGGAAGCGATCGGCCCGCGTGATCTTCCAGCACGTGGTTCCGGGGTGGGCCAGGGGGGGCGGCAGATCGGCGAAGGATTCAACGGATCCACCGCCCGGCCCGGCAATCTGTTCGGGTGTATCAGGCGTCATAGGCCTGACATAGGGTGTCGTGTGCCGTCAGGCCACCCGCAGGCACGCGCCAGCGCAGCCGTCGCGGCGTTTTACTTCATCAAGCATGGCGATCGACGGGCGTGGCGCCGGCAGGGTTCGGCCATCGCGCGCCAGCGCGGACAAGGCCTTGGAGGCCTCGTTCACGGCATCGTCCACGGTCGGGCCAACGGCACTGCATCCGGCAACGCCGACGACGTCGGCGTGGTATCCGTCCGCGTGATGGGAAACAACGACAATATGTCCTTTCATGACGGACATCCTCCGTACAAGAAATCAGCAATCAAAGGCAGGGGGCGCTCGCGAAAACCGCCCGATCCCCCAGTGATGATCTCACAATTCGGCGAGATCATCGGCTCGCGATCCTTTGGAGCACATCGGCTCCACACTGGGACCGCCTGATGCGGCAATGTCCAGCGCAAACTGGATCGGTGCTGGAACCATACGGATCGAGCCTGGAAACGCAACCCTGAAATTGAGAAAAAAATTTGAAACACGGTTGGAAAAATTGTTTCATCACAGTGAAATATAAGTCTTTAGCGACAGGAAATAAATTTTACTTCACTTTATTTGCTTTACAGCAAAACACGAACGTTACCGCGTGCAGGGTTGACAACTGCTGAGCTGAGCGTATTGTTCTGTCCATCCAAGCGCGACGCCCGCCGAACTCGATATGGGTGTCGCACGTTGGGGCCCGGCCGACGCTCAAGGCGTTCGGGGTCCGGTGTCAGCGTCCTCTTGATCGGGGACCGACGGGGTTCGCGAATATAGTGCGACGACCGTCATATTACTGACACGAACACGCACAAGACCCGGGGCCGATCCGCGGCAACCGGGCGCCGTGCCACTCCTGGCTTGCCTCAAGATACGAGGGATCGACGATGACCGACGCATCTGTCTCCCCCATCCGGAGCACCACTCCGACCCCCACCACTCCGACGCCACCCGCCATCAAACTGCGCCGTCCGACGGGCGAGGACGGTGCCACGATCTGGCAACTGGCGCGCGACAGCGGGAAACTGGACTTAAATTCGCCCTATGCTTACATGATGATGAGCCACTTCTTTCCGGACACCTGCGTTGTTGCGGAAATCGACGGGGAGCCCGTGGGGTCCGTGGTCGGGTTCGCGCCGCCGGCGCGTCCGAACGCTTTGTTCGTCTGGCAGGTCACCACGACCGAGCGCGTGCGCGGCCAGGGCCTCGCCTCCCGCATGATCGAGCACCTGCTGTGGAATGCGCCGCTGAAAGGGCAGGCCCGCTGGCTGGAAGCGACCGTAACCCCCTCCAACGAACCGTCCGCGCGGCTGTTCAAGGGCATCGCACGGCGTCATGGCGTGGCCTGCGAGGTGGCGCCGTTGTTCGAGGAGGACTCGTTCCCGTGCCCGACTCAGACCGACGCGACGTTCGAACCTGAGCACCTGTTCCGGATCGGTCCGCTGCGGCAGGCGAAGGCGGCCTGAGCGCCCTCCGCCCGCCCCAGCGAATCCTCAGCGGTCCGCCGCCTCGTCACCCTTTTTTTTAACAGATACGAGATCTTGCAATGCCTTCAGAGACCCTGGACGTTATCGATCGCCATGAATCGGCCGTGCGGAGCTACGTGCGCGCATTCCCGGAGGTCTTCACGACCGCCAAGGGCCATGTGATGCGTGGGGAGAGCGGCCGGGAGTACATTGATTTCTTTGCGGGAGCCGGCGCTCTCAACTATGGCCACAACGACGATGGCATGAAGAGGGCGCTGCTGGACTACATCGCCAGCGATGGGGTGACGCATTCCCTGGATATGGCGACGACGGCCAAGGGCCGCTTTTTGGAACGCTTCCACGAGGTGATCCTGGCCCCGCGCGGCCTTGACCACCGTGTTCTGTTCCCGGGGCCGACCGGCACCAACGCCGTTGAAACCGCGCTGAAGCTGGCGCGAAAAGTGACCGGTCGCGAGAAGATCGTCAGCTTCACCAACGGATTCCACGGCATGACGCTGGGATCGCTGTCGGTGACCGGGAACGGCTTCAAGCGGGGCGGTGCCGGTCTTCCGCTCGACAACGCCGTGTTCATGCCGTTCGACGACTTCATGGGCGATGGGTTCGATGGTCTGTCGTACCTGGAGCACATGCTGTCGAACGGTGGCTCCGGGCTGGACCTGCCCGCGGGCGTCATCGTGGAGACGGTGCAGGGCGAGGGCGGCATCAACGCCGCGTCCTTCGACTGGCTGAAGCGGCTGAGCGATCTGTGTGCTCGGTGGGACCTGCCGCTGATCCTCGACGACATCCAGGCGGGCTGCGGCCGGACGGGAACGTTCTTCAGCTTCGAGCCGGCGGGTATCAAGCCGGACATCATTTGTCTGTCGAAGTCCCTGAGCGGTTATGGTCTGCCGATGTCGGTCGTGCTGGTGCGGCCGGACATGGATGTGTTCGGTCCGGGCGAGCACAATGGCACCTTCCGTGGAAACGCGCCCGCCTTCATCACCGCGACGGAAGCGCTGCGCTTCTGGACCGATGATACCTTGTCGCGTGCCGTCGAAAAGAAAGGCGCGATCATTGAGGCTGCGTTGACTGAAATGGCCGAGCGTCATCCCGAGCTTAAGCCGCAGGTGCGCGGGCGGGGCCTGATGCGCGGGCTGGCCCTCCACGTCAAGGGTGTGGCCGAGGCGGTCTGCGCCGAAGCCTTCCGCAACGGCGTCATTATGGAGACGTCGGGGCCGGACTCCGAGGTGGCCAAGCTGCTGCCGTCGCTCACCATTCCGGAGGAGGCGCTGCGCCAGGGCCTGGAGGTCATGGCCCAGGCGGTCGATACGGCGGCGGCGCAGCAGGCCAAGGGTGCGTCTCAGGCGGCTTGATCCGGACCCCCATGCGGCTCGACAGGGTCCCCGTTTCCCACGCGATGTCGTCGGGCGGACGGGGACCTTCTCCTTTTTTCGTCTTATGTTGAGGGAGCTTCTTCAACCATGATCGTAAAGAAACTCGAAGACCTGGTCGGAACGGCGGCGTCGGTGGACAACGGCAATTGGGTCAGCCGGCGTTTTTTGGCGCGCAAGGACGGGTGCGGGTTTTCCATGCATGACACCATCATCCGCGCCGGGACCGAGACGTACATTCACTACGCCAATCACCTGGAAGCGGTGTACTGCGTGGCCGGCAACGGTGAAATCGAGGACCTGGAAAGCGGCATCGTCCATCCGATCAAGGACGGCACGCTGTATTGCCTGAACGGGCACGAGCGCCACAAACTGCGCGGCGGCAGCGAAGACATGCGGATGGTGTGCGTGTTCACGCCGCCGCTGACCGGGCGTGAGGTCCATGACGAGAACGGCGTCTACCCGCTCCTGACGGACGACTGATCGCATAGCGGTGCTTGTTTAGGAAAGGACTGACTCCCGCCCCTCGGCGGAGGGCGCTGGTCGCGGTGTGCGGCCCGGCTTGAAGGCGTTCTCGGGGTGGGCGTCGGGACGGTATAAAAACGGTGAGGGGAAAGGGGCGCGCCGACGGGGGCGGAGGAGCCCGGCGGCGGGCCGAGACGGAGACGGCTCGTGCCGCCGCCCCAGAACGCTCATGCCACCGTTGAGGCGACATCGACCCTGACCAGTGTGTTCGTCGACGCGGCGCGGATTCCGGTCCGCGGAACCGAGGGGCCGGCAAAGGCGTGGATGTCATTCGCGCGCAATCGGCGTATGATCCGCGACCGTGGCGCGCCGTCGTGCATCACGCTTCGGATGCATCGCACCGTCTGTCTTTGGTTGATACAGGGCTCATTTCTGGGGCGGGGTGCGCCCCTGTCCGGCTGGATAGTGCCTTATGCTAACGCAAGGTTTTGACGCCGCCTGGGCGACCTACCTCGCCGCGGGTGCCTGGTTGCCTGCCGCGCCGCCCCCGGTCCGCCCTCGGCGCGTGCCTCATTTGGGTGCCGTTCTTGACACGGAAGACATCGCGGCCGTGGTCCTGGATGCCTACGGTGTTCTCCATACCGGGCTGCATCCGATCCCCGGCGCCGCCAACGCCATTGCCGACGCCCGGCGGCGCGGCCTCGCCCTTCGGATTCTCACCAACGACGTGACGCATGAGCCGGCCGGTGTCGCGGCCGGTTTGCGACGTCGGGGCCTGGACATCCGTCCGGACGAGGTCGTTTCGGGCCGCGACCTGTTGCCCGAAGCCCTCGCGGAAGTGGGCGACGGAGAGGGCTGGGGTGTCATCGCCATCCATCCAGACGAACTGGTGGTCCGCTACCCGCGCCTGACGGCGGTCGAGGGCCTGGCCACGGCGCCGCCCGAGACCTGGGATGACCTCCGTGGGGTCGTTTTGGTCGACTGTTTTCACTGGTCGACGGCGGATCTCGAGGGTTACCGCGCGCTGATGGCGCGTCGGCCGCGCCCGCTGATCATCCCCAACCCGGACGTGACCTGCCCCTACGAGGGGGCACTGACTCTGGAGCCCGGCGCCCTCGGATTGGAGGCGGCCCGGGATCATGGTGTGGCGATCCGCTTTTTGGGCAAGCCCTTCCCAGGCATCTATGCCCGCGTGAAGGCACAGTTTCCTGGCGTGTCGGCTGAGCGGCTGCTGATGGTCGGCGACAGCCCGCACACCGATATCCTGGGCGCGCGCGGGGCCGGACTGCGCTGTCTGTTGGTCGAAACCGGGCTGCTTCACGGCGAGGACCTGGACCGCCGGTTTGCCGAAAGCGGGCTTTGGCCGGATTTCGTGGCGCCCTCCATCGGAGTCACCGAAACGGTCGCTGTGTGACTGCACCAGTTCGAAAAGTACGGGAGGCGGTCTGATTTCGGGTCCGTTTCGATGTCGTCCATCTGCTAGACTTGCCGGGCGGCCCGCCCCTGTGGCTGGCCCTCAGCCCGGCTTCGAGGACGGCAGGAGGACGGACCCATGCGAACCGCTCCGGCGATGGCATTTGCGGCCGTCGCGCTGCTGATGACCGCAGGCCGCGCGTCGGCGCAATGGCCGGGCGAGGGGGACGGGGAGGGCGCCGCCGAGTCCGGTCGCGTACGGGCCGAACTCAACAAGGTCGAGGATATCGACGGCGCGTGCCGCAGTTTCTTCCTGTTCCGCAACCACACTCCGGTGACGTTGACCGGCTTCGAGATGTCGCTGGCGATTCTCGACACCGATGGGGTCATTGATCGCCTGCTCACCATCGACGCGGCCCCGCTGCCGGCCGGCCGAACGACTCTCAAGCTGTTTGATATCCCGGACGTCGCCTGCGCGGACATCGGCAAGATCATCCTTCACGACATGGGCGCATGTCAGGGCGACGACGGCACGACCCGCGATTGCTTCGCGTTGCTGGATGTCTCGTCCCGCGCCAGCATCGCCTTTGGTCTGTAGGGGGCGGCCCGCGCTGAAGCGGAAGGGGGTCTGCGATGAGCAAGCTGATGGAGCTTTTGGGGGGATGGCTGGAGGCGGGCGGTCCGATCATCGTGATCCTGGCGGCTCTGGCCCTGTCTTCCTTGGCGTTAATCGTGGGAAAGGCCTTCCAGCTTGCCGGAACCCTGAACGGCCAAGCGCGACGCGAGGCCGCCGTCGAGGCATGGCGCGCCGGTGATCAGGAGACGACGACCGAGGCCCTCGCGGACGGTCGGCGGCCGGCAGACCGGGTGCTGGCCACCGCGATGGCTGGCCTGGATGCGGGGCTCGACCGGGATGCTGTGCGGGAGGATGTGGAGCGGCACGGAAACGCGGAACTGGAACACCTCCGCCGTCATCTGCGGACGCTGGAGGTCATCGCGACGGTCAGTCCGCTGTTGGGTCTGCTTGGGACCGTGCTCGGGCTGATCCAGTCCTTGCAGGGCCTCGAAATGGCCGGCGGGTCGGCCAACGCATCGGTTCTGGCCGGCGGCATCTGGCAGGCGCTGCTGACGACGGCGGTGGGCCTTCTGGTTGCGATTCCGGCGGCCATCGCGGCGAGCCTGATGGCCGCCCGTGTCGATCACGTGGGGCACGGCATCGAAGATAGTGTGGCCCGGCTGATGGTGGCCGCCCGCGACATACCTGGGCGGCGGGCCCAGTCATGACGGTCCGGCTGGTTCGAACGCCGCGCCGGGGCGCCCTGATCGCGCTCACGCCGCTGCTCGACGTGATGGTGATCCTGCTGATGTTTTTCATGGTCACGGTGTCTTATCTCGACCTGGACGTGATCCCGATGGTCGATCATGGAACGGCGCCGGATCAGGAGCGGGCCGTGGCCGGTTCAGCGGCCGGCTGCGCCGGCGTGGAGCGGCGGAGCCGATAGCACGGCACGCTCGATGATCGCTCCCTTGGCGCCATCCAGACCTGCGTGGGGCCCGGCCCGGCATCGGCGGGCGCGGGCGTGTCGGTTCGGGACGGTGTGGCGGCGCCCATTCGATCCAAACCGCGACTTCTTCGTCCTGCCGCAACCGCAGGGTACTGTCGTGCAGGTCCTTGATGGCCTCGCATTGTCGCGCAGTCGGAGGGCCGGAATGACGGTCCGCTCGTCATGGGACAGGCCACCCAGGCCGGTGTTGCCGGTTTCGTCGGTGGGGACATCGTGCGGCTTGGGATCGAAACACCGGACTATCCGGCCTGGATCCAGCTCGACTACTTCGACGGTGCCGGATAAATTTGCGGCATGAAATACACCAAGAGTTTAACGGAGAGCGGGAATACCTTTTTATATAGATGGGCGCGCCTTAATGGGAACAATGATAAGAACGTAAAACTTGATGTTGTGTTTGTGTCACGACTATCCGTGATATTCACTTGTCCTTACGTCATAAAAATGTAAGGAGATACGCCATATGGGGGCATTGGCGAGTCAGGTGAGGTGGACGGATTATGTCGCTAAAAAACATAAGAATCGGCATTAAGATTTGGCTTCCGCTTATCCTGGCCTCCGTTGGCCTCGTTACCGTATCGATATTTGCGACATCTCTTGTTCACGCCGAGTTGATGCATGAACGTATCGTGCAAGTGCGCGGTATGGCCGAAGGGGCGCAATCGATCGTGGAAACGTATTACTCCCGTGCGAGGGCTGGGGAGTTTTCCATGGCTGAGGCGAAGACACGCGCGCGCGACGCAATTCGCTCCATTCGGTACTCAAACGGGGCCGAATATTTGTTCGTTTTTGACTTCGATGGTGTGAATCAGGTCATGGGGCCGCGGCCCGAGTGGGAGGGAACGCGCAAGCTCGATCTTAAAGACGCCGAAGGAAAGCCCTTTATAGTTGATTTGATCGACGCGGCCCGGCGCGGGGGCGGCACCGTGGACTACGTGTTTCCCCGCGCTGGCACGACCACACCGGAGCCCAAAGTCTCCTGGGCTGCCAACTTCGCGCCGTGGCAGTGGATGATCGGCACCGGCGTGTATGTCAGCGATGTGGACCACGCCGCGTGGGGTGCAACCCTGAAACTTTTTTCCGTTGTGGCGGTCGTCCTGTTTGTCGCGGCGATGGTCGCTATTCTGGTCATCCGGGGCATCACCCGCCCCCTGGCGGACCTGACGGCCACGATGACTGAGTTGGCCGGTGGGAACCTGGATGTGGATATCCCGGACACGGCGCGGCGCGACGAGATCGGCACCATGGCCGATTCGGTGCAGGTCTTTCAGGACAACGCCCGAGAGGTCGCGCGGCTTCAGGCCGAGCAGGCAGCGGAGCAACGGCGTGCGGCGCGCCGGGTGCGGTGTGAAATGTTGGCCATGACCAACGCCCTGGATGAGGAAGTGCAAAGCGCGATGGCGCGCGTTTTGGAACAGGCCGATGCCATGTCGAATGCGGCTAGGGCCATGGCGGCGGCTGTTACGGAAACGGAGGAGGGTGCCGCCGCCGCCGCAAACGCGTCGCAGGGCGCGGCGACCAGCGTGGACGCGGTCGCGGCGGCCGCAGAAGAATTGACCTACTCCATCACCGAGATCAGCACTCAGGTGACCGGTGCCGTCGAGGTGGCCGGGCGGGCCGCCACGCAGGCAGAGGTGACCAACACCCATGTGGCCGGGCTGGCCTCGGCGGCCGACGCCATCGGGACCGTGGTGAACCTCATTAGCGATGTGGCAAAGCAGACCAATCTTCTGGCCCTGAATGCCTCCATTGAGGCGGCGCGGGCCGGCGAGGCGGGGAAGGGCTTCGCGGTGGTCGCGAACGAAGTCAAGACGCTCGCCAATCAGACGGCCAGTGCCACCGAGGATATTGCCCGCCAGATCGAGGGGATCCAAACGGCCACACGCTCGGCCGTCGACTCGATCCGTACGTTTGGCGCGGTGATCGATCAGCTTAACGAAACCTCCGCCGCCATCTCGGCCGCCGTCGAGGAACAGAGCGCCGCCACCGGCGAAATTAGCCAAAACGCCCACCGCGCCTCCGAGGGGACGCAACATGCGACGGCGGGGATCGCCGCCGTGTCCACCAGCAGCCGCCGGACGGGGGAGCAGGCGCGCTCCGTTCAGGAGTCGTCGGAGGACGTGCGTGCGCGTGTGCGGCAGATGCGCCAGGCGCTCGAAACCATCATGCGGTCGGGCAAGGACGCCGACCGCGACGCCAACCGCTTGCGCCGAATCGATGTTCCGGTCACCTTGGCGAGACGTGGCGGCGCGGCGTCCGTCTCCTGCACCCTGCGCAGCCTGGCCTGTGCTGGGGTGGGGACTCTGGATGGCGCGGACCGTCTATCCCCGGGGGAGGCGTTCGACATCACGCTCCCTGAGGTGGGATCGCTAGCGGGCAGCATTGTGGCCCGGACAGACCTCGTCACCCACATCCGGCTTGACGTTGATGAGTCAATTGCGGACAACGTTGAAACGTTTGTCCGTCGCCGCGAGCAGGCTGGACGCGGTTGGGCGCGAGACAAATCGCAAGGATTCGCGCAATGCGAGACGCGCTAATATTGTGCTTATACTCGTGTTCGCGGTCCAAGACCAAAGGGCAAGGCCGTGCAGTATAATATCACCACCGAAGGCACCGCCACCGTGCTGCACTTGAGCGAGCAGCTCGTGGACGCGGATAGGGCTGCGTTCGATACTGTGCTGTCCCGTGTCCTGTCATCGCGACCGCCTCGTGTCATCGTCGACTTTTCGGGGCTTCACTATATGGACTCGGCGGGGCTTGGCCTGCTGTTGACTCTGCGGGAGCGGGCGCGCGCCGCTGGGGCCGAGGTTGTGTTGCGAAATCCGACGGGTGCTGTGCGCGACATGCTCCAATTGGCCCGGTTCGACACCTTGTTTTCGGTGGTCAACGCCTGAGGAGCCGTCCGACGTTACGTCTCGCATGTAACGGGCAGGCGCATCGCCGGTTCGGGCAAGGGGGGCGTCGACCCAGGCGCGCATGAGGGAGACAGGGGCCCATGTCCGGTCCGCCCCGGGGTCTTGTGGTTGATGACAATCGCATCAGCCGGCAATTGCTGGCCGGACATCTGGACGTGCTGGGATACGAAACCGTCCTCGCCAGCGACGGGGACGAAGCCTGGGATATCCTGGAGCGTGAGGGAACCAGCTTTGATGTTGTCCTGCTGGACCGGCGCATGCCGCGCATGGACGGGATGGAGGTGCTGGCCCGCATCAAGGCGTCGCCCCACTTGCAAACGCTGCCCGTCATCATGCAGACGGCCGCCGACAGCCAGCAGGAAATCATCGACGGCATTCGCGCCGGCGCGTTCTACTACCTGACCAAGCCCGTCCAACCCGAAGTCCTGTTGTCCGTCACGGCGGCCGCAGTGGAGCATCACGCGCGATTCCGCCAACTGCGGCAGGGCGTTCACCGGCAGGCGGCGGCCCTGCGGCAATTGCAGACCGGGCTGTTCCGCTTCAAGAGCCCCCGCGATGGCAGCGATCTCGCCACGGCCCTGGCCGCGGCGATGCCCGATCCTCAGCGGCATGTCATCGGGCTGGCGGAGTTGATGATGAACGCCGTCGAACACGGCAATCTGGCCATCACCTACGAGGAAAAGACGGACCTTCTGGCACGCCGGGCGCTTGATACCGAGTTGAACACCCGCCTTAACCATCCCGACTACCGCGATCGTGAGGTCACGGTTGCATTCGAGCGCACGCCGGACCGCGTGGTTCTCACCATCACGGACGAGGGGGCGGGCTTCGATTGGCGTCGCTACCTGGAGATGGACGCCAAGCGTGTGTTCGATACGCACGGGCGCGGCATTGCCCTCGCCCAGAGCATCAGCTTTGACACGTTGGAGTATCGGGGGCGCGGCAATCAGGTTGTGGCCACCGCCCGAGTGCCGCGGGACTCGGAACTTGGACCGAATAGGGATGCTGGGGCGGCTCCCCTTGTCTCGGGCGCGCCGGCCTCCTTGCCGACGCACCAGGGGGCGGAGGACCCGGATCGGCGCCGTCTTGTCTCGGTGCAGACGCATTTGATTCACACGCAGGCCGACCTGCGGGCGTCCCAGCAACGGCTGGCGGCCGATCTGGCTGCGGCGAGGCAGATGCAGCATGATCTGCTGCCGGATCCGGCGGTCCTGGATACGCTCCAGCAGCGTCATGGTCTTCGCGTGGCGAGCCATTTCGAGACATCGTCGGAGCTGGGCGGGGACCTGTTCGGCCTGCGTGGTATCGACGAACACCGGTTTGCGCTGTGGACCGTCGATTTCGCCGGGCACGGCATTGCGGCGGCGCTCAACACGTTCCGCCTGCACACCATGCTCGACGAGTTTCCAGAATGGATGAACTATCCGGGTGAGTATCTCAGCGTTCTCGGGGTTCGTCTTGCGTCGCTTCTGGCGACGGAGCAGTACGCGACGGCGCTGTACGGTGTCGTCGATACCCAGAGTGACACGCTGCGCTATGCCGCGGCGGCCTCACCCGCGCCCTTGATCGCCAACCTGCGAACCGGGGAGGTTACGGCGGGCGACGGCTCGGGTGTCCCCTTGGGCATCGACAGCGGGATCCTGTACGAAACGCGGGAACTGGCGTTTCCCCCCGGCCATCTTGTGCTGCTGTTCAGTGATGCCCTGCTGGAATGCCGCCTGGGGGACCGCACGGCCTTGGGCGAAAGCGGTGTCCGTGGTCTGCTGTCGGAGGCGATCGCACGGCATGGCGAGGGGGTTCTGCTGGAGCAGGTGCTTGCGCCGTTTCTGGATCGCGTCGACCGTCCACTGACCGACGATTTGACCGCGCTGATGTGTGTGCGCCGACCGGATGGCACGGACTGACAGCGCTGGATATTGGGGTGGGCGCAAGCGGGGCCCTCGGCTACACTCCGGCCGCGTTTTACGTGTCGTCCGTCCGTTTCGTATCGGGAGTTCCGTCATGTCGCAGCCGCTGTCATCGGACAGTCCCATCACGGACCGGGACCGCGCCGCCCGCATGATGGTTTTTGTCCTGCACGGCCTGTTCCTGGTGTCCGTTCCGTTGCCTTTCATGACTCCGGTGATCGGGGCGATCCTGGCGTTCCTGACGCTAGTGATCGGGGTGGCGCTGGCCTATACGAGCCGACTGGAGGCGCCGCCCGTGTGGCGAACTCACTTCGACGAGGCCATCCGCACGTTCTGGACGTTCCTGTTGCTTCAGCTGGTCGGGGTTCCGCTGGTGGGTGTCCTGCTTATTGGGGTGATCCCGATGACGGCCGGGTACGTCCTGCTGGTGTTCCGCGCGACCCGTGGCCTGCTGCGGGCCGCCAAGTGGTTGGGCGTATGACGTGATCCAGCGTATGAGGGGGGTGTGTCTGCGGCATCTTTCGCGCCGCGCCCTTCTCCGGGCCGGGGCCTCTGGTCTGGCGGCGGGGGCCCTGACGACGCCCGCCGACAGGGTGGTGGCGGCGCCGGCCCGTGAGGGGGCAACGCCGGCCGTTCCGGTTCGGGTTCTGGTCTACGATCTCTGGCCCGATGCCGTGGTCGAGCATCTGAATCGTGACTACGGGCTGGCGGTCACCTGTGAGCCCGTGGCCTCACTGGCGGAGGTCCGTGAGCGCCTTCAGGCCGGCGCGGCACCGGAGAGCGACGCGGCGGATGCCGCCATACTGGGACTGGAAGACGTTGCCGGCTGTCGAGACGAGGGCCTGCTGGCGCCCTGGGCCGGGCGGATCGCGGGACGGATGCCCGCCGCACTTGACGCGGCCCTTCGGGGTCATGGCGGTCGCGACGCGGATGGGACCACGTGGCTGGCGCCGCTCTGCCTGGGGTTTGACGTCCTGTTCGGACTCGGACCCGCGGTCAGCGTCGGCGGGCTCGACCGGCCGGAGGCGCCAGCGTGGGGGACGTTGCTGAATCTCCCTCTCAAAGGGCGCGTGGTCATGGACCCCGACGGTGCGGTGTGGATGGCCATGCGGCGCGTCGATCCGGACGGCGCCCGCCTTGATGCGGCCCAGACCGACAAGGCCGTGGCTCGCGATCTGTTTCAGCAGGTCAGGGCGGTCTTGGCGCCCTATCGGGACCAACTGGCGAGCGTCTGGACCGATACCGTGTCCTTCCTGATGGCGGTCCGCAATGCGTCGCCCGTTGTGGGGCGGGCGGGCATGGCGTGGGATTCGCTCGTGCGCCGCGTCGCGCGTGAGACGGGATCGGTGTCCATGGACGCCCGGATTCCGGCGGATGGTGCCGCGGCATGGCTCGACGGTCTGGCCCTTTCGGCCACGTCTCCCCGGCCCGAGGCGGCGCGGCGGCTGGTGTCGGCCCTGCGCGCCCCGTCCACGCTGGCCCTGTGGTGTCGCAACCGGGAGGCGATTCCGGCCGATCCGGCGGCGTGGCTCTCCTTGCCCGCTGGCGATCAGGCGTGGATGACGCGGGTTCTGGTCCGTGATGAGGGTTGGGCGCGGCTCTGGTTCCGCCCGAGCCTCGGTCCAGCGGTCGTCCCGGCCTTCGCGGACGCCCGCGACCGGTTCGAGGGGGCGTGATCCCACCATCGGCTCCGCCGTCATCGCGCGGTGCGGTGTTGCCCGGTTCCTCTTTTCCGCGCGTTGCTCTACGGTGTGGGCATGTTCATCGTCGCCGTCGCCAACAGCAAGGGTGGATGCGGCAAGACCACCGTCGCCACCCACATCGCCGCGCAGTTCGCCGCGCGCGGTTTCCGCACCGGTTTGGCCGATCTGGACCGCCAGCAAAGCGCCGCTGGCTGGCTGGACCGCCGTCCGGCGGATCTCGCGACCATCACCGGCATTGATCTGGATGTGGAGGACGGCAAACTCCCCAAGGGGCTCGACCGGCTGGTGGTCGACTGCCCCGCCGCGATGACCAAGGCGACCGTCAAAGACGTCGTGCAACAGGCCGACGCCATCATCGTTCCGGTGCTGCCGTCCGCGTTCGACGAGGACGGCACGATCCGGTTCCTGAAGCTCCTTTTGAAACTGAAACCGGTGCGCAAGAACCGGCGGGATGTGGCGTTCGTCGCCAACCGGACCCGGGCGCGGACTCGGGCCGCTGATCGACTGGAGCAGTTCCTGACGGAGCTGGACTTTCCCGTCGCGGCCTGTCTGCGCGATACGCAGCAGTACGCCAACGCGGCCGTCGATGGCCAGACGGTGTTCGAGACGGGCGGGGCGCGCGCCCAAAGTCACCGCGACGACTGGATGCCGCTGTTCAATCTTCTGGAACGCTGGGCGCAGTAGGCTCCGTCGACGGGTCGCGATAATACGCCAGGACGTGGACCCGCAGGGCGCTCGACAGATTGCCGCGCGGCCCATCCGGGCCGGTCGCCCGACCAGCGTCGATCTCGGTCACCACCTCCGCGACCGACTGGCCGCGCGCGACGGCGATTTCCCGCAGAGCATCCCAGAACGGTTCTTCCAGGGAAATGCTCGTGGCATGTCCGGCAATCGTGATGGACCGCTTGCGGACGGAACTCACGGTCCCGCCCCCCCGCGCGCCAGGGCGTGGATGAACCGTGCGGTCGTGGTGACGGCGGTCTGGATGTGGTCGGCTTCCGAAAAGCCCGAGGCCTTGCGCGGCTTGAACCCGTGATCGCCGTCCTCCAGCCAATGCAGGTGGATCGCGGGCGACAGAGGAAGCCCGCTCACCGTCTCCCGGCTGCCGAGCGTGTCGCGCGTGCCCTGGCAGAACAGGGCCGGTGTGTGCAGCGTTTCCAGATGGTCGGTGCGCAGTCGGTCCGGCTTGCCCAGGGGATGGAATGGGTAGCCCAGGCAGACGAGGCCGCGCACACCGGCGCCATCGGCGACCATGGACGCCGTGCGCCCGCCCAGGGACTTGCCACCGATGACCAGACGGTCGGCCGGACCATAGGCGGCGATCATCGCGCCCCACGCATCGAGAAGCACGGGCACCCGATCCGGCGGGCGGCGGCCTCCCTCGGCGCGTCGGCGGGCCATGTAGGGAAATTCGAACCGGATGACCCGGACGCCGGCGTCCGCAAGCCCAACGGCAACGGCCTCCATCCAATCCGAATCCATCGGCGCGCCGGCCCCATGCGCCAGCAGCAGCCGGGGGCCGTCCGAGGGACCGTTCTCAAGGATAGGTGAGCGGTCATCCGCCATAAGTTGGCGTCACACAATCCGGGCGCCGGCTCGGGCGCGTTTGGCCGCTTCCCAGGCGGCCTTGCCCCAGTCGGCTAGCGTGTCTTCGTCATCCAACACGAATGGCGGCAGGCGCCGGAACCCGAGGGAGGCCGATGCGCCGCCAATTGACGGTTCGGCCATTCCGTTCCAGGGGCCATGACCGTCATCGACTTCGACCGCGTCGCCGTCCTCGGCAGTGGAGGCTTCAGCAGCGTCATACGCCGGCCGAGTGCGCGCATCGACTCGAAACAGGATTACGCCGTCCTGGATGAGGCCGAACAGCACGCCCTGCAAGAGCAAGCCAATCGCATCGTGGCCCGGTCGCGCCTCCACGCCACCCAGGGCGGCGCGAAACAGGGGCAGAACAGCCGCCAGCGTCCGCTCGTTGACCGACGATGTCACGAGGATCCCCGGAGCAGGCGTAGCGGTTGGTCGAAAACAGGCAGCACGTCCAGAAGACTGGTGCCCTGGGCCACCTTTTCGCGCCCGCTGGAGACGGTGAATTGGAAGACGGTGTTCTGGGATGCGCCGGAACCCTTGGCCTGTCCCTTGACCTGTTTGCTGATCACGAACAGCGGGCGCTCGAAACTGCTGCGGAACACGGCAAAGCGCGCCATGCCGTCGCTCTGGTCGATGGCATAATCCCGCCACTCACCCCGCATAACATGGCGGCTGTACAGCGAAAGCAGAGAGTTCATTTCAGACCGGGTGAAATGGACGAAGGGGACGCCGCGCCTGTATTCAAGGAAACGGACGATCTTCGACATGGACGTTCCAATGCTTCCCAGTGCTTCCAAATGCTATAGGCGTCCCCGTGTCCGGAGGACGCGAGCCTACCAATAGCGTCGCCCGGCGCGGCGCATGCGTGAATGCGTCACATTGTCCGTCGAGTCGCGGACCCTGTCGAGGGCAAAGTGCCCGCGTTTACCGCTTGGTTGTGCCCGGTGCGGCCGGGGGGTCAGCGCTGGCCGGGCAGGGGGCCGGTCATAGGACCAGACAGCGACCGCGAACTGATGACGTGGCGTGGGTCTGTTACCTGCCGGGTTTCCTCGCCGGGAATCTCCGAATCGTAGCAGCTGATCTTGCCGATCGACCGGTAACAGTACAGGCGCGTTTCGACGGGCTTGTTGGCGGGCAGGGGTTTCACACAGTAATAGCCCCCGGTGCTGTAGCGGACCAGGGAACAGTCCTGGCCGGTGGCAAGGTCCACGACATGGTCGGGTATGGTCTTGTCTGTCGCGACCACGGTGGCGACGTTCAGTGCGCCCGCCGTCAGGGTGACCGGATGGGTCGCCACATCGTACACGGCATCGCAGCCGGCCATCGCCAGCACCGCCATCACCCCCGCAAGCAGGGTCGCCCCTGGTCTCCGCGACCGCCGCCGTGCCGTCATCCGTTCCGTCCCGTTGCCGCACGGTTCCGCGTTCGGCGCGGTTCCGTGAGTTGCACATGCCTCGTCGATACCCTACGTCACCTCTCGTTAAGGATCGCTAAACCCACTGGCTCGGAGGCACGCAAGATCGATGGCCGTACACACCCCCATTTGCGACTTCGGCTGGCCCGCTCCCGACTTTGCGTTGCCCGGTGTGGACGGGAAGACGTGGCGTTTGGCGGACGTGCGCGGGGCGCGCGGCACGCTGATCGTGTTCATCTGCAATCACTGCCCCTATGTGAAAGCCGTTGTGGACCGTCTGGTGCGCGACGCTCATGCCCTGACGGAGATCGGTATCGGGGTTGCCGCGATCTGCTCCAACGATCCCGTTCAGTATCCGGATGACTCGTTCGAGAACATGAAACGGTTCGCGGTGGAGCACGGGTTCCAGTTCCCGTACCTGCACGATGAAACCCAGGCCGTGGCGCACGCGTACGACGCCGTCTGCACGCCGGACTTTTTCGGGTTCGACGGCAACTTGGGCCTGCAATACCGCGGACGACTGGATTCGTCGGGACGTCAGCCGGCTGCCCCGGATGCCCGCCGGGAGTTGTTCGAGGCCATGCAGGCCGTGGCGGCGGGTGGCTCCGGTCCTACCGACCAGACTCCGTCCATGGGCTGCTCCATCAAGTGGAAAGCAGTCTGACCGACTCATCGAGCCGGCGTCCCGCGTTGCCATCACGGGACGCGCTCATTATGGTGTGCCTCCCACCCTCGGCGGTGGCCTTAACGGGGCCAGCCGAGGTCCGTGTTGCGCATCAAGGAGACAACCGTGGCGAAGACGCCGAAGCGCGCCGAGAAAGCAGCGTCCCTCTCTAAAAAGGCAAAGGACGCGCCGGAGCCGCAGGATCTGGATCCCGCCCAGGAGGCGTTGTTCCGCGAGGTCGAGGAAGACCTGCGCGCGGAGCAAATGCAGAAGCTCTGGAAGCAGTACGGGAGTTATGTGATCGGCGCGGCGGTGCTGATCGTGGCGATCGTTGCCGGCTTCCAGGGCTGGTCGACGTGGCAGGCCTCGGTTCGTGCCGACGAGGCGGGACGCTACTTCACCGCCATTGATGCGACCGGATCGGATGCCACGGTCGACGACGATGCCCTGATCGCCCTCGGCAAGGAAGGACAGACCGGATACGCCGAGATGGCCCGGATCCGCCATGCCAACGATCTGGCGGCGGCGGGCGACACGGCGGGAGCCATCGTGGCGTATGATGCCCTGTCCTCGGACGGTGGGGCGCCAAAGCCGGTGCGAGACCTTGCGGCAATGCTGGCCGCACTGAATGCCATGGATCTTGAGGACCCGGCGACCGTGCGTGGCCGCCTGACACCGCTGGCCGCTGACGATGGCGCTTGGCGGTTCATGGCGCGCGAGCTGATCGCGACCCTTGACATGCGGGCCGGGAACGCCGACGCGGCGCGCGACATGTTTACGGCGCTGACCGAGGAACGCGATGCGCCGCCGGGGGTGCGGACCCGAGCGTCCGAATACCTGTCCATGCTGGGTGGACCCGCCACGAACGTTGACGCGGATGGGGGCGAGGGCTAGGTCATGGCGCGGTCGGTGGAAGCTCTGCGCCGGCTCAAGCCGGGGTGCGCTGCAATGGTCTTGGCTGTGGGCTTGACCGGTTGCGGCTGGCTTGGCGCGGACACCCAGAAGCCGCTGCCGGGCACGCGCATCAGCGTGCTGGAGCGGGAAGCGCGGCTCGCGCCCGACGCGACCGACGGGACCGCCGACATCCGTCTTCCGGCGCCTGAACCCAACGATGACTGGCCGATGTCCGGGGGATACGCCAACCACGCCATGCAGCACATGACGTTGGGCGATACCCCATCGCGTCAGTGGGCCACCGACATCGGCACGGGATCCGGATCGCGCAACGCGCTGTTCTCGGAGCCAGTGATCGGCGGCGGACGGATTTTTACCATGGACGCAGACGCGGAGGTCCGGGCGTACGACTTAGGGACCGGCGAGCTGCTGTGGAGCCGGTCGCTGCCGGATCCCGACCGCGACGAGGATGACGGCTATTTGTTGGGCGGCGGCTTGGCCTATGGGGCGGACGGACGGCTGTACGCGACCACGGGGTTCGCCAAGGTGATTGCGCTCGACGCGGCGTCGGGCGACGAAATCTGGCGTGAGGACGTCGGCGTGCCCATTCGCGCCGCCCCCACGCTGAACAGCGGGCGCGTTTTCGTCGTTACCGTCGATAACCAGACGGTGACCCTGGCGGCGCAGAACGGGCGCAAGCTTTGGACCCATTCCGGTGCGCCCGAGGTGGCGAGCCTGTTGGGCGCGCCGGCGCCGGCGGTCGACCAGGGCACGGTGATCGTGGCCTACAGTTCCGGCGAGCTGTTCGCCTTGCGCGTCGAGACCGGCGCCGTGTTGTGGCAGGATTCCGTGACGACGGTGCGCCGGACCGACGCGGCCGGGAATCTCCGGGATATCCGGGCGCGGCCCGTCATGGCGGGCAGCCGAATCTATGTCGTGGGCCACAGCGGTCTGATGACGGCGATTGATTTGGCGACGGGCGAACGGATCTGGCAGGCCGAACTCGGTGGTGTGCACCAGCCTTGGATTGCTGGCCGGACGCTCTATGTGCTGACAGCGGACGCCGATCTGGCGGCGGTCTCCGCCGAGGACGGGCGCATTTTGTGGGTGACCCCGCTGCAACGCTGGGAGGACCCGGAGGATAAGGAGGGGCCGGTCACATGGACCGGGCCGCTGCTGGCCTCCGACCGTCTGATCGTGGCATCGAACACCGGGGAGATCCTGGCCGTGTCGCCCTACGATGGTGCCGTTCTCGGCTATGTGGAGGCGCCGGGCGGCGTCACCGTATCACCGGTGCTGGCGAACGATACGCTGGTGTTCCTCACCGACGACGGGGAACTCGTCGCCTACCGGTGATCCGTTCACCGTACACAGCGGGTTCCCGTGATCTTAGAATCACGCCCTCCGCGTCGTTCATGCGCGCCCTTTGCGCGCTCTCGGATGTCCGAACCATGACCCCCTTGACCGTTGCCATCATCGGCCGCCCCAACGTGGGTAAGTCGACCCTGTTCAACCGGCTGGCCGGGCGCCGGCTGGCCATCGTCCACGACCGTCCCGGGGTCACGCGCGACCGCCGCTTTGCCGAGGGTCGCTTGGGCGACATGCCTTTGCGCATCGTCGATACGGCGGGCCTGGAGGAGGCGCCGGCCGACGCGCTCGAAACCCGCATGCGCCAACAGACTGAGCGCGCGCTGGCGGAGGCCGATGTCGCCCTGATGCTGATCGACGCCCGCATGGGCATCACGCCGATGGACGCCCACTTCGCGCAGGTGCTGCGGGTATCGCCGACGCCGGTGATCCTGATCGCCAACAAGTGCGAGGGCGGGGCCGCGCAAGCGGGGCTGTATGAAGCGTTCGGGTTGGGCCTTGGCGATCCCGTGCCACTGTCGGCGGAGCACGGCGAGGGGCTGGCCGGTCTCTACGAAGCCCTGTTGCCGCACGAGGCCGCGCTGAAGGAACGCCAGGCGGCCGAGGGGCTCGGGGCGGAGGCTGACGGTGCCGCGGATGCCGATGCGGATCTGTCGGGCGAGGACCTGGAAGCCCGCGCCGCCGCCGGTGCGGACGACGACGCGGACGAAGAGCCCGTGGACCCAGGACGGCCGCTCAATCTGGCCATCGTCGGGCGCCCGAACACCGGCAAGTCCACGCTGGTGAATCGGTTGATCGGGGATGATCGCCTGCTGACCGGCCCGGAGGCCGGCGTGACCCGCGACGCCATCACGGTGGACTGGGTCCATAAGGGCCGGCCCGTGCGGCTGGTCGACACCGCCGGTATGCGGCGCAAAGGGCGCGTGGTCGAAAGCCTGGAGAAGCTGTCGGTTGCCGACACACTCAACGCCATCCGCATGGCCGAGGTGGTTGTGCTGATGATGGACGCCGACATGGTGCTCGATCGCCAGGACCTGACCATCGCCCGGTTGGTGGTGGAGGAGGGGCGCGCCCTGGTGTTGGCCGTCAACAAGTGGGACGCGGCGGCCGATCGCACCGCCACGATGCAGCGCCTGCGGGACCGCATGGAAACGTCCATGGCCCAGGTGCGCGGAATTCCCTATGTGACGCTGTCGGCGCTGAAGGGCCGCAACCTCGACCGCCTGATGGACACCGTTCTGGAGACGCACGCGATCTGGAACCGCCGCGTATCGACCGGGCGACTGAACCGGTGGCTGTCCGCGATGACGGGAGAGCATCCGCCGCCGATGGGCAAGCATGGCCGTCGCCTCCGCCTGCGCTATATGACCCAGGCGAAGGCCCGCCCGCCGACCTTCGCGGTGTTCTGCTCGCGGCCGGAGGACCTGCCGGACAGCTACACCCGCTATCTCGTCAACGGCCTTCGCGAGGCCTTCGGGTTCGAGGGCGTGCCGGTGCGGCTGTTCCTGCGCAAGAGCGAGAACCCCTACGCGAAACGGTAAGAGGCCGGATTGGCGGCGGGAACCTTACCTTACGCTGCCCCCGCCACCTGCCGGCCTGCATCCGTCAGCTTGCAGATGTGCCAATCCGGCTTCAGCGGGTTGGCGAACCACGGCTCGGCCCATCCGGCGTCCAGGCAGGCTCGGACCAAGCGGGTGCTGACACGCCGGCCGTTGTGGTCGAACAGCGGCAACTTGCCCCCTGGCTGGGCCAGCCCGCGCGCGAGCCAAGCCTTTTGTGCCTTCGTCGGCCCTTTCGTCGGGGCCACACCCTTTTTGGTCGCGCCTTTCTTGGCCGGTCTCTTCTTGGTCGATCTCTTGACGGCACGCGGCGCGCTGCGCACCGTGTCCGGCGTGACGGCGGTGGGCTCGTCCGAAAGGGACGGCTGGGTGACGGGTCGCGCGCTCATGACGGCATGGTAGGAAGGCGGTGGGGAGGAGTCCAATGGAATACTGTCTCGTCTATATGACCGCTGGATCGCACGACGAGGCGGTCCGCATCGGCCATGCACTCGTCGCCGAGCATCTGGCGGCCTGCGTGAACGTCCTCGGGCCGATCACGTCCATTTTCCGGTGGGACGGCGCGACGCAGGAAGACCAGGAGGTCGCCTTCCTGGCCAAGACCCGTGCCGAACACGTGGACGCTCTGGCGGCGCGGGTGCAGGCGCTGCATTCCTATGACTGCGCCTGTGCGGTGGCGCTGCCGATTCAGGGCGGCCACCCTCCATTTCTTCAGTGGATCGGTGAAGAAACGGAGGTAACCCCTCAAAACTAAGACCCGAATCGGCTTCCGTTCTTATCCGGGCAGGGACACGGTCGCCGTCGCCTGCGCCGCTATCCCTTCACCGCGCCCGGTGAACCCGAGCTGTTCCGTCGTCGTGGCCTTGACCGCGACACGTCCGCCGTCGAGGCCCAGGATCTCGGCGATTCGCGATGTGATGGCGGCCCGGCGGGGGCCGACCTTGGGCCGTTCGCAGATCAGCGTCAGGTCGAGGTGCAGGATGCGCCCACCCAGGGCCTCGACCAGGGCGCCGGCATGCCGCAGGAACACGTCCGAGGGTGCGCCCTTCCAACGCTCGTCGGTGGGCGGGAAATGCCGGCCGATGTCGCCGGCCGCGATGGCGCCATAGATGGCGTCCGTTACGGCGTGCAGGCCCACGTCGGCATCGGAATGCCCCACCAGCCCGTGTTCATACGGGATCCGGATGCCGCCGAGGGTGACGTGATCGCCCGGGCCGACGGCGTGCACGTCGAAGCCGCTGCCGACCCGGACCTCACCCGGCCCCTGGAAGCGCCGTTCGGCGCGGCGCAGATCCTCGACCGTTGTGATCTTCACGTTGCGCTCGGCGCCCGGGACGATCCGAACCGCGCCGCCGGCCGCCTCCAGAACGGCGGCGTCATCGGTTAGGGTCTGGCCGGCCGCGGCCCGGTGCGCCGCCAACAGATCGGGGAAGCGGAACCCTTGCGGAGTCTGGGCGCGCCACAGGCCGCTGCGGTCCACGGTTCCGGTGATCAGGCCGTCGGCGCCGACGCGCTTCAGGGTGTCGGCCTGCGCGACCGCCGGAATGGCGCCGGGTTGTTCGTCCAGCGCGGCAATGACCCGGTCCACAACATCGGGGGTCAGGAACGGGCGGGCCGCGTCGTGGATCAGCACCTGATCGGGCGCGAGATCGGCGAGGCTCTCCAGGCCGAGCCGGACCGAATCCTGCCGTTCGGCGCCACCGGGAACCGGATCGAGCAGGTCCAGCCCCCGCGCGGCTTGATCGTACAGCGGCTGGTCATCGGGATGGATGACGGCCCGCACTGCGGCGATATCCGGATGCGCGGCGAACACGGCCAGACAGTGCCGCAGGATGGGGCGGCCGCCGAGGGTGAGGTATTGCTTCGGCAATTCGCCACCGAGCCGGTAGCCGCGTCCCGCCGCAACCACCAGGGCCACGCGCTTCGGTTCCCCCCGGCGTGCGCCGGCCTGCCTGTCCGCTGTCATCGTCCGTTCGATCCTTTCCACGGCCTCCATGCCGCGCCCCCTCCGGCGCGGCGCGGCGCAGGGTAGTGCATTCGCGCGCGGGCGCAAATCCTGAAGGCGCCCCTCTGGTGGTCCTGTTGCCGCGTGTGCGAACGCGACGCGTTGTGGACCCCCGATCCGCGCGGTATAGTCCGGCCATGGCCAACACGCTCGGTTTCCATCTTGCCGCCATCGCCACGTTGCTCCCGGCGGCCGTGCTGCCCCTGTGGCGCGCCTTGCAGCCGTCCTGGCAGGCGGCGGCGACGGTGCTTGCCGCCATGGGACCGACCACGTGGGTCACGTGGCAACTGACCGAGGGGTGGCACACCGGAGCCTCGGCGACACTGTGGGTTGCGGTCGCGGCCAGCTCCCTGGTGTTCTTCTTGGTGACCATGGTGAACCGGCATGCGTGGCGGCTGGCCGCTCTGCTGATGCCCTATCTGGCCGTGCTCGGCCTGCTGGCGGCGGTCACGGCGGCGAGTCCCAATCCGGTACTGCCGATGCACGGACAGGCGCCACCTGCGTGGCTGGTGTTCCACATCGTCGTCTCGGTGGTGACCTATGCGCTGCTGACGGTGTCGGCGGTGGCGGCGCTGGGCGCGTTTCTTCAGGAGCGTGCATTGAAGCGCAAGCGCCCCACGCGGCTGACGCGCCTGTTGCCGTCAGTCACCGAGTCGGAACGGCTGTCGGTCGGTCTCTTGGCCATGGGCGAAGCGGTCCTGGGCCTCGGTCTGCTGAGTGGCATGGCTGTCGAATACTTTAGTGCCGGGGTTTTGTTTGTGTTCGATCACAAGACGTTGCTGTCCGTCCTGGCCTTCCTGGTGATCGGGGGCCTGCTGGCCGCGCAAGCCTGGGCCGGGGTGCGCGGTCGGGCGGCGGCGCGCTATCTGCTGCTGGCCTATCTGCTGCTAACCCTCGCCTTTCCCGGCGTAAAAATCGTCACCACAATTCTTGCCTGATTAAAGCAGCCGCAGAGTCGCGCGAAAAACCATCCGGAACCCGGGATTGGCTCGCCAACTGCCTAATCACTGTGCATAATGCGGCGCACATATCATCAGGCTCTGGCTTTGATCCCACTCCATGACCCTTTCCATCGGCTCGGTCCGTCTGGACCCCCCCGTCTTGCTGGCGCCCATGTCGGGCATCACCGATCGTCCGTTCCGGCGGCTGGCCCATCGGTTCGGGTGCCCGCTGTCGTTTTCGGAGATGATTGCCAGCGGCCGGGTCGCCACGGGGCATGACGAAAGCCTGCGCATGGGCGAGGGCGATCCCGAGGGCGGACCGGTGGCCGTTCAGCTTGCCGGCTGCGATCCGCAGATCATGGCGATGGCCGCGCGGCTGTGCGCGGACCGGGGCGCCGAGTTGATCGACATCAACATGGGCTGTCCGGTCAAGAAGGTGGTGAAGGGGCAGGCGGGCTCGGCCCTGATGCGCGATGAACGGCTGGCGGCGGCGATTATCGCGGCCGTGGTCGGGGCCGTCGATCGGCCGGTGACGCTGAAGATGCGCGCCGGCTGGGATGCCACCCACCGTAACGCGCCCCGCCTCGCCCGGATCGCGGAGGACCTGGGGGTGCGCATGGTCACGGTCCATGGGCGGACCCGCGATCAGTTGTACGGGGGTGTCGCGGACTGGGCCTTCATCGGCGAGGTGAAGGCGGCCGTCTCGATCCCGGTAATCGGCAATGGCGACGTGGCCTCGGTCGAGGATGCGCGCCGTCTGATGGCCGTGTCCGGCGCGGACGGGGTGATGATCGGGCGTGCGGCTCAGGGGCGCCCGTGGCTGCCGGGCATGATCGCCGGCGCCTTGCGGGACGGGACGCGGTCTCAGGAGCCGGACATCGCGACGCGCGCCGCCATTGCGCTGGAGCATTTCGACGCCCTTTGTGCCCACTACGGCGCCTACCGTGGTGTGCGCCTGGCGCGAAAGCACATGGCCTGGGCGGCGCAGGGCCTCCGCCACGCGACGGCGTTCCGGCGAGCCTTCAACGCCGAGGACGATGTCGCGGACGCCCGGATTGTTCTTGAGCGGTTCTGGGCCACCGCCGAAGCGGAGCCGATCCTCGCGGATCCGGTGAACGGAATCAGGAGGGCTGCGGCATGAGCCGACCTCTGAAAGTTGTGGGCGCCGTTGGAAGCGCAGTTTGCGGGATCGGCGGGGATCGAATGGTGCCGGACACCCCTCTGGACGGGATCGCCGTCCTGAACGCCATCGCGTCCGCCGTCGTAGTGCTGAACAGCGAAGACGACGTTTTATTTATCAACGCGGCCGGCGAGCAGCTTTTTGAAAGCAGCATGGGCCACCTGAAAGGGACACCCCTTGAGGATTTGGTGCCGCGCGACAGCCAGGTGTTTTCGCTGATCTACCAGGCGCGGCGGAACAACTCGGCGGTCTGGGAATACGAGGTCGAGATCGACACCCCGCGCACCGGGCCGCGGGTGATGACCATTCAGGTCTCGCCGCATGTCGAGATCCCGGGTTGGGTTGTCGTGCAGTTCCAGGAACACTCCAAGGCCCTGCGCATTGGTCAACAGATGTTGAGCCGAGGCGCGGCCCGGTCGGTGTCGGCCATGGCCCGTCTGCTGGCCCACGAAGTCAAGAATCCGCTGTCCGGTATTCGCGGGGCCGCCCAGTTGCTCGACCAGAGCGTCGCCGAGCCCGACCGTGTGCTGACCCAGCTCATCCGCGATGAGACCGACCGCATCGTGGCCCTGCTCGACCGCATGGACGTGTTCTCCGACGGCGGGAGCCTGAGCCGCGAGGCCCTGAACATCCATCAGGTGTTGGAGCACGTGAAGCGCCTGGCCGAGAACGGGTTCGCGCGGGGCGTTCGGATTCTGGAGCGGTATGATCCCTCGCTGCCGCCGGTCAACGGCAACCGCGACCAGCTTATTCAAGTGTTCCTGAATCTGGTGAAGAATGCGGCCGAAGTCGTGCCCGAGGATGGTGGCGAGATCGTCCTGTCCACCGCTTACCAGCATGGCTTGCGCCTGGCCGCGCCGGGTTCGGCCGATCGGCTCGACCTGCCGCTGGTCGTAACGGTCCGGGACAACGGCCCCGGCATTCCGGACGACATACGCGGCCATCTTTTCGACCCGTTCGTGACCAACAAGCCTTCGGGCAGTGGTCTGGGGCTGCCCTTGGTGGCGAAGATCGTCACCGACCACGGCGGTATTGTTGAATTCGACACCCAGCCGGGCCGGACCACGTTCAGGGTGGTTCTTCCGCTGGACCCCGCGCTCGCCAAGGGATGAGCGGCGGACCCGATGTTTGAGGAGGGGAGATGAGCGACGTCACGGGCGACGGCAGGACTGCCACCGTCTCGCCGTCCCTACATGATCCGGCCCCCGACGGCCGTACCATTTTGATTGCCGATGACGATCGCGCCATCCGCACCGTGTTGACACAGGCCCTGGGCCGGGCCGGCTACGAGGTCCGAACGACGGGCACGGCGGCGACGCTGTGGACCTGGGTTTCGGACGGGGCCGGCGATCTGGTCATCACCGATGTGGTCATGCCCGACGAGAACGGTCTCGACCTGATCCCCCGTATCAAGAAGGTCCGGCCGGAACTGCGTATTATTGTGATGAGCGCGCAGAACACGCTGCTGACGGCCGTCAAGGCCACCGAGCGGGGCGCTTTCGAGTATCTGCCGAAGCCGTTCGACCTGACGGAACTGGTCAACGTGGTGCGGCGGGCGTTGTCGACTCCCGCCCGGCCGACGGCCGCGCCGGGGGTTGTGGACGACGACACCGACGGTCTGCCGCTGATCGGGCGGTCGGCGGCGATGCAGGAGATCTATCGGACCCTTGCGCGCCTGATGAACACCGACCTGACCGTGATGATTACCGGCGAGTCGGGCACGGGCAAGGAACTGGTGGCGCGCGCCCTGCACGATTACGGCAAGCGACGCGCGGGCCCCTTCGTCGCCGTGAACATGGCCGCGATACCCCGGGAACTGATCGAATCCGAACTGTTCGGGCATGAAAAGGGTGCGTTCACCGGTGCGACGACGCGGGGTGTCGGCCGGTTCGAGCAGGCAGACGGCGGCACCCTGTTCCTCGATGAAATCGGCGATATGCCGCCGGAGGCGCAGACTCGGCTGCTGCGTGTGCTTCAGGAGAACGAGTACACCACCGTCGGCGGCCGCACGGCGATCCGCGCCAATGTGCGCATCGTGGCCGCCACCCACCGCGATCTGACGCAGCAGATCCGCCAGGGCCTGTTCCGCGAGGATTTGTTCTACCGCCTGAATGTGGTGCCGATCCGGCTCCCGCCGCTGCGAGAACGGGCGGAGGACATTCCGGAACTTGTCCGCCATTTCCTGGCCGAAGTGGCGGACGAGGGGTTGCCGGCCAAGGCGCTCGACGGGGCGGCCATGGACCGGCTGAAGCGCCACCGCTGGCCCGGCAACGTGCGCGAATTGGAAAACCTCGTGCGCCGGCTGGCCGCCTTGTACTCGCAAGAGACCATCGGGGTGGAGGTGATCGAGGCGGAGCTGGCCTCGACCCCGCCGGTGTTGAACTCCGCGGGGAGCAGCGAAGGCCTGAGCGGCCTCGTCGAGCGCCACCTGCGGGAGTACTTCGCCGCCCACAGCGACGCCCTGCCGGCGGCTGGTCTGTACGACCGCGTCCTGCGCGAGGTCGAGCGCCCCCTGATTGCCCTGTCGCTGGAGGCCACGAAAGGCAACCAGATCAAGGCCGCGCATCTGTTGGGCCTGAACCGGAACACCCTGCGCAAGAAAATCCGGGAGTTGGACATCCAGGTCATTCGGGGCGTACGCTGACATCGTGCCGCAGTCTTTTCCGTCCGAGCCTCAGCGCATGAGCGCACAGAATCGTCGCACCCTGCATCGCCGCCTCCTGCGCATCGGTCTCTTGGCCCGGCGCGTGCGGTTGACCCGCGCGCTGACCCTGGTCTTGGCGGTGTCGGCCGTGATCTCGGTGGGGGCGACGGCGGCAGTTCTTATGGGCGTCGGGCCGACGGTCAACGATCCGGCCGTCATGCTGATCCTCCTGAACGTCAATTTGGTCATCATGCTGGCCCTGGGCGTGCTGGTGGCGCGCCGGCTGGTCAAGGTATGGATGGCCCGGCGCAGCGGTGGCGCGGGCTCCCGGTTGCATGTGCGGCTGGTCGTGTTGTTCGGTGTGGTGGCGGTCACGCCGGCGATCCTGACCTCGGTGTTCTCCATCCTGATCTTTCAGGCCGGGGTGCAGTCCTGGTTTTCGTCCCGTGTCTCGACGGCGTTGGATGAGTCGTTGTCGGTGGCGCAGGCGTACCTTCGCGAGCATCAGCAGGTCATTTCCGGCGACGTTTTGGCCATCGCCAACGACCTGAACCGCGATTGGCTGCGGGCCAGTCGGAATCCGCAGAACCTTAATCAGTTTCTGAGCGCGCAATCGGCTTTGCGGAACCTGACCGAGGCCGTCATCTTCGGCAAGGATGGCAAGGTGATCGCGCGCGCCGGTTATACGTATTCGCTCCAGTTCGAGCAGGTCCCGTTCTGGGCCATGGATCGCGCGGACACCGGCGACGTTGCGATCCTGACCGGCGAGAACGACGACCGCGTGCGGGGGCTGGTACGCCTGGGCGTGGACAGCCTGAATCCGCTGTATCTGTATGTCGGTCGTTTCGTCGATCCGCAGGTCCTGGGCGCGATCGAAAGCACCGAGGCGGCGGTCAATCAGTACCGCGAGCTGGAAGGGCGCCGATCGGGCTATGAACTGACGCTGTCGATGATCTTCATCATGGTGTCGGTGCTGCTGCTGCTGGCAGCGGTGGCCGTGGGCCTGACCATGGCGACGCGGCTGGTCCAGCCGATCATGGCCTTGATCGAGGCCGCAGACCGGGTCCGCCAGGGCAACCTGCGGGTCCGGGTACGGGAGATCGTGGCCAACGACGAGGTGGCATCGCTGTCCCGGGCGTTCAACCGCATGACGGCCCAAATCGAGGCCCAGCAAAAGAGCCTGCTGGCGGCCAACCAGGAACTCGACGAGCGCCGCCGGTTCACCGAAACGGTTCTGGCCGGGGTGTCGGCCGGCGTGGTCGCGTTGGATCGCGACGGTCTTGTCACCCTGGGCAATCCGCCGGCCAGTCGGCTGCTGGGGGAGGCGCTGGACGACTGGTGCGGGCGGCCCGTGGACGTGCTCATGCCTGCCATTGCGTCCTTGATCGAGCAATGCCGCGCCCGGCCGGACCGGCCGGCGCAGGCCGAAATGAGCCACGGCCAGGGCGGTCGGACATTGACCCTGCTCGTGCGGGTCAGCGCCGAGCGAGACGAGGACGGCGACATTCTCGGCTATGTGCTGACCTTCGATGACATCACCGAACTTCAACAGGCTCAGCGCAAGGCTGCCTGGGCCGATGTCGCGCGCCGAATCGCGCACGAGATCAAGAATCCGCTGACCCCCATCCAACTTTCGGCGGAGCGCCTGAAACGCCGCTATCTGAAGCAACTGACCCACGATCAGGACACCTTCGTGCAGTGCACCGACACCATCGTGCGGCACGTCGGGGACATCGGGCAGATGGTGGACGAGTTCTCCGCCTTCGCGCGGATGCCGGCACCCTCGATGCGGCCGGAACGCCTGGACGAGATCGTGCGCCAGGCGGTCGTCCTGCAACGCACCGCCTATACCCGTATCGCGTTTCATACGGATCTGCCCGAGGCGGCGGTTAAGATGCACTGCGACGCCCGCCAGATCAGTCAGGCCCTGACCAACCTGCTCAAGAACGCGGTCGAGGGGATTGACGGCCGTCTGGAAAAGGAAAAGGATCAAGCAACTGAACCTGGGATCATCACGGTCCGCGTCGAAGAGCGGTCGGACGAGACCGCGATTGTTGTGGAAGACAATGGAAAGGGCCTTCCGGACGGAGACCGTAACCGCCTGACCGAACCCTATGTCACCACGCGCAGCAAGGGCACCGGGCTGGGTCTCGCCATCGTCCGAAAAATTCTGGAAGATCACGGAGGATCGCTGCGGCTGGATGACCGTCCCGGCGGCGGGGCGAGGGTGTCGATGGTCATTCCACGACCGGAGGAACTTGCTCCCGGCGATCGGGACGCGGCGGTCACGGCCGATGCGCGCTGAGGGTGTCCTGCGGTTCCGCCAAGGACGGGACCGGGGTATCGAGGAATCAAGAGTGTGTGCAGAAGAGACGAGTTGTTCTTCATGACCGGAGACAGGGGGGCGGTTGCGGCCGTGGCACCCCGTCAGCGTGACCATGTCGCATGATATTCTGATCGTTGATGACGAGAGCGATATTCGCATGGCGGTGGCCGGAGTCCTTGAGGACGAGGGCTATGACTGCCGGGAAGCCACGGACAGTGACAGCGCCTTGCAGGCGATTTCCGAGCGGCGCCCTAGTCTCGTGATTCTCGACATCTGGCTGGAGGGCAGCCGTCTCGACGGCCTGGAACTGCTGGAGATCATCCTGCGGGATGCCCCCATGACGCCCGTGCTGATGATCAGCGGCCATGGCACCATCGAGACGGCGGTCGCGGCCATCAAGAAGGGCGCGTACGACTTCATTGAGAAGCCGTTCAAGACCGACCGCCTGTTGCTGATGGTCGAACGTGCCATTGAGGCCGCGCGCCTGAAGCAGGAAAACGCGGAGCTGCGCATCCGGATCGGCACACAGACGGAGCTGATCGGCGAAAGCGCCTCGGTCGTGCAGCTTCGGGGGGCGGTGGCCAAGGTCGCCCCCACCGGCTCGCGCGTGCTCATCAGTGGTCCGCCCGGCACCGGCAAGGAGGTTGTGGCGCGCATGATTCACGCCCGCAGCCGGCGTGCGGATCAGCCGTTCGTGGTCGTGAACTGTGCCGCCATGCATCCGGATCGCATGGAACTGGAACTGTTCGGCACCGAGTCCGGGCTGGACGGTCCGGACTCCCCGCGCAAGGTGGGACTGTTTGAGCAGGCCAACGGTGGCACCATGCTGCTGGACGAGATCGCCGACATGCCGCTGGAAACCCAGGGCAAGCTGGTGCGTGTGCTCCAGGAGCAGTCGTTTGAGCACGTCGGGGGCACCCGCAAGGTCGCGGTCGATGTGCGGGTGATCGCCACCAGCCACCGGGAGCTTCAGGACGAGATTCAGACCCACCGCTTCCGCGAAGATCTGTACTACCGGTTGGCCGTGGTGCCGCTGCGGGTGCCGTCGCTGGTGGAGCGGCGCGGGGATATTCCCGTGCTGGCCCGGTATTTCATGGAGGCCGCCGCACGCTCCGGCGGCATTCCGCCGCGTCCGTTGGGCGAGGATGCGCTGGCCGCGCTTCAGGCGTACGACTGGCCGGGCAACGTGCGCCAGTTGCGCAATGTGATCGACTGGCTGCTGATCATGGCGCCGGGCGAAGCTCGCGATCCGATCCGGGCCGACATGCTGCCGAACGAGATCAGCGCGCTGACGCCCGACACGCTGCGGCTGGAAAAGTCGCCGGAGATCATGACGTTGCCGCTGCGTGAGGCGCGCGAGATGTTCGAGCGGGACTATCTGCTCGCGCAGGTCACGCGGTTCGGCGGCAACGTCTCGCGGACGGCGGAGTTCGTGGGCATGGAGCGGTCCGCCCTGCACCGTAAGCTGAAGAGCTTGGGCGTGGCGGGTGGTGGGGCCGCTGCGGCCGCCGCCGCCCAGGCGAGTGCCGCCGCCGCGGATACGGCCGGCGCCATTCCACCCGGTGGGACCGGTGACGCCGCCCAGGGATCCCGTGGTCCCGCGTCCTGACGCGGTCGTGTCCGGGAAGAGGATGCCAGCATGAAGGTGATCGTCTGCGGGGCCGGGCAGGTCGGGTTCAGCATCGCGCGCTATCTGGCGTCCGAAGGCAACGACGTGACCGTGGTCGACCAGCGGCCGGACCTGATTAGGAAGATCTCGGACAGCCTCGATGTCCAGGCCATCGTCGGGTACGCCTCGCATCCAGGCGTTCTGGATGCCGCCGGTGCGGCCGACGCGGAGATGCTGATCGCCGTCACGCACGCCGACGAAGTCAACATGATCGCGTGTCAGGTCGCGCACTCGCTGTTTCATATTCCGACCAAGATCGCCCGGGTCCGCGCCCAGGATTATCTGGAGGACCAGTGGGCGAACCTGTTCAGCCGGGAGAACATGCCGATCGACGTCACGATCTCGCCTGAAATCGAGGTCGCGAAGGCGGTCATCCGGCGTCTGCGGGTGCCGGGCGCCACGGAACTGATCCCGCTGGCGCATAACAAGGTGCGGCTGCTCGGCGTGCGCTGCTCCGACGACACGCCGGTGGTGTTCACACCGATCCGGCAGCTCTCGGCGCTGTTCCCGGAACTGTCCATTGTGATCGTCGGGATTGTCCGTCAGGACCGGCCGATGGTGCCGAGCCCGGATGACCAGATGCTGCCCGGCGACGATGTGTATTTCGTCTGCGCCACCGAGCATCAGGCGCGGGCGCTGGCCGCGTTCGGGCATGAGGAGCCGGAGGCCCGGCGGATTCTCGTGCTGGGGGGCGGCAACATCGGCCTGTTCCTGGCGCAGCGCCTGGAGCGCGACTTCCCGCACGTCTCGGTTAAGGTGGTGGAGCAGGACCGCACCCGGGCGGAATTCGTCGCCAAGACCCTGACCCGGTCCGTCGTCATCAACGGCGACATGCTGGACCAGGAGATCCTGGAGGAAGCCGGCGTCGAGCAGACCGAGACCGTGGTTGCCGTCACCAACGACGACGAGAACAATATCCTGGCGTCGCTGTTGGCGAAGCGGAACGGCTGTCAGCGGGCCATCACGCTGATCAACAAGTCGACCTACAATCCGCTCGTCTCCACGCTGGGCGTCGATGTGGTGGTCAACCCGCGCAGCATGACGGTCTCGACCATCCTCCAGCACGTCCGGCGCGGGCGCATCCACAGCGTCCACTCCCTGCACGAAGGGTTCGGGGAGCTGATCGAGGCCGATGCGCTGGAAACGTCCGGCCTTGTCGGGCGTCCCCTACGCGAGGTGCGCCTGCCGGCCGGCGTCATCCTTGGCGCCGTGGTGCGCGGCGAGCAGGTGATCAGTCCGCGCGGCGGCACCGTTCTAAAGGCGGGGGACCGGGTGGTCCTGTTCGCCTCGGCCGGCGCCATCAAGAAGGTCGAAAAGATGTTCTCCGTCCGGTTGGAGTTCTTTTAGGTGTCGAGCCCCGCGTCGGGGACACAGCCGATGCGCCCTCCGGGCATTCCCTTGCGCGCCGATCTGCTATAGATCCAGAACGCCCGCCAAGGCTCCCACCCCGACCGATCCCGCCCGCCTTCTGGAGGCCCCATGTCTCGCGTTGCCTATGTCAACGGCCGCTATCAGCCGCACGCCGTCGCCGCCGTCCATATCGAGGATCGCGGGATGCAGTTTTCCGACGGCATTTACGAGGTCGTAGCTGTCGTCGATGGTCACCCGATCGACCTCAGCGGGCATATCGCGCGCCTGGACCGCTCGCTGACCGAGATGCGGATCGCCCGGCCAATGCCCTCGCGCTCGCTGCGTCTTGTGATGCGCGAACTGGTGCGGCGCAATCGGCTGTCGAATGGTATCGTCTACATCCAGGTGAATCGGGGCGTGTATCGCCGCGATCATCCGTTCCCGCCGGCCCATGTCGCGCCTTCCCTGGTCATGACCGTCCGGTCGGGCGTGGGACCGTCCCGCACGGCGATCGAGAACGGGGTGCCCGTCATTACCATGCCGGATCGCCGCTGGGCGCGGCGCGACATCAAGTCGGTGTCGCTGCTGCCGAACGTGCTGGCGAAAGAAGCCGCGCACGAAGCCGGGGCATGGGAAGCCTGGCAGGTGGACCGCGACGGGTACATCACAGAGGGGGCGTCGACCAACGCCTGGATCGTTTCCCGGGATGGCGCGCTGGTCACCCGGCCGTTGAACGACGACATCCTCGCCGGCATCACCCGCCAGAGCTTGCTGGCGTTGGCCCGGGCCGACGGCATGACGGTGGAGGAGCGGCCGTTCACGGTCGAGGAAGCCAAGGCCGCCCGTGAGGCCTTCACCAGCAGCACGACCCTGTCCGCCCTGCCCGTGGTGCGCATCGACGACGCGGTAGTCGCCAACGGCGTCCCCGGCAGTCTGACCCGTCGCCTGCGGGAGCTATACGCCGCCCATATCGCCGGTGCCGGCCGAGAGGACTGGTTGCCGGAATGACCCTCACCGTACCCACGACCGCGACGAGGACCGGCGAACCGACGGACCCGCCGGCCCCGACGGCCATTCTGTTCGACTGGGACAACACCCTGGTCGATACGTGGCCGACGATTCATCAGGTTGTGAATGTCCTGATGACGCATATGGGCCATCCGACCTGGACGCTGGAGGAGACCAAGCGGCGCATCGGCCCCTCGATGCGGGATGTCTTCCCGACGATGTTCGGGGACCGCTGGCAGGAGGCGGGCGAGGTGTTTCTTTCGGCCTTCCGGGCGATTCACCTGGAGCAGCTTGCCGTCCTGGACGGCATGGAGCCGATGGTGCGCGGTCTGGCGGAGCGCGGTGTTCCCATGGGCATCGTCAGCAACAAGACCGGCGCTTTGCTGCGTCGGGAGATCACCCACCTCGGGTGGGACGATCTGTTTTTCGCCAGCGTGGGGGCGGGCGACGCGACGCGGGACAAGCCCGCTCGCGACGCCGTGGACCTCGCGCTCGCCACCGCGCCCGGCGGACCGTTGCCCCTGGACGCCCGTGTGTGGTTCGTGGGGGACAGCCCGACCGACATGACGTGTGCCGAGACCTGCGGTTGCACGCCGATTCTGTTGCGGCGGTGGGCACCGGAGGACGGCGAGTTCGATCTCGTTTCGCCTCTTGTGCATCTTTCCCATGGCGACCACCTTTTGACCATGGTGGATGCTGCGCGCGCCGCACGCCGCGCTCACGCCTGAACGACAGCGATGGTTCGAGACCTCCGGCGCGGAGGCTCCGGCGTGTCCGGGACTCGGCGGGCCGATGGTTGTCGCAACAACGGCAGGGTGGCACACGAAATCCGACACATAACGACATAACAACATCACAAGAAAAAACGGAAAAGGAGCCTCTGCATGCCCCAGGAGAAATCCCAGAACGTACAGGATGTATTTCTAAATTACATCCGTAAGAACAAGACGCCCGTGACAGTCTTTTTGGTGAACGGCGTTAAGCTTCAGGGTATCGTCACCTGGTTTGACAATTTTTCTTTGCTGCTGCGCCGCGATGGACATACCCAGCTTGTCTATAAGCATGCGGTGTCGACCATCATGCCCAGCACGCAGATTCAACTGTTCGAAAACAAAGGCGAGGAAGGAGCCGAAGCCTAGTCCGTGGCCACACCCACCAAATTCGAATACGACGGGCCGCCGGCCCCCACGCGGGCCCTGGTCGTGCATCCCCAGATGCGCACCACCGCCGCAGCGGCCGCGCAGACGCGTGACCCCGATGTCCGCCTTCAGGAGGCGGTCGGTCTGGCTCGCGCCATTCATCTGGACATCGTGGTGGAGGAGATCGTTCCGGTCTCCCGTCCGCGTCCAGGAACCCTGTTCGGCGGCGGGGCGGTCGATCGCCTCGGGGAAATCGTGACGGCCGAGGAGATCGGCGTCGTCATTGTCGACAACCATCTATCCCCGGTGCAGCAGCGCAACCTGGAGCGCGCGTGGTCTTGCAAGGTCATCGACCGCACCGGGTTGATCCTGGAAATCTTCGGCGAGCGTGCCCGCACCCGCGAGGGTCAGCTTCAGGTCGAACTGGCGCATCTGTCGTACCAGCGCAGCCGTCTGGTCCGAAGCTGGACCCACTTGGAACGCCAGCGCGGCGGCCTCGGCTTCGTCGGTGGTCCGGGTGAAACCCAGATCGAAATCGATCGACGCTTGATTGGGGAACGCATCGCGCATCTGCGCAAGCAACTGGATGAAGTCGCCCGCACGCGCGACCTACACCGGGCGGCGCGGCGGCGGGTGCCGTATCCCATCGTCGCGCTGGTCGGCTACACGAACGCGGGCAAGTCCACGCTGTTCAATAAGGCAACCCGCGCGGACGTGCTGTCGAAAGACATGCTGTTCGCCACCCTCGACCCCACCATGCGCGGCCTGACGCTGCCCTCGGGGCGGACGGTCATCCTGTCCGACACCGTGGGCTTCGTTTCAGACCTGCCCCATGAGCTGGTTGCGGCTTTCCGCGCCACTCTGGAGGAGGTCCTGGAGGCTGATGTCATCGTGCATGTGCGGGACATGGCCTCGCCAGACTGCGAACCGCAGAAAGGCGATGTCGAGGCCGTTCTGCGGGACCTCGGGGTTGGCGATAAGGTCGACGCCGGCTTGATCGAGGCGTTCAACAAGATCGATCGCCTGAACGACGAGGAACGCGCGGCGCTGCAGGCGGCGATCCGAACGCCCGAGACGCAGGTCGCCGTCTCGGCGGTGACGGGGGAGGGCGTCGACGACCTGGCACGGGCGGTGGACCGCGTGCTGTCCGCCGGCCGGATCGAGGTGGACGTGGATCTGGACCTCGCGGACGGCGCGACGCTGGCGTGGGTGTATCGCCGGGGCGAGGTTCTGGATCGGACGGACGGCGACGACGCCGTGCATGTCCGCGTGCGTCTGGATCCGCCGGATGCGGAGCGGCTGCGTCACACGTTGGGCCTGTCCGCGCCACACGACGCCGACGGACTTCCGGTGGCATCGGATGGGGCGGGGCGGGTCGCGGCCACACGGTAGAAGGCGGCCCCTTGCCGGAGGGCGTTGTCTACTAGTAGACTTGCGGTTCACCGTCCCGGCCGCCGGTATGGATCATGGCCACACGCACGTCGCAGCGCCGATGGCGCAGCAAGAACCATCTGGTCAAGCGCCAGCTCAATGTCATGGCGCGGGATCTGGTTCATGAGTACCTGGACGAGATCGCCTCGGCCCATGAACTGCGGGGCAAGGGGGAGGCGGTCGCGTTCGCGGCGTTCGCGGTTCGGTTGCTCATGCAGCACGCCGAGCATGACCCGGCGGCGGCGCAACGCCTGACCGATCTGCGCGAGAGTTACCATCGGGATCGGGAATTGTATCAGGGGTGAGGGGCCGCGGTCGCTCGCCTCGTCTTTACCGAAACGGATCGTCATGCCCCGCGCCCTTCCCATCGAAGCCGTCTCCAGCCTTCTGCGCGATGTCGCGGCGGCGGAGGTCCTGCCCCGCTTCCGCAACCTGTCCGACACCGAGATCCATGCCAAGACCTCGGCCCAGGACGTCGTGACGCTGGCGGACCTCGAAGCCGAAAAGGCGCTGTCGGCGCGTTTGCCGGATCTTCTGCCCGCGTCCACCGTCGTGGGGGAGGAGGCCGCCTACGCGGATGCGACGATTCTGGAGCGCCTGTCGGGCGACGGACCGGTCTGGGTCATTGATCCGGTCGATGGGACGGGCAATTTCAGCAAAGGCATCGCCGCGTTCGGGATGATCGTCGCCTTGGTGGACAAGGGCGAGACCGTCGCGGGTTGGATCCTGGATCCGATCGGGGACCGGCTGGCGATCGCGGAGCGCGGCGCCGGCGCGACCGTCAACGGAACGCCGGTTCGCATCGACACCGCCGCGACGCGCATGAACACGTTGAAGGGCTGCGCCTTCGGCCCGCGCGGCAAGGCGCTGCGCGGGCGGGTCGGCCGCTTGATCCATATCGGCAGCGCGGCGCAGGTGTACCTGGACCTTGCCGAGGGGCGACTTCAGTTCGCCGCATACTCCCGTCTCATGCCCTGGGATCACGCCGCCGGTACGCTGCTGTTCGCCGAGGCCGGCGGGCACCTTGGGCTGCTCGACGGCCAAGCGTACGCGCCCACCGTGCACCAGGGGGATCTACTGCTGGCGCCGAACGCTGCCGTATGGGCCGATATGGCCGACCTGCTCCGGGGTTCGGGGATGGTCGGGGCCTTGCGGTAAGGGGGCGACGATGCTCGGTCTCTTCGGCCTGTTCGGGCGGGCGCGTGAAATCCAGACCCTGGACGCTGCTGTGCGTGAGGAGGGCCTTCATCCCCGCCTGGTGCCGGATGCCGTGAAGATGACAGTGGTCCGGCTGGTTAAGGGCGAGGGGCTGGACGATGTCATACCGGCGGCCCCCCTGCTGGCGTATGCGATGCTTGGGCCGGAAGACCATGCGGCGGCCGTGGGCGAAGCTCGGTCGGCGGAGGCACGGGCCCGCCTCGAGAAGGCCATCGCGGCGGAAACCAGCCTTGATGCGCGTCTCGTCCTGCTGTGTCTGGAGGCGGGCGTCCTTCACCCGGATGTCGTCGCCGACTATGACCTGGAACGGGCCTGATCCCCGATTCAGCACAGACGGTCTCAGAACAGGCGGCGCATGGCCGATCGTGCCGAAGCGGACGCGGGCGCCGACGGGCGCGACGACACGCGCGGCGTTGGCGCTGCGGGCGTCGCAGCGGACGCATCGGCAACCCGGATATCCGGCCGCGACCGGTCCGGATAGATGAAGCCCAACGCCGGATACACCCGCCCATACCCGCCAACGGCCGGATGCTTGAACCGGACCTCGCTCCAGTCATTGGCCTCAGAGACGTCCTTCACCGGCATATTCGTGTAGACGCGCCCGCGCGTCGCCGAATTCCAGCCCCAGTTTGCGTGGCTGACACGGATCTCGCGCGGTCCCTCGATCCCAGTTACGACGGCGACATGGCCGTCGCTCAAACGGCGATCCGGTTTCAGGGCCAGAACGGCGTAGGGCGCCGGCTGGCGGCCACGCTCATACCGGCCGGCCGCCTGGGGCCACCAGGTGTCGGCATCGCCCCAGATCTGAACCCCGGAAATCTCACGCGCATAGGGTACGCACCACACGAAGCTCTCGGTTCCAGAGTAGGCCGCGACGGGATACTGACCCTCGCCCACATCCGCCGGACCACTGCTGCATGCGGCCAGAAGCAGCAGCGCGGCGCCAACGCAGGCCGGGCGCGCGGCAGGGGAGGGGAGGGGGCGCCGTGTGCGCGCCCGGGACGTCCGTTTTGTCAGCATGATCCTGCCATTCAACGGTATGGCTGATACAGTGCTAAAAAATATCCATATAACACATTGAAGTCAAATAATATTCTTGTTTTAGCCAGAAACTTGCCGCAAGGGCGACAGGGGGGGTGACCTGTCGAGGGCATGACGGTGCCATGCTTCGGGATGTGAGATGTCCGGGTGAGAGGGGCATGGACGGGGACACCGAAGCCCAGTCACCGCCGACGGTCACGCCGGTGGCCGCGGCCCGCGACGACGCGGGCCACCGTGAGCGGTGTGTGCACGGGGGTGCTCGTCATCACCCTGGTTTTTAATCGGGGTCATCTTCGCCAGCGCCCCCCGGACGCCGAGTTCGGAGTCGTCCGTGGGGAGGGCGCCGCGCCGGCCGTGGCGGAGTGAAAGGTGCGGGACCGCTGGCGGGGCCTGATGCACCTCTGGCGCGATCGAAATAGGGGACCGTGCGCTCGGCACACAATGACGCGACTACACCCATTGCGCGGCATGGCTTATATTTCTCTTGCAGAACGGGCCGCGAGCCGGTTAGCCAAAGGACTCGTGCGCGCTTCATGATCGAGGCCGGTGTGGTTGTTCCGGCGTGGGCACGGTCGCCTGGGCTGCTGCATCTGGGCGTCGGGCTGGGCAACGAGATCACAGTTGTCGGCGGCACGGTGGCGACTGTGGCCCCCGCTGCCGAGGGGAGATGATCGGATGGGCCTTCAAGCTGGTGCGTGGACATTCCAAGTGGGCAGCCCGCCTCTGGATGCCGTGATGGCTGCGCTTCGCGAGCAGACGGGGCTCGACCTGACGCCAACCTACGACGAGGACGGTGCGCTGAGCTCTGTGGAGGCCCCGCAAGTGCGGTCCATGCTTCTCCACTGGGCCCGGAGCGACCACCGCATCGCCGTCAGCACGCCGATTCCGCTGAATCCCTATCTATGGAGCCACCTGGACACGGCCATGATGAGTCTCGGTGGCGTGTTCGATAGGTCGGACGACATCGTTTCAGCCCCGGAGCCGCTGCGCCCGGCCTTCGACCGTCCGTGGTCGGCGCTGACATGGCGCCAGCGCGCGCTTCTCGGGCGGCCGTTTCTTCGCGAGATCGGCCCGCTCCGAGAGGGGATTGTTCAGCGACGCGGGGGCCCTCGCTCCTAATCTGCATAACCAAGCCGACGGGGCTTATTCCCCCGCCCAATGGGGTTCGCGTTTCTCCAGGAAGGCGTCGATGCCCTCTTCGGCGTCGTGAGCCAGCATGTTTGTTGTCATGACGTCACTGGCGTAGGCATAGGCGTCGGCCAGGGGCATGTCGAGCTGACGGTGGAACGCCTCCTTGCCTATGGCCAGGGTCAGCGGCGACTTGGACGCGATGCCGGTTGCGAGTTCGGTAACCGCCGCATCCAGCGCGGCCGCATCCGGCACGACGGCGTTCACCAAGCCGGCGGCCTTGGCCTCCACCGCTGTGATCGGCCGGCCGGTCAGCAGCATCTCCATGGCGGTTTTTCGGCCGACGTTCCGCGACAGCGCCACCATGGGCGTGGAGCAGAACAGGCCGATGTTGACGCCCGGGGTCGCGAAGCGGGCGTGTTCCGTCGCCACGGCGAGGTCACAGGTTGCGACAAGCTGGCAGCCGGCCGCCGTCGCCATCCCCTGCACCTTGGCGATCACCGGCTTCGGCAGGCGCACGATGGACAGCATGAGGTTCGAGCACTGCTGGAACAGCGCCTCGTAGAAGGCGCGGCCTGGGTTCGCCCGGACTTCCTTCAGATCGTGACCGGCGCAGAACGCGGGGCCGTTCGCCGCGAGGACCACGACCTTGACTGTGTCATCGACGGCGATGGCGGCAAAGGCGTCCTGCAACGCTGTCATCAGATCAACCGACAGCGCGTTACGCGCGGCCGGGCGGTTGAGGATGAGCGTCGCGATGCCGTCGGCATCGTCGCGCAGCAAAAGCGGTTCCATGGTGCCGGTGTCCTCCGGTGCAGGGGCAGTGGTCATGGCGGTCCTCTCGCGGTGAACCGGTGGTGGGAAGGGCCCGGAGTCGCGACGAGCGCGCGCTCCGGACATCGTGCACGGCGACCTGGATAACACAACGCGTTCGGCGGCAAACCTCGATCGACGGGGTGTGAAACTCACACACCACGTCGACACATTCCCGCTGCCCGCCAAACACCGTGCTGTCGGCATTCAGGAGCCGGACATCCGCCGTCAGCCCCATGCTATAGACCCCGTCCGCCCACGTGTAGGGCAGGCCGGAGGGTTCGATACAGAGATGGGGGAGGGGCGACCATATGGGAGGCATCCGGCCCGCGGCGATAGCGCCTGAACGCGGTCGCTGCCTCGCGCGCGTACGCGTGTTCCATACGGTGCCGTCTGGATGTAGACTGGCTCCCTTCGTCCCACAGATGCGAATGGAACGATACCCAGCCATGTCGCGTATTTCACTGCCCGAGTTCACGGCCATTCTGGACCGGGAGCTGCCGATTACACGCCTGTTGGGGATCCGGACCGAGGCCATCGAGCAGGGCTACGGGCGGCTGCGCATGGCGTTTAATCCCGACCTCGTCCGGCCCGGCGGCACCGTGGCGGGGCCGGCCATGATGGCCTTGGCCGACATCGCCATGTACGCGGTGGTGCTCAGCCTCCTTGGGCCGGTGGAACTGGCGGTGACGACCAACCTGTCGATCAACTTCCTCCGCAAGCCGGAGCCAGGGGACATCGTGGCGGAAGCCCGGTCGCTGAAGGGCGGCAAGCGGTTGATCGTGGTCGAGGTTGAACTGTATGCCGAGGACCCGGACAGCGCGGACGGGCGCGCCCTGGTCGCGCACACGGTCGGAACCTATTCGGCCCCGCCGTTGCCGGATCCGGAAGCCGTGGGGGAGGCCATCCAAGCCGGGGACTGGTCTAAGGTACCCTGATACCATAGCTCTAGCTTTCTGATTTGGCCGTTCTTTTTCGCGTTGACATGGTCCGTTTCGATGGCATAGTGCGCGCCTCGATCCGGGCGGCCGTGTCAGCGCCCCGGGCCCGTGCGCCCGCCCGATCCCCGCCATTCCCGCCGTGCCGTTCCACGCGCCGGCGCTCGTACGCGGACGGAGAGCCGAATGAAAACCTATTCCGCCAAGCCCAGCGAGGTGGAGCGCAAGTGGTACCTGATCGACGCCGATGGCGTCGTTCTGGGCCGGCTTGCCGCCACCGTCGCGAACATCCTGCGCGGCAAGCACAAGACCATGTTCACGCCGCACATCGATACCGGCGACCACGTCGTGATCATCAACGCTGACAAGGTGCGCCTGACCGGTCGCAAGGTCACGCAGAAGCGCTTCTACTGGCACACCGGCTATCCGGGTGGCATCAAGAGCAAAACCATGGAGCAGATCCTGGGTGGGAACCACCCCCAGCGCGTGGTCGAAAAGGCCATCGAGCGCATGGTGCCCAAGGGTCCGCTCGGCCGGTCCCAGCTCAAGAAGCTGCGCGTCTATGCCGGCGACGAGCATCCGCACGCCGCCCAGCAGCCGGAGGTCCTCGACCTGGCCGCGCGCAATCCCAAGAACAAGAGGAGTGTCTAAGCATGGCCGACGAGCGTACGGGCCTGGAAGGCCTGAAGGACGCGATGCGCGCCCAGCCGGCCGCTGCCGCCGCCTCGGCCGGTGAGCCGACCCCCGTCGCCGGTGACGCCCCGCAGCCGATCCGGGATTCCTTTGGCCGTGCCTATGCGACGGGTCGCCGCAAGAACGCCGTCGCCCGGGTGTGGGTGAAGGCCGGCAGCGGCCGCATAACCGTCAACGGCCGCGACGTGACGACCTACTTCCCGCGCCCGGTGCTGCGGATGGTCATCAACCAGCCCTTCGTCGTCACCCAGACGATGGGCCAGTTCGATGTCATCTGCACCGTCAAGGGTGGTGGCCTCTCCGGGCAGGCCGGTGCTGTGCGCCACGGCCTCAGCCACGCAATGGGGCGCTGGGACCCGAGCTTGCGGCCGCCGCTGAAGGCACAGGGCTTCCTGACCCGCGACTCCCGCGTCGTGGAGCGTAAGAAGTACGGTAAGGCCAAGGCGCGTCGGAGCTTCCAGTTCTCCAAGCGCTGACGCTTTTGGCCCGGTGCCTGGTTGTCGGGCGTCCGAGGCCACAGAAGAATGGGGCCGCTCCCTTCTGGGGGCGGCCCTTTTTCGTGCGCCCAGGACCACCCCTGGCGTTTCATCGTTTCTTAAGCGGACAACGGCACTCTCGTGTAAGCGAAAACAGCCAATGCAAAGAGGGGCGACCGGATGCGAACACGGCTTCGAACCGGAGATCCGGGCTTCTCGTTGGGTCTTATGCGGTTTCCTCGAACGCTGCGATCGATGGAAGAGTTCATCCGCTTTTTTCTGGAGCAGGGCGTTCGCGGATACGCACCCGATACGCCCATCATCGACCGAGAGACCCGGCTGGTCACGATCGGGTCCTGTTTTTCGGCTCATGTCGCCCAGGCGCTGGGACGGGCCGGATTGTCCGTCACGAATTACGAAATGAGCGAGCGCATCTTTTCCACATTTGCGCTCCGCGAATTCCTGGACGGCCTGATCGCGGGGAAGGTGTCCGAAGACCTGATCGATGACGTTCCGGAAAACCGCGCCAACATCCAGGGCATTCGCGATCAGCTTGAAGCGGGTGCAACGGTTATTGTAACCCTTGGCCTTGCGGCATGCTGGTTCGAGGTCGGGACCGACCGCCTCGTCCACACGATCATGCCAAAGCATGGTCGCGACATGGTGAGACTGGGCGGGGCCGATTACTTGGCGAAGCAGCTCCGTCGTTTCGAAATGCGTCTGACCACCGTGCAGGAGAATGCCGAGAATCTCAGGACGGTGATCCGGACGATCCAGGCCCTGAACCCGGACAATCAGATTGTCCTAACGGTCTCTCCGGTACCCCTCCAGCTTAGCTATACCGATCAGCCCATGCTGACCAGCGACTTCCACTCAAAGGCGACCCTTCGCATGGCGGTGTCGGAGATCGAGGCGGAGGCCCCGCCGAAGGTCTACTACTATCCATCCTTCGAAATTGTTCGTTGGGCCGCGCCGCACCTGCCGTTCGACCTATGGGGGTCACCTCAAACGGACGGCGATCCGCGTCACATCGACCCAGGAATGATTGAGCTTGTCATCAAGGCATTCTTGACCAATTATGCCCGTCTGTAATGCGGGAACGTTCTATTCTTTCGCCTCAGCATTTGGTGCCCCGTTCGCGGTAGAAGGCGCCATACCATGCGACGGCATTTTGGTCTGGACCCGTCTGATTTTTTTCTATTGGTCACATTCAGTCCCTAGGGCCAGTTGAACAATCTCGGTAGCCATAGCGTGGCGGCGGCCAGGTGCATGAAACCAAGGAAGGATTTGGCAGTCTTGTCGTATCGGGTGGCGATGCGGTTGCGGTCCTTGTATCGCAAGACATTGCATGTAATCGGCTGCGCGCGGTTGGCGCGGGGCGGGATCGCCGACAGGATGCCGCAGAACAGCAGGGTGTCGCGGACGATATCGCCATCATAGTCTTTATCTGCGAGCAGCATGCGCGGTGTGGCGATCGGCAACGCCATCAGGTCTTCGGCCGCCCGATAATCCGAGACTTCGCCACCGGTCAGCTTGAAGCCAAGAGGACGTCCCTGATCGTCTGCGTGGGCGTGGATTTTGCTCGTAAAGCCGGCGCGGCTTCGACCAAAGCTGTCCTTATGAGTCCCCTTTTTGCGCCTGTTGCCAGTCTTGGGTCAGACCGAGATCAACGGTACCGTCCAGGATCTTTCGCACATTTCATCCACGTCCTTCTGCGCTGCCTTGCCGGGTTTGTCCGGCCAGATCTCGGCCGCGGCTTTGCCTTGCTTGATCGCCGCCTTCTCGCCGTCGTCCAGGCGTTGGCGGGGTGCCTGGCCTGGATCAGGCTTGCGTCCAGGATCTGGCCCGACATCGCCAGATAGCCCTTGTCGGCCAGCAGCGCGTCAAACCGGCCGAACAGTGTCTTGATGGCGCCCGCCTGGGTCAGGTGTTCGCGAAACAGCCAGATCGTTGTCGCGTCCGGAACCGCCTCGCCGGGACCCAGGCCCAGAAAACGCATGAAGGTCAGCCGATCCCAGATCTGGAACTCGGCCTGCTCGTCCGACAGACCGTATAGCGCCTGCAGGATCAGGATCTTGAACATCAGGGTGGGGTCATACGGTGGCCGGCAGCCCCTGGCGCCGTCGGATCGTTTAAGCGCCTTCACCAACCGGTAACGGAACAGCTCGAAGTCCACCACCGCCGCCAGCTTCTCAAGCGGATCCCCCGCCTTGCTCAACGGCGCGTATCGGTCTTCCAGATCGAAGAAACCAAGCTGACCCGCCATGCCGCACCTCCCCGCAGGCTGCCATCAGGGAATCACGTTAGGCGCCGCTTCAACAGCGGTTTTTCGAGGTGTCTGATCCTCTCAACATGAACGTCCTGTAATCCAAGTTCGGTGCCCTGCTGTGCTCTACGGTTGGATTGTGCCTCTTGGCATTTTTTGTATATTATACTGTCGCATATGCACGCGCTTCAGTTGAAGCTCTACCATGGCGTTGAGGCCAGCTTTCCCTTTGATGCGGCCGCCAAGACCATGGCGGTCGTCTTCCTGGTCTGGCGGGTCGGCGCCATCATCGTCCACGCGCGATCCTGATTGGTCCTCCAGCGCGGCCCGCGCTTGGCCCGCCTGCCGCGATGCGGTATTCAGGGAGTCGGAGACTCGGACACTCGAGTCGCCGGTTTTTCCCAGGCTAATTGGCATGGAGCCGGTCGATCGATGAGCGGCAGCACGATCACAACACGCCAGCGCGGCTGGTGGATTCCCTATACATTCGTCTTCGGGTTCGTCGTGGTGCTCGGCGCCAATCTGGCGATGCTGTATTTCGCAACATCGACCTTTTCCGGCCTGAGCACGCAGCACGCCTACGTCGAGGGCTTGGCCTACAACGACAAGGTTGCAGCGGAAGCTGCGCAGAACGCGCTCGGATGGACCTGGACGGTCGATCTCGACGCCGTCCCGCCCGGGCCGGGCGATGAGCGCCGAGCCACGGTTCGGATCGACGGCCGCGACGGCAGCGGGGATCCGCTTGATGGTGCGACGGTGACCGCCGAGATCCGCCGCCCCGCAGAACAGGGATTCGACCAGACGGTGACGTTCCAGCCGGCCGGACCCGGTGCGTATGAGGCCGCCGTGGATTTGCCGAAGCCGGGGCTTTGGGACGCCGTGTTCACAGCCCGCGTTGGATCGGACACCTACACGCTGCGACGTCGGTTCCGGACGGAGTGATGGGGTGGTCGCCCATCCAACGGGTGTGACTATGGCGGAGCCCCACCCCGTCGAGCCAGACTCGGCCCAACCGTCGGCTGATCCGGTGGGAACCCACTGCTGTCATTGCGGCGAACCGATCACGGATGACGGCAGTGCGGCCGGACGGCCGGGGTTCTGCTGCACCGGGTGTGAGGCCGCGTTCAAACTGGTGAACGGCCTCGGTCTGGACCGCTACTATGAACGCCGCTGCCTCGACCCCGACACTCGGGCGTTGAAGCCGGAGAGCGATCCCGATGCCATTCCGGACTACACGCCTCACCTATCTGAGGGGGCTCAGGGGGGCGAGGTTACGCTGCCCCTCCTCGTCGAAGGCTTGCACTGTGCGGCCTGCGTCTGGCTGATCGAGCGCCTGTTGACCCTGCAGCCCGGGGTCGCGCAAGCCCGCGTGAACATGACCACGCGGCGGCTCACGCTGCGCTGGACGCCCCAGGCGGATCAGGGCGATACGACGGCCCCGGATCGCGGCGCCCGCCGGATCCTGGATCCGGTGCTGACGGTGGGCTACCGCCTCGTGCCCTACGACCCGGCGACGCTCGATCAGGACACGGACCGAACCGAAAAGGCGCTGCTGCGGGCCATGGCCGTCGCCGGGTTCGCGGCCGGCAACATCATGCTGTTCTCGGTGTCGGTGTGGTTCGGCGGCGACATGGACCCGGCGACGCGGGATCTGATGCACTGGCTTTCGGCGGTGATCGCCGTGCCCGCCATCGGCTACGGCATCCGGCCGTTCGCGCGTTCGGCGGTCGCCTCGCTGCGGGCCGGGCGCGCCAACATGGATGTGCCCATCACGCTGGCGGTGTTGCTCGCGGCAAGCATGAGCCTATGGGAGACGGCGCGCGGCGGGCCCCATGCCTATTTCGACGCGGCCGTGATGCTGCTGTTCTTCCTGCTGATCGGGCGCTACCTGGACAGCCGGGCACGCGGCCGGGCGCGGTCGGCTGCGGCGTATCTCCTGGCCCTCGGCGGTCGGGCGGTGACCGTGATCGGGGCGGACGGAGCAACGCGCGCGTCTCGGCCGGATCAGGTGCCGGTGGGGGCCACCGTGTTGGTCGCGGCCGGGGAGCGCGTCGGCATTGATGGCGTGGTGGCGACGGGCGTCAGCGATCTGGACGGCAGCCTCATTACCGGCGAAACCCTGCCCGCCCGCGCCGGACCGGGCACGCGTGTCTTCGCCGGTACGCTGAACCTGTCGGCGCCGCTGCGCGTCAAAGTCGCGGCGGTGGGGGAGCAGACGCTGCTGGCCGAAATCGTCCGCATGATGGAGGCGGCCGAGCAGGGGCGGGCGCGCTATGTCGCATTGGCCGACCGGGTGGCGCGCCTGTATGCCCCGGTGGTGCACGGGCTGGCGCTGTCCGCCTTCTTCGGCTGGTGGCTTGTGGGCGGTTTGCCCTGGCAGGAGGCCCTGTTGATCGCCGCCGCCGTGCTCATCATAACCTGCCCCTGCGCTTTGGCGCTGGCGGTGCCTGTGGTTCAGGTGATTGCCAGCGGGCGTCTGCTTCGATCTGGCGTATTCCTGAAGAGCGCAACGGCCCTGGAACGCCTGACGGAGGCGGACACCGTCGTGTTTGACAAGACCGGCACCCTGACGCGCGGCCAATTGGCGTTGCGCCCGGGGGGGCTGGACACGGCGGGTAGCGGGGGCGGGTGGACGCCGGACGATCTGCGGCTGGCGGCGGGACTCGCGGCCAACAGCCGTCATCCCCTGGCCCGGGCGGTGGCGGCGGCGGCGCCGGAGACGCCCCCGTTTGGCGACGTGCGCGAGCACCCGGGGGAGGGCCTGTCCTGGGCAGATCCCACCGGTGCGCCCCAGGTTCGTCTGGGTTCGGCGGTGTTCTGTGGAGTGGATGGTACCCGTGGCGACCACCCGGGCGCCCATGCTGAGGGGCCCGAGCTATGGCTGCGGCGGGGGCATGCCGCGCCGGTGTGCTTCCGGTTTACGGATTCTCTGCGGTCGGACGCGGCGGCTGTGGTGGCCGAACTGCGCGCGCGCGGCGTGGCCGTCGAGCTACTCTCCGGCGATCGGACGGAGACCGTGGCGGCGGTGGCCTGCGCCGCGGGCGTGGAGACATGGCACGCGGGCCAGACGCCGGCTGGGAAGGTCGCTCGTCTGGAGGCGTTGCGGGCCGAAGGGCGCCGAGTGCTGATGGTCGGGGACGGCCTCAACGACGCGCCGGCCCTGGCGGCGGCCCATGTCTCCGCGTCGCCCGCCAGCGCCGTGGATGTCAGCCAGACGGCGGCGGACCTGGTCTTTCAGGGCGAGCGCCTGGCCCCCCTGCTGGAGTCGATGGATGTGGCGGTTCGGGCCGACCGGCTGGTGAAGCTGAACGTCGGGTTTGCCTTTGCCTACAATGCCGTAACGATCCCGCTCGCGCTGGCCGGTCTGGTCACGCCGCTGATCGCGGCGGCGGCCATGAGCACGTCCTCCCTCATCGTCATCGGCAATGCCTTGCGGCTGTCGCAGAGAGGGACTGCGTTGCGCACTGAAAAAGGGGGGAGCGCGTCGTGAACGCCCTGTTGTTCTTGATTCCGCTGGCCCTGCTCCTCGGGCTGATTGGCCTGGCCGCGTTCCTATGGGCGTTGAAGAGCGGCCAGTTCGACGATCTGGACGGGGCCGCGCATCGCATTCTGTTCGACGACGACGACGACGAGGATGGGCCGGGCGGCCAGAATACGCCGCCTCCGCCGTCGCGTCGGTAGGCTCCGGCCTCCTCCCTTCGAACGTCTGCCAAAGAAGGCCTAGGAATACCCGCGTCCCGTGCTATCAGTTGATCTGTATCAAGTGAACCCAGAGACACCGTGCGGCGTCCGTAGGAGGCTGGACCAGATGACCCGTTCAAGCGCAACCGCCGCCCGTCTTGATTCGGCCTCCGGGCTTGTCACGACCCGGGAGCGGTGGCCGGGGGATACGCTGGCGCGGGTCGATCAGGCCGATCGCGGCAACGGACCCTGCGGGCATTGCGACCTGGGCACGCTGGCGTTCTGCGATGGCTTCGCCCGGCGCACCGTGACCTCCTTGATGCGCGTGCAGTGCACCCTTCGGTTCGAGGCCCATGACACCCTCTTTCGAGAGGGGGATACGGGCGTGGCCGTGTTCAACGTCGTGTCGGGCGCCGTGAAGGTCTACAAGCTGATGCCGGACGGCCGCCGCCAGATCACCGGGTTCTTTTTCCGCGGCGACATGTTCGGGTTCTGCCTCGACGGTGATTACGCCTACACGGCGGAGGCGGTGACGCCCCTGTCCGTCTGCCGCCTGCCGATGCAGCGGCTCCACGAGTTGTCGGAGACGGCGCCGGAGGTGCAGCACCGGATCCTGCTGCGCATGACGGCGAAGCTGGCGCAGTTTCATGATCATGTGCTGTTGCTGGGGCGGAAGACGGCGCGCGAGCGGGTGGCCACGTTCCTGCTGGCGCTGTCGGAGCGGGCGCGGCGGAGGGGCGATCCGGCGTCGCCGATTCCCCTGGCGATGGGCCGGGTCGACATCGCCGATTACGTCGGCCTAACCGTCGAGACCGTCAGCCGGACCATGACGGCATTCAAACGGGAAGGGCTGATCGACCTGCCCAGCCCGAATCACGTCGCGATTCCGGACACGCAGGCCCTGCGCGCCGCCAGCGACGGCAGCGCCTAAGTGCGCGACACCTCCGGACCGCGCGCCCCTATCTCTTGCCGCGAAAGCGTTCGATCTTGGCGCGGTTGCCGCAGGTCTCCATGCGGCACCAGCGTCGCCCGGCTCCACGCCCGTGATTCAGATAGAGCGCAGTGCACCGGCCGCACTCCCGCAGACGCCGGAAGTCCGGGCGCGTCAACAGAGCGCCGAGCGCGACACAAAGCCGGGCGCGCAGGGTGGCGAGTCCGGCCCGGTCCACCGGCACCAACCACTGGATCGCGGAGTCGTCGCCGCTCGCCGGCCAGAGAAGCTCAGCGTGGTTTACCCCCCAGCGCACAGTGTCTGCCAGCCAGGCGCGATCCTCGCCGGTCGGCGCTCCCTCCGCTGCGACTCCGCTGAGCAGAGTCCAGAGGCGTTCCCGAAAGTCCAGGAGAGCGGCGTGTTCCGCCGCGACGGCCTTCGGATCACTCCCATCCGGGACATCGGACAGGTGGGTGCGTTCGGCCTGGGTCAGGAGGTCCGCCCGTTCCGCCCAGTCCAGGGTGACCGCCCAGGTCGGTAAGGCATTGCGCTCACGCGTTTTCAGCTCGTCGTCGATCGTGTTCAGGAAGTCGAGCACGATATGACCGCTCTGGGGGACGTGTTGCTGCCAAGCGTGCATGATTCGGCGTAACCCATATTAGGAAAAAAGAGGTTGCGGCGCGTGATCGCACCCTGTAACCCTATCACGGTCAATTACGGTTACAAGGGAGTGCCGCCATGATTCCGTTGGAGCATCGGTTCACGTACGAGGGGCGGTCCGTGGCCTGGGGCCGTGTCGGCACCGGCGCACCGCTGGTGTTGATCCATGGGTTCCCCTGGTCCGCGCAGGCGTGGCGTCGCGTGGTGCCCTGGCTGGCCCCGCATCGCACCGTGTACGTGTTCGACATGATTGGCTGCGGTCAGTCCGACAAGGGGCCGGGCATATCGGTGGCCCCTGAGGTGCAAAGCCGCCTGCTGGCGGCGCTGGTGAAGCACTGGGAGCTGGACGCGCCGGAGGTCGCGGGTCACGACTTCGGCGGTCTGGCGGCCTTGCGGGGCTATTTCATGGAAGGGCTGCGCTACAGCCGCCTGACTCTGTTCGACGCGGTGGCCGTGTTGCCGTCCGGATCGTCCTTTTTCGCCCACGTACGTGAGCACGAGGCAGCGTTCGCAGGACTACCACCGTATGCCCACGCGGCCCTGTTCCAGGCGTATATCGGGGCCGCCGCGCATCGCCCGCTGTCCGACGAGGCCCGAGCGACCTACTTGGCGCCCTGGCATGGCCGGACCGGGCAGGCGGCGTTTTACCGCCAGATCGCCCAGGCCAACGAGACGGCCATTGCAACGGTCCAGGACCGCTACCGGTCACTCGACTGCCCGGTTCATCTCGTGTGGGGGGCGCACGACACCTTCATTCCGGTGACCCAGGGCGAGGACCTGCGGAACCGCCTTACGGCGAACGACCTGACGGTGGTGCCCCACGCCGGCCACGCCCTCCAGGAGGACGCGCCGGAAGCGATGGTGGCGGCCTTGCTGCGTCCGGCCGCATAAAGCGGCCGAATAGCCCGAGCCACGTCCTACTCCGACAGGTCGCTCACCAGACTGGCGCGGGCCAGCGGCTCGTTCGGGCGCAGTTCTGCGTCCCAGGGGAACAGAAGCCAGAGTTCGCTCTTCACCGGCACGGCGAACAGGTCGACGGTCTGCTGGCCTTCCGGCTTGGCGTAGACGGTGGCGATGGTGGCCTTGGGCAGCAACTCGCGCACGACCCGAGCGGTCAGGCCCGAGTCCACCAGATCGTCGACCACCAGCCAGTTCTCGCCGTCCCCGACCAGGTCGGTGTCCACCCCTTTCAGCATACGTGGCTTGCCCTGGGATCGATCGTCGTAGCTTGCGATGCTGACCGCCTCGACGGTCCGGATGTCCAGTTCGCGCGCAATGATGCACGCCGGAATCAAACCACCACGGGCAATGGCGATGATGCCGTCAAAATGGTCGCGCGCCGCGAGAATACGTTGCGCCAACATCCGAGTGTCCCGGTGAAAGATCTCCCAGGGGATCGGCATATAGATACTGTGGGTGTAGTCCTTGGCCATGGGCTCTGTCCGTTTCAGGGCGGGCGAGGGAGAGCCTTGAATACCCTCCCGGCCGCCGGGGGGCAACCGCTGCCGTATCGCGGGATACGCGCACGAGGCTCTGGACGTTAGGCCCACAAATCCCCCATACAGGGATGGACTTCGATACGCCATCGGATGGACGCTGTATGTTGCACACCCTCATGGCCGGACGGGGCATGGTTACGGCGCCCCATCATCTGGCGGCCCGCGCGGGCCTTCGCGTGCTGGAGGAAGGCGGAAACGCGATTGAGGCCATGGTCGCCGCCGCCGCCACCTCCGCCGTTGTTTACCCCCATATGACCGGTCTCGGCGGAGACGGCTTCTGGCTGGTCGCACGCCCGGGGCGGGCGCCGCTGTCGATCGAGGCCTGCGGTGCCGCCGGGCGCGCTGTTACGCCCGACGTCTACACGGCGCGGGGCCTCGACCACATTCCACGGCGGGGACCTCTGGCCGCGAACACGGTCGCCGGAACCGTGTCGGGCTGGAGTTCCGCCCTCGACATCAGCCGCCAGCACTGGGACGGCAACCTGTCCCGGGCCCGCCTCTTCGAGGACGCGATCTATTACGCCGAGGCCGGCGTGCCGATGGCCGAGTCCGTCGCGGACACGGCCGGGCGGGTGGCCGACGAGATGGCCGACCTACCGCACTGGAAGGCGTTGTTTCTCGAGGAGGGCGGGCAGGCACCCGCGCCGGGCGCCTGGATGCGCAACCCCGCCCTGGCACAGACGCTGCGCCGGTTGGCGGAGCGGGGCCTGGACGACTTCTATCGCGGCGACGTCGGCCGTGCCATTTCGGCGGACCTGAAGGCGCAGGGCAGCCCGCTGGTCTCGGACGATCTGGCCAGTCACCGGTCGGTGCGGCGCCGGCCGCTCGCGCTGAAGCTGGCCGAGGGCACCGTCTACAACACCCAACCGCCGACTCAGGGCCTGGCGTCCCTGATGATCCTGGGCCTGTTCGAACGCCTGGGCATCACGGAGGCTGAGGGCTTCGACCACATTCACGGCCTGCTGGAGGCGACCAAGTGCGCCTATGCCCTGCGGAACCGGCATGTGACCGATCCGCGCTACATGGCCGTGCACCCGACCACCTACCTCTCCGACACCATGCTGGACCAGACCGCCGCGACCATCGATCGGACGCGGGCCGCACCCTGGCCGACACCGGCAATGGAGGGAGACACCGTCTGGATGGGCTGCGTGGATGGCGCCGGGCGCGCCGTCAGCTTCATTCAAAGCTTGTTCCAGGGGTTCGGCTCCGGTGTCGTGCTGCCGGAGACCGGCTTGGTCTGGCAGAACCGGGGCATCGCGTTCGGGTTGGACCCGGCCGAGCCCAACGTTCTGATTCCCGGCCGCCGGCCGTTCCATACCCTGAACCCGCCGATGGCCCGCCTTCGCGACGGCTCGGTTCTGGTCTACGGCACCATGGGTGGCGATAGTCAGCCGCAGATTCAGGCGCAGCTGTTCACCCGTCATGTCCAGTTCGGGCAGTCGTTGCAAGCCGCCGTCACGGCGCCACGCTGGCTGCTGGGCCGGGACTGGTCCGGCGCGGCGCACGACGTGAAGGTCGAGGCGCGCGTTGACGAGGCCGTGGTCGCCGCGCTGGAGGCCGCAGGCCACCGGATCACCCGGATCGACGGCTTCGACGAGCTCGCCGGCCACGCCGGCGCCATCCGCCGCCGCCCCGACGGTGTGCTTGAAGGAGCCACCGACCCGCGCGCCGACGGTATCGTGGCGGCGTTCTGATCCGGCCTGAATGCTCCAGGGTACGGGCGGTGTTATTCGGGCACCTTGACTACGCTGAGGTCGCAGCGCTCTGGTCCCGTCGCGTCCCAGTTCGGCGTGAATGGTGTTCTCGCCGATAGCGTCCGGCCGGACTCAAGGTGAATCGTATCGCCATCCCAGGCCGTAGGCGGGTCGTCGACCAGCGAGACGGCGCCACCGCCCGATGCCTCGAAAGCCCCCTGGTATTCCAGCGAGGGCGTCGTCTCAAAGAAAATGCAGCCGCGCATCCAGCCCACCGGGTCAGAGTCCACACGCTGGAGGAGCATGTAAACGCCGCCATCCGCCCCCCCGACCCAGAGGGCGTCGGTGGGTACGTGGGCCGGACGGTCGTCCACTCTCGAATCCTCGTTCGTCCAGATGACCTTGACGGTCAGGAGGCCGACCACCAGCGCCGCGACAAGCCCGACGCCCAGGACCAGAGATCGGGGTGCGGTGCGTCCTTTCATCATGGGTAGATGGACTCCAGTTTAAATGTGCGCGTGCGCGGGTCGTAGTCAAGATCTAGGAAATGGTCTTGCAGTTGTCCCACGTATCCATTGGGTCTGGGATCCCAATAGGAGGGCATTTCGATATCGCCGGCGGCCGCGACCTCGATCGCGAAGGTCAAGCAGTTGTTGCCGGTGATGCTGTACGGGGTCCGGCTCGGCTGAGTGTTGGCGCGTTTCCTCTGTTCCGCGAAGTCCCGCATTTTGAGGAACCCGCCGGGGGCGGCGATGTATCCGGCGGAGATCCGGCCATTGTGGCCGGACTTGTGGGAGATCTCACGGAGAACATTGGCGAGCGATTCTCGGGTGGGGTACCCGTTGTCGCCCATCTTGACGTTCGGAATCCGAACGTTGCGGACCATCCCAAGCCCGGCCGCATCATATCGGCCATATTCATAGTATTTGGTCATGCCATCCTGGCCGCGCAGGATCAGCACGCCAGCATGGCCCAGATTTTCGACGCGCTGTTTCGTCCCCTCGATAGTGAAATTGTCGATATCGAGGCCAGGGATCAGATCAACCTTCACCTTTGGCGTGGTGACGGTGATCCGATAGGCCGGAAACACGACCGGTATTACCGCCTCAGGGGCTTTGGTGCCTTGAGGGGATGGAGGACGGCCCATGGCATGGCTCGCATTTTGATGCGCGCTGAGGACATTTGTTGACTGGGAGACTATGTCGAAAGGAATAGGTGCACAACCGGGGTGTTCATACGGGGCGCCTTATCGTGGATAAAGGGTGTCGCGTCACATCTGGGCCGGCGGCGAGGCCCCTTCCAGACGGGGCAGGAACGCGCCATTCAGCCCGACCACGAAATCCCGGAACACCTCGGCGGCGGGAGTCAGCGTCTCATCGGCACGGTGGATCAGATACCAGTGTCGCATGATCGGCAGGCGGGGCAGGGCAAGCGTGATCAGTTTGCCCTCGGCCAGTTCCGAATGGACCGTGTGCGCGGACAGAAGCGCGATGCCGAGGCCGGCCATCACGGCCTGCTTGATGGTCTCGTTGGAGGCCATTTCCACCACGCGATAGGCCCGCCCGCCGCCCAGGCGATCCAGTTCCCGCATCATCAGGGTCCGTGTGCCGGATCCGATTTCCCGCGCCAGGAAGGTTTCGGACAGCAGCGCCTCCGCGTCGGCCTCAGGCCGGCCCGCCTGCGGATGGTCGGGGGGCGCGATCAGAACGTAGGGATGCGGCCCCAGCCGATATGCGATAACGTCGAGGTCCTCGGGTCCGCGCCCCATCACCGCCAGATCGATGCCGCGCGCGTGCAGCGCCTCGACGGTTTCGTCGCGGTTGCCGACCACCAGATGGAGCGTGATGCCGGGCGCAGCCTTGTTGAACCGGGCCACGAGTCGGGGTGCGAAGTACTTGCCGGTGCTCACCACGCCCAGGCGCACAAGCCCGGCCGCCCCGTCCTTGAGGGAGTCGATCCGCTCCTCGCAGCGGGACAGGGCCGCCTCGATCAGGCCGGCGGCACGCAGAAGCTCCTCGCCGACCTCCGTGGGCCGCAACACCTCGCCGGAGCGGTCCAGGATAGGCGCGCCGACCAACGCTTCCAGCGTCTTGAGCTGGGTTGAGACCGCCGGGGCGGTCAGGTGCAGGCGTTCGGCGGCACTGGCGATCGTGCCCCGCCGCAACACTTCGGCGAACCCCCGCAGATGTTTCAGGGTGACATCCCGCGCGACAGACATAAATTTAATTTACGCTCCCGAAGAAAACTTTCAATCGCTTTTGTTGAGTGCGTGGGGCAGGGTTGGCCTCGTCCTTGAACAAGAATGACACCGGGAGGGACGGCGGACATGGCGGAGGGATCGACGCTGGAACAGTGGCTGGACAGCCAATGCGACGCACAAGAGGGCGCAAGGGCGCTGTCCGCGACGCTGGCGATCCTCGCGGACGGCGTTCGACGCCTCAGCGCGATGATCCGTCAGGGGGACCTGATTGAGCGGCCGGCCGTGAATGCCACGTTGCGTTCCGTGCTGGAGAATCAGGCTGCCCGCGTCTTCCGCGCCAGCGCCGAGGCGGCGCCGGTGGCCCATCTCGCTTCAGCCGACGACACGGATGTCGTCACGCTGGACGATGCGGCGCCCCTGGCCCTGGCCATCGATCCGCTGGACGCCTCCAACGGCCTGGATGGGAACGTTCCCACCGGCACGATTTTTTCGATCTACCCGAAGGCGGCGGATCCGCTCGCGTCGTTCCTGCGGCCCGGACGGGAGCAATGGGCGGCCGGGTACGCCATGTATGGGGGGCGGACCCTGCTGGTGCTCACGCTCGGGCGCGGCACGGCGGTGTTCACGCTCGACCCCGCCACGGACACGTTCATTCTGACCGATGGCGCGTTGACGACCCCGGAGGACGCCAGCGCGTTCGCGATCAACGCCGCGAACTACCGGCACTGGGAACCGCCGGTTCGGGCCTATATTGATGACTGCGTCGAGGGGACGGACGGCCCGCGCGACAAGGAATTCAAGATGCGCTGGGTTGGGTCTCTGGTGGCCGAGACCCACCGCATCCTCACCCAGGGCGGCATTTTCCTCTACCCCCGCGACAACCGCCCGGAGCACGAGCGGGGCACGTTGCGCCGGGTGTTTGGCGCCATGCCCATCGCCCTGATCACCGAACAGGCCGGCGGCGGCGCCACCGATGGCGACCATCGGCTTCTCGATACCGTGCCGGCGTCCCTGCACGCCCGCGCTCCGCTGGTCTTCGGGTCCCGCAAGAAGGTCGAGCGGGTCAAGCGTTACCACGATGACCCGGACTTCAACATCGCGGGGGCCCCGCTGTTCGGGGTGCGGGGGCTCTTTCGGGGCTGATCGCCGCGCGGGCAAGGGCGCTCGTAGGGCCCGGCCCAGCCAAGAAACGACGACGAGGGGAGCGGATACAGGATGTCGCAGAAATTTCCCATCATCTCGGTCGTTGGGTCCTCGGGGGCGGGGACATCGACGGTCAAGCACACGTTCGAGCAGATTTTCCGCCGTGAGGGTGTCACGGCCGCGATGATCGAGGGGGATGCCTTCCATCGCTACAACCGCCTGGAAATGAAGGCGGAAAACGATGCCCGCACCGCCGCCGGCGACTACACGTTCAGCCACTTCAGCCTCGACGCCAACCTGATGGCTGAGCTGGAGGAGGCCTTCCGCGCCTTTGGCGAGACGGGCCGCACGCGGACCCGCTACTACATCCACAACGCCCAGGAGGCGGAGGAGCACGGTGCCGAGCCCGGCACCTTCACGGAGTGGTCAGAGATCGGCGAGGACTGCGACCTGCTGTTCTACGAGGGCCTTCATGGCGCGGTCGCCAAGGATGGCGTCAACGTTGCGCGCTATGCTGACCTGAAGATCGGGGTGGTGCCGGTCATCAACCTGGAGTGGATACAGAAAATCCATCGTGACCATGCGCAGCGCGGCTATTCCACCGATGCCGTGCAGGACGTGATCCTACGCCGCATGCACTCCTACACGAACGTGATCTGCCCGCAGTTCACGGAAACGGACATCAACTTCCAGCGGGTGCCGGTCGTCGACACGTCCAACCCCTTCGTGGCGCGCTGGATCCCGACCGCCGATGAATCCCTGGTCGTGATCCGCTTCCGCAACCCGCGCGGCATCGATTTCTCGTATCTGACGTCGATGATCCAGGGCAGCTGGATGTCGCGGGCGAACTCCATCGTCATCCCGGGCGGCAAGCTTGATCTGGCGATGCAGCTCATCCTGACCCCGATTATTGAGCGCATGGTGACACGCGCCCGGCGGGCCCGGCAGGCCTGACGGTGGTCGTGGCACATTGATCCGAATATTTCCGCCGAACCGAACTCCAACGTACCTACGAAACCTGAAGGAGACGATCCATGGACGGTGATGACAGCAAGGTCCTGAAAGGCGCCGAGCGGTACAAGGCCGGTGTTCTGAAGTACAAGCAAATGGGGTATTGGATCCCGGATTACGAGCCGCGCGAGACGGACATCATCGCGGTCTTCCGGATCACGCCGCAGGACGGTGTGGACCCCGAGGAAGCGGCCGCGGCCGTCGCCGGTGAAAGCTCCACCGCGACCTGGACCGTGGTGTGGACCGATCGCCTGACCGCGACCGAGAAATATCGCGCCAAGGCTTACCGCGTCGATCAGGTGCCGAACGCGCCGGACCAGTACTTTGCCTACATAGCCTATGACCTGGATCTGTTCGAGAACGGCTCCATCGCCAACCTGACCGCGTCCATCATCGGCAACGTCTTCGGCTTCAAGCCCCTGAAGGCCCTGAGGCTGGAAGACATGCGCCTGCCGACCGCGTACGTGAAGACCTTTATGGGGCCGGCGACCGGCATTGTCGTCGAACGCGAGCGCCTGGACAAGTTTGGCCGTCCGCTGCTTGGCGCGACCGTGAAGCCGAAGCTGGGCCTGTCCGGCCGCAACTACGGCCGCGTGGTGTACGAGGCGCTCAAGGGTGGTCTCGATTTCACCAAAGACGACGAGAACATCAACAGCCAACCGTTCATGCACTGGCGCGAGCGCTTCCTGTACTGCATGGAGGCGGTCAACAAGGCCCAGGCCGCGACCGGCGAGGTGAAGGGCACGTACCTGAACGTGACCGCCGCGACCATGGAAGACATGTATGAGCGCGCCGAGTTCGCGAAGGAACTGGGCTCGAACATCGTGATGATCGACCTTGTGATCGGCTACACGGCGATCCAGTCCATGGCCAACTGGGCGCGCAAGAACGACATGATCCTGCACCTACATCGGGCCGGTCACTCGACCTACACCCGGCAGAAGTCGCACGGCGTGTCATTCCGCGTCATCGCCAAGTGGATGCGTCTGGCCGGTGTCGACCACATCCACGCCGGCACCGTGGTCGGCAAGCTGGAAGGCGATCCCGCCACGACCAAAGGCTACTACGACATCTGCCGCGAAGAGTTCAACCCGATGTGCCTGGAGCACGGGCTGTTCTTCGATCAGGACTGGGCGTCGCTCAACAAGCTGATGCCGGTGGCCTCCGGTGGCATTCACGCCGGCCAGATGCACCAGCTCATCGACCTGCTGGGCGAGGACGTCGTGCTTCAGTTCGGCGGTGGCACCATCGGCCACCCGATGGGCATCGCGGCGGGCGCCACCGCCAACCGCGTCGCCCTGGAAGCCATGATCCTGGCCCGCAACGAGGGCCGCGACATTCTGGCGGAAGGCCCGGACATTCTCGCCGACGCCGCCAAGTCGTGCAGCCCGCTGCGCGCCGCCCTGGATGTGTGGAAAGACGTCACGTTCAACTACACCTCGACCGATACGCCGGACTTCGTGCCGACGGCCACCGCGTCCGTGTAACCGGCGCCCGCAGACGACGACGAGATTGGAGAGACGATCATGCGTATTACCCAGGGCGCCTTTTCCTTCCTGCCCGACCTGACCGACGAGCAGATCAGCAAGCAGATCCAGTATTGCATCGACAACGGCTGGGCCGTCAGCCTGGAGTTCACCGATGATCCGCATCCCCGGAATACGTACTGGGAGATGTGGGGCCACCCGATGTTCGACAATCCGGACGCGGCGGCGCTGATGTACGAGTTGGCCGAATGCCGCAAGGTTTACGGAAACCAGTACATCCGCGTGGTGGCGTTCGATGCGTCCCATGGTTGGGAATCGGTGCGCCTGTCCTTTATCGTCAACCGGCCGGAGGAGGAGCCCGGGTTCCGCCTCAGCCGTCAGGAGTCCGTAGGACGCAATCAGCGTTACACGACGACCTCCTATGCCGTGGATAAGCCGCAGGGCAGCCGGTACGCGTAACCTAGGATGGAAGCCACCGCCCTTCGCGTCCGCTCGGGAAGGGGAGGGCGGTGGCCCTCCGCTTCCCGCCCTTGAGTCCTGAGTTGAGAGGCCCCGATGTCCAACGCCAGCCCCGAAACGCCGACCCCTGCGGACACGCCGGACACTCCGACGTCCGTGGACCTGCATCAGGAGTTCGAAAGCTCCGGCGTCAAGGATGTGCTGGAGGATCTGGACCGGACGCTGATCGGCCTTGCGCCAGTCAAGCAGCGCATTCGGGAAACCGCCGCCCTGCTGCTGGTGGAACGCGCCCGCCAGCAGATGGGGCTCGCGCACGAAACGCCCACGCTGCACATGAGCTTCACCGGCAATCCCGGGACCGGCAAGACGACGGTGGCCCTGCGCATGGCCAACCTGCTGCATCGTCTGGGTTACATCCGCAAGGGCCATCTAGTCTCCGTGACCCGCGACGATCTGGTCGGGCAGTACATCGGCCACACCGCGCCGAAGACCAAGGAAATCCTCAAGAAGGCCATGGGCGGCGTGCTGTTCATCGACGAGGCGTACTATCTGTACCGCCCCGAAAACGAGCGCGACTACGGCCAGGAGGCCATCGAAATCCTGTTGCAGGTGATGGAGAACAACCGCGACGATCTGGTTGTCATCCTGGCGGGATATGGTGACCGCATGGAAAAGTTCTTTGAGAGCAATCCGGGCTTCCGGTCCCGTATCGCGCACCACATCGACTTTCCGGACTATAGCGACGAGGAGCTGTTCCAGATCGCCGAACTGATGCTGAAGCACTTGAACTACACCCTGACACCGGGCGCAGCCGAGGCCCTGAAGGAATACGTTGGCCTTCGGCGCACCCAGCCGCATTTCGCCAACGCACGCTCGATCCGCAACGCGCTGGACCGCGCCCGTTTGAGGCAGGCCAACCGCCTGTTCGAAAACACCGATGGCCCGATCGATGCCGCGACCTTGTCCGCGATCGACACGCCGGACATTCGGGCCAGCCGGGTGTTCCGGGGCGGGCTGGACTCCGACGCGGCGCTCAAACATCGAAACGGCAACAGCCAAGACACCCATGAATGAGGGACGTTCGCACCATGACCTTCGACCGCTCGCTTAAGATAGCGCCCTCGATTTTGTCCGCCGACTTCGCCAACTTCGGCGCCGAGTGCTGCGCGATCGAGGCGCAGGGCTGCGATTGGGTGCACGTGGATGTGATGGACGGCCATTTCGTGCCCAACATCACATTCGGTCCGGCGATGGTCCAAGCCATCCGGCCGCACGTCAAAACGATCATGGATGTTCACCTGATGATCGCCCCAGCGGATCCGTACCTGGAGGCGTTCGCCAAGGCGGGCGCGGATATCCTGACGATTCATCCCGAGGCCGGGCCGCATATGGACCGCTCGCTTCAACTCATCCGGTCGCTGGGGTGCAAAGCCGGTGTGGCGTTGAACCCGGCCACGCCCGAGTCCGTGATCGAGTACGTGCTCGACACCATCGATCTGGTCCTGGTGATGAGCGTGAACCCCGGCTTTGGCGGGCAGAGCTTCATCCCGAGCGCAGTCGAGAAGGTGCGGCGCGTGCGTGCGATGATCGGGGACCGGCCTATTCATATCCAGGTGGATGGCGGTGTTACGGCCAAGACGGCGCCGCTTGTGGTCGAGGCCGGCGCGGATGCGCTCGTGGCTGGATCCGCGGTGTTCAAGGGCGGATCCGTGGCGACACCGGAGGTCTATGGCGATAACATGCGCGGCATTCGAGAGAGCGTGGCGGCCGCCGCCCGGGCGGCGTAACGGCGCACCGCTGCGGGCAACAGGCTGTTCTGGCCCTGTGATGGGTGCTATTCTGTACGGAAGCAGACGAATTCTGCTCTCAACTGTGGACCAGGATGGTGCTCCATGAACACGATCTCCTCGTCGTCGGTTCTGACCCATACGGCTCGGACCTTGATGATGCGGCCGGCAGGGTCCCAAAGGACGGACTCGCAACAAGCCTATGGCGGGCAGTCGGACCCAAGTACGGCGCATACACGCGCGCGCGATGCTCTGCTCGACATTCTGGATCAGTTCGATCCGGATGCGGCCAAGACCTTGAGGGAAAAGGCGGAAGAGGCGGATCAACTGCACACACAGTTGAAAAGCGTCGCATCGGACGCGCAATCGAATCGCAAAGCGGCCGCCCGCGAGAAAGTGGAACGCATCAAGGCCCAGCTTCAGGCGCTGAGGATGCTGGCCGCCACGAACCCCGAAGCGGCGGCGCGTCAGGCGGCCCGACTTGCGCGCCAACTGGCCTCGGCGGTGCGCGAGTACAAGGCGGCCGGCGGCGACGCCAGTGCCGTCGGCGGCGCGGGTATGGTCGTAAGTGCATCCGTCCCCGCGTCCGCTGGCGGCGCTATGTCGGCGTCCGCCGGCAGTGCGGCTTCGGCGAGTGTGACGGCCGGGGATGCCGTAACGACCGCCAGCGCACCGGCGGAAGGGACGTCGGCGGCTGTTCCTCCGCCGCCCACCGTTCCGTCCCTTTCGTCTGCTGCGGCGCCGGCCGGTGACACGCCCACAGGCGACGAGCCATCGGCTGGAGAGGGGGCAGGCGATGAGGGCGACGTCCCCTCGGAGGGCGTCCCCGGCTCCAACCGGGCGGCGGACTCCAAGAAAGCCGACGAGAGCAAACGGGATAGCCAGTCTACCCCCGGCAACGACGACGCCAAGTTTGCGGAGGAAGTGCGTCGGTTGAAGGCCCAGCTGAAGGCTATCCTGGAGGCCGCCAAGCGACACAGCCGCCTCGAGGAGGAAGAAGCACAGGACGCCGTGGACGATGAGGTGCAAGCGGGGAACGAGGCCTTGCGATCCGCGGAGGCCGCGTTGTCGGGTCTCGGGGCGGGCGGGCTTGCTGGGACGGTCGATGCAATGCCGGCCCTCTCTCTCCTGGTCTGACCGTCGCCTGGATGGCGCCCAATGGAATTGGGGGGCGCACCGCCCGTGGCTTACGGCGCGTGCGTTTCCCGCCCTGGCCGTGACCGTCCAAAGCGCATCGCTTAATATCTGGGCTGCGCAAAAAAGTCCTATATTTCTGCTGTCTAAGAAAACCGTTCCCTGTGTGTCGGGGGAGATTTGTTTCAGATCGCGCAGGATCTGCTCTAGGATGACAGGCGGTGTCATCCCAGAGGAGGTATTGGGTTATGCGTTCGGGTTTGCCGGTTCCCCCCGCCGTTGTCTGGCTCGGCAGCACAGGGTTGTTGCCGTTTGTCGCCGGAACCGCGCTGACCTGGTTGGGGAAGGGGCAGGCGGCCGCCACGGCGAGCTTTGCCGTCCTCACCTATGGCGCCGTCATCCTGTCCTTCCTCGGGGGCATCGTCTGGGGCGTTGCCGCCGCCGCGACACACCGCCTGGACCGCGAGGGCAGCGCGGAGCTGTTTGCGCTGAGTGTGATTCCGCCGCTCGTTGGCTGGTCGGCGCTTTTCCTGGACGGGATTCATGGCTTTACGCTGCTCGGCCTTGCCTTCATCGGCCAGCTTGCCCTCGACAAGCGCATGCGGGACCTGGGGCTGGTTCCAGCGTGGTGGCTCGGTCTGCGGTTGGGCTTGACCTCCGGCGTCATCGTCTGCCTCGCCCTCACCGCCGTGGCCAGCGCCATGCACGCCACGGCCGGTTAAAGGCGGCGTAGGGAAACCGTCGGGCGCCTAACGCTGATCCAGCTTCAACTCGATGCGGCGGTTGCGGGCGTAGGCCTCCTCAGTATCGCCCTCGGCCACCGGCCGATACTCGGCGAAGCCGGCGGCGGCCAGACGTGCGGGGGGCACACCCTGATCGATCAGGAAGCGCACCACCGAAATCGCCCGGGCCGTGGACAGTTCCCAGTTGTTGGCGAACGCGGCCGTGTGAATGGGGCGCTTGTCCGTGTGCCCGTCCACCCGCAGGATCCAGTCGATTTCGGCGGGGAACTGCTGGGCGATGGACATCAGGGTGTCGGCGAGGTGCGCCAGATCATCGCGCCCGGCCGGCCCCAGGGTCGCCTCACCCACGCCGAACAGCACCTCGGACTGGAACACGAACCGATCGCCTTCGACCCGGATGCCCTCGCGGTCACCGAGAACCTCGCGCAGGCGGCCGAAGAACTCTGACCGATACCGCTGCAACTCCTGCACCCGGGACGCCAGGGCCGTATTCAGGCGCTCACCCAGGTTGGCGATCGTGGCCCGTTGCGCTTCCGCTTCCACCTCGCGTGCGTCCAGCAGATCGCCAAGGCGCGCCAATTCTGCCCGCACCCGCTTGAGCTGTTCGTTCAGCAGGGCGGCCTGGGCGCGGGCCTGTTCCGAGATGCGCTCCTGGTCGGCCAGCGCTCCCTCCGTCTCGCCGAGGGTGGCATCCATGTCACGGATGCGCGCCTCCAACTGGCTGCGGAGAGCGGTGAGCGCTTCGACGTCCTGCCGGAGCTGCGCCATCTCGGCCAGGGTGGTTTCGATGGTTTCCTTGTCGGCGCTGATGGTGTGGTTGGCCGCCTCCAACTCTTGACGCAGGCGCTCGCGCGTCGCCTTCAGGTCCGCGATCTGAGACTCCAGGCGGGCGAGATCGGCGACCCGGGACTCGATCGTCTCCTTGTCCGCCGCGATGGTGGCGTAGGCCTCCTCCAGATCGGCTTCGCGTTGATCGAGCGACCCGAGGGCGTCGCGCAGCCGCTCCGAAAGGGAGCGTTGATCCTCCTGGAGGGCGCCGATGCGCTGGCGTTGACGGTCAACGAGATCCAGCGCCTCCGCCAGTTCAAGCTCCGTCGCCTCACTGGCGCGAGCGGTGCCGATCAGGGATTCCCACCGCGCGTTGGCGGCCTGTAGGTCGCCCGACAACTGCACCACGCTGGCCCGCAGGTCAGCATTGTCCTGGCGCTCCAGCGCCAACTGATCCTCGTACTCCGCGATCCGATCCCGGAGTCGATCCAACGCCGCATCGCGGCCACTCAACGCCTGACCCATAAAAAACTGGGCCAGGACGAACACCATCAATACAAAGATGACGATAATCAGCAGCGTCGCCAGGACATCGACGAATCCGGGCCATATATCGAGGGTGTGGCTGGCGCGGCGGCGACTCTGAGTGGCCATGCTCGTCCCTGAGGTGGAGGAGGGGGCGGTCTGGACCGGTTCCGGGGCTTATCCGCCCGGTCGATGGGAGGGCGGCGGATCCGACATGCCCGCTGCGGCGGCGATGGTGCGGGCCAGCAGCTTGATTTCAGCCCGCAACTCCTTGACGGTCTGCTCTCGGCTGCTGGCGAGTTCGTTGGCCATGTACGTCACGGCTGCGTCCATGTTGCGGATGTGGCCCCGGGTCGTTTCGTCGACCCCGGTGTCGGGGCGGTGCTCCGCCGTCTCGACAAGGCGCTGCATCAGGGGGCGCAGGTCGGCGTGGCTCTCCGCCAGTCGCAGTAGCACCGCCTGCTCGGTCCGCATCTGTTCGGCCAGGGTGCCCAGCGTGTCGACCAGCGACCGCATCTGGATCTGTGTGGCCACGCGCCCTTCCTCGCCGCGTGCTATGGTCCGCTGAAGCTCGTCGAGGCTGTCGGCCGTCTGCTCCAGAAGGGCCTGGATGTAGGCCGGCACGGACCCGCCGCCCTCGACCTCCCCCAAACTCCCGCCTGAGGATAGCCGGGTCAGGCTCGACAACCATTCTTCCAGGTCGTTCAGGAAGGTGTTCTGCGCCCGGCTCGACTGGAGGTCGAGGAAGCCCAGGATCAGCGATCCCGCGAGACCCAGCAGCGACGAGGAAAACGCGGTTCCCATCCCCGCCAGGGGGGCCTCAAGACCGGCTTTCAGGTCGTCGAACACCGCCTGGGCGTTGTCGCCGGCGATGGTAAGGTCGCGGATCACACCGCCGATCGAACCCACGGTCTCCAGCAGGCCCCAGAAGGTGCCCAGCAGGCCGAGGAAGATCGACAGGCCCATGACGTAGCGTGCCAGATCGCGGGATTCGTCCAGCCGGGACGCCAGACCATCCATCAGCGAGCGCAGCGCAGGTGCGGAGATCGAGAACCGGCCGCGCCCGACCGACTTCTCTTTGTGCTCGGTCAGCATCTGGGCCATGCCGCCCAGCAGGGGCGGGACCTGCTCCTGCGTCAGGCCGACCTCACCCGCGCGGAACCGTTCCACCCAATCCACTTCTGGGCCGAGCCGCAGGACCTGCCGGAAGTTATGGCCGATGCCGAACAACACAACGAAGACGATCAGTCCATTCAGTGCCGGGTTGGCCATGAAGGCCGACGCCAGCGCCGGGAACAGCACGGCGGCCACGATCGCCACCATGGCGACGAACAACACCATGCGCGTCAGAAAGCGGCGCGGTCGGGTCATGAACGGGGCTCCTGAACGTGCATCACCGGCGGGCCCTACCGATCCGACGTGACGATGTCGACGCGGTCCTTGCGTCCCTCGCCGGCTTGGTTGCCCAACGCACGGACGTCGATCCGCGCGCTCGCCACACCTCGATCGATCAGATAGGCGCGCACCGACAGGGCCCGCGACAGCGATGTGCGACGCGCCTGATTGGCATCGCCCCCACCATCAGCATAGGCCCGGACCGTCGCTCGCGCACGCGGGTTGCCGTCCAGGGCAGCCACCACGCCATCAAGGGCCGCGCGCGCCGCGTCCGGCAGTTCCGTCCGGTCCGTGTCGAACGGCACGCTGACGGTCCCACCGACGGACGGAGCCTGGCCGTCAGCCGCCGACGCGGCGGGCGGGACCGTCGTCCCCTCGGACGAAGGACCGCTGTCCGCCGGTGCGCTGTCCGCCGGTGGCGTCAGAGCAAGGGGCGCGGGACCCGAGGCCGGGGCGTCATTCGAGCGGCTTTGGGTCTCGGGCGGCGCGGGTGGCGCCGGACTCTCGGCTGGAGCTGGCGCAGGCGCGGGGCGCACGGCCGCGGGTGGCTGGCGCATAGCCGTACCCGGCACCGCCAGCGGCGGTGGCGCAGGCCCTACGCGACCCTGTGCATCCGACGTCAAACGGGTTGTACCCACGGACAGGCGCGTGCGCGTCGGGGCGGCCCCGTCGCGGCGCGCGGGGCGCGCCGGCGGTTCCGGCTTGGCCATGGTGACCGTGAACGGCACCGGGGGGCCGGCCGGCGCAGACGGCGGCGCAGATACGGGCTCCGCCGGCTCAGGCGTGTCCGAGGCGAGCGGCTCTGGCGGTGGTGCAGGCGCCGGTTCCGGCGGCGGCTCGGTCATCGCGGTTTCAGGAACCGGTGGCGGTGCCCCTGACGGCGTGACTGCGGGTGGGGTCGTGGGTTGCGGTGTCGGTTCGGCCACTTCGGGCGGCGCGGGTGGCGTGCCCGCAGGAGCCTCTCGCACAAACGGATCCGGAACCGGCTCGGGCTCGGACGGCGGCGGAGCCGTCGCGCGTGCTGGCGCAGGCGATGGAGCTTGCGTGGTCGATGGCCGCGTCGTTGAGGGGGGCGGAGATGGGACCGCGACGGGCGCCGGCGCGCTCATTCCCGGAGGCAGAGTGAGCTGCGAACGGGGCATACCGCGTGGCGGCAGTTGCAGGGGGCTCCCGACCTGCGGCGGCGGCGCGTTGGCCGACGGCTGGTTCCCGTAGGGACCGGGAAGGGCCCCAGCCGAAGGCGGCGAGGAAAAGGCGGGGTTGACCACGATGCTTGGGTCCTGGCCCCAGGCCAGGGTCGGCATGCTCAGGGCAACAAGCGCCGAGCCAACCAGCGCGGACCGCAACAGGCTCCGTTGCGGCCGGTATGGAGAGGTCCTGGGCGTCCAAAAACGGTGTTGGGCGGACGGGGTCGGGTGTCGCTTCGCGCGCATGATCGGCCGTTGCCTTCTTCGGAGCGGTCGTGTCGCGGGGCCGAGGCGCCCCCCGCACACGACGAGGCGACCAATGGGTTCGGTCGGCCGGGGGCCTCGACAATCAACGGGAGTTCACACGAACCGGAGGACCGTGAAACCCCTCGATTTTCGACACCGTATATCAGGGGGGAGTCCGGGGCAAGCGCAGCCACGCGGCGCGAAAACGCGCGCGCTGAGCGCGGTCTGGCCTGGACGGGTCGGAGAGGTGGTGGACGGGTATTGGACGGGGCAACCGGGCAGGGACCCTTGGCAGGCGGACACGCCAAGACGCGCCGCCATACGCAAGGCCGTCCCCGCCGTCAGGACCCGGTCGATGCCGGAGTGTCGGCGGTCTGTGCCCGCGCGGCGGGCGGCTCCGCCTTCGGCCCAACCAGATCCATCAGCGTGGCGTGCAAGGGCTGATTCGCAGCCAGTATTGTGCCGGTTTTCAGGGGATCCGCGTTGCCCTTGAGGTCGGTGACATTGCCCCCGGCCTCGCGCACCAGGATGATCCCGGCGGCGATGTCCCAAGGGTGTAGGCCGCTTTCCCAGAAGCCGTCGAACCGCCCGGCGGCGGTGAAGGCCAGATCCAGCGAAGCCACGCCCATGCGTCGCAGGCCGGCAGACACCGCCATCACCTGGGCCGCTTGCCGCAGGAACGCGGCGTGGCCCGGACGCCCCTTAAACGGGATGCCGGTGGCGAACAGGGACGCAGACAGGTCCCGGCGCGCCGACACGCGCAGCCGCCGATCGTTGACGAAGGCACCCTGGCCTTTCTCGGCCCAATAGAGTTCGTCGGTGATCGGGTTCAGGACCACACCCGCGATGATCTCACCCTCTCTCTCAAGACCGATGGAGATGGCGAAATGTGGGATGCCGTGCAGGAAGTTCGTGGTGCCATCCAGGGGATCGACGATCCATCGAAAACGGGAATCGCGGCCTTCGTCGGCACCGCTTTCCTCCATGAGGAAGCCCCAGTCCGGCCGCGCCTTCTTCAGCTCGGCCTTGATGACCCGCTCCGCCTTCATATCGGCATTGGAGACGAAATCGCCGGGCCCCTTGACGGACACCTGAAGCTGCTCGACCTCGCCGAAGTCGCGCACGAGGCCGCGCGCCGCCTTGTTGGCGGCCGCGACCATCACATTGATGTTGGCGGAGCGAAAACCGGCCATGTCAGTCCTTGGCCCGTTCGACGTAGGTGCTGTCTTCGGTGTTCACGACGATGCGCGTGCCCGCCTCGACGAAGGGCGGGATCATGACGCGCACGCCATTTTCCAGGATGCCCGGCTTGTAGGACGCGGCAGCGGTCTGCCCCTTCACCACGGGGTCGGCCTCGACCACTTCCAGCACGACCGTCTGCGGCAGCTTGACCGAAATGGGCGTGCCTTCAATAAAGTTCACGGCGACCTTCATGCCGTCCTGCAGGAACGGGGCCTGTTCGCCCATCGCCTCCTCGGGCAACTGGAACTGGTCGAACGTCTCATCGTCCATGAAGTGGCAGCCGACCTCGTCCTTGAACAGGAACTGGCAGTCCCGTTCGCGCACGTCCAGCCGCTCCACCGTGTCGGCGGTGCGCCAGCGTTCGTTCGTCTTGTTGCCGGTCTGGATGTCGCGCATCTCCACCTGGATGAAGGCGCCGCCCTTGCCCGGCTGGATGAGCTGGATCTTAAGCACCGACCACGTCCGGCCCTGGTGATCCAGGACCATGCCGGGGCGGATGGTATTGGCGTTGATTTTCATGCGTTCATTCCCTCGAATGCGGGCGGACCCTAGCAGGTTGGCGCCGGGCAGGCAACTGCCCGGCGGCGTTGCCACAACCTTTTGATTAAACTGGATTTATCATGACCGAAGCAGCGGGCGGGCGCCCATGGTGGCACCCGGACGTCCTGGCCGACCGCAGGCCGATATTGGCCGTGCGCGGCCAGGTTCTGACAGCGGTACGGCGCTTTTTCACCGAGCGGGCCTACGTCGAGGTCGAAACGCCGGCCTTACAGATTTCACCGGGGCTGGAGCCGCACCTGCGCGCTTTCGCCACCGCCTGGACGCCGCCGGACGGCCGCCCTCCACTGCCTCTCTATCTCAACACCTCGCCCGAGTTCACCATGAAAAAGCTCGTGGCGGGTGGAATTCCGGCGTTGTTCCAAATGGCGCGGGTGTATCGCGATGGCGAGCGGTCGGCCACTCACCATCCGGAATTCACCATGCTGGAGTGGTACCGGACGGGGGCCACCTATACCGATCTGATGGACGAGACGGAAGCCCTTGTGGCGACCTGCCAGCAGGCGGCCGGCGGCGCGCCGCTTCAATGGTGCGGACACGAAGCGGATGCGGTGCAGCCGTGGCGCCGCCTGTCTGTCGCGGAGGCGATGCGGGAATACGCGGGCGTCGATCTCATGGCCTGCCTGCCGCCGCATCCAGCGCGGGACCCAGACCCGGCGCCCCTCGCCGCCGAAGCCCGGCGGCTTGGTCTGTCGACGGACGAGGGGGACCGCTTCGACGACGTCTTTTTCCGCATTTTCCTGGAGCACGTCGAGCCGCGCCTTGGATTCGGTGTTCCCTGCCTGCTTTATGATTATCCAATCTGCATGGCCGCGCTATCGCGGCCGAAGGCGAACGACGCCCGTCTGGCGGAGCGGTTCGAGGTTTATGTGTGCGGTCTGGAACTGGCCAACGCGTTTGGCGAACTGACCGATGCCCGCGAACAGCGGGCGCGCTTCGAGGCCGACATGGATCTCAAGCAGGCCCTGTATGGGGAGCGTTATCCCATTGATGAGGACTTTCTGGCCGCCCTGGAGCATGGCCTGCCGGAGTGCTCGGGCATTGCGCTTGGCATCGACCGTCTCGTGATGCTGTGCGCCGGCGCGCGTCGGATCGAGGATGTCTTATGGGCGCCCGTCGCCGATAAGCGCGCTTGACCAGGAGACCGCTCTCCCGAACACCGCGTCGAGGCGGGTTTTCTTCCCGGAACTCAGGCGATTAACCGAAATTCGGTTAACTATGATTTGTGCGTTGCGAAGCAAGGGGTTACGGCGATTTCCCCCTTGAAAGCCTCGGCAAAGCCGCTACTTCTTTGCAGGCGGAGCGCGCGGATGCGCACGCCGTCGGGCGGCCCGTGCGTCGGTGCCGCCCGCTCCTGGATCAACAGGATACCGGCTAGGGAGACCACGGCATGGCGGCATCACGGCGGACGCGAAGCGGCGGCAAGGAGGAGTCCGGGACACCTCAGGCCAAGCGGTTCGAGCCCGACGAACTGGAGCATCTGTACCGATCGATGCTCGTGATCCGCCGGTTCGAGGAAAAGGCCGGCCAGCTGTATGGCATGGGCCTGATCGGCGGCTTTTGCCACCTTTATATCGGCCAAGAGGCCGTGGTGGTTGGCCTTCAGAAGCTGGCCCGCCCGGGGGACTCCATCGTGACCAGCTATCGCGACCACGGTCACATGCTGGCGGCCGGCATGGACCCCAAAGGGGTTATGGCGGAACTGACCGGCCGTGCCGGGGGCTACTCCCGCGGCAAGGGCGGCTCGATGCATATGTTCAGCCGCGAGAAGGGGTTCTTCGGCGGCCACGGCATCGTCGGTGCCCAGGTGCCCGTGGGCACGGGGCTCGCCTTTGCCCACAAGTACCGCGAGGATGGCGGCATCTGCATGTGCTACCTCGGGGACGGTGCCGTGAACCAGGGCCAGGTCTACGAAAGCTTCAACATGGCGGCCCTGTGGGGCCTGCCTATCGTCTACATCATCGAGAACAACAAGTACGGCATGGGCACCTCGGTCGAGCGCGCGTCTGCTCCCGGGGATCTGTGCCAGCGCGGCGCCGCGTACGGCATCCCCGGCAAGTCGGTGAACGGCATGAACGTGCTGGACGTCATCGAGCACTGCGCCGAGGCGGTCGAGCACGTCCGCGCCGGCAAGGGGCCATACCTGCTGGACCTCAAGACCTATCGCTACCGCGGCCATTCGATGTCCGATCCGGCCAAGTACCGCACCAAGGAAGAGGTCTCCAAGATGCGCTCGGAGAGCGATCCGATCGACCAACTCAAAACGCGCCTGCTCGACCAGGGCGTTTTTGATGAGAATCACCTCAAGGACATCGACAAGCAGGTGAAGGGCATTATCGGCGAAGCCGCCGAGTTCGCCCAACAGAGCCCGGAGCCCGATCCGTCGGAGCTTTGGACCGATGTTCTGGTGGACGCCTGAGGCCGGGGGAGACGCGCGCTATGCCGACACAGATTCTGATGCCCGCTCTGTCCCCGACGATGGAGGAGGGCACCCTGGCCCGCTGGATGAAAAAGGAAGGCGATACGATCAGCGCCGGGGACGTAATCGCCGAAATCGAGACCGACAAGGCTACGATGGAGTTCGAGGCCGTGGATGAGGGGACTCTGGGCAAGATCCTGATCCCCGACGGGACCGAGGGCGTGAAGGTCAACCAGCCCATCGGCCTGTTGCTTGAGGAGGGCGAGGACGAAAGCGCGCTGGAGGAGGCCGCGAAGGCCGGCCAGAGCGGTGGGTCTGGCAACGAGTCCGGCGGCGGTGCGTCGGACGGCGAGGCGGACTCGGCGCCGAAGACGGCACCAGCCGCACCGAAGTCGGGTCCCGCTCAGCCCCCGGTGCCGTCCTCCGGCAATCACGGCGCGCAGCCGGACGCCGACGAACCCACGTACGATTCGTTCAAGCGTCAAACGGTGCGGGAAGCGCTGCGCGACGCGATGGCGGAGGAGATGCGCGCCGATCCCGACGTTTTCGTCATGGGCGAGGAGGTCGCACAATACGAAGGCGCCTACAAGGTCACCCAGGGTCTTTTGTCGGAGTTCGGCGACAAGCGCGTCATCGACACGCCGATCACCGAAATGGGCTTTGCTGGCCTCGGAGTCGGCGCAGCGTTTGCGCGGCTGAAGCCGGTGGTCGAATTCATGACCTTCAATTTCTCCATGCAGGCCCTCGACCAGATCATCAACTCGGCCGCCAAGACCCTATACATGGCCGGCGGACAGATGGGGTGTCCCATGGTGTTCCGCGGGCCGAATGGCGCGGCCGCCCGGGTGGCCGCGCAGCACAGTCAATGCTACGCCTCGTGGTACGCACACGTGCCTGGTTTGAAGGTAATTTCCCCGTGGTCGGCCGCCGATGCCAAGGGCTTGCTGAAGGCTGCCATCCGCGACCCCAACCCCGTCGTGTTCCTGGAGCACGAGATCCTCTACGGCCAGACCTTCGACGTTCCGGACGTCGAGGACTTCGTGCTGCCCATCGGCAAGGCGAAGGTCGAACGGGTCGGCTCCGATGTGACGTTGGTGGCGTTCTCCCGCATGGTCGGGCATTGCATGGCCGCCGCCGAGACCCTGGCGGAGCAGGGCATCGAGGCCGAGGTCATCAACCTGCGTACTCTTCGGCCGCTCGACACGGCAACCCTGCTGAAGTCGGTGCGCAAGACCAACCGCGTTGTGACCGTTGAGGAAGGCTGGCCCTTCGCCGGAATCGGCGCCGAGATCGGCCAGATCTGCATGGAGCAGGCGTTTGACTGGCTGGATGCGCCCGTAACGCGCGTGACCGGCGCAGATGTTCCGATGCCATATGCGGCCAACCTGGAAAAGCTGGCGCTGCCGCAGCCGGAGCACGTGGTCGAGGCGGCGCGCGCCGTCTGTTACCGGTCCCAGGCGTAAGGGGAGCAAGGGCCTATGCCGACACCGATCCTGATGCCTGCCCTATCGCCGACGATGGAGGAAGGCACGCTCGCCCGATGGATGAAGAAAGAGGGCGACACCATTGAATCCGGCGATGTTATCGCCGAAATCGAAACCGACAAAGCGACCATGGACTATGAGGCCGTGGACGAGGGCACGCTGGGTCGCATCCTGGTGCCCGCCGGCACCGAGGGCGTGAAGGTCAACCAGCCGATCGCCCTCCTGCTGGCCGAGGGTGAGGATGCCAGCACTCTGGACAGCGCCGAGGCCGAGGCGAAAACGGGGGGTAAATCCGGGGCCGAATCCGAGGACACGGGAGCACCCAAGGAGCCGGCGGGCGCCCGCGGACCGAAGGACGCGAAACGCGAGACGCCGGCGCCCGCTTCGGACGGTCCCGTGCGCCCCGCCCCGCCTGCCCCGACCGATGCGGAAGGAGAGCGCGTGTTCGCCAGTCCACTCGCCCGGCGCCTGGCCGCCGAGGCCGGCCTCGATCTCGCCGGGATCTGCGGCTCAGGCCCCCATGGGCGCGTGGTTCGCGCCGACGTCGAGAAGGCCCGCAAGGATGGCGCCGCCGCGACGCCGACCAAGGACGGGAAACCGGCCGACGCGGCAGCAACTCCGCCTGCCAAGGATGGGGCTCCGACGGTTGCGACGCCGGCTAAGGCGGTGAAGAGCCAGTTGCAGCCATGGCAGAGCTACACGGAAGTACCGAATTCCCAGATGCGGAAGGTCATCGGCCGCCGGCTGGTCGAATCCAAGCAGACGGTGCCGCACTTCTATCTGACCATCGACTGCGCGCTGGACCCGCTGCTGGACCTGCGCAAGCAGCTCAACGCCCGGGCCAAGGACGGCGAATACAAGATTTCCGTCAACGACCTCATCATCAAGGCCGCCGCCGCCGCGCTGCGCCGTGTGCCGGCCGCGAACGCGGTCTGGACCGATGAGGCAATCCTGATGCTGGAGACCGTCGACATCTCGGTGGCGGTGGCCACGGACCGGGGCCTGATCACACCCATCATTCGGGATGCGGACACCAAGGGCTTGGCCACCATCGCCGCGGAGATGAAGGATCTTGCCGTCCGCGCGCGGGACGGCAAGCTGAAGCCCGAGGAGTTCCAGGGCGGCGGGTTCTCCGTCTCCAACCTGGGCATGTATGGGATCCGGGAGTTTTCCGCCATCATCAACCCGCCGCAGAGCTGCATTCTGGCGGTGGGGCAGGGGGAACAGCGCCCGGTCGTCAAGGACGGGGCATTGACCATCGCCACGATGATGAGCTGCACCCTGTCCGTCGATCACCGGTCGGTCGATGGGGCGGTCGGCGCAGAGTACCTCGCCGCGTTCAAGGTGATCGTCGAAGATCCGTTGTCGCTGCTTTTATAAACGCCCGATGATCCGAACCGAGGCGTGCCCGATACACGGGGCACGCCTCGGTGCATTATGGGGCGATGCTGACCAATCAGGTCTCGAGCCTTCCGCGCCATCCGCATGTCACGCGAAAGCGCTTGAGAGGATCAGCCGCGCGTCTTGGCGACGGACGGAGAGGGGGTACTCTCCGCACCATCGGTCTCCACATCGTCCGGCATCAGGTCCGCTGGCAACGCCGGCCCTTCGCCCGCGAACAGAATGCGGTGAGTCACCGGATCGTAGAAACTCAAGAGAGTCTTGACGAAGCCGACGATCGGCAGATCCAGGGCGTGGGCCCACTGCTCATAGCGATCCGGCGGAATCCGGCCGCGCCCCGCCTCAATCTGCGAAATAAACGTGTAGTATTCTACATGGACCAACGCGGCCAACTGGCGCTGAGAAAGCTGGCGACGCTCGCGCAGTGCTTTGAGCCATCGGCCGGCCGCTCGCCGCAGCTTCTGCGCGTCCGGACCGGCACCCTGCTGAGGATGGGAATACACGGACAGAGGTCCCCCACGGCTGAACGTCAAGACGAAAGTGCGAACTTGGGAACCCGCACGGCCCCCGCGTTCATGATGACGGCGCTACCTCGGCCGGCTCCGCCCAATGTGGTATCTTCTAGCCTTCGTTGGACCCTGGAACCGGAAGTTCGTCCGCTTTCAGATGACATCCTTCGCATGAGATACGTCCGTTTGGGTCTCGTTGGACCATAAACCGGGCATGGAGCCTCTTCAACAGTTACTGTACAGGGGCCGGACGCCCCTCGGCCGATGGCCCCGGTTCCGATTGGTCCTGCGTCCAAGCCGCGCCCCAGTCCACCATGGGGTGCCGGTGTCGGTGGGCCGGGTCTGAACGTCTTCGTTTCGTGGAATTTCTGGGGAATATGTTGGCGCTTAACAAAGGGGTGGCGACCCCCTATTGTTCAGCGGAGTTGCCGACGGCCCGTCCGATGGGCGCGGTCCATGCCCAGGTTCTGAACAGTGTTGTCTCGGACGTCATTGCTGCGAATGCTATCCTATGCGGCCCGCTGCGGCTGGGCTCTACCTGGGGTGCGCTCGCGGTTGAGCGGGCGGGTAGTGGCGCCGCCTGCGACTCGGGATGAGATCCACTTCGTCGGACACTGAGGAACCGGCAACGGAGCAGGTTTTGAAACAATCGTATGGAAGTGAACTGGACCGCGCGCTGCGCGCCTTTCGGGGTGTGTTCGTGGCTACGTTCGGCTTCAGCTTTTTTATCAATCTTTTGATGTTTGTGGCGCCATTGTACATGCTACAGGTGTATGATCGGGTGCTGACCAGCCGCTCAGTGCCGACTCTCGTCGGCCTGACCGTCATTGCCGCCGGCACGCTGATTGTCATGGGGACTCTGGAAACGCTCCGGGCCCGCATTCTGGTGCGCACCGGGGCCAAGCTCGATGAGCGGCTCGGGGCCACGCTGTTCTCGGCCGTGTTCCGGCGCAGCGTCGTGGCCCCCGGCGGCGGGCAGACCCAGGCCCTGCGCGATCTGGATTCCGTCCGCGAGTTTTTGACCGGGCAGGGGCTCCTCGCGTTCATTGACGCCCCGTGGGTTCCGTTGTTTCTTGCGGCGGTTTACCTTCTGCATCCCATGCTCGGGCTGGTCGCGACCGGCGGTGCCGTCGTCATCTTCACGCTGGCCGTCATCAACGCCTTGTGGTCGCGCGAGCCCTTGAAGGGGGCCAATGTGGCCAGCATCAACGCCAACGCCTACGTCTCGACCAGCGTTCGCAATGCCGAGGCCATGGAGGCGATGGGCATGATGCCTGGGATCCTCCGCCGCTGGAACGACAAGCATCGCAAGGTACTGGCCCTGCAATCCCAGGCCAGTGACCGGGCCGGGGTCATCGTCGCGCTGTCCAAGGCCGTGCGCATGTTCCTGCAGATCGCCATTCTCGGCACGGGGGCGTATCTGGTCATTCACCGGTACGCCAGCCCCGGCGTGATGATCGCCGCCTCCATCCTGATGGGGCGCGCTCTGGCTCCGGTCGAGCAGTCGGTGGCGCAATGGCGCAATTTCACCAACGCGCGCGCGGCTTATGGCCGCCTACGTGAGCTGTTGAACTCGACCCAGGCGGATCAGGAGCGGATGGCCCTGCCAAGCCCCGAGGGGCATCTGGCAATGGAACGAGTCGTCGCCGGGCCGCCCTTGGCCCGGACGGTTGTCCTCAAGGGGGTGTCGTTCACTGTAAGCCCCGGCGAGGTCCTCGGTGTGATCGGCCCCAGCGCAGCGGGCAAATCAACGCTTGCGCGGGTTCTGGTCGGTGTCTGGCCACCCTATCAGGGCACGGTGCGCCTGGACGAGGCCGATCTGGCCCATTGGGATAAGTTGCTGCTCGGTCAGCATATCGGCTATCTGCCTCAGGACGTCGAACTGTTCGATGGAACGGTCGCCGAGAACATCGCCCGATTCACGGAGATCGATCCGGAGGCCGTGGTGCGCGCGGCCCAACGCGCCAGCGTGCACGACATGATCCTTGCCCTGCCGGAAGGCTACGATACGCAAATCGGCGCCGGCGGCGCGGTCTTGTCCGGCGGGCAACGCCAACGGGTGGCCCTCGCCCGCGCCATGTACAACGAACCGCAGCTCATTATTCTGGACGAGCCGAACGCAAACCTTGACTCGGAGGGCGAACACGCCCTGATGGGAGCCTTGAACGGCCTCAGGCGGGAAGGCAAGACCGTCGTGGTCATCACGCACCGCCCGACGCTGCTCAACGCCGTGGACACGATTCTCGTGCTGAAGAACGGCATGGTGGACGCCATCGGACCGCGCAAGGAGGTTCTGGCGAAGGTGATGCAGCCGAAGGCCGTGGCGTCAGGGCCGGGCGGAGGAGATGGCGCCGCGCCCCGATCGCTCCCTGGCGCCTCGATGGGGCCGACCGGCGGTCGCGGAGCTTGATTGCGCCACTATGCTTCCCGAGCGCGGCCGGGTCCGCCGCCCGCCGGAGTCCGATGTGAAGGAGACGTCTCGCGTCATGTCATCCCAAGCCAACATCGTCCCCTTGCAGGAGCGGGGCGGCCTGCCGGCACGCTACACCCCGCCGCCGCAGCCGGAAGAGCCGGGCCCCCCGACCGACGCGCGCCCGATCATCCTGCTCGGCATTCTGGTGGTGCTGGTGATGTTCGGCGGGCTCGGCACCTGGGCGGCGACCGCGCCGCTCGACAGCGCCATTATCGCCCCCGGCACGGTGATCGTGGAAAGCAACCGCAAGGCCATCCAGCATCTTGAAGGCGGGATCGTCTCCGAAATTCTGGTGGAAGAGGGCGACGTCGTCCAGGCGGGCGACGTTCTGCTGCGTCTGGACGCCACCAAGGCCAGCGCGAACGCCGCACTTTACCAGAAGAACATGGATGAACTCGTGGCGCTAGAGGCGCGCCTCCTGGCCGAACAGAGCGATGCGGACACCATCGACTTCCCCGACGACCTGCGATCCAAGGTGTCGGACCCCGATGTCCGCGATCTGATGGAAAACCAGACCGAACAGTTTGTTGAACGCCGGCGCTCCCTGGAAGGACAGATCGCGATTCTGGAACAACGCATTTCCCAGTATCAGCAGGAAATCACGGGCCTGAAGGCGCAGCACGACTCGCAGCTTCGCCAGCTTGAAATCTTCAAGGATGAGCTTGTGGGCCTGCGGGAGCTGTTCGAGAAAGGGTATTATCCGCGCACGCGCATCCTGGCGATGGAGCGTGAGGTTGCGGGCCTGGAGGGGACCATCGGGGCGACGGTGGCCGACATTGCGCGCGCCGAGAAGGGAATTGGCGAAACCAATCTGCAGATCATCCAGACCAAACAGAAGTTCCGCGAGGAGGTCGTGGCCCAGTTGCGTGAAACCCGCAACGAGATGGGACAGGTTCGCGAAAAGCTCGTGGTGGCCGAGGATACCCTGCAACGGGTCGACATCCGATCGCCCCTGGCGGGGACGGTGCAGAACATCAAGGTTCACACCGAGGGGGGCGTAATCCGCCCGGGCGACACGTTGATGGAGGTTGTGCCGACCGACGACCGCCTGGTGATCGAAGGGCAGGTGTCGCCCATCGATATTGACGCCGTCCATGCGGGCCTTCAGGCGGAGGTGCGGCTGAGCGCCCTGTCGATGCGCAGCACACCCATCATCCTGGGAACGGTCACCACCGTGTCCTCGGATCGCATCGTCAACGAGCGGGAAAACACGGCCTATTTCCGCATTCAGGTCGTTGTCCCCGACGAGGAACTGGCGAAGCTGGGCGACCAGACCCTGTCCGCCGGCATGCCGGCCGAGGTGGTGGTCAAGATCGGCGAGCGAACGATGCTGGATTATATCGTCAAGCCGATGACGGATTACTTCGCTAAGGCGTTCACCGAGCAATAACCACGCTCCTGAAGGTGTATACGGGCGGGCGCGGCCGACCCGCCCCCGTGCGGTCAAAGAGGGATCAATGCTGAAGATTGGAATCGCGGGCTGTGGCGGTCGGATGGGGCGCATGCTGGTCCGGCACACCCTGGACACACCGGGCGTGCTGTTGGCGGCCGGGTCGGAGCGGCCGGGAAGTGATCTGGTTGGGGCCGATGTGGCCTCGGTGGTCGGCGCGGCGCCGGTCGGCGCGGTCATCACCGACGATCCAGCGGCCCTAGTGGCAGCGTGCGACGCGGTGATTGACTTCACGACACCCGCACTCACGGCTGTGCACGCCGAGCAGGCGGCGGCGCGGGGTTCGATTCTGGTGATCGGCACCACCGGCCTGGGCGCGTCGGATCTGTCGCTCCTGTCCGAGGCGGCGGCCGACGCACGGATCGTACGCGCGCCTAACATGAGCGTGGGGGTCAACCTGCTGATGGCCCTGACTCGTACGGTCGCGGCCACCTTGGGCGAGGAGTACGACATCGAGATCGTCGAGCACCACCACCGCCACAAGGTTGATGCGCCCTCGGGCACTGCGCTCGGGCTGGGCGAGGCCGCCGCCCAAGGCCGGGGTGTGGATCTTGATGCCGTGTCGGATCGGGCACGGGACGGACATACCGGCGCACGCGAGGACGGCCATATTGGCTTCGCCGTCGTGCGGGGCGGTGATGTGGTGGGCGATCACACCGTGATGTTCGCCGGCCCGGGCGAGCGTATCGAGCTGACTCACAAGGCCAGTGACCGGGGCATCTATGCCCGCGGTGCCTTGCGCGCGGCCCTGTGGGCGCAGGATCGGCCCAACGGCTTGTACAGCATGGCGGATGTGCTTGGCCTCGGGTAAGCGCGCTCTTTCCATACCGGTGTTGCACCGGCTTCCATGTGCTGCCGTCGGCCGGCCTTGTGGGCCCACCGTGAGCGGTCCTTGGCCGCCTGGGCGCTCCGCCTGCCGGCGTCCGCTCTCCAGCCCTGAGCCCCCCGCGAACGCCGGCTGAGACCTCCGGCCGAGACTTTACGTCAAACCCACGACCTCGCCGCCCGGCCCCAAGCCGATATGAAGGGCGGCCGGGCTTTGGGGCAAGCCCGGCATGGTCATGATGTCGCCGCAGATCGCCACCACGAAGCCAGCGCCCGCGGCTAGGCGGACCTCCCGAATCGGCAGCACATGGCCCTCCGGCGCGCCTTTCACTCCGGGATCGGCGGAAAAGCTGTACTGGGTCTTGGCAATGCAGATCGGCAGATGGCCGTATCCCTGCGCGGCAATGTCCTCCAGACCACGCTGCGCCAGCCAGTCCAGGGTGATGTCCGCCGCGCCGTAGACCCGCTGGGCCACGGTCCTGATCTTGTCGGGCAGCGGCATGGAATCCGGGTACAGGAAACGGACCTCCGGCGGGGGAGCATCCAGGCGTTCGGCCACCAAGCGGGCGAGGTTCTCACTGCCGCGACTGCCGTCGGCCCAATGCGAGGCGAGGGCCACGGGCACGCCAACGGCGTCGCAGGCCGCGCGCACCGCGTCGAGCTCCGCGCGTGTATCGCCGGAAAACTGGTTGATGGCGACGATCGGTGCCAGGCCGAACGCCTGCAGATTGGTTACATGGCGCTGCAGGTTGCTGGTGCCGCGGCGAACCGCGTCGGGGTCGGGGATGCCCAGATCGCCCTTCGCGACGCCGCCGTGCATCTTAAGCGCCCGCACGGTCGCCACGACGACCACCGCATGCGGTCGCAGGCCGGATTGCCGGCATTTGATGTGCAAGAACTTCTCCGCCCCCAGATCGGCGCCGAACCCGGCCTCGGTCACGACCACGTCGTTCAGGCGCAGCGCCGTGTCGGTCGCCATGACCGAGTTGCAGCCGTGGGCGATGTTGGCGAACGGACCGCCGTGGATGAAGGCGGGGTTGTGCTCCAGTGTCTGGACCAGATTGGGAGCCAGCGCATCGCGCAGCAGCACCGTCATGGCCCCGTCCGCGCCGATGTCGCGGGCGAAGACCGGGCTTTTGTCGGAGCGTAGGCCGATAACGATCCCGCCCAACCGCTCTTGCAGGTCGGACAGATCCGTGGCGAGGCACAGGACGGCCATCACCTCCGACGCCACGGTGATATCGAACCCACCCTCGCGCGGGATGCCGTGCGCCGGACCGCCGAGTCCGAGGGTGATGTTGCGCAACGCGCGGTCGTTCACGTCCATCACGCGCCGCCAGGACACGCGGCGGACGTCGAGGTGTTGCGCATTACCCCAATGCAGATGGTTGTCGATCAGCGCGGCGAGCAGGTTATGCGCCGCGGTGATGGCATGAAAATCGCCCGTGAAATGAAGGTTGATGTCCTCCATGGGGATGACCTGCGCCCGACCGCCCCCGGCCGCGCCGCCCTTCATGCCGAAACACGGCCCGAGGGAGGGCTCCCGCAGGCAGACGGCTGAATTCAGACCGATTCGGTTCAGCCCGTCGTTCAGGCCGACGCTCGTGGTTGTCTTGCCTTCACCCGCCGGGGTCGGTGTGATGGCCGTGACCAGCACCAGCTGGCCGCGCGGTCGGGTGCGCAGGCCCGCTATGTAGTCGAGCGTGATCTTAGCCTTGGTGTGGCCATAGGGAATAAGCGATTCCGAAGGAATATCAAGAGTGTCGGCCGCCAAATCGAGAATCGCGCGCGGGCGGGCGGCGCGCGCGATCTCGATATCCGGGGTGCCGGGCGGCGGAAGGCCATCCCCCGCCGACGCACAGGACGCGCCGCAGGATGCCGTCCCGGACTCTAGGTCGAAGGAGGCGGGACGGACGGTGGAACGGTGTTGCGACATGCCCTGTCTCCATGGGGCCCGCCGGACCCTCAGATCGCGGGCGATTGCGCGGCGTCCGACGCCGGAGGGCTCGGAACGGTATGCCCGGTCCCGGTGGCCCAGCGTGTCGTGCCCCAAGCGGCTGTCTTGGCGAAGCCACCGAATGGAAACAGATGAACGCCGGCCACCGACCAGACGGCGTCCCGAGTGTGCCCTTTCGAAAGATCGTCGACAATGGCATCGGGTGCCCAGGCCTTCACCAGACCCGCCAACACGTCCGGCCGCCGGGTCAGCACCCGCAAGGATGCCCCGACACCGCACTGCCGGGCGTAGGTGATGAGGGTCGCGGGCTTGGCCGGGCCGGGCAGGCCGACCCGCACCGGCAGCGCGATTCCCTCCTGCGGGAGGGTGCGGAGCCACGCCAAGACGGGTTTGGCGCTGAAGGTGAATTGCGTCACGATCCAGGCGTTCAACCCATGGGCCTCCGCGAAGGCCTGCTTCATACGCAGAGCGTCCCACAAAGCGCCCCGGTTTGCCTGCGGGTGCCCCTCTGGGTGACCCGCCACACCGAATCCGGACAGCCCGGCCGCGTCCAGCAGACCGCTCTCCAACACGCTCCGGGTGTCCTGGAACGGTCCGGCCGGGCGGTCGGCGGATCCGGCGAGCAACAGGATATCGCGCACCCCAACCTCATGAACGGCGCGGCCAAGCCAGTCCGAGAGATCGGCCCGGTTTCGCAGACTGCGAGCGGCGAGGTGGGGCACCGGGCGAAGGCCCTCGCCGCGAAGGCGCCGGCACAACGCCATGACCTCGGCCGGGTCCGTCCCGGGCAGGCTGGTGATATAGACCGCCGTGCCGGCGGGCAGAAGGGCCGCGAAGGACGGAACTTTCCGCGCAGCGCCGGGGGTCACTTCCAGGGAAAAGGATGGCAGGCACGCGCCGGCACGCGCCGACGCCGCGTCGGTGGATGTGCGGAGACCAAGGCTGTCGTAAGGCATGGGGTGTGCCTCTCCCGCCGCCACTGAAGGCGGTCACACGGAGCTGGGGACGCGTGTCAGGGTTCTCCGGGGCATCCTTTGAGCCCCGCGTTTCGACATCGCGTGTCGACACCGTATTTGGCGTGTCCGACTGGCCCGTTGCGCGTGGGCCGGGCAGGGGGCCGGAGCCGGTTGGGGCGGACCCCGCCGGCTCCGGTGTCCCCTTGCTCAGTACGCGGTATCGCGCCCGTGGGAGCGCGCCAGTTCGCGCGCGCTCGGATTGGCCGACGCCCGGAACGGCATCGGCACCACCTGCGCGTTGACGGGCTCTCCGGCACGCTCCGCGTATTCATCGGGCAACCAGACCGTCAGGCGCGTGCCCTCGTGCCGCATCCCATACGGCACATAGCCCATGGCGATGTTGGTGCCCAGCTCCGGCGAGTACCAGGGCGAGGTCACGAACCCGATCGGCGTGCCGGCATCCTCACCGGAGATCAGCCAGAAGTCGGGCGCGTAGTCCGTGATCGGTTCCCCGCCAAGAACGATACCCACGAGCTGAAGCGCATAGGGCGCGCCCCCACTCTCCAGGTCCGCGCGTACCGCCTCCAGGCGGGCTTTGCCGATGTAGTCGGCCGTTTTCTTGCGCGGCACCTGATAGCCAAGGTTGCACTGGAAGGGCAGGGTTTCCTGGTCCAGGTCCTGACCCCAAGACAGGATACCGGCCGCAATCCGGCGGTGGTGGGCTGGGGCGATGACCATCAGGTTATGCTTTGCGCCGGCCTCCAGGACCGCATTCCACATGTCATCGGCGTACAGGGTCGCGTCGCGAAGATAGATTTCGTAGCCGGCCTCGCCCGAGAACCCAGTCTGGGAGATGACCACGTCGCGCCCCCCGACCCGGGCCGCGAGCAGGCCGTAATACGGCACATCCCGAATGGCCGGACCGACCAGATCCTCCATGAGGGCCAGCGACTTCGGTCCCTGGATCTGGACCGGGGCGACGTCGATTTCCCGAATGGACACATTCATCTTCAGGCCGACGTTCACACCGCACAGCCATTGCTCCAGGTCACTGTCCGACAGCGAGAACCAGAACTCGTCCTCGGCGATCCGCAACAGCACCGGATCGTTGAGGATGCCGCCCGCCTCGTTGCAGAGGATCACGTACTTGCCGTTCATCGGCTGGATACGAGTGACGTCGCGGGTCACGACGTAGTTCACGAACGCCTCGGCGTCCGGCCCCTTGACCTGAATCTGTCGCTCAACGGCGACGTTCCACATGGTCACATGATTGACCAGCGCGTCATACTCGACCATGGCGCCCCCGTCCTCGGGCCGGACGTAGCCGCGCGGGTGATACATGCGATTATAAACGGTCGCGCGCCAGCATCCGGCCTGGTGGGCCAGGTGCCAATAGGGCGACTTTCGGACGCGCGTGGAAATCAGCATCTGCACCGGCGTCGGGCCGCTCTGACGCAGGTTGATCGGAACCGTCCGGTCCGACTGGTCAACGGTCAGGCACTGGCGGTTGGTAAGGTCGGTGGTCGCGGCAAGGGCGGCTCCGGGGGCAAGCGGTGTGTCCATGGGTCCGTGCTCCACTGCGTTGGGCTTGACCCTGGAAGGTTGCCGCGTTCATTCCGGCCGCGATCGCCCAAATCCGACGTACATTGTCTCAGTTCCGTCATCGCGGAACAGAGAGCGACCGATTTCGCAGGTGCAGCGGAAGTCCGCCGCCTATCGAAGGGCGGAACGGCGGAGCCACGGCGGGACATACTGGGTTCGAGAGGAATTGCCGAGCGATCCCGTCGGACTCTCAAGACGCACGGAGACGATCGGCTCATGGTCGCCAATGCGGCGTTTCGGACCCCCATATCCGCGCCGGGGCGTCGGCTTTTCGTCGCTTCGGTGGTCGGGGAGGGGCCCTCAGCCCGACTCTGAAGCGTCGGGCGGGCGCGTCTGGAGGATGGATCGCAGCTTGGCATAGCCGGCGTCCAGATCGGTGGCCTCGTCCTTGCGCTGGGCCAGGAAATTTTCGATGGCCGGGTAATAGTGGATCGCGGCATCGACGTCCGCGTTGGAGCCCTGGCGGTAGGCGCCCAGGCGGATCAGTTCCGCCATGTCCTCGTAGGTCGTGATGATCTGACGCGCCGTGTTGACCAGCGCGTTCTGTTCGTCCGTATTGCACATGGGCATGGTCCGGGAGACCGACCGCAGGATGTTCACCGCCGGGTAGCGGTTGCGCTCGGCAATGGACCGATCCAGCACGATATGACCATCGAGAATGCCGCGCACGGCATCGGAAATCGGTTCGTTGTGGTCGTCGCCCTCGACCAGCACGGTGAACAGCCCGGTGATGGATCCACTTCCGGCAACGCCCGGTCCCGCGCGTTCAAGCAGGCGCGGCAGTTCCGCGAATACCGTTGGCGTATAGCCCTTGCTGGCTGGGGGTTCGCCGGCCGAGAGACTGATCTCGCGCTGTGCCATCGCGAAGCGGGTGATGGAATCCATCAGACACAGGACGTTCTTGCCCTGGTCGCGAAAGTACTCAGCGACGGTTAGGGTGGCGTAGGCGGCCTGACGGCGCATCAGCGGGCTTTCGTCCGACGTGGCCAGGACCACGACGCTGCGTGCCATGCCGGCTTCGCCGAGGTCGTCCTCAATGAACTCGCGGGCCTCACGGCCGCGCTCCCCGACCAGCCCGATGACGACGACTTCGGCGTGCGAGTGTCGGATCAGCATCGACAGGATCGTGGACTTGCCGACGCCCGACCCTGCGAAGATGCCCATGCGCTGGCCCTGGCAGCAGGTCAGGAAGGTGTTGAGCGCGCGCACACCCAGGTCCAGCTTGCCGCCGACACGCTGGCGCTGATGGGCGGGCGGTGGCTGGGCGCGCACGGGATAGGCCCGGTCCCCCAGGGGGATCGGGCCCTCGCCGTCGACGGCCTCGCCGAACGCATTAATGACGCGCCCCAGCCATTCGTCCGAGGGCCGCAGCATGGGTGCACTCTCGGTCAGTTCAGCCCGGCACCCCAGGCCAATCCCATCCAACCCGCCGAACGGAAGAAGCAAAGCGCAGCCCGATCGAAACCCCACCACCTCGCAGGGCACCGTCCGCCCGTCCCGGGCCATGATCTGGCAGCGATCGCCGACCGACAGGTTGCCCTGAACCCCGCCGATTTCGATCACGAGGCCGCGCACGCTAGCGACCCGGCCGAACAGGCGTTCGGTCGGAAGACGTTCGATTTCACCGATCAGAGTGGCCATCAGGTTGGACATACGTCCTACCGCCCCCTTGCATCCGCCGGAACCGTTCCCAAACTCTTAACGCATCCAAGCACACGCACAACACATCCGGTCGCGTTGACGTGCCGCGTACCGGCGTGATAGTGATTAAGAATGGTTAAAGCTGGGTGAAGAGGTAGGGTGCGGGACACCGGGTGGCGCACCGAACCCAGCATGGGCGCGGGACATGGCCTCTCTCAGGGTCGCTTTTCGGATCAAGGGTCGTAAAGCTCGGGGTCTGATGGGGGGCGCGGGGGAAGACCAGAGACCGTGTCGAGAATGTTATTCGGAGGGGCTGGGGGGCACTGGTCTCACGGAAAGAGGACCGCGCAACATGCGGGTTCTTATTATTGAAGACGACCCGGTTACGGCCGAAGCGCTGGCAGTTATCCTTCGGCGCGAGGGGTGGGTTTCCGACAAAACGGATCTGGGCGAGGATGGCCTGGAGATCGGCAAGCTGTATGAATACGACATCATACTGCTGGACCTGATGCTCCCGGACATGGATGGCCTGGACGTGATCCGTGGGTTGCGGGCCGCGCGTGTCGAAACGCCGGTGCTGATCCTGTCGGGCATCGACGAGGCCTCGCGCAAGGTCAAAGGTCTGGGCATCGGGGCCGACGACTACCTGACAAAGCCCTTTGACCGTGGCGAGCTGCTCGCACGGATCCAGGCGATCGTGCGGCGATCGCGGGGCCATGCGCAGCCCGTGGTGCAGGTTGGCCGTCTGGCCGTGAATCTGGAGACGCGGGCCGCCGATGTGGATGGTCAGCCCCTCCACTTGACCGGCAAGGAATACGGCATCCTTGAACTGCTGGCGATGCGGCGTGGCAACACGCTGACCAAGGAGCAGTTCCTGAACCACCTCTACGGTGGGATGGACGAGCCGGAACTGAAGATCATCGACGTCTTCATCTGCAAGCTGCGCAAGAAAATCGCCAAGGCCACCGGCGGCGACACCTACGTCGAAACGGTCTGGGGCCGGGGCTACCGCCTGTGCGAACCCATGGAGGAGGCCGCCGCGCAGTCCGCGTGACGGCCGCTACACCTCTCGGACGTCCAGGATCCCGGGCACGGACCGCAAGGCGATCAGCGTTTCGGGCGCCAGTCCGTGGCGCCGGGGCACTTCGATCTCGACATCCCGTTCTGGAGAGCGCGGCACCAGAAACACGCGCTTCTTCCCGGGCGGATCCGTGTCGAGGATCTCCTTCACTCGGCTTAGCGGGCCGGACTCGCCAAAGTAGATTTTGAGCTGCGCCACGGTCTTCGCCACGGCAACGTCGAGGCTGTCCACGGACTGGACCATCAGGCGGACGTCGTCGCCTTCCCCTTCCACCCGCGCATCGACCCCGACCAGAAGCGGCTGCTGGGATTCCAGCATATCGCGGGCGGTATTCAGGACCTCGGAGAACACGACGGCTTCAAGCGTGGCACTGGCGTCCGAAAGCTCCACGAAGGCATAGCGTTTGCCGGTCTTGCCGGTGCGTTCCTTCTTGGCACCAGCGATGACGGCCACCTTGATCGCGCCGCGCGTCTCGCCGCGTCGGACGTGACGGGCGAGGGCGGCCAGCGGCACCACGCCCAGACGCTCCAACCCCGTGGCGTAGCTGTCCAGCGGGTGGGCCGACAGATAAAAGCCTACCGCATCGCGTTCCATCGCCAGCCGTTCCATCGGCGGCCAGTCGGACCGTTTCGGCAAGGGCAGGGCAGGAGTCTGGTCAGCACCGCCGAACAGGTTCACCTGATTGGAGGTCCGCTCTTCCGCCGCACTCTGGGCATGGCGCAGGATGGTGTCGATGGCGTCGAACACGCGCGCGCGGTTGCCGTCCAGGCTGTCGAACGCACCCGCCTTGACCAGATTTTCCAGCAAGCGCTTGTTGACGGCTCGGGTGTCGAGCCGGCGGGCAAAGTCACTGAGATCCTTGAAGGGGCCGCCCCGCTCGCGCTCCTCCACCAGGGCGGCCATGGCAGCCTCGCCCACGTTCTTGATCGCAGCGAGGGCGTAGCGGACGGCGCCGTCCTCGACCGAGAACGCCACCTCCGACCGGTTGATATCGGGACCGAGCAAGGCGATGCCCAGCCGTTGCAGCTCCGTCTTGAACGCGCCCAGCTTGTCGGTGTTGTGCATGTCGTAGGTCATGGTCGCGGCCATGAACTCGACCGGATAGTTCGCCTTCATATAGGCGGTCTGATAGGCCACCAGGGCATAGGCTGCTGCGTGCGACTTGTTGAAGCCGTAACCGGCGAACTTGGCGATCTGGTCGAAGATTTCCGACGCGTTTGCCGCCGAGATGCCCTCGGCCTCCGCGCCCTGGCAGAACATGGATCGTTGTTTGTCCATCTCGGCCTGGATCTTCTTGCCCATCGCGCGGCGCAGCAGATCGGCGCCGCCCAGGGTGTATCCCGCCAGGAACTGCGCGGCCTGCATGACCTGCTCCTGGTAGATCATGATGCCGTAGGTTTCGCGCAAGATTGGCTCCAGCTTCTCGTGCATGTAGTGCACGGGCTCCAGACCCTGTTTGCGGCGGATGTAGCTGGGGATGTTGTCCATCGGACCGGGGCGGTACAGAGCCACGACGGCGATGATATCCTCCAGGGAGTCCGGCTTCATGTTCCGCAGCACGTCGCGCATGCCCGTGCTTTCCAACTGGAACACGCCGGCGGTTTCGCCGCGCCCGAGCATGGCGTAGCTGTCCCGGTCGTCCAGGGGCAGGGCGGACAGGTCCACGGTGATGTTGCGGGGCCGCAGCAGTTTCACGGCGCGGTCCAGCACCGTGAGCGTCTTCAGGCCGAGGAAGTCGAACTTCACCAGACCGGCCTGCTCGACCCACTTCATATTGTACTGGGTCACCGGCATGTCGGCGTTGGGATCGCGGTACAGCGCCACCAGCTCCGACAGCGGTCGGTCGCCGATCACCACGCCGGCGGCGTGAGTCGAGGCGTGGCTGTACAGGCCCTCCAGCTTGACGCCGATATCGAGCATGCGGGCCACCTGCTCGTTCTCGCGCTGCAGTTCCTGAAGGCGCGGCTCACCCCGGATCGCCTCGGGCAGAGTGCACGGCTTGGCCGGGTTGTTCGGGACCATCTTGCAGATCTTGTCCACGAACCCGAGCGGCATTTGCAGCACGCGGCCGACGGAGCGCAGCACGGCGCGGGCCTGAAGCTTCCCGAAGGTGATGATCTGGGCGACCTTGTCGTCGCCGTAGACGCCCTGGACGTAGTGGATGACTTCACCGCGCCGGTCCTGGCAGAAGTCGATATCAAAGTCCGGCATGGACACACGTTCGGGATTCAGGAACCGCTCGAACAGCAGGTTGAAGCGGATCGGATCCAGGTCGGTGATGGTCAGCGCCCAGGCGACGACCGATCCCGCGCCGGAGCCACGCCCGGGACCCACGGGAATGTCGTGCTCCTTCGCCCACTGGATGAAGTCCGCAACGATCAGGAAATACCCGGGAAAGCCCATCGACTCGATGATGCCGAGTTCATAATCGAGGCGCTCGCGGTAGGGGCGGGCGGTCGTTTCCCGCGCTTCCTCGGTCATGTCGTCCGTGAACACGTGTTTGTGCAGGCGCTTGGCGAGCCCATCATCGGCCAGAGCGCGCAAGGCCTCCGCCTCGGTCCGGCCGCTGGCCTGATGCGCATGCGGCAGGATGGGCTTGCGCCGCACCGCCATGACGGCGCACCGGCGGGCGATGGTCAGCGTGTTGTCGCAGGCTTCGGGCAGATCGGCGAACAGCTCCCGCATCTCGTCGGCGGTCTTGAAATAGTGCTCGGGGGTCAACCGGCGCCGATCCGACTCATCCACGAAGGTCTTTTCCGCCATGCAGATCAGAACATCGTGCGCCTCGAACATGTCCCGGCCGGGAAAGAACGGCTCGTTGGTTGCGACCAGGGGGATGTTCTGGGCATAGGCCAGATCGATGAGCGCCGACTCGATCTGGTCCTCGGTGGCCATGCCGTGGCGTTGAATCTCGACGTAGCAGCGCCCATCGAAGGCCGCCGCTTGTCGGGCGAGGGCGGCCGCCGCGTCCTCCGGTCGGTCCTCCAAAAGAAGGCGCCCGACCGGCCCCCCGACTCCGCCCGTCAGCAAGATCAGCCCTTCATTGGAGGCTTGGAGGTCCGCGAAATCCACCTGGGGCCGCTCCCCGGACGGTGTTTCCAGGAACGCTTTGCTGATGAGGGCCTGCAAGCGCGTGAGCCCGCTTTCCGACTGCGCCAGCAGGACCACCGAGTCCGGTTCGGGCCGCCGCAGATCGCGCGGGCCGACACCCCGACGGCGCGGCTCGTCGGTGTTCCGCACCGCCATTTGACAGCCCACGATGGGCTGAACGCCGGCATCCGCGCAGGCCGTGGAGAATTCCAGGGCACCGAACACGTTCCCCGTATCCGTGATGGCCACCGCCGGCATGGCGCTTTCCGCGCACCGACGGACCAGATCCTTGACCTGGATCGCCCCCTCGGACATGGAATAGGCCGTATGAACGCGCAGATGGACAAAATCGGTACGGGCCATGGGGTTCCTCGTGGAGCGACCGGTGCAGCGGACGAAGGACGGCGCATGGTATCGAACCCAAACGGCCGTGTCGCCCATCCCCGCAAGGAAGTGCGATACAGCGATGTGCGGACGCGGTCCGTGCGGTGGGCCGCATGGGGCCTTTGGGCTGCCGTCCTTGTGCTCGGCGCGCCCGCGCTTGCCAGCACGGACGATCCCGGATCAGACGTCGACGCCACGGCCGATGAGCGCCCGGCGGTGACCCTGTGCACCGCGCCGTGGCCGCCGTTCGTGGTCGCCTTGCCGCTGCCGGAACCCCCGGCGCCTCCAGTGCCGCCCGGCGCGAAGCCTGATCCCGCCAACCTCGGTTTCGGCCAACCGTCGCAGACCGACGCTGGCGACACGGCGATACCAGCGGAGGTTGATCCCGCCGCCGAACAGGTCGAGGTGGCGGACGCGGATGGGGCAGGGGCGGGTGACGCCCAGGACCCTCCGCCCGTGCCCGATCGTCCCACGGCGTCCGATGCCGGGGAGCTGCCTCATGAGGTCGCCGGTCCCGCGTCGGACGTCGAGGTGCTGCCGCCCGAAGCCCCCTGGTCCAAGAGCATGGCCCGGATCGCCGTCGCGAACGCCTTCGACCGTCAGAGGGCGGAGGCCTCGGTTGTTCCACCGCGCCCTGATTCCAGCGACGATGGACCGACGACGACGCGAAGGGTCGATCTCGATCCATTGGAGGCCGAAGTTGCGTCAGCCCCCCCGATGGACGAAACCTCGGGTGAGGCGAGGGCGGCCAATCCAGACACCCCCGATGATGGAACCTCGGATGACGAGGCTGCCACCTCCACCGATGACGGACTCCCAGACCCGATTGCGCCGGCAGCCGGGGCGCCTCTGGCCGGTCTCGACGGTATCCAAACGCCTGCCGCACGGGCCTTGCTGCCGCAGGGCTTGGCGGGTGGGCCCATGACGGAGGTGGTCCAGGCAGCCTGCGAAGCCGGCGGCTTGCGGTGCCGGGTCTCCCTGGTGCCCTGGATCCGGCCCCGCGGCCAACTCGATGTCGGCCCATGCGACGCGATCTTTCCGGTCGAGGATGCGCCCAGCACGCGCGGCTTCATGACGGTGTCCCGTCCGGTCGTGGACAGCCGGCTTGCGTTCTTTACCCTCGACACGTCGATCGACGAGGTTGGGGACCTGACCGAATTCGTCATCATGGCGCGGGGTCCGTCCGAGGCGGCCCAGCATGCGGCGGAGGCCGTGAGCCACCTGGACAAGAGCGCCGTAGTGCTGGGACCGGACCTCGACAGTCTGATCCGCCGCCTGATCGGACTGCAACCGACGGACCGGATCGCACTGTATGGGAACTATCACGTCGTGACCCAGGCCATGCGGCGGTTCGGCAGCCGCGTTCCGGCGCTTGGCGTGGTGCCGGACCGCAATCAGGTCCTGCGGGTCGGGTTCGCCCGCGACCGGGTTCCAGGTCCCGTCATCGAGGCCTTTGATGCCGGCCTGAAACGCCTTCACGATACGCGCCGGCTCCAAACCATTCTCGATGCCGGTAACATCGCGCCCATAAATTAGAAAAGACGAAAGTGGACCCGGCCACGGGATTGCCCGTGGCCGGTCGTTCTTAAGCTGTATCAAGGAGATAGCCAGGGGGCGGTCGGGTGGACCCGTCCATGTGTCAGATCCGAAAGTCGCATAATGTATATTATGAATAGTTAGAAAGACCGGATTTCGGGCGTTCGGCCGAGCCCATCGGCCAGGATGGCCGCTGCCTGTGATTTATCTACTAGTAGATAGCGCGTCAGTGGCGGCCCTCAGTCTGCCGTATCCGGAATGTCGAGCACCATGCCGTCGTACGCCGGCTCCGCATCGGCCGGCAGCGCGCGTCGAAGGGCTGCATAGTCCAGGCCGAGGCCCATATGGGTCAGGATAAGCCGGCGCGGCTGGACCCGTTCGGCCCACGCCAGCACTTGATCGACGTGGGCATGGGTCGGGTGCGGTTTCCACGAAATGCAGCCGACGACCCAGGTATGGATCCCCTGAAGGACCTCAAACGCCGCCTCGTCGAGCGAGACGACATCCGTGCTGTACGCAAATCCGGCCCCGAACCGCAGACCCTGGGTCTTCATGACCTTATGGTCCTGAATAAAGGGTGTGACGGGGACACCGGCGAGGGTAAAGGGCCCGTCCATGAGGCGCGGTACGAGAAGCGGCCGGGAAATCCAGCGCATCTCATCGGGCAACGGCGCCACGGCATACGGAAACCGCGCCGCGATCACATTCAGCGTGGCGGTGTCGGCATGAATGTCGAGCGGTCCATGCAACGCGCGATTGACCTCGCGTAAGTCGTCCAGACCATGCAGATGATCGGCGTGAGCGTGTGTGTAGATCACAGCGGACAACTGCCGCACACCGGCGGCCAGGAGCTGGTCGCGCATGTCCGGGCTGGTGTCGACAAGAATGGGATCCGGGACAGCATCATCGGGTGCGTCGCCCTGCCCCGCTCCGTTGGGTGTCACCAGAATGGACGCACGGGTGCGCCGGTTCCGTGGCTCGGCGGGATCGCAGTCGCCCCAGCCGCCGGCGATGCTTGGCACGCCCGGTGCCGCGCCGCAGCCGAGAATGGTAACCTGCATGGGGTCGGGTTTACTCCGCTGCGGCGGCCGCCGCCGGGCGCCGAGCCTTGGTGAACAGCCGATAGAAATTGTCCGTGGTCGCGGTTGCCAGTTCGTCCGGCGTCACGCCCTTCACCTCGGCCACCACGGCGGCCGTCAGGGCCGTGAACGCGGGCTCGTTGCGTTTGCCGCGCTTGGGCACTGGCGCCAGATACGGAGCATCGGTTTCGACCAGCAGACGGTCGAGCGGCACCGCGCGCACGGTCTCGCGCAACGCCTCCGCCTTCTTGAACGTGACGATCCCGGAGATCGAAATCATAAAGCCAAGTTCTAGAGCTTTTTCAGCGAGGTCCAGGCCAGAGCTAAAGCAATGTATGAGGCCCGGAAAGGCCCCTGCACGGGCTTCATCCTGGAGGATCCGGACGGTATCGTCGTCGGCCTCCCGGGTGTGAACCACCACCGGCAGATCGGCGACGCGAGCGGCGCGAATGTGCTCGCGAAAGCTCCGTTCCTGCGCCGCGCGCGGGCTGTGCTCGTAGAAAAAGTCCAACCCGGTCTCGCCAAAGCCGATCACCTTCGGATCGTCGGCCATCGCCACCAACGTCTCGGCCGACGTCTCGGGTTCCGTTCCAGCCTCGTGCGGATGGATGCCCACCGTACAGTCGACCGTGTCGAACCGGCGCGCCGTCGCCAGTACCCGCTCGAACCGGGTCACGTGGGTGCAGATGGTGACCATGTGACCAATGCCGGCCCGGTGCGCGCGCGCCACCACCTCGTCCAGGTCCTCGGCGAGATCCGGGAAGTCCAGATGGCAATGGCTGTCGACGAGCATGGGTCAGGCCTCGGTTTCGGGATCCACGTAGCGCGGAAAGATCCCCTGGGGCTTCGGCAGCGGGGTGCCGGGAACCAGCGCCCCACCCTCGCCCAGGGTCTCAAATCCGCGCGTCTCAGCGTCCAGTGCAAGCTGGTCAAGCATCCGCGCCGCCGAGTCCGGCACCACCGGCTGCATCAGGATCGCTACGTGACGGATGGTCTCCGCCAGGACGTAGAGAACCGTGGCCATGCGATCAGGGTCGGTCTTACGCAACGCCCAGGGCGCTTGATGATCCACGTAGGCATTGGCCGCGCGGATCACAACCCAGATCGTCTCGAGGGCCTCGTGGAAGGCCTGCCGGTCCAGGGCGTCGCGCACCTGCCCGAGCAGTCCGTGCGCCTGCGCCAGCAGTGCCGTGTCCTCAGGGCTGAACGGCCCGGGTGTCGGCACGGCGCCCCCACAGTTTTTGCCGATCATCGACAGCACGCGCTGGGCTAGATTCCCCAGATCGTTGGCGAGTTCGCCGTTCATCCGGTTGACCATCGCCCGGTGGGAGAAGTCGCCGTCGTTGCCGAACGGCACCTCGCGCATCAGGAAATACCGGACCTGATCCAGGCCATAGGTCTCCACCAGCGCGAGCGGGTCAATGACGTTGCCGAGCGACTTTGAGATCTTCTGGCCTTCGTTGGTCCACCAGCCGTGGGCGAACACGCGCTTCGGCGGCTCCAGACCGGCCCCCATCAGGAACGCCGGCCAATAGATCGCGTGGAAGCGCACGATGTCCTTGCCGACCATATGCAGGTCGGCCGGCCAGTGGGTCGCGTACTGGCCATCCTGCGTGTTCGGATAGCCGACGGCTGTGATGTAGTTCGTCAGCGCGTCCAGCCACACGTACATGATGTGCTCATCGTCGCCCGGGACGGGCACGCCCCAGGAGAACGTCGTGCGGGAGACGGACAGATCGGTCAGGCCGCTTTTGACGAAGCTGATCACCTCGTTGCGGCGGCTGTCCGGCGCGATGAAGTCCGGGTGGCTGTCATAGAACGCCAACAGGCGATCGCCCCACTGGGACAAGCGGAAGAAGTAGCTGGGTTCTTCCACCCACTCGACCTCGGCGCCGCTCGGCGCCCGGCGCACGCCATCCGTCCCGACCGTCAGTTCGTTTTCGCCGTAGAACGCCTCGTCCCGCACCGCATACCAGCCGGCGTAGCTGCCGAGATAGATCTCATCCCGCTTGATCAACTCGTCCCACAGCGCCTGACAGGATGTGACGTGCCGGGCTTCCGTGGTGCGGATGAAATCATCGTTGGAGAAGTTCAGCGCCTTCGCCAGATCGAAGAAGTTCTTCGATACCATGTCTGTGAACGCCTGCGGGTCCATGCCGCGTGCGTGGGCGGACTTCTCCACCTTCTGGCCGTGCTCGTCGGTGCCGGTCAGGAACTTGACGTCGAAGCCGTCCAGCCGCTTGAACCGGGCCGTCACGTCACACGCGAGTGTCGTGTAAGCGTGCCCGATGTGCGGACTGTCGTTCACATAGTAAATCGGCGTCGTGATGTAGAACGGGGGGCGGCCCGACATGGGGACGTGCTCCGGAACAGAGGAAGCGGGCGAAGGGACCGAGGGACTCGTCAGGTCCGCCCGGCGGCCCGCTCCAACAACAGCAGCGTCGCCAGAACCGCCTGTTTGCGATCCAGGTGTACGGCCTCGGTCCGGCCCAGCAGGTGGCTCGTCTTTTCCCACACCGCGACCCAGCGATCAAGGGGCGCGGATCGGGCCAGCCGAGCCAGCACGGCACTGTCGGTGGCGGCCGGGTCCGCCGGACCGTTCGCGATCGCCCCGAGCCGCGCGATCCGCGCCAGCAGCCCGGGCATCATGTCGCGGAAAAAACGCCAGACCTCGTCATCGCGGGCCGCCCGGTCGCCCAGGGCGTGGCAGCGCGCCACATCCATGCGGGGTGTCTGGCCGAGCAGATCGATCAGGTCCCGATACAGATCCAACCCGCCCGCGCGGGCCAGCGCCAGCGCCCGCCCGATGCTGCCCCGCGACAACCCGGTCAGGGTCGCCCGCGCCTCCGGTTCCAGATCGGGCCGATAGCGCTCGAGCAAGCCGTCCATGGCGTCGGGGGCCAAAGGACGGAGCGGCAACCGGCGACACCGGGACGGGATCGTGGCCGGCAATCGGGCAGGATTGTGCGAGACCAGCAGAAGCAAGGCGCGACGCGGAGGTTCCTCCACCACCTTCAACACGGCGTTGGCGGCGTTGCGGTTCATGATATCGGCGGAGTCGATGACGACCACACGCCAGCCGCCTTCCGCTGGAGTCAGGGACAGGAATTGGCCGAGGCCGCGCACATCGTCCACGACGATTTCAGCGCGGCGACGCGGCGTCCGCCCGGCCTCGATCTCGCGTGCGGCCTGTTTCGCGTCGGAAAAGCCGGGTTCGATAACCCGAAGGTCGGCATGGCTGCCGGCATGGACGCGCTGGAACACGGGATGTTCGGGGGGCAGCGAGAGGCTGTCCGCCACCGGCTCCGCGACGGGGGCGCCGAACAGCCCTGGCGCCCCGCTTTCCGCCGCATCCTGAGACAGAACAAAGCGGGCGATCCGATAGGCTAGGGTCGCTTTTCCGATGCCCTCCGGGCCGGTCAGCAGCCACGCGTGACTCATCCGACCGGTACGCCACGCGCCGAGGATCTCAGCCTCAGCAGCCTCCTGGCCGATCAGGTGTGGATTGCCGCGCGGACGGGGGACCGCGTCGCCCGGATCGGGTGCGGCCCGCACCCGGGACCCGCCACTGGCGGCACGCGCCACGACCGCCCTACTCCACGACCGGCTGGCTGCCGTCGACGGCGTCCGCGTCGGCCGCCCACTCTGCGATGCGCGCGTCCACGGCGGCGAGAACGCGGCTTGCCACGGTGTCTTGGTCGGCCAGCGCATCGATCAGCATGCAACGCTCCGGCTCCCGGGCGGCAATGTCGTGAAAGCCGAGGTGGACCCTCAGGTGAAACGCGCGATCCAGGGCCTCGAAGCGATTCACCGTACCCCGCGAGGCGGCCCGCGCCAGCCCCGTCTCGGCCGGCACGTCCAGGATGAGCGTGAGGTCCGGGCCGAACGGGCCGGCGGCCACATCATACAGGGTTTCCAGCGTGCCCTCCGGCACACCGTGGCCGTGACCCTGATAGGCCATGGTGGAGTCCGCAAACCGGTCGCAGATGACCCAGGCACCCCGGTCGAGCGCCGGCCGGATCGTGTGCTGAAGGTGATTGCGCCGGGCCGCCGCGAGCAGAAGCGCCTCGCCCACCGGGTCCCACCACTCCTTCGGCGCATCGAGCAGCACGTCGCGCAGCCGCTCCGCCCCGTCCGCTCCGCCTGGCTCCCGCGTCTCGATCACCTCAAGGCCCCGCCGCCGCAAGGTTTCGGCAAGACGCTTGGCCTGTGTCGATTTGCCGGCGCCCTCGCCGCCTTCCAGGGTGATGAACCGGCCTCGGGTCATGGTGGGCTGTCCCTACTCGCTGTCGGCCGGAACCGGCACATCGCCGGCCGCCTCGGCGGCCGGATCGGGCAACGCGAGCCCGACGATGATGTGGCGCAGCGCCGCGAACATGCGGTTGACCACGCCCATGCGCTCAACATTGGTGCCCGCCTCCAGCGGGAACGTCAGGGCTTGCATGTCCGGCGCCTCGATCGCCAGCGTGGCGATCTGGTCGCCGCGCGAAATGGGCGCCGGGATTGGGCCATCATACCGCACCGTCACCGTCATGGTCCGACGCGCATTGCGAGGCAGCGTTACGGTCAGCCCCTCCGGCAGCACCAACGGCACGGTCTCCGTCTGCCCCAGCCAGACCGAGGCCTCCGTCACCGTGGCGCCGGGCCGGAACATCTCGACGTTTTCGAAGGTCCGGAACCCCCACGACATCAGGCGATCCGCCTCCTCCGTGCGGGCGCGTGTGCTCTCCAGGCCGTTCAGTACCAGGATCAGGCGGCGTCCGTTCTGCATCGCCGATGCGGTCAGGCCGTACCCGGCCACGGACGTGTGCCCGGTCTTCAGGCCATCGGCCCCGATGTTCTTGTACAGAAGGGGGTTGCGGTTGTGCTGGGTGATGCCGTTGTACGTGAATTCTTTCTCGGAGTAGTACGGGTAATACTCGGGAAAATCAGTGATGATCCGTCGTGCCAACGTCGAAAGATCGCGCGCGGTCATGACATGATCTGGATGGGGTAGGCCGGTGGCGTTCCGGAAGTTGCTGTGGGTCAACCCGATTTCATGCGCTCGTCGGGTCATGGCGTCGGCAAAGGCGTCCTCCGTCCCGGCCAGATGCTCGGCCAGCACGATGCAGGCGTCGTTGCCGGATTGCACGATGATGCCCCGCAGCAGGTCCTCCAGCCGCACCGTCGAATGCGGCTCCAGGAACATCGTCGAGCCGCCGCTGGCCGCCCCACCCTTCTGCCAAGCATTCTCGCTGACCGTGAACGTGTCGTCCAACGACAGACGGCCGGCCTTGAGCTGCTCGAAGACCATGAACACGGTCATCAGCTTGCTCATGGACGACGGCGGCATCGAGACGTCGGAGTCCTTGTCGAGCAGCACCGTCCCGGTATCGAAATCCAGCAGCAAGGCTTCGCGCGCGCTGGTTTCGATCGCGTGCGCAGGCAGCCGGGGAACGAAAACCGCCACAAGAGCAACCAAGAAGGCCACGGCCCGAACCGACTGGAACAGACCGACAAACCCATGTGCGGCGTCGCGTCGGGTGTTTATCAGCATCGGGAACCTGCTTTGGGGAGTGACACGACACGGGCCACGTTGACCCGCGAATGGTCCTGGACGGACCGGCCCTTAGGCGGTGGATCAGTTGGCCACAAGACGGGCGTCAGGATACCCCGACGCCTGAACCCGCTGCAACAATCGGGCGGCGTCGCGGCCTTCCGTCACCGGCCCGAGGCGGACCCGCACCAAATCACGGCCGTTTCGGACGACGGCGGACACCCGCGTCGGACCAATACCGGCCAGATCGGACGCGACCCGCTGGGCGTTTTCGGCGTCCGAAAAGGCCCCGGCCTGCACGAACCATCCCCGCGTGCCGGCCACCAACGCTGGCATCACGGCGGCCCGGTTCGGTGGCATGGTGGGCGGCATCAGCATGGGAGCCTGGGCCGGAACGGCTGAAGCCAGCCGGACGGTGGTCGCCCGTGAGAAGGACGGCTCCAGACCGGCTCGCAAGGCGAGGCTTTCCTCGGGGAGGATCACGACGCGCACGCGCGCGGTGCCCTTGTTGCGAAACCCGAGCAGCTCGGCCGCCTTCTTCGAGACATCCAAAATGCGGTCGTTAGCAAACGGCCCGCGATCGTTCACGCGCAACGTCACGGCACGACCGTTCTCCAGATTCGTGACCCGCACCAACGACGGCAGGGGCAAGGTTCGATGCGCCGCGCTCAGACCGTTCTGATCAAAGCGCTCGCCATTGGCGGTCCGCCCGCCGTGAAAGTTGGGACCGTACCACGAGGCAACACCCACCTCGTCGTATTCAAAGTCCTCGTGCGGCGTGTACCACCGCCCCGATACCTGATACGCAGATCCGACTTTGTAGTGCCCCCCTTGCCAGGGGTCCGACAGCGCGTCGTTAAGGGATTTCGCTGTGTTGGCCGTCAGCGCCGTCTCGGCGCATCCACTCAGGACCAACGCACCCATAAGGGTACAGACCAAGCCAATCGCGCGGGCGACCTGCGCTCTGTCCATCGGCTGTCGTTCTCCGTGCTATGTCCCGGTCGGCCGCGTCGAGGTCGTAGTTCGGGAACACGCACGACGCCAAGCCTCCAAGATCGTGTGGACCCCGACCGAACGGGTCCGAAATATTGAGCCGGCGGCGGGACTGTACCCGCGTCGTCGACCGCTCGCAAGCACGCGGTACCCGCCACCGGTCGTGCTACCGTCGGCGCCGCCGCGCGTCAGTTCGCCATTCCGGCCGCGCGGCGCAAGCGCGCATACAGCGCCGGGTCGGCATACCCGTCGGCAGGAAGCCCCTGAGCAGCCTGAAAGCCTCGGATCGCGGCGCGCGTGCTGGGTCCGACCAGCCCATCAACGGGGCCGGCGTCGTACCCGAGCCGGTTGAGGAGGCCCTGCATGGCCTCGACCTCGGTCCGGCGCAGCGGGTGCGGTGTGTGATCGAAGGTCCCGACCAGGTCCCCATGCCCCGCGATGCGATCCGACAGATGGCCGATGGCCAGGGCGTAGAAGCTCGAATTGTTCCACCGCATGATGACGCGGAAATTGTCGTAGACCAGGAACGCGGGACCTTCATGGCCCGCCGGCAAAAGAAGCGACGCCGTCATGCCGGCCACCACCGGCAACGCGCCGCCATCGGCCCGGCGCAGGCCGAGCGCCGCCCACTCCGCCAACGACTTACGAAGGTCCAGGTCCGATTGCGCGTAGTCGAACCCGGCGGGCAGGCGCACCTGCCGCCCCCAGAGCTCATCGCTATGCCAGCCCATGGCGGCCAGGAAGCGGCCCGCCGACCCGAAGGCGTCTGGAAGCGAGCCCCAGATGTCCTTGCGGCCGTCGCCATTCCGGTCGGTCGCATAGCCGACAAAGGTGCTCGGCATGAACTGCATGTGCCCCATGGCGCCGGCCCAGGATCCGTCCATGGCCTCCGGCGCAATGTGGCCCTCCTCCACAATGGTGAGCGCGGTCAGCAATTCCTGCCGGAAGAACGCCCCCCGACGCCCCTCCCACGCCAGTGTAGCCAGCGCCTCAATGACGTTGAAGCCGCCCATGTTTCGGCCGTAGTTGGTTTCCAGGCCCCAGAACGCGACCAGCACATGGGCGGGAACGCCCGTGTCACGCGCTACGGCCGTCAACAGACTGCTGTGCTGCTCCAGCATCGCCCGCCCGTCAGCCACACGCTGGTCCGATGCGGCCGAATCAAAATACCCCCAGAACGTGCTGGTAAATTCCGGCTGGCGCCGGTCGAGTTCAATGACCCGCCTGTTGGGGTGGATATTGGCCAGCGCCCGGTCCAGTGTCCGGTTTGAGATGCCCCGACCGCGAGCTTCGACCCGAAGAGCCGCCAGCCAGGTCTCGAACGGCTCCGCGGCCGCCGGCGGAGCGGACGGGGCGCCCGATGGCGACGCCGCGGTCGACGCCGACGACCCGGCGCAGGCCGTCAGGGTGGGAACGGCCCCCAGCACCGCCACGCCGAGCGCAACACGAAAGAAATCACGACGCACCAAGAAACGGGACATGGGATGGCCTCCAGACTGAGATTGATCCGGATGTGCCATATCCCTTCGCGGTGCGCAACGGCCCCCGGCCATCAGGCCGGGACCACGCGCGGCTCCCGCCCCCTTAAAGCCCTTTGGCAAAATCCTGTGGAGCCGTCGTGTACGCCTTGAACACGAACGACAAACGCTTTTCAAACTCCGCCACGTCGTCCCCCTCCGGACGGAGCTGCGCGGCCTTCTGCGCAAACTGGCGTGCCAGCCTCGGTTGACCTGGAATGCCAAAAATGTCCTCGAACGTCTTGGTATCCAAGTTGGATTCGGCTGTCCGAAGGAACGGCGCGATCTGAGGCCGTTGCAGAAACTCCACAAGACTGTCGACCGCCTCCGGCCCCATGCGATCGAGATGACCGGCCATCTCGACGATATCGCCCGTGCTCTTGTTCTCAAGGCTGTCCAGCAGCGCGGGCGACGTAAACACCGTCCAGAACCGAGCGCCCATAGTCTGGTGCAGGCCCTCGAGAAGGCGTTCATATTCCGAGCGTCCGGCGTGTGAGACCCCCACCGCCGCCCGCGGATCGGTATCCAGCATTTCGCGAGTCAGGTCGCCGGCGATGTGCTGGGCCTCGTTGAAGCTGTCGCGGCCGATCTTCAGCAGAAACTCAAGATCCTCGGGACGGCTCAATTTCAGCAACCCCTCGCCCATCTCCGTCACGAGGGAGCGTGGCAAGGTGGCGTAGTACGGGATCAGGGGCACTTGCCAGCGGTACAACAGATGCGGTGCGATCGTCTCATAGAAGGCATCGGCCCGTTTGTGACGCTTTGCCTTCTGGCCCTTGCCGCCGGAAACGTGGGCGGATTCGCCATGCCACAAGCTGGCCACGAGCTCGAACAAGCGCGCCAGCAGCGATGTGTTGACCCTGGTATCCGCTTTTCCGGTGTGCTCGGACACGTCGGTTGCGTGGTCGCCGTGGGTCCGGAAATACTTCTTGGCTGTCGTGCGAATCACAAGGACGCGGACGTCGTTGACGGAGCGCCCACACCATAACGGCGCCTCATCGCTCGGCACCGGCGCCCCATCCGAATCCTTCAAGAGCGCGTCGAACAGCGACCGCTGTTTTTCAAAGATCAGCAGGCACCCATTGACCAGCTCCGGCGACGCCAGGATGTCGTCGTAGCTGCGGGACGCGAGGTCGGGCAAAAGGGATCTGTAGACGTCCAGAACCGGACCGCTCAACTGTTCGTTGATCGCCCGAATGGCGTTGTTCTGGGCACGTGCCCCGCCTCCCTGACCGGAGGGCGATTTACCCTGGCGGGCCGTGCTTTGGCGTGCCTTGGATGTCGCGGTCATGGCCTGTCCTCTGCTCCCAGGGTCCGTGCTCGCGCCAGCCGCGCCCTCCGTGCCGGCGCCCCGGGGCGCGCCCCGGGACCTCATCGGCGAGTCTATCCGATTGCGGTCGTCCCGGAAAAGGGCGCCCCAGGCCCATTTGTTTCGAGAACAGTATTATTTTGAGGGAGGAGACGTAAGTTATCCGGCCAGAATGGCGTCGTCGATGACGAACTGCGGCGTCGTCCGGCCTTGCCACCGGTCGACCCGCAACGTTCCCGCGATATGCATCGTGCGCCCTTGGCCCGTCAGAAGCGCCTGCCCGAGGTCGCCGTCCGCGACCTTAAAGGCGATGGCTTTCAAGCGCCCGCCCGCCGATCCGCCAAGCTGGCACCGCACATGCCCCATGCCGACGATATCGGCGCGCAGTACTCTGGCGTCGGTCAACACGAACGCGGGCTCCGGATTTCCGGCGCCGAAGGGCGCGATATGGTCGAGGTGTCCGAGGAGGTCCAGGGACGCTCCCTCAACGGCGAGCGCGCCGTCCAGGTCAAGAACGGGGTCCAGCGCCCCATCGTCCCCCACTTGATCAGCCAGATGGCGGGACAAAAAGCCCTCCAGATCCGTGATCCGATCGGGGTGGAGGCTGAAGCCCGCCGCCATCGCGTGGCCCCCGCCGAGCGTGAGAATGCCCGCCTCCCGCGCCGCGATGACCGCCGCGCCAAGATCGAGTCCCGGGATCGACCGACCGGAGCCTTTCGCCTGATTGCCCTCGATGGCCAGGACGCACGCCGGAAGATCGAATCGCTCCCGCAGGCGACTGGCGACAATTCCGATCACGCCCGGGTGCCACCCCTCGCCCGCCGCCAGGACCATCGGCCCCGCCAGCGGCGTCGTCCGGCCCTCGACCTGCTCCAGCGCCTCCAGCAGGACCTGCGCCTCGATCTCCTTGCGGTCGGCGTTGAAGCCGTCCAGCGCCTCGGCCATCCGCCGGGCGTCGTCCGGGTCGTCCGTGCTGAGCAACCGCGTGCCCATCGGCGCTTCGCCCACGCGCCCGCCCGCGTTCACCCGTGGCCCGAGAATATACCCCAGATGAAACGCCGTCGGCGCCTCGGTCAGGCCGGCCACGTCGGCAAGAGCGGCAATCCCGACGTTCTGCCGCCGGGCCATGACCTTCAAACCCTGCGTCACGAACGCCCGATTGAGGCCCGTCAGCGGCATGACGTCGCACACAGTGCCGAGCGCGACCAGGTCGAGCAGACCCTTCAGATCGGGCTCCGGCCGCTCCGCCGTGAACCACCCTGCTGCGCGCAACGCCCGGTTCAGGCCGACCGTGAGCAAGAACGTCACGCCGACCGCCGCGAGATCCCGATGCGGTGTGGACTCATCGCGCCGCTTCGGATTGATGACGGCGACGGCATCCGGTAGGCGATCCCCCGGCGCGTGGTGATCGACCACGACCACATCAAGCCCCACCTCGCGTGCGGCCGCCAAGGGCTCGAACGCGGTCATGCCGCAATCCACACACACGCAGACACTCGCGCCCGCCTCTTGCAACCCCAGCAGGGCGGGCGCATTGGGGCCGTACCCCTCCTCCAGCCGGTCGGGGATGTGCACGCGCACTGGCGGCGCCCCGACCGCCCGCAGATAGCGCATCAGCAGAGCGCTGGACGTGGCACCGTCGACATCGTAGTCCCCGAACAGGGCAATCGTATCGCCGCCCTGCACCGCCGAGACCAGGCGTGCGACCGCCGTATCCAGATCCCGCAGGTGGCTGGGATCGGGAAGCTGATCGCGCATGGTGGGGCACAGGAACCCGGGCGCCGCATCCAGATCAATGCCGCGCGACGCCATGAGGCGGGCAACCACATCCGGCAGGTCATGCCGCTGCGCCAGAGTCAGGGCAAGACGCTCGTCCACTGGGCGCAAGCGCCACCGTCGACCGAGAACGGATCGTTGATCGTCGAAAAGACCGGTCGGCGGTGCCGCTTCGGCCGTCGTCATTCGGCCCCCGCCGTTGACCGCGCCAGGGCAGCCTTGCGGCGCAGGTCGTGGCGGGATTCAATCCGCCGCACCGTGCCTGACGTGGACCGCGCGACCATAGAATGGGTGCTTGCGCCGCCGGGCCAAACCCGCACGCCCCGCAGAATCGCCCCGTCGGTCACCCCCGTCGCGGCGAACATGACATCGCCCTTCACCATATCGGGAAGCGCCAGAATCCGGTCCGGATCACCAAAATCCGTGGCGCGGAGGGCGGCCCTGTCGGCCTCGGACCGCACGATCAGCCGACCCTGCATCCAACCGCCCATGCAGGCCAGCGCGGCAGCCGACAGCACTCCCTCGCGGGCCCCGCCGGATCCCATCAGCATGTCGACGCCGCTGCGCGGGTCGGTGGTCGCCATGATACCCGAAACGTCGCCGTCCTGAATGAGCTGGATGCGTGCCCCGGCGGTTCGCACTGCGCCGATAAGATTCTCGTTCCGTGGGCGATCCAGAATGCAGACCACAAGGTCGCTGGGATCGGCCTGACGCAACCGCGCCAGCGCCTGCACGTTCTCGGCTGGGGTTTGCTCCAGGCTGAGCACGCCGTCCGGAACGCGGGGACCGACCGCGATTTTTTCCATGTACAGGTCGGGCGGCATGTCGATGAAGCCACCGGATTCGGCCATCGCCAGCAGCGATAGCGAGTTCGGCATTCCCGTGGCGCAAATCGTGGCGCCTTCCAACGGGTGGGCCGCGACTTCCACCTCGGGTCCATCCTGGGTGCCGACGGACACGCCATCGCCCAGGCCGCCGTCGTCGTCCTCCTCATCCAGACCGGGGTCGTGATCGCCGAAGATCACCCGTCCGGTGATCCCGACCCCATTCAGTGCGGTTCGCATCGCACGACTGGCCGCCCGGGCCGCGGCGCGCTCGTCCCCGCGTCCCAGGTGCATGGCGGCGGCCAGCGCGGACGCTTCCGTCACGCGGGCCATTTCGAGCGCCAGATTGCGTTCGAACACGTGATACTTGTCTTCGGGAGTCATTGACCTCAAGCCTCGACCATCACAAAAGGCCTCGGCGGAGACGCAACATCAACGGCATCATGCTCCGCCGACGCCCGAGGAGGCCGCATCGCACGATGCCCCCTCTCCTCTCTGCCACGATCGTACCACAGCTTGGTCGGAACGACCCGTCCGAGCGGACTGCCGTTGTCAAAGATCTTCAATGCGGATCATGCATGGCGGTTCGACCACCGCGTCGATCCCCCCGATCCGTTCCAAAGCCCGGGTCGTGGCCGCCTCGACAGTCGAGTGCAACGTCATCACGACGGTCACCACGGCACCCGGATCGTGCCCACGCTGAAGGATCGACTCCATGGAGACCTGAGCATCGCGCAACGCCGCCGCGATTTCGGCAAACACACCGGGGCGGTCGAGAACCATAAGCCGCACGTAATACGCGCCAACATGCGTATCGATCGTGGCGGTCGGTCGCTCGACCAAGCCATCCACGGGGACCCCGAAGGTCGGCGCACCTCGCTTGGCGGCCAAGTCCATAATGTCCGCCACAACGGCCGACGCGGTTGGGCCGGCCCCGGCGCCGCGCCCCTCCAACTTGGAGCGTCCGACGAAGTCCCCCTCGACCACGACCGCGTTGAACACGCCCTCGACCGAGGCGATGGGACCGTTCTTCGGCACCATGCACGGATGGACGCGCTGCAGGATCCCATGCTCCGTCTCCTCGGCCACGCCCAGCAGCTTGATCCGGTAGCCGAGTTCGTCGGCATGCTGGATATCCATGGCCGTCACATGGCGGATCCCCTCCATGGAAACAGCCTCGAAATCGACCGGGCAGCCGAACGCCATGCTGGTCAGCAGGGCGAGCTTGTGCCCGGTGTCGATCCCGTCCACGTCGAACGACGGGTCGGCTTCAGCGTAGCCCAGCTCCTGCGCCTCTTCCAAGACATCGTCGAAGTCGCGGCCCGTGTCCTCCATTGTCGTGAGGATGTAATTGCACGTGCCGTTCAGAATGCCGTAGACGCGCCGAATGTGGTTCCCACCGAGGCCCTCCCGCAACGCCTTGACGATGGGAATCCCACCCGCAACGGCGGCCTCATAAGTCAAATGAACGTTGGAGGCCTCCGCCGCGCGGGCCAATTCGGTCCCGTGGATGGCGAGCAACGCCTTGTTCGCCGTCACCACGTCGCGACCGGCCTTGAGCGCGGCCGCCACCATGTCGCGGGCCACGCCATCCGAACCACCGATCAGTTCGACGATCACGTCGGCCTCAGCCTCGCGCGCCATCGCCACGGGATCGTCGTACCAGACGGCGCCCGACACATCGCAGCCCCGGTTCTTGCAACGATCCCGCGCGCTGACGGCGGTCACTTCAACCGGGCGCCCGCAGCGCATCGCAATAGTCTGGGCGTGCTCCTGGAGCAACTGGACCGTTCCGACCCCGACCGTACCCAAACCAGCGATGGCTATCCTCAGCGGCGCGCCCATAATCCTCAAACCTCCGTGCGTTTACGTTCAGAGTCTTCAAGAACCTTGTCATAATTCGACAAGAACGTTTTGATATTCCGTGCGGCCTGCCGGATCCGCTGCCGGTTTTCCACCAAGGCAATGCGGACATGCTGGTCCCCGTGCTCGCCAAAGCCGATGCCGGGGGACACGGCCACCTTGGCCTCCTGAAGCAACAGCTTGGAGAACTCCAGCGAGCCCAGGTGGGCAAACGCCGGCGGCAAGGGCGCCCAGGCGAACATGGTCGCGGGCGGCGACGGAATGGACCAGCCCGTCTGATCGAAGGCCTCGACCATGGCGTCGCGCCGGTCTTTATACAGGCTGCGGATCTCGGCCACGCAGTCCTGTGGACCATTCAGCGCCGCCGTGGCCGCGACCTGTACCGGCGTGAAGGCGCCATAATCCAAGTAGGACTTGATGCGCGTCAGCGCCCCAATCAGGTGCCGGTTGCCGGCGGCGAAGCCGATGCGCCAGCCGGGCATGTTGTAGCTCTTGGACAGCGACGTGAACTCAACGGCCACCTCGCGCGCGCCCGGCACCTGAAGAATGGACGGCGGCGGTTCGTCCCCGAAGTAAATTTCGGAGTACGCCATGTCGGACAGGATCCAGATGCCGTGGTACCGGCAGAAGTCCACCACCTGCCCATAGAAATCCAGGTTCGCAAGCAGTGCGGTCGGATTCGACGGGTAGTTCAGCAGCACCGCGATCGGCTTCGGCACCGAGTGGCGCACGCCCCGCTCCAAGGCATCCAGGAACGCCTGATTGGGCTCGCACGGAATGTGGCGCACCGAGCCCCCGGCGATGATGAAGCCGAAGGCGTGGATCGGATAGCTGGGGTTCGGCGCCAGCACGATGTCGCCGGGGCTGGTGATCGCCTGGGCGAGGTTGGCGAGACCTTCCTTCGAGCCCAGGGTGACGATGGTCTCCGTGTCCGGGTCCACCGTCACGTTGAACCGGCGCTCGTAATATGCCGCCAACGCTCGCCGCAGCCCCGGAATACCGCGCGATGCCGAATAGCGATGGGCGCGCGGGTTCGCGGCCGCCTCCGCCAATTTATCGACGATGTGTTGCGGCGTGGGCTGGTCGGGGTTGCCCATACCCAGGTCGATGATGTCATCGCCGGCGGCACGCGCTCGTGCTTTCATGGCGTTGACTTCAGCGAACACATAGGGCGGCAGCCGCTTAACGCGGTAAAATTCCGTTTCGAGCATGATGGCGGGGTCCCAGGGGAACAGCGGACGACTCGGCGCCCACGCGGCATGCGCGGACGCGAAGCGCGAGACAGTGGCGCAGGCGGTGCCCGGGGTCAAGCATTGGGGCGCCACAGCCAGGGCAACGGGGTCAGGTTAACGGCTGGGGCTGATTTCAGTGGCGTGCCGGATTCGGGGATGATTCAACAGGTGCCTTGCCCTCACCCGGAGCCGGACGCCCATGGAAGAAATGTTCGTTAAGGATCGCCTTCGCCTTCTTCTCAAGCACTTCGGTGACGTGACGGACCCGCACGATCCTGCCAAAGTGATGTATCCGATGCGGGAGGTTCTGTTTCTCGTAACACGCGCCAGCATTTCGGGGTGTGAAGACTATGACGAGATCGCGGAATGGGGCGTTCATCACCTGGATTTCCTCCGAACCTACGGAGAATACTACTTCGGCACTCCCAAGGAAGACTGGCTTCGAACCGTCCTCAATCGCATAGACCCGACGCGGTTCGAGGCCTGCTTCATGGCCTGGGCCACGTCTTTTCGTCCCGACGCCCCGACCCTGATTGCCCTGGATGGCAAAACCCTACGGCGCAGCGGTGACAGCGCGAGCGGCCAGAAACCGCTTCAAGTGGTCTCGGCCTGGGCCTCGGCACAGCGCCTGGATGCTCTTGTTCAGGGATACTGGGTTCTCGATAAACCAAATCCAGGTATCGGAACTGATCTCGTCCCCGGTGACGTCGACGACCACGTCCACGGCCCAACTGGAGCCGTTGTGCGTGTACCCCCACGTCACGTTCTGATTCAAAAGCTGCTGAAGGCGCGTCACACGCTGCCCGCAGAGGGCGTAGTACCGACTGGCGACGGCCTTCGACCTCGCTTCGAGGCCGCGACGAATATCGGATCGGGGTCCATTGTCCGGCACGTTGGGGTGAGTATCGGGCACCCACATGACGGACCCGGGGGAAGGATCCGACATCCTGTCGCTCCTCGGTGCGGCGCCCGTAAACCGTACCTCCGCTGGCGCCTTGGCACGAGAAAACCTGACAGGGCCTTCGCTCGTCAAGGACGAGCACGGCAAGCCCGGACCCGGCGGGGCCCGAACAGGATCTTCTGTATGTCCCGATCACGCGCGTACGACAACGGCCCGTCGCCCCGTTGTATGGGGCGCGGGCCGCAGGCCGAGAACAACCCGGACGGGGTCCTCTTGGATCAGGCGTCCAGGGACTTCACACGGGCGGCCAGACGCGAAATCTTGCGAGCGGCCGTGTTGCGGTGCAGCACACCCTTGGTCACGCCACGCTGAATTTCCGGTTGGGCGACGCGGAAGGCGGTGCGGGCCTCTTCGGCATTGCCGGTGGCCAGCGCGACCTCGACCTTCTTGATGTAGGTACGGATACGGCCGATACGCGCGTGGTTCATCGCATAACGGCGTTCGTTGCGGCGGATGCGCTTTTTGGCCGACTGATGGTTCGCCATGGATACTCGTTTCCCTCGGCTAGGTCCGGGTTGATGTCAGTGTTGCCGCACGGCACTGCCGCCTTTGGGCAGGGGTGGCGTCGCCTCCGCGCCGCGCCGGTCCGTCAGACCGTCTCCGCGACGCCCCCGGGGCAACGCTGGCGTGAAATCGGAAGGCGCGTTTTATAAGCGCGGGGACGGATGCCGTCAACCGCCAACAAACACGGCGCCCTCAAACACCCCGATTCACTTGTTCTTGAAGTCGGGTTGGCGTTTCTCGACAAACGCGGCCATGCCTTCTTTTTGATCGGTGGTCGCGAAGGTGGAGTGGAACAGCCGGCGCTCAAACCGGACTCCTTCCCGCAGGGTGGTCTCGTAGGACCGATTGACCGACTCCTTGACCATCATCACGAGCGGCAGGGAGAGATCGGCAATACGTCCGGCCACCTTGATGGCCTCGTCCTTCAGATCGTCCACCGGTACGACGCGGCTGACCAGGCCCGACCGCTCGGCCTCGGTCGCGTCCATCATGCGGCCGGTCAGGCACATTTCCATGGCCTTCGCCTTGCCGACGAAGCGGGTCAGGCGTTGGGTGCCGCCGGCGCCCGGCATGGTCCCGATGGTGATTTCGGGCTGCCCGAACTTGGCGTTCTCGGCGGCGAGGATGAAGTCGCACATCATCGCGAGTTCGCAGCCTCCGCCCAGGGCATACCCGGACACAGCGGCGATGACGGGCTTGCGGCAGGTGGTGGCGCGCTCCCAGTCGGCGGTGATGAAATCCTCCATGTACGCATCCATGTAGGACTTGTTCGCCATCTCCTTGATGTCGGCGCCGGCGGCGAAGGCCTTTTCGCTGCCCGTCAGGACGATGGCACCGATGTCCGTGTTCGCCTCGAACGCGTCGAGCGCCTGCGTCAGCTCCCGCATCAGGCCCCGGGACAGAGCGTTCAGGGCCTTGGGTCGGTTCAGAATAATGACGCCAACCTTGCCGTGGGTCTCGACCAGGATGTTTTCGTAGGCCATGGGGTCTTGCTCCGCGTTCTGGTCCGCGCGCTCGGCGCGGCGATCAGGGCTATCGTAGAGTGTCGAGGAATGGGGTGGGCCGGTCCGAATCCGACCCGACGGATGGGTGCCCGGGCGTCGCGCGCGTCCTCACCGACCCGGAGCGATGCGGAACCGCACCGTCAGGGGGCTGTCGGGGCCGGCTGGAAAGTCCAGTGTGAGAACCTCGCCTTCGCGCCGGAAGATCAGATCCCCGCTGACCTGCCATCCCAGTTGCGGCAGGCTGTCGCGGTAGAACTGCCGCACGGTGTCCGGCGGCAGATAACCAACCGCCCAGGCTTCGACGATCCGCCCCCCCGGGCTTTCAAAGACCACGCCGCGTTCCGGCACCTCGCGCAAGCCGGCCATGAGAGGCACGTCCTCCGTGCCCCGCACGAAAGCCGCACCGTCTGCCGTCGCGTGATGAACCGCACCGTTGGGACGGTTCGCGGCTGTATCCGCCGCCCTGGACAGACTCGCACCGATAGGCCCGGCCGCGAGGACCAGGACCAGAAGCGTGCCGATCAGGCCTTTCGAGTGCAGGAACACATGCCGCATGGGCGAACGCTACATCACCGCTGCCGGTGGGCACAGTAAAATGTGGACCGTCCGGTCTGCACAAGGCGCTGAACACCACCCGTCCGCGCGAGATCGCAGGCGCACCCGGGGCATGGTTTCCCCTCTTTTCCGTAGACCGAAAACGTGTGCTGGAAATAGCCGAGTTTGCCATTCGGCTGCCGGTGATCCCGCAGCGTGGACCCACCCGACTCCAGGGCCGCCAGCAGCACCGTTTTGATGGCCGTGGCGAGCCGGTCCGCCCGTTCCCCGCTCACCGTTCCGGCCAGACGGCGTGGCGACAGACCGGCGTGAAACAGGCTTTCGCACACATAGATATTGCCGAGACCCGCAACGACGCGCTGATCGAGGAGCGCGGCCTTGATCGTGCACCGCTTGCCCGCCAGCCGCGCCGCGAGAGCGTTCCCGTCCAGGTCCGGGTCGAGCGGCTCCGGCCCAAGGTGCGCCAGCAGCGGGTGCTCGGGCAGCGCCGCCGCCGTGGTCAGATGAAGCGAGCCGAATCGGCGTGGGTCGTGGTAGGTGACGCGCCGCCCCTCGTCCGTGTCGAACAGAACATGGTCGTGAGGCTCCGGCGGCCCCTCCGGTCGCACCGCCAGGGAGCCGGACATGCCCAGGTGCGCGATGACCACGCTGCCGTCATCGAGATACATCAGCAGGTACTTGGCCCGCCGACCCAATGCGACCACACGCCGCCCCGTCAGCGCCTGCGCGAAGTCGCGCGGCACCGGCCAGCGCAGCATCGGCTGGCGAACGAGAACCCGCGTCAGCACACGATCACCGAGGATGGGAATCAAGCCCCGGCGTACGGTTTCGACCTCGGGCAGTTCAGGCATGACGGGGTATGTCTCCGGGCACGGGCAAACGGCACAAAAAAGGGTGCGAAGAGGCGGTGCAACATGTCTAGCACCACCCGACACATTCGGCTAAGGTGCCGCGCATGACACAGCACCGCTCCGCCTTTCCGGAGTCCGGCGCGTCCGCGACGGCGGCCGACCCGGACACCACACACTTCGGATACCGCACCGTTCGCGCCGCCGAGAAGGCGGGGATGGTGCGGGGCGTTTTTGATTCCGTGGCCTCGCGCTACGACCTGATGAACGATCTGATGAGCGGCGGCGTTCACCGCCTGTGGAAGGATTCGTTCGTGGCTCAGGTCGCGCCGCGCCCCGGCATGGTCTGTCTGGACGTCGGGGGCGGGACGGGCGACATCGCCTTTCGCCTGATGGACCAGATGACCAAGCGGGCCGAAGCGCGTGCCCGCCAGCGTGCCCGTATGAGCGGCGCGGATGCGGACGGCGACACGGCGCCCATCACCGTGCCATCCGCCGGCGGTGGCCGCGTGATGGTCTGCGACATCAACGCCAACATGATCTCCGTGGGGCGGGACCGCGCCCTCGACCGGGGCATGGTCGACGGCCTCGACTGGATGGTTGGGGACGCGGAAAAACTGCCGATCGAGGACGACAGCGTCGATGTCTACACCATCGCGTTTTGCCTGCGGAACGTCACCCGCATCGACGCGGCGCTGGCTGAGGCGCGCCGGGTTCTGAAGCCGGGCGGCCGCTTCTTCTGTCTGGAGTTCAGCAAGGTCGTCCTCCCAGGGTTCGATAAGCTGTACGACGCGTACTCGTTTTCTGTCCTGCCGACGTTGGGGCAGTTCGTCGCGGGCGACCGCGAGTCCTATGAGTATCTCGCCGAGAGCATCCGCCGGTTCCCGTCGCAGCGCGAACTGTGCCAGCGTATGAGTGCGGCCGGTTTGCAGCGCGCCCGGCACCGTAATCTTTCGGCCGGTATCGCCGCCGTCCATTCCGGCGTGCGTCTCTAACCGAACGCGCGCCCCGCATCCGGCCCGGTCTTATGGTTCGCCTCAGTCGTATTCTGCTCCGTCTGTGGGTCATCGCCCGCGTGCTGGCGCGTCACAACGCCCTGTTCCTGATGGAGCGGGTGGGAGTGGCCGCGCCCGTCGTGGCGGCCGCCCGCCTGTTCGTCAACCGCCACGCGCCGGGGCGCCCCGGCCAGCGTCTGGCCCGCGCGCTGGCGGAGCTCGGCCCCACAGCCATCAAGTTCGGCCAGGCGCTGTCGATCCGCTCCGACCTTCTTGGCGAGGATGTTGCGTCCGACCTGTCTGAGCTTCAGGACCAGTTGCCACCCTTCCCGTTCGCCGAGGCTCGGCGCATCGTCGAATCGGAGCTGGACCAGCCGCTCGAATCGCTGTTCACCGAGTTCAGCGAGACGCCGGTCGCGGCCGCGTCGATCGCCCAGGTGCATTTCGCGATCACGCCGCCGGACGCAGCACATCCCAAGGGCCGCAAGGTTGCGGTCAAGATTCTGCGCCCCGGGGTCGAGGCCGCGTTTCGCCGCGACATTGCCGTCCTGTACTGGCTGGCAGAAATCGCGGAAGCCGCTCAACCCTCTTTGCGACGCCTGAAGCCGGTCGAAACCATCCGCATGTTCGAAGACTCCGTTAACATGGAGATGGATTTGCGGTTCGAGGCGGCGGCCGCCGGCGAAATGGCGGAAAATTTTGCCGGCGATACGACCTTCCGGGTGCCGGAGGTCGATTGGGGCCGCACCAGCCAGCGCGTCATGACGTTGGAGCGGATCGTCGGCGTGCCCGTCGACGAAATCGACCGTCTTGTCGCCGCCGGTCTCGATCCGCTGGAGGTCATTCGCCGCGCCGCCAACGCGTTCTTCAATATGGTGTTCCGTGACGGCTTCTTTCACGCTGATATGCACCCGGGCAACCTGTTCGTGGAGCCGAACGGCACCCTGGTCGCGGTTGATTTCGGCATTATGGGCCGCATCGACGAGGCCACACGCCGCTATCTAGGGGAGATGCTGCTGGGCTTCCTGAACGGGGAGTACCGGCGCGTGGCGGAGGCCCACTTCGTCGCCGGCTGGGTTCCGGCCGATCAGTCGGTGGAGATGTTCACGCAGGCCTGCCGCTCAATCGCAGAACCCATCATGGGCAAACCGCTGGCCGAGATTTCCATCGCGCGACTCCTGGGGCAGCTCTTCCAGGTGACCGAGACCTTCCAGATGGAAGCGCAGCCGCAGCTTCTGATGCTGCAAAAGAGCATGCTGGTCACCGAAGGCGTCGGGCGCACCGTGGCCCCCACCGTGAACATGTGGGAGCTGGCGCGCCCGCTTATCGAGGATTGGATGGTGCGCAACCTGGGGCCGCTCGGCCGGCTGCGCGAACACTTCGAAACCGCGAGTCAGGCCGCAGAGCGCCTGCCCCGCATTCTGGAGCACGCCGACCGCGCAGCCTCCCTGATGGGCGCCGACGGCCTGCGCCTGCATCCCGACACGCTGAAGGCCATGCGGCCGCGCCGCAATCCGCTGCTTCAGGTCCTGCCCTGGGGTCTGGTCATCGTGCTGGCGACCCTGCTCTTCGTGAAATAGAGCCGTCCGACGGTGTGACCGTGCGCGTATACCGGGTTCGGAGCGTCGTCGAGCCGGCCCCGCATCTGAGAATTTACCCTAGGCCCGACCCGTGGCGGCGCGTTATAAGGCCGGGGCGAACGGACATGGGCGAGCAATGACCAAGGCACTCAATACGTATCGGAGTGGCGCCGACGAAAACGGCCACTTCGGCATCTATGGCGGCCGCTATGTGGCCGAAACCCTGATGCCCCTGATCCTGGCCGTGGACGAGGCCTATCAGGCGGCCAAGGCCGATCCGGCGTTCCAGACCGAACTAGACGGCTACCTGAAGCACTTCGTCGGTCGGCCGAGTCCGCTGTACTACGCGCGGCGCCTCACAGAGCACCTGGGTGGCGCGAAGATCTACTTCAAACGCGAGGATCTGAACCACACGGGCGCCCACAAGGTGAACTCGTGCATGGGCCAGATCCTGCTGGCGCAGCGCATGGGGAAGACCCGCATCATCGCGGAAACCGGCGCCGGCCAGCACGGCGTCGCCACCGCGACGGTCTGTGCGCGCTTCGGGCTCAAATGCGTCATCTACATGGGCCAGACGGACATCGAGCGGCAGGCGCCGAACGTCTTCCGCATGAAGCTGCTGGGCGCGGAAGTAAAGTCCGTGACCAGCGGCTCCGCGACGCTCAAGGACGCCATGAACGATGCCATGCGCGACTGGGTCGCCAACGTCGAGGACACGTACTACCTCATCGGTACCGTGGCCGGCCCCCACCCCTACCCATCCATGGTGCGCGATTTCCAGACCGTCATCGGCAACGAAACCCGCGAGCAGATCCTGGAGCTGGAGGGTCGCCTGCCCGACAGTTTGGTGGCCTGCATCGGCGGCGGCTCCAACGCGATGGGACTGTTCCACCCATTCCTGGACGACCCGGATGTGCGCATCGTCGGCGTGGAAGCCGCCGGCGACGGCATCCAGACCGGCCGCCATGCCGCCTCCATGACGGGCGGCCGCCCCGGCGTTCTGCATGGCAACCGGATGTACCTGCTGCAAACCGACGATGGGCAGGTGACCGAGGCGCATTCCATTTCCGCCGGGCTGGACTACCCGGGCGTCGGGCCCGAGCACAGCTGGCTGAAGGACACCGGCCGGGTGGAGTACGTGCCCATCACCGACGCCGAGGCGATCGCCGCGTTCCAGGAAACAACGCGCCTCGAAGGCATCATTCCCGCCCTCGAAAGCGCGCACGCTGTCGCCCAGGTGATCAAGCTGGCGCCGACCTTGCCCCGGGACCACGTCATGGTCGTGAACATGTCCGGCCGTGGCGACAAGGACGTGAACACCGTCGCCCGCGAGTTGGGCGTCGACATGGGGGGGCCGCTGTAATGGAAACCGCCACGGTGAATACGGTCGCTACCACGTCTCGCACGGGCCGGCTCCAGACGCGCTTCGCCGCGTTGAAGGCGGAGGGGCGCGCGGGACTGGTGACCTACATCATGGCGGGCGATCCCGACCGCGAGGCGAGCCAAGCGATCCTGAACGGTCTGCCCGCCGCCGGGGCCGACGTCATCGAACTGGGCATGCCGTTTTCCGACCCGATGGCCGATGGTCCGACGATCGAGGCGGCCGGGCACCGGGCGTTGGCGGCCGGCCAGACGCTCCAGGGCACCCTGAACATGCTGGCCCGCTTTCGCGAGACCGATACCGAAACGCCGGTGGTGCTAATGGGGTACTTCAATCCCATCCACAACCGGGGTGTTGAACGCTTCGCCGCCGATGCCGCCGCCGCTGGTGCCGATGGGCTGATCATCGTCGACATGCCGCCGGAAGAGGCGCCGGAGCTGACCGGTGCTCTCAACGCCCAGGGCCTGCACCTCATCATGCTGACCGCGCCGACGACCGACGCGGCCCGGCTGTCCGTGGTTCTGTCCCACGCGGGCGGCTTCGTCTACTACGTCTCCATCGCGGGCGTCACCGGCACACGCTCCGCCGACGAAGCCCAGGTGGCCGAGGCCGTTGCGCGGCTTCGCCAACAGACGGACCTTCCCATAGCTGTCGGCTTCGGCATCCGCACGCCGGAGCAGGCGGCCGGCATCGCCCGCGTCGCCGACGCTGCCGTCGTGGGATCTGCCCTGGTTGAGCGTATCGCCAAGGGCGAAGATGCCCTGGCCTACGTCTCCGCCCTTGCCGACGGTGTGCGCGGCGCCCGCGCCTGACAACGAGATGCCCTGATGAACTGGCTGTCCGACTACGTCCGCCCGAAGTTCCGCAACCTCGTGGGCAGTTCCCGCGAGGTTCCAGACAACCTGTGGCACAAGTGCTCCGAATGCGGGCACATGATCTTTCACAAGGAGCTGGACAAGGCGCGCCGGGTCTGCACCCAGTGCGGCCAGCACATGCGCCTGCCGGTCAAGCACCGCTTGGCGATGCTGTTCGATGACGGGGTCTATGAACGTGCCCCCACGCCCAAGGTGGCCGCCGATCCGCTGAAGTTCCGCGACGTCAAGCGCTATACCGACCGCCTGAAGGACGCACAGGCGCGCAACGGTGAATCCGACGCGCTGATCGTGGCCAGCGGTCCCATCGAGGGACGTACGGTGGTCGTGGCGGCATTCGACTTCGATTTCATGGGCGGCTCCATGGGCATGGCGGTCGGCGAGAGCTTCGTGGTGGCCGCCGAAAAGGCCGTGGAGCTGAACGCACCCCTGGTCGCGATCCCCTCCTCCGGCGGTGCCCGCATGCAGGAGGGCATTCTGTCCCTCATGCAGATGGCCCGGGTCACCGTGGCCGTGGACATGGTCAAGGACGCCGGCCTGCCCTACATCGTCATCCTCACCGACCCCACGACCGGCGGCGTGACCGCGTCGCTCGCCATGCTGGGGGATGTGGCGATGGCCGAGCCCGGCGCGATCATAGGCTTCGCGGGTGCCCGCGTGATCGAACAGACCATCCACGAGAAGCTGCCAAAGGGGTTCCAGCGGTCCGAGTATCTGCTGGAACACGGCATGGTCGACATGGTGGTGCCGCGTGACGCGTTGAAAGGCACGCTGGCCCGCGTCATTCGGCTGCTGACGGTTCCGGTCGGGCCGATCGCCCACCCGAACCTGCCCACCGTCGTTGCCAACGATCACGGCGAGGGGCACCGCGAGACCGAGCCCACCGGACCGGTCGACGACACCGACGATCCGCATCCGGATGTGGAGGTCCTCGCGTCGGCTTCGGAGGATGACAAGGCCGGGCGCCGCAAGGGAGACGCCGAGCGTCAGAGCAGCGAAACGGAGGCCGCGTCGACGGCGGCCGACCAGCCTCCGCCGAAAGGGTGACCGTGACACCGGTGCCGCCGGCCCGCATGGCGCCGGCTTCCGATCAGGTCCTCGCCCGCCTGATGACCCTGCACCCCAAGGTCATCGATCTTGTGCTGGATCGGGTCTGGCGGCTGCTGGCGCGCCTGGACCACCCGGAGCGGCGATTGCCGCCCGTCGTCCATGTGGCCGGCACCAATGGCAAGGGGTCGGTGCTGGCCCTGCTGCGGGCGATGCTGGAGGCCTCTGGGCTGCGCGTGCACGCCTACACCTCGCCGCATCTGGTCCGGTTCGCCGAGCGGGTTCGACTGGCCGGATCCCTGATCGAGGAGGATCGGCTGACGGCCCTGCTGAAGACCTGCGAGGCCGCGAACGGTGCCGATCCGATCACCTTCTTCGAAATCACCACCTGTGCCGCCTTCCTGGCCTTCGCGGAGGAGCCGGCGGATATTGTGCTGCTGGAAACCGGCCTTGGGGGGCGGCTGGACGCCACCAACGTCATTGACCGCCCTATCCTGACCGGCCTCACGCCGATCGCGTTGGATCATCAGAGTTATCTGGGCGACACCCTGGCGGCCATCGCGTTTGAAAAGGCGGGCATTCTTAAGGCTGGAGTGCCCTGTGTCAGCGCCGCCCAACAACCGGACGCCGCTCGGGTGATCGCGGCCCGGGCGGCCGAGTTTCAGGTTTCGCTGTTTTTGGGTGCGCGCGACTGGTCGTGGTCCCCGGCGTCCAACAAGGGCCTGCGGCTCGATGACGGCGCCCTATGGCCCGCTCCTGAGCGGTTGACCGGCGATCACCAGCGGGCCAACGCCGCCCTGGCGATCCGGATGGCTCAAAGCCTGCCGCCTGCTCTTCGGCCGGACGAGGACGCCATCCGCGCCGGACTAACACAGGCGACCTGGCCCGCGCGCCTGCAAGCCCTGCCCCGCGGGCCCCTGGTTAGGCGCCTGCCGGACGGTTGGGAAGTCTGGCTGGACGGGGGCCACAACCCCCACGCGGGCGACGCCCTTGCCGAAGTCCTGGCCCACTGGCCGCCCCGCCCGCTCCACCTGATCGTCGGCATGCTGGACACGAAGGATACCGTCGGGTTTCTGCGCCCGCTGGTGTCGCGGGCGCGCACGGTTCATGTCGTCCCCATCCCCGAGACGGCCGCGGCGCTGTCGACGGACACGCTGGCGGTGCGCGCCCGTGAGGCGGGCGCCGCGTCCGTCCGGGAGCATCCGAATGTCGGCGACGCCCTGGACGCCGTGGCGACAGGCGGAGACGGTCCCGGCCGGGTTCTGATCTGCGGGTCGCTGTACCTGGCGGGATCCGTGCTGGCCGAGAACGGCCCATCCCCGACCTAAACGGTCGGCGGTCCCGCACGAGCGACGAACGATCGTTACCCGACTCTGGCAAGCATCGGTGGCCCCATCGCGCCAAGGCACCACATACTCAGCGCACCAGCGGCAATGGCCACTCCGTACGGGATCGTCTTCGATCTTTCGTGATCTCCGGGGCAAAAGCGGTCGACAGCCCCCTGTTTCTGTTGCCTTTGCGGACTCATCCATCGCAGTGCCAAGTATAGAAGCGAGAGCAAACCGCCAATCAAGGCCACCGAAAGAAGAAACGCCGACACGTGGCCGGGGGTAATCCACAGACTTGTGGCCCCCAATAACTTCACATCGCCGCCGCCCAGCACGCCGACGACAAACAGAACGGCGCATACCACGAAGACGGCCACGGCGGGCCCCACGACGGCCGGAAGGCTCGCCCACGCCCATACACCCGAAAACGGCATGACGACGAACAAAGCAACGATGGCCAGCGACAAGCTGTTGCCAATTTCACGATAAAAAAGGTCTTGAACCGCCGCCGCAGCACAGATCAGAACGACGGCAAACTCGACCCACTGCGTCACGCCATCCATAGCGCTGCGTGCCGTCTTAGAGCATCAAAGGACAGCGGCCCGCGCCGTCATGCAGCAGCGAGTGGGCCTTTGCTTCATATTTTAGATGCGCGTGCGAACCGTCGGTCAGGACCAGCCGCCTCCTTAAATCAGCCGCCGCAAGCCGCACCGCCGAGCTGTCCGCCAATGGAGTTGAACGGATCGCTGATGCCGGTTCCGAGAGTGGTAACGGCCGCGATAATGACCACGGCGATCAGCGCCGCGATCAGCGCATACTCGATGGCGGTGGCCCCCCGCCGTTCGGAGGCCAAGCGGGTCGCAAGGTGTCGAAGCGTTTGCACGGGGTGTTCCTCTGGTTCTGATGCGCCACCCGCTGTGTAGGCGCACATCAACGCAGCCGCGGCCTGCCGCAGCGCTCTTCGTCCGGCCCTGCGTCCTGGACGGGGGGAGCGGTCGTTCCGCCTCGCCCAACCCGGGCCGCTCGGCCCCTCGCGAGCCCTCCCAGGGTTCCCGCTCGCGTCATCGGTCCTCCCATCAGATATCCGGCTCGTCCACGTCCACCTGACCGGTCATGCGCCGCCAGATGTGCGACCAGGACATGCCGATGGCCATGATGGTGGCGACGATGAACAGGCCGAGCCAGACCAGAATATCGCCATCCAGAACCGCCCCGGTGTATTCCACAAAGACCCAGATCAGGACCGCGAACAGGATCAGTAAAAGGATGATGCCGAACTTACCGATCGACCGCAGAGTCGCCATCACGAACAGCACGTACCCGATGAGAAGCACGACCGCCAACAACACCTTCAGCGGCAGATCCTGCTGAAATCCGGTGCTCCCGACCCAGCTGACCAGGGAATAGTCCGTCGGGTTGAACGTCGCAAGCACAAGAACGGCGGCCGCAATCCAGCGGATTACAATACCGATAAAACTGAAACTTCTTCTCGCCATTCCCCCTCTCCCTTTGGAAGACCTAAAAGCCGGGGCTTGGACACCCGTTCTGGAATGGAACGCACGCCACAGCCGCCGGGCCGGGTCCGATCGCGTCCTCGTCGGCCGCGATGTTACCTATTCCGCGATACTGTCGCGGGCCTTGTCGACCGCATCCAACGCCTTTTCCATCCCCTGTTCGGAGACCTGCACCAGATCGTCCAGCATGGACTGGAACCAGCCGGCCGACGGCTGCAGGTTGGTAAGGGGCGTTTCGCGAACAATCTTGATCAGTTCCTCCTGATCCAGCCGGGCGTCGGTCCCTTCAGGCAGTTCCGAAGGCTGTCCGGTGATGTAGGCCAGCGGCGTGCAGGCGGTTACGATTTTCTCGACCCCGCGCCAGTTCAGCAGGCCGGCGCTCGTCACCTTGACCTCCAGCGGCACATACGCACGCTCGTCGTCGGCGAAGCGCTGGCGCAGAATATTTCGGTCCACGACCGGAATAAACGCCATCTTGGCATCGTTCAGGCGCTCGAACCGCGAATTGGACGGGTCCGGGAACTGCACGAAGAACGCCACGTCGGCCTGACTGCTGATGACGGAGTCAATGGCCGCATCCGTGCTGTCGAGATAGCTGACCCGGCTGGCTTCACCGAGGCGGTCGTCGAAGGACTGCAGCAGCTTGAAGGTTTGCGCCGAACCGCTGCCCTCCGGGCCGAGGGCGAACCGGAGACGTCGCGCATAGCCGGCCACGCTGCCCCAGTTTTCCAGGCGGTCGGCATTGGCCTCGGACGTGACCGCATACAGGCACTCGTTGGCGACGTCGTTGCGGATGATGGCGATCTTCTGCGCCACCACGGGATTCTGGGCGGACATGTAAGCCAGAACATCGGTCTGGGTCATGCCAATGGCCGTGGGATTGGCCAGCACCTGCTCGATGTTCTCCCCGCTCCCGGCGCTGGTCTGGAGTTCGTAATCAAAGAACTCTTTCTTCAGAACGTCGAGAAGGAGGGGGCCGAACGAACCATAATAGCTGCCGTTTTCACCGCCGGTATAGATCGGGTTGGCGGCCGTGGCTGGTCCTGCCACAAGCGCGGCCGCGACGGCCGCACCAGCACACCAGGTTTTGGTCATGATCGTCATACTTCCCCCGTTCAAATGAGGCGTCGAATGCCCGGGCGTCCACCCCGCACGGCCTGGACAATCGATGGCGACGACGGAAGCGGCGCTCACAACGGCCTCGGTGTCCAGCCAGCGCCATGCGATATGGCCGGTCGGCCCCGATCAAGACCCCAATCGACGAAGCACCAGGAAGATGGGGGCGCGACCCGGCTCGGGATCCGCCCCGCGCCCCAGCTCTCGTTGCGACGCCACGCTACCGTCCGGCGCCAAGGGAGGTCCAGGCGCCATGCGGTAGACCGGACCCCGATCGCCTCACGGACGCCCGTCGGTTTCCGGGCCACCATAGCGCAGCGCGGCCGCGCCGGTGCCCATGCCGGCGGTCACTCGGGCCAGCGGCTCCAGCACCGGCTCCAGCAGAACGGCCACCCGAGCCAGGGCGCGCAGGTCGGACTCCGGCACGCCTGCAAGGCTTTGCGCCAAGCCAGGCAGCGCACTGGGGTTCTTGAGAACCCGGAGGAGGCGGTTCAGCGGATCATCCGGCTCAGGATACGGCGCCACAACCACCGGCTCGTCGGCCGGAATAGCCGCGGCCTCGCGTGCCACACGGAGGGCTGCCCGGAGACCGCCCAGTTGATCGACGAGGCCGGCTTCCAAAGCATCCACGCCAGTGAACACGCGCCCCCGGGCCGCTTGATCGAGGCGGTCCCCGTCAAGGTTTCGGGCCGCCCCAACCCGGCGGGTAAAGTCCGCATAGATCGCATCCAGGCGCTGGTCCAAGGCCTGTCGCGCGGCAATGGAAAACGGCTCGTTGAGGCTCCACATGCCTGCGTTCCGGCCTTCGGCCAGGCGCGCCCAGGTGACCCCCATGTTCTCCCAAAGACCCCGCAGCACCGGCTTGCCGGCCGCCACACCGATGGAGCCGGTCAGGGTGCCCGGTGAGGCGAGGATCTGGTCTCCCTCCAAGGCAATAAAGTAGCCGCCGGACGCGACAGTGTTGCCCATGGATATGATGACCGGGGTTCCCCGCTCCCGCGCGAGTGCTACGGCGCGCCGTGCAGTGTCGGAGGCCACATAGTCGCCCCCCGGGCTGTCCAGCCGCAGCACGATAGCGGCCACTCGCTCGTCTTTCACCGCGGAGTCAATGGCATCGACGAGATCGTCGGCTCGCAGCAGACGCGGCCCTCCGAAGGGCGACACCTCGTCCGACGCCCCCGGCACCACCATGCCCACGCCGTGAACCAGGGCGATCCGGCGCGACGTCTCGGACCGGGCGTCATCGCGTCGGTCCATATAGTCGGCGATTGTCAGCCGCGATTGCTCGCCCAGGCTCTCCCGGACTGCGGCGCGGAACTGGTCCCGGTATCCCGCCCGGTCCACCAGACCCGCCTGGACCGCGTCGCTGACCAGAAGCGGTGCAGAATCGATCTGTGCGTCCAGGGCTTCCAGAGTCAGGCCGCGTGCCGCCGAGATATCGGCCTTCATCTGGTCGAACCAAGACGCCACGAAGCGCCCCAGATTCTCCTGCTGTGGGGCGGGCATGGAGGCCTCGGAGAGGCTGGCCAGGGCACCTTTGTACTCCTGGCGCGTCGAGGCCTCGAACGCGATGCCAATCTCCGCCAGGGCATCGGCGAGGAACGGGCTTTCAAGGGCCACGCCGGTCAGACCAACTTCGCCCGAGGGTTGCATCCAGATCTCGCCGAACGCCGACGCCAGATAATACGCAAGGGTCCCGCTCTGGCCGGCCGCCGGCATGGTGTCGGCATAAATATACGTGGGCTTGCCATTGGCCCGGAAGGCATGCACCGCGTCCCGAACCTCCTGCGCCTGCGCCAGTCCCATTTCAGGGGCCTGGACTCGGGCGACGAGGCCGAGGACCCGGTCGTCATTCGCAGCGAGATCCAGCCCATCCAAAAGGGTGCGTAGCGGCAACGTGTCGGAATCGGCGCCGCCGAACCAACCGCCCCGTTCGCCCTCAAGCAGGGGACGGTCGAGATCCACCGTCAGAACGAAGGAGCCGGGCAGAGGCTCCTTACGCGGCATCACCTGCGGCACAAGGAACCAGGCCGCCACGGCCAGCACCACGACCAGGGTCCCAACGATGGCCAGCAGACCGACAATTACCTTGCCAAAGAAACGTAGCATGCGGACGAAGCTCCCTACGGGCCGGCGTGATGGCGCCGGGTCAACGGTTCATGGCGTGGTAGTCGGCGTTCGGGATCATATCAAGCCCGTGCGCAATCCTATTGGTATAATTGAAGAAGGCCGCAACATCGAAGACGTCGAACACCTCATCCTCCGACAATCCGGCCTCCCGCAGCCGCTGCCGCTCCGCTTCACCGACGTCATGCGGCGCGACCGTCAGGGGCCACGCGACGTCAAGCATGGCCCGCTGACGCGGGGTAAGTTCGGCGACACGGTAGTTCAGGGCCATCATCTCGCCAAGCTGCGGATCATCGGACAGCGCGCGCACCGCCTGCCCATGCGCCACAAGGCAGTAATAGCAGTGGTTCGCGTTGCTGACGACGACGGCAATCATTTCGCGTTCGAGTTTGCTTAACCCGGACGGACCAAGCATGAGGGTGTTGTACATGCTGATGAACGCCCGCAGCTTCGCCGGGTTACCCGTGTAGGCGCGCAGGACGTTCGGCACCAAACCCAGCTTCTCCGCGCAGGTTTGGAAATACGCTTCAAGCTCCGCATCGCCGACGGTCCGGTCCGGAAGATCAAGACGGGTGATGTGATCGGGCTGAGGCATTGAGACTCTCCTCGCAAGCAAGGACCCAACGACCCGAGACGGGCACCGGGCGGGATGCGAAGCCCGCGCCGCGTGATCGCCGAAGCGCCGCGCCGACGCATAACACCCGCATTGACACACCCTTGCCGAGCCCGCAAGGTCCCTCTTGACGCTTCGGGGGTGCCATGCCGAAACCGCTCTGGTCGTTTCTCACCCTTCTCGTCGGTGCGCTCCGCGATCTGACGCCCATCATTCTGGTCATCGTGTTCTTTCAGGTGGTGGTCCTTCGGCAGCCGTTTCCCGATCCCCTGCCGATCATCGCCGGACTGGGCTTGGTCCTGCTGGGCCTCGCGTTGTTCATTCAGGGGCTGGAGCTCGGCCTGTTTCCCCTGGGCGAGTCCATGGCCCATGCGTTTGCCAGTAAGGGAAGCCTGTTCTGGCTGCTCACGTTCGCCTTTTTTCTGGGATTCGGAACAACCGTGGCCGAGCCCGCGCTCATCGCCGTGGCCGGGGAGGCCGCGCACGCCGTGGCAGAGGCCGGGCTGATCGCCCCGGACGTGGACAGCCGCGCCACCTACGCCCTGGGGCTGCGTTACACCGTCGCGGTGGCGGTCGGCCTCGCCATCCTGGTCGGGGTGTTCCGGATCATCAAGGGCTGGCCCGTGCCCGTGTTCATCCTTGGGGGCTACATGGTCGTGGTGGCCCTTACTTTCATCGCGCCGCCGGAGATCGTTGGGATCGCCTATGACTCTGGCGGTGTCACGACCTCCACCATCACGGTACCGCTGGTCACCGCCCTTGGCGTTGGGCTCGCGGCCATGCTGCGCGGCCGCAACCCGCTGATCGACGGCTTCGGCCTCATTGCCTTCGCCAGTCTGACCCCTATGGTGTTCGTCATGCTGTACGGCATGCTGTACTGATCCGCCCGCCAAACGGGTCCGCCTGCCACTGGGAGGCCATCGCCGTGGCCACACTGATCGAACTGACCGACACCCTTTGGACCACCGTGCTGGACGTGGCGCCCATCCTGCTTGTTTTGGTGCTGTTCCAGGTGCTCGTCCTGCGCCAGCGTGTCCCTCATCTCCGCCGCATGGTGCTTGGCTTTGTGTATGTCGTCCTGGGCCTGGATCTCTTCCTCGTGGGCTTGGAAATGGCGCTGTTTCCCTTGGGCGACATCATGGCGCGCCAGTTGACCGATCCGGCGTTCCTGCGACCGGACGGGCTGGCGGTGCTGGGCTGGCGCGACTACCTGTGGGTCTACGCCTTCGCCGCCGCCATCGGCTTCTCAACCACCATCGCCGAGCCCGCCCTGATCGCCGTCAGTCTCAAGGTCAGCGAAGTTTCCGGCGGGTCGGTGAGGTCCTGGGGGTTGCGGCTCGCGGTTGCGGCGGGCGTGGCCATCGGGGTCTCCCTGGGCGCCCTGCGCATCGTCACGGGGTGGTCCTTGCCCCTTCTGATCGTCATCGGCTATGTGGTCGTCATCCTGCAAACCGTGTTCGCCCCGCGCCAGATCATCCCCCTGGCTTACGATTCAGGAGGCGTGACCACCTCCACCGTGACGGTGCCGCTGGTCACGGCCCTTGGGCTCGGCCTCGCCTCCAGCATCCCGGGCCGCAGCCCCCTGATCGACGGCTTCGGACTGATCGCCCTGGCCAGCCTGTTTCCAATGATTACCGTCATGGGCTACGCCCAGGTGGGGGACATGGTCGCCCGCCGCGCGGCCCGCCGCAAAGCGCGCGAGGAGTCATGAAGTTCAAGCTCATCATTGCCAGCGTGCCGGACAGCAAGACCGATTCCATCGTCGATGCCGCCCGGGACGAAGGGGCCACCGGCTGCACCGTGCTCACGAACGCGCGCGGCCAGGGCCTGCACAAGACCAAGACGTTCCTGGGCCTCGACCTGACCGGGGCCCGCGACGTGGTCCTGATCATCGTGGAGCAGCACCTCGCGCGCCGCATCCTGGAGCGGATCGGCGAGGTCGGGCAGTTGGACGCCAGCCCCGGCGCCGGGGTCGCGATCCAGATCGACGTCGAGGACGCGATCGGCCTGAGCCGCCAGATGGTGACCATCCAGACCGAAATCGAGGACCAGATATGAGCGCCAAACCGCCGTTCCGGCCGGTCCGCGACGTCATGTCGACCACGCCCTATCTGATCGACGGCATGGCAACGGTGGCGGATGCCGTCGTCATGATGCGCGAGAAGCACGTTAGTTCCCTGGTCGTCGACAAACGCCACGACACCGATGAATATGGCATGATCGTCATCCAGGACCTCGCCGACAAGGTCGTGGCCCTGGACCGCGCGCCCGAGCGTCTTAATGTCTATGAGGTGATGAGCAAACCCCTGATCCCCGTGCAGGCCGACATGGACGTCAAATACGCCATCCGCCTGCTCGGCCGCTTCCGCCTGTCGCGGGCCATCGTCCTGGATCAAGGGCGCTTGGTCGGCATCGCGACCCTGCGCGATCTTGTGCTGGCTCACCTAACCGGGCGGAACGACATCATCCCCGCCCCTTCGGAGACCACCTAAGGTGCTGCTGTCCATCGCCCTCCTGATCGCCGGCATTGCTCTTCTGCCGCTCGGCTCCAACACGCTGGTCAGCGGCGCGGTTGCGATGTCCGAACGCCTGGGTGTGTCTCCTTTGTTGGTGGCCCTCACCGTGGTCGCTTTCGGAACGTCGCTGCCGGAGTTGGTGGTGTGCCTCCAGGCTGCCCTGACCAACGCCCCCGGCATTGCGGTCGGTAACGTGGTCGGTTCGAACATCGCCAACATCCTGCTGATCCTCGGCGCGGCCGCGATCCTGAAGCCGATTGCCTGCGATCCCCGCACGGGGGTGCAGGACGGATTGGTGATGATTGCGGCCACCGTCCTGTTCGGGGCGCTTGCGCTGGGCGGCGTCATTCCGCGCTGGCACGGCCTGATCATGCTGGGTTTGCTGGCGGCCTATGTCGTGTTCGCGTACCGGCGGGAGGCCGCCGGACCGCATCCGGGCGACACCCACCTAACCGAGGTCGAGGAGTTCGAGGGCCTGAAAAACCGGTCCTGGGCCGTCATCATCGGCGCCATCCTCCTTGGGCTTGTGGGGGTGATCGCCGGGGCCAACCTTCTGGTGACCGGCGCGGTCGACATCGCGCGCAGCCTGGGTGTGTCGGAGGAGGTCATCGGCCTGACGATGGTCGCTCTGGGAACGTCGTTGCCGGAGTTGGCGGTGGCCGTGGCCGCCGCCATGAAGGGGCAGTCCGACATGGCGCTCGGCAATGTCGTCGGGTCCAACATCTTCAACATCCTCGCCATCCTGGGGGCGACCGCCGTGGTCGTGCCGGTTGTGATCCCCGACCAGATTCTCCATTTCGACCTCTGGGCCATGGCCGCCGTTTCCATCCTGCTGATCCCCATCATGCTGACCGGCCGGCGGATCGGGCGGGTCGAGGCCGGCCTGTTTCTGCTCGCCTATGGCGGCTACACGACCATCCAGTACCTGGGCGTGGAACACATCCTGGGACGCCTCGCCGGGGCTTGAACCCGGCCGCCGCCCCGCGCCTAACATGGAGACCTGATGACTCTCGATCGTCCCGACACCATTCCTCCGTTCGCTCTCGTCACTGGCGCCGGACGGCGCATCGGACGTGCCCTGGCCGAGGAGATGGCGGCTGCGGGTTGTGCCGTCGCTCTGCACTATCGCGAAGCGGCCGATGAGGTCGCGGAGACCCAGGCCTTGATTGAGGACGCCGGCGGTCGCGCCGTCGCCGTACGTGCTGACCTGTCCGTGGAGGCCGAGACCACCGATCTTGTGGTCCGCGCCGCCGATGCGTTGGGCGGGGCCATCGGCGTGCTGGTCAACAATGCGTCGGCATTCGACTACGACCGCTGGGATTCGGCTACGAGAGCGTCCTGGGACCATCACCTGGAGCCGAACCTGCGGGCGCCCTTCGTGCTGACGCAAGCCATGGCGCGCGGATTGCCGGAGGGAGCCGAGGGGCTGGTGCTCAATATGATCGACCAGCGGGTCTGGAACCTGACGCCCCACTTCGTGAGCTACACGGTCAGCAAGGCCGGGCTCTGGACCCTGACGCAGACCCTCGCCTTGGCCCTGGCGCCACGGGTGCGGGTCAACGCCATCGGGCCGGGTCCCGCCCTGCCGAGTCCCCGGCAGAGCCAGGCTCAGTTCGATGCGCAGTGCGCGGCCATGCCTTTGCAGCGGGGGACCTCGGTCGCCGAGATCCGGCAGGCCGCCCGGTTTATCCTTGCGGCCCGGTCCATGACTGGGCAAATGATAGCACTTGATGGCGGTCAGCATCTGGCCTGGGCCTGGTCCGCCAACGGCGGGCTGGCCGATCCGCCCGAGGAGTGACCCGCTGGCATCCCCTGAGCACGGAGAGAGAGCCCTTGGGACCGCCGGATCCATCACCGGATCCCGGCGCCTTGCCCTCCCGTCCCGCCTCAGGCCCCCTTCCCTCCGTTCGGCATGGGTGGTGCGTTCATGAGCCCTCGCTCCAAGCTGTACACCTCGCCCCCCGTGGCTCCCATGGCCGATGCCGAGAACCGGCTCCGTCATGTGTTTGTTCGTGACTTGGTGCTGCACGCCAGGATCGGGGTATACGACCACGAGAAGGTCGGGCACCAGCGCATCCGCCTGAACCTGGATTTGTCGGTCCGCGAGAGCGCTGGCGATCTCGGCGATCGCCTGGAAAACGTCGTGTGCTACGAAACGGTCCTGAACCGGGTTCGAGCGCTGGCGCTGGAGGGGCACGTCAATCTGGTCGAAACGCTTGCGGAGCGAATCGCCGACGCATGCCTCGAGGACTCTCGGGTTCGCCGCGCACAGGTTCGAGTTGAGAAGCTGGATGTGTTCCCGGACGCCGAGAGTGTCGGCGTCACGATCGAGCGCCTCAATCCATTTGGATAGCGAAACGAGGAACGCCTGGCAGTTCGAAACCATACAGCGGCGGCTAGCGTGCGTTGCGCGTATTTTTTGCGCCGCTCTGTCTTGGTTCGCCAGCGGGCTTTATTGCGGTTCCGAGTCGACAAAAGCCTCAGAAACACTATGGCCTTTTATTACACGGCGAGTTGTGCACAGGCGCCGTCGCACGACGGGGCTGACTCCGACGGGCCGCCAAGGCAGATTGCCCAGAGTACGAGTCCGCCCCTATATTTTTTTAATCGTTTCATTCCAGGGGGTTACAAAGAATGCTCATTCCTTGGGCACGGACGTCAAACGCCCGGAATCCCTAGGAGTCGGGCAGGAGGGTCACAGTTGCTCCACACAGTTATCCACAGGTTTCGTGGATACAATCAGGCTTGTCACGGGGCGCGTCATGCCGGATGGGTGCGATTCGGTCACAGAAGTGTCGCCAATCTGTTACAAAGCCTTTCGGACTGCCCCATCCCGGGCACAGGGCCCTTCCCGAGACGCATCGTTCCGATGCCCGTCTCGTTCGAACGGATTAAGCCGTCGGATTGATTAGCCAAACCTGCATCGTTCGACGGCGCATACCCATACGTGAGTTCCGGTTAATGACACGGCCCGATGTTCCCTCTCCGTTCACGCCCCCAGAGCCCCCCGCGGCAACGGGTGTTTCGGTGATCGCCGCAACCGTTCGGACGCTGCCGAACGCCCCGGGCGTCTATCGCATGCTCGATCAGGCGGGAGATGCCCTTTATGTGGGCAAGGCGCGGAACCTCAAAAAGCGGGTGGTGACTTACACACACCCGGAGCGTCTGCCGATCCGGCTGCGTCGCATGATCGACGCAACTGTCCACATGGAGGTCGTAACGACCCATACGGAAGCGGAGGCGCTGCTTCTTGAAAGCAATCTCATCAAGAAGCTGAAGCCGCGCTACAACATCCTCCTGCGCGACGATAAGTCATTCCCCTACATCCTCATCGCGGAAGATCACGCTTGGCCTCGGGTGCTCAAGCATCGCGGGCCGCGGACACGCCCCGGCCGCTATCACGGGCCCTACGCCTCGGCGAGCGCCGTCAACCGCACGCTGGTGGCGTTGCAGAAGGCCTTTCTGCTGCGGTCCTGCTCCGACAACGTGTTCGCCAGCCGCACCCGCCCCTGCCTGCTGTTCCAGATCAAGCGGTGCTCGGCCCCCTGCGTGGAGCGGATCAGCCGCGAGGACTATGACGCCCTGGTGGGGCAGGCACGGGCGTTCCTGGAGGGTCGCAGCCAGGACATGCAGCGCGACCTCGCGGCCCGCATGGAAGAGGCCAGCGCCCGCCTCGCGTTCGAGGAAGCGGCCATCTACCGGGACCGCATCCGTGCCCTGACCAGCGTGCAGTCGCACCAGGACATCGCCCTGCCCGGAGTCGGCGAGGCCGACGTGATCGCCCTGCATCAGGCCGGCGGGCAAACCTGCATCCAGGTGTTCTTTTTCCGGGCCGGCAACAACCACGGCAACCGCGCCTACTACCCCAGCCATGCCAAGGACGACGAGTCCGGCGCGGTGCTGGAGGCGTTCCTCGGGCAGTTCTATGCCCGTCAGATGCCACCGGGCCTCGTGCTGCTGAGCGAGCCGATTCCGAACCCGGAGCTGGTGGCCGAGGCGCTCTCGATCCGGGCAGACCATAAGGTAAAGCTTCACCTGCCCCAACGCGGCGAGCGGCGTAAGGTGGTCGACCACGCCCTGACCAACGCACGCGAGGCCCTCGCCCGCCGGCTGGCGGAGACATCGGCCCAACAGACCCTGCTGGAGGGGCTGGGGGAGATTCTCGGCCTGGACGCCCCCCCCGAGCGGATCGAGGTCTACGACAACTCCCACATCTCCGGCACCAACCCGATCGGTGGGATGATCGTCGCCGGTCCCGAGGGATTTCAGAAAACCTCGTACCGCAAATTCAACATCCGCCATGCCGACGCCACCGCCGACGACTACGCCATGATGCGGGAGGTCATGGAGCGCCGGTTCGCCCGCGCGCTGAAGGAAGACCCCGATCGCACGCGCGGCCAGTGGCCGGACCTGGTGCTGATCGACGGCGGTCAAGGCCAACTGTCCGCCGCCGCCGGAGTGCTGGAGAACCTGGGAATCGAGGATGTCCCCCTGGTCGGGATCGCCAAGGGGCCGGACCGGGACGCCGGGCGCGAGCGGTTCTTTCTGCGCGACCGGCCGTCCTTTCTGTTGCCGCCGAACCACCCCGTTCTGTACTTCGTCCAACGTCTGAGGGACGAGGCGCATCGCTTTGCCGTGGCAGGCCATCAGGCCCGCCGCAAGAAGGCGGCCGCCGCCAATCCCCTGGACGCGATCCCGGGCATCGGCGCGGCGCGTAAGAAGGCGCTCATGCACCATTTCGGCTCGGCCAAGGCGGTCTCTCAGGCCGGCCTCGCCGACCTTGAGGCGGTCGACGGCGTCAGCGCCGGGCTGGCCCGTAAAATCTATGAACGGTTCCACGGAACCGAGTGATCCGGTAAGAGTTCCTGCGACACACTGCGCCGACGGGATCCTCCATGCTCCATGCCCTGCCCAACGCCATGACCCTCGCTCGGATCGCGCTGATCCCGGTGATCGTCGCCACCTTCTACATCCCCGGACCCGAAGCCCGCTGGGTGGCCGCCGGTCTGTTCGTCATCGCCGCGGTCACCGACTACCTCGATGGCTGGCTGGCGCGGAAGCTTCAGGTGGTGTCCGATTTCGGGCGGTTCCTCGACCCCATTGCGGACAAGCTGCTGGTGGCCGCCATCCTGGTGATGCTGGCCGGCTTCGACCGGCTGTCGGACGTGGCCCTGGTGGCGGCGGTGGTGATCCTGTTTCGGGAGATCCTGGTCTCCGGCCTGCGGGAGTTCCTGGCCGGACGGTCCATCGGCATGCCGGTCACCATGCTCGCGAAGTGGAAGACCACCGCGCAGCTCGTCGCCCTGCCGCTGCTGCTGGTGGGCGATGCGGCCACCCTCGGCGGCCTTCCGCTGGACTGGCCCGGCGAGCTGCTGTTGTGGGTGGCCGCCCTTCTGACCGCCCAAACCGGGTATATTTATCTGCGCCAGGGTTTGGCCCATATGCGTTGACCCCACATACAGTGATGGCCGTAACCCGGGAGCCATTGTGACGACCTCGACGACCGATTGTTTCGCCATCGGCGACCGCCTGCTGTCCCTGGACGAGGCCCTCGCCGCGATCCCCGAGCGCGTCACGCCCGCCGTGGCGGTCGAGCGCGTCCCCTTACGCGCCGCCGCCGGCCGCGTTCTGGCGGCCGACCTGATTGCCACTGTGACGCATCCGGCCGAAGACACGTCTGCCATGGACGGCTATGCCGTGCGGCACAGCGATCTGTCCCCGACCGAGCCCGTCACCCTGCCCGTCACGGCGCGGGTCGCGGCTGGGCATCCGCTCGGCCGGCCGCTGGCCTCGGGGGAGGCTGCTCGCATCTTCACCGGTGGTGTGATGCCGGCGGGCGCGGACACCGTCATCATGCAGGAGGACGTCACCGATACCGGCGACGGCCGGGCCACGCTGCCGGCGGGCGTACCCCTGCGCCGCCATGTGCGCGCGGCGGGCGGTGACTTCCGCACCGGCACCACGGTCATGACGGCCGGCCGGCGGCTGACGCCTTTGGATATCGCGCTCGCGGCTGCGGCCGGGCACCCCTTCGTTCCCGTGTGCGAGCGTGTGCGGATCGGCGTGTTCTCGACCGGCGACGAGGTGTTCGAGCCCGGCGCCGCCCTGCCCCCGGGCGGACTCTATGACGGCAACCGCTACGGCTTGATGGCGCTGGCGGAGGCTCTGGGGGCCGAGGTGACCGACCTGGGGCACCTGCCCGACGACCTGGACCGCATCACGGCGGCGCTGGGCGGGGCGGCGGATGAGCACCACCTGCTGCTGACCTCCGGCGGGGTGTCCGTCGGCGGCGAGGATCATGTGCGGGACGCGGTGGAGGCGCTGGGTGTGCTGCACTTCTGGCGGCTGGCGATCAAGCCCGGCAAGCCGGCGGCCCTGGGCCAGATTCGCGACGCCGCCTTTGCCGGGTTGCCCGGGAACCCCGTCTCCGCACTGGTCACATTTCTGCTCATCGTCCGGCCCCTGGTGCAGCGGCTGGGCGGTCAGACGGTGACGCCGCCGCTGCGCTATCCCCTTCCCGCCGGGTTCCACCACACCAAGGCCGGACATCGCCGGGAGTTCCTGCGGGCCTGGATCGAGACCGGGCCGGAGGGTCCGGTCCTGCGCACGGCAGCGTCCCAAGACAGCGCAATGGTCCGGTCGATGAGCGCGGCCGGCGGCCTGGTGGACGTGCCGGAAGATCACCGCGCCATCGAACCGGGTGATCTCGTGGACTACCTGCCCTTTGCCGAGGTCATGTCATGAAGGTGCTGTATTTCGCGTGGTTGCGGGACTTCATCGGCACCGGGGAGGAAACTCTGGACGCTCTCCCCCCGCAGATCACGACCGTCTGTGACCTGATGGGCTGGCTGAGCGGGCGCGGGCCGGCATACGCCCGGGCGTTCGCAGACCCGGCCCTCGTCCGCTGCGCCGTCGACCAGGATTTCGCCGGCCTCGACGTCGAAGTGACCGGGGCGCGCGAGGTGGCCTTCTTTCCGCCGGTGACGGGAGGCTAGGCTGTGATCCGCGTGCAGCAGACGGTGTTCGACGTCGGCGCCGAAATCGCCGCGTTCACACAGGGCACGGGCCGCGTCGGTGGGGTGGCGACGTTTACCGGGTTGGTTCGCGATTACCTGGGGGAGGTTCCGGACGGTGCGCCGCCGGTCCGCGCGCTGACGCTGGAGCACTACCCAGGCATGACCGAGCGTCAGCTTGAACGGATCGAAGCCGAGGCCCGCCGCCGCTGGGATCTCGCCGACGTTCTGGTGATCCATCGGTTCGGGCGCATGGCGCCGGGCGAGCCCATCGTGCTGGTCTGCACCACCTCGGCCCACCGAACCGCCGCGCTGGAAAGCTGTCAGTTCCTCATCGACTGGCTCAAGACCCGGGCGCCGTTCTGGAAACGCGAAGAGACCCCATCCGGCGACCACTGGGTCGAGGCAAGGGCCGACGACGACGATGCCAGCGCCCGCTGGGACGACGTGCCCGACCGCTAAGCCCAGCACGCTCGAACCGACGAGGAGCTCAACCGCGCGAGATACCGTTCGCGCGGCACGCGGCCTCAACCGTGTTGTCGAGCAAGCAGGCGATGGTCATCGGCCCCACGCCGCCCGGAACCGGGGTGATCGCCCCGGCCACCTCTTTCGCCGCCTCGAAGTCCACGTCGCCGACCAGCTTGCCCTTGTCCGCACCGGGCTCGGGCGGCAGGCGGTTGATGCCCACGTCGATCACGGTCGCGCCCGGCTTGATCCAATCCGCTCCGATCATGCGGGGCCGTCCCACGGCGGCCACCAGGATATCGGCGGACCGGCAGACCGCCGGCAGGTCCCGCGTGCGCGAATGCGCCACCGTCACGGTGCAGTTTGCGGCCAGCAGAAGCTGCGCCATCGGCTTGCCCATCAGGTTGGACCGCCCCACGACCACGGCATTGGCCCCCGACAGATCGCCCAGACGATCCCGCAGCATCATCATGCAGCCAGAAGGTGTGCACGGCACTAGGGCCGGCACACCGGACGCCAGATTGCCGGCGTTGATCGGGTGCAGACCGTCCACGTCCTTCGCCGGATCGATGGCCAGGACCACCGCCTGCGCATCCAGTCCCGCCGGCAGCGGAAGCTGCACCAGGATGCCGTGTACGGTCGGTTCCGCGTTGAGGGTGCGGATCAGGGCCAGAAGGTCGTCCTGGGCCGTCTCGGCCGGCAGTCTATGAGCGATCGATACCATACCCGCCTCGGCCGCCATCCGCTCCTTGCTGCGGACGTAGACCTGGCTGGCCGGGTCCTCCCCCACCAGAACGACCGACAATCCCGGAACGAGACCGCGCCCTGCCAGTCCCGCGACTTCCTCGGCGAGACGCGCCCGTAATGCGGCGGCGAAGGCTTTTCCATCGATGAGGGTAGCGGTCATAAAAGAGTCTCTCCAGGTCGTACGGTGCGGGTCATGGCCTCACGGAGCGCCACGGGGCGCCGCGACCTTACGCGTTCAGGATCGACGACAAAAGCACTTTCCTGACAGGAAACGAAACCTAGAGAAACCAATCTCAAACTGATAACATTCTTTGAATGCGGTTAAATCCCTCCCACCAGACAGGATCCGGATATGGCGCGCTCCCCGTCCTCCACATCGCAACGTGAGCCGGACGACACCGACCGTCAGGATCCGCACGCCGTGGGCGGGGCGCCGGAAAACTCGCTGGAGTTTGCGATCGGGCGTCAGGTGCGGGAGTTCCGTACCCGCATGGAAATGACGGTCGTGGACCTCGCCAAGCATGCTGGCTTATCGGCCGGGATGCTGTCCAAGATCGAAAACGGGCAGACCTCGCCGTCCCTGGCCACCCTATACCGGCTGTCGGTCGCCCTGAATGTTCCGGTCACAGCCTTTTTCCGGAAGTTCGAGGAGCAACGCGACGCCACCCATGTCCGCGCCGGTCAAGGGCTGACCATTGAGCGACGCGGTACCCGGGCGGGCCACCAGTATCAGCTCCTCGGCCACACCGTGGGCAAGCCGATCATCATGGAACCCTACCTCGTGACCCTGACCGAAGAGTCCGAGGTGTTCCCGCTCTTCCAGCACACGGGCTTGGAGTTCATCTATGTGTTGGAGGGAGCGGTCGGGTATCGCCACGGCAACAAGCTGTACGACCTGGAGCCCGGCGATTCCCTGTTCTTCGACGCCGACGCGCCGCATGGACCCGAGGACCTGCGGCGCCTGCCGCTTCGCCTGCTGTCGGTGATCGTGTATCCCCGCCACGAGTCGTAACCGGATCGAAGGACCGGGCTGGTGCCGTGCGTCGCAAGACGGCCGGCGGTTCTCTGCGCCGGAACCTCGCATCCGACGAATGGTTTCGTCGCCCCGCCGGCGCTCCCCAAGAGACACCCCGGAATTGGAGATCCCCCCGCCAGCGCGTCGCGGAACGGGCATCGAGGCCGGACACGGACCCTCGCCCCGTGGTTTCGCGAGCGACAGGCGATCACCGTCCCGTTACATTTCACGGCACGTCCTCGCGCGGAAAGCACCACGGCGTGGAGATCGCCCGTTGCCGTCGCATATGCTCGATTTAAACCAGTTGGTTCGGTCGCACATGGGTGTGACCCTCGCCCGGTTGCGCGGGGAGCGTGGCCTGCGCTTGGACGAGATTGCCGCGGCAAGTGGGTTGGACGCGTGCTTTCTGCGCGCGGTGGAAGCCGGCGACGTCCTGCTGGACGATGCGGCACGAACCCGGTTGGCCGATACCCTGGGGGTCGACCCGGACTGTTTCTACGACGGCTTCATGGACTCCCTGCGCTCCGGCCTTTGGCCCACGCTGCAGGATGCGCTAAGTCGGACCTGACCCGGCACAAGCATTCCCCACAGGAAAGTTTATTTCCCTCGGATTGATCCCGCATCGGGAACACCATACAGTGATCCGATCAAAATCCGGGCGCTTGGCTGTACTTGCCTATTAAATGAGCACATGCCAGCGCTCCCGTCGACCCAGGGGGCCACAGGGCATGACCACCGATCTGTCTCGCGTCGCCAAGGAGCGCGGCATTCGCTACTTCCTCGTCAGCTACGTCGATCTGTTTGGCGCCTTGCGGGCCAAGCTGGTGCCGGCCGCCGCGATCGGCGGCATGCAGGTCAGCGGTGCCGGGTTCGCCGGCTTCGCGACCCACCTGGACCTGACCCCGGCCCACCCGGACATGTTCGCCGTTCCCGATCCCGACAGCCTGATCCAACTTCCCTGGAAGCCGGACGTCGGCTGGGTCGCCTCCGACCTCGTGATGGAGGATCAGCCGGTCGACCAAGGGCCGCGGCAGGTGCTCAAGGCCCAGGTTGCGCGCGCCGAATCCCTCGGCTACCGCATGAAGACCGGCGTCGAGTGCGAGTATTTTCTGCTGACGCCCGATGGCAGCGCGGTCGCCGATACGGCCGACACCCAGGCCAAACCCTGCTACGATCAGTCCGCGCTGATGCGCCAGTACGACTTGATCGCGGAAATCTGCGATGCCATGGGGGCGCTCGGCTGGGGGCCGTATCAGAACGACCACGAGGACGCCAACGGCCAGTTCGAGATGAACTGGGACTATAACGACTGCCTGCTGACCGCCGACCGCCACGTCTTCTTCAAGTACATGGTCCGCACGCTGGCCGAAGCCCGGGGCATGCGCGCGACGTTCATGCCGAAGCCGTTCAACCACCTGACCGGCAACGGCTGCCATATGCACGTCTCAATGTGGACGCCGGATGGGACCACCAACCTCTTCCACGACGACGACGGCGAGATGGGGCTGTCGGATCTGGCCTACACCTTCCTGGGCGGGGTGATGCACTCGGCGGACGCGCTGTGCGCCCTCTTCAATCCGACCGTCAACAGCTACAAGCGCATCAACGCGCCGATAACCGCCTCGGGGGCTACCTGGGCCCCCAACACAGTGACCTACTCGGGCAACAACCGAACCCACATGGTGCGCATCCCAGAGGCGGGCCGGTTCGAGTTCCGTTTGATGGACGGAGCCACGAACCCGTATCTGGCGCAGGCTGGCGTTCTGGCCGCCGGCCTGGACGGCATCGCCAACGGGCGGGATCCGGGCGAACGCCTGGACATCAACATGTACGAGGATGGCCACACCCTGCACGACGTCAAGAAGCTGCCCCTGAACCTGCTGGACGCGCTGCGCCTGCTGGACCGCAGCGCGATCCTGCGGTCGTCACTCGGGGACTCGTTCGTCGATGCGTTCTTGAGGCTCAAGATGAAAGAGTGGAATGCGTTCATGAGCCATGCCAGTTCGTGGGAGCGCGCTCACACCCTGGACATTTAGATCCGCGTCGAACTCCGCCGCCGGCGCGGTTCTCCGCTCATCTGGCGCGGTTCTCCTTTCGCGCGGCGGGGCGGTGCGGTACAGGACAGTCTGACCGCAGTTCTCCCGGGCGTCGTGTCGGGCCGCGCCACATCTCACGGCCCGTTCGCGGCCATCCCATTCGCTCGCCCCCTCGATCAGAGAGCGCCCCGCATGAATGCCGATCCCACCGTACCCTACCTGTTGACCGTTCAGTGCCCCGACGGGCTTGGTGTGCAGGCCGCCGTCATGGGGTTCCTCGCCGGACACCAGTGCTTCATCACCGAATCCCACAGTTACGGTGACCCGCAGACAGGCCGCTTTTTCATGCGCTGCGTGTTCCGCGCAGGGCATCCGAACATGCCCGACATCGAAACCATGCGCGGCCATTTCCAGACTGTGGCGACCAACTTCGGCATGGAGTGGGCGCTGGTCGACGCCAGCCGGCCGCCGCGGGTGCTGATCGCCGTCTCGCGCTTCGGTCACTGCATGAACGATCTGCTGAACCGGTGGAAGTCCAGGCAGCTCCACATCCAAATCCCGGCGGTCGTCTCCAATCATGAGGACCTGCGCGATCTCGCCGAATGGCACGGGATCCCGTTTTATCATCTGCCGGTGACCAAGGAGACCAAGGCCGATCAGGAACGGCAGATCCTCGACCTGATCGAGACCAACGAGATCGATCTGGTCGTCCTGGCGCGATACATGCAAGTGTTGTCTCAGGATATGAGCGCCGCCTTGAGTGGCCGTTGCATAAACATTCATCACTCCTTCCTGCCCAGCTTCAAGGGCGCCCGCCCCTATCAGCAGGCCCACGAAAAAGGCGTCAAACTCATCGGCGCGACCGCCCACTACGTCACCGAGAACCTGGACGAAGGCCCGATCATCGAACAGGAGGTGATGCGCGTGGATCACACACACACGGGCGAAGCGCTGGTGCGCATGGGCCGCGACGTCGAAACCGTCGTCCTCGCACGCGCGGTCCGCTGGCATTGCGAGCGTCGCGTCTTCATGAACAACCGGAAAACGGTTGTGTTCAAGTAGCACCGGAGCCCAGAGCCTACGATCCGACTGTATAACGCTAACGATGCGGCCCGCTCCTCGCGATGGGGCGGGCCGCATCGCGTTTCGGAGCGCGGCCCGGCCCCGTGCTCTGGCGGACGTGGGCCGGGGTTGAGGCAGCGGCATCCCCCGTGCGGCAGCGCACAGAATTTATGCACTGCGAACGCGCAGTGGCCCTTTTTTTGGCCAGGATTTTGCCGCTGGTTTGTCAGAATTCCGAAACGCATTGCCCGACGGCTCTCCAACCTCTTGAAAAGGCGCGAAACTGTCACGTGACTTGACGGTTGGCACGGCGCTTGATTACCCACGAACCACGACGTTAGCGGGCCCTACTACCATGAGGGGCAAGGGCCGCGTTGGCGCAAAACCAGACGTTCCACTGGGGGTACAGGCAATGAAGTTGATCATGGCGATCATCAAGCCCTTCAAGCTTGACGAGGTCCGCGAGGCTCTCGGCGCGCTTGAGATCCAGGGGCTGACGGTCTCCGAGGTCAAAGGCTTCGGACGACAGAAGGGCCAGACCGAGATCTATCGGGGCGCCGAATACCAGGTGAATTTTCTGCCGAAGGTGAAGATCGAAATCGTCGTCCCGGCTGACATGGTCGAGCGCGTGATCGAAGCCATCACCACCGCCGCCCGCACCGACAAGATCGGCGACGGCAAGGTGTTCGTGATGGATGTCGAGAAGGCCGTGCGCATCCGGACCGGCGAAACCGACGCAGACGCCCTGTAGGAGGACCGATTGATGATTCGCAGCAAGACGCAGGTTGCGCTCGCCGCGCTGGGCGGTTTGGCCGCCGTCGCCATGGCCGGGCCGGCCCTGGCTCAGGAGGCGGCCGAGGCCGCCATGCCCGCCGTTTCGGGCGAAACCGTGTACATCTTCAACACCCTGTCGTTCATGCTTCATGGCTTCCTGGTCATGTTCATGGCGGCCGGTTTCGGCATGCTGGAAGGTGGTCTGGTCCGATCCAAGAACACCACCATGCAGATGCTGAAGAACATCGCCATCTATTCCATTGGCGGTCTGATGTTCTGGGTCATCGGCTACAACCTGATGTACAACGATGTCGCCAGCACCGGCGGGCTGTTCGGCATTCCGGGCCCCTGGGGGGCGGACGATCCGCTCACGGCGGACGGTGCGTTCACGGGTGACGGCGGCTACGCCGGGGCCTCCGACTGGTTCTTCCAGATGGTGTTCGTCGCCACTGCGGCCTCCATCGTGTCCGGCACGCTGGCCGAGCGCATCAAGCTGTGGCCCTTCATGATCTTCGTGGTAGTCCTGACCGGGGTCATTTACCCGATCCAGGGGGCTTGGCAGTGGGGCGGTGGCTGGCTGTCCGAGGCCGGTTTCAGCGACTTCGCCGGTTCGAGCATCGTGCACTCGACGGGCGGCTGGGCCGCGCTGTCCGGCGCCATTCTGCTCGGCGCCCGCATCGGTAAGTTCGGCCCAGATGGCAAGGTGAACCCGATGCCGGGCGCCAACCTTCCGTTGGCGACCCTCGGCACCTTCATCCTGTGGCTGGGCTGGTTCGGCTTCAATGGCGGCTCGCAGCTCGCTATGGGCAGCGCGGCCGACGTCACGGCGATTTCCACCATCTACGTCAACACCAACCTCGCCGCCGCCGCCGGTGTCACGATCGCGATGATCATGACCCAGGCGATGTACGGCAAGGTCGACCTGACCATGGCGTTGAACGGCGCGCTTGCCGGCTTGGTCTCCATCACGGCCGAGCCTCTGACTCCGTCGCCGATCATGGCCATCCTGATCGGGGGCATCGGCGGGGTGCTGGTGGTCATCGCCGTGCCGCTGCTGGACAAGCTGAAGATCGACGACGTGGTCGGCGCCATCCCGGTCCACCTGGTGTGTGGCATCTGGGGCACCATGGCGGTTCCGCTGACCAACAGCGACACCAACTTCGGCTCCCAGGCGTTGGGCGTGGTGTCGATCGGGGCCTTTGTGTTCGTCGTAAGCTTTGTCATCTGGAGCATTCTGAAGATGACCATGGGCATCCGGGTGTCCGAAGAGGAAGAAGCGATCGGTCTGGACAAGGCGGAACTGGGCCTTGAGGCCTACCCCGAGTTCGGTCGCGGTTCGCAGGCGATCTAATCGGGACCGGCCTTGGTCCCCGTATCGTGGGGATCAAGGCCTCGGGCCGCCTGAAACGACAGCGTTCGTCTGTCGCCGGGCAGGCCACGGTCCACAGAGTTTCGGTTCGGCGGGCCCACGGCCCGGGTCCACCGGATCGAGCCCCGCGCCGTCGGGCGCGTTCCTCCCTCCACTTGCCCGGGGCATCCGCCCCGGGATTTTTTTGTCCCTTGTGGAAAGGCACGAGGGGCCACCGGGCATAGGCGCGCCGCGGAGTCTGTTCCGCCGCAAACCGTGAGACGGTCGCACGTCCAGTCTTGACGGCGGCGGCTATCCGCTTCCATAAGCATTAAGGCCGTACGATACCAGGGGGCCCCGAGGATGGGTGGTCTTGGTCGTGCGGTTTTTTGCGTTCGTGGGGTGACCTGTGATCCCAGGACGCCGAGCACCCGTTCGGTCGGGATGCCGCCGCTGGACGCCACGGCGCCCGGCCCGGGCTACGCGGGCCATTGCGAACCATGCCCGCGTTCCGCCGAATGATCGACAGGAGCCGACGATGAGTGCCGTCCGTCCCGTCGCACAGTCCCGCCGGACCGTGCGTGACATTCAGGCCCGCAAGGGGGGCGACCCGGTGGTCTGCCTGACCGCGTACACCACCCCCACCGCACGCCTGCTCGACCCGCATGTCGACCTGCTTCTGGTCGGCGATTCCCTCGGCATGGTGCTGTATGGCATGCCCACCACCGTGGGCGTCACGCTCGATATGATGATCGCGCATGGTCAGGCCGTGATGCGGGGTTCGGACCGCGCCCTGGTGGTCGTCGACATGCCGTTCGCCACGGCGCAGGAAAGCCCGGCCGTGGCGTTCCGCAACGCGGCCCGGGTGCTGGCGGAAACCGGAGCGCCGGCCGTTAAGATCGAGGGTGGCCGGGAAATGGCGGACACCGTGGCGTTTCTTGTGGCCCGCGGCATCCCGGTGATGGGACATGTCGGGTTGCGGCCGCAGATGGTGCATGCGATGGGCGGGTTCCGCGCGCAAGGCCGCGACGAGGCCGGCGCGGAGGCCCTGCTGGAGGACGCCCAGGCGATCGCCGACGCGGGAGCCTTCGCCATCGTGGTCGAGGGTACGATGGTGGACGTGGCTGATCGCGTCACACAGACCGTTCCAGTCCCGACGATCGGGATCGGGGCCTCGGCCGCCTGCGACGGTCAGGTGCTGGTCGCGGAGGACATGCTCGGCCTGTTCACCGACTTCACGCCGCGCTTCGTGCGCAAGTATGCCGATCTGGCCGGGGCGACCGATGCCGCCGTTGCCGCGTATGCGGCCGACGTCCGGGCGCGCCGCTTCCCGGCGCCGGAACACACCTTCCAACGCAAAGTGTCGACGTGAGCGTGTCCGAACTCCGGCAGAGCGACGCCCTGCCCGTGCTGCGCGATGTTGCGGACCTGCGACGGACCGTGGCGGATTGGCGGACGCAGGGGCTGCGGGTCGGCCTCGTCCCGACCATGGGCGCGTTGCACGCCGGTCACCTGTCGTTGGTGCGCACCGCCTTGGAACGCGCAGATCGGGTCATCGCCACGATTTTCGTCAACCCAACCCAGTTCGGCCCGGGCGAAGACTTCTCGACCTATCCCCGGCAGGAAGCCGAGGACGCGGCCCGGCTGGCCGAGGTCGGGTGCCGCGCGGTGTACGCGCCGGACGCGGAGTCCATGTATCCAGCGGGATTCGCGACCCGCGTGACGGTGGAGGGTGTCTCCAAGGGTCTGTGCGGCGACCACCGCCCGGGCCACTTCGAGGGCGTGGCCACGGTGGTCACGAAACTGCTGCTGCGCGCGCTGCCCGATATGGCCGTGTTCGGCGAAAAAGACTACCAGCAGCTCCAGGTCATACGGCGGCTGGTGACGGATCTCGATATCCCGGTGGAGATCGTTGGCGGGGCGACGGTCCGCGCCGAGGACGGCTTGGCCCTCTCCTCGCGCAACGCCTACCTGACCGAGGCCGAACGCACGATCGCCCCGGCGCTGTTCCGCGTGCTGAGCGAAACGGCGGCCACGCTGGCCACGGGCGCTCCAGCCGCACCGCAGTTGGCCGACGCTCGCGCGCGCCTGACAGCGGCGGGGTTCGCGATCGTTGAGTACCTGGACCTGCGGGACCCCGAGACCCTGGCTCCCCTCCCCGCCCTTCCCTCGACGGGCGTAGGCCGGCTGCTTGCCGCCGTGCGGCTTGGCTCCACCCGGCTGATCGACAATGTGCCGGTCATCCGATCGGGTCCGGGCGCGCAACCGACCGACCGGGGGGTTTAGGGCTCGACCACGGCCGCGACGCAGCGCCGGGCCGTTACTTAAAGCAGCGCTCTTCCTCGGGTCCGCCCTCGTCCTGCTTTAGGCAGTTGACCACATCCACCAGGTCACGGGCGGTGCTGCCCTGAAGTCTGGACAGGGCGAACCGTGATTCCGTGCCGTACCAAGCCAGGGACTGCTCGACAACCGCCGCCTCCGCCTCGCTAAACCCAGCGGTGAGCTGGGCGATGTTGGCCGGCCCTGTGGTTGGATCGACCTGTAGGGTCGGGCCGCCGGCCGGCACCGTATTGTTAAGCACCTCGTATGACTCAGAAGCGTCCTGGTCGCAGCCGACCAAAACAAAACCGACAAGGACGAGAGTAGTCGTCGGGTCTCTCGCCCACAGCCGCTTGAAAGTCATCGCCTCTTTCCCCGCGAAACCAGTGAGTGCAGCACACGCCCCACGAACACGTCTGTGCGGCCAGAACCCGAAGATGCTGGATGGACCCGTGCCGCGACGGCACCTGGTGGCCCATATACCCTCAATGCGGATGTGTGTCTCGATCCTTATGTGATGGTGCATTCTCCAGCACCGGACGAAACGACACCGCGTCCGCGATTTTTCGGCGCGCCGGCAAGTCCCGCGTCTGGAACCAAACCGGGCGGGCCCCATATCCCTGTTGCATCCGCGAACGCGCGCGGCGGCGGCGGCGCCGCTGCCGCCGTCCGACCGCAACGGGAGCCTGTTCCCCCATGCTTGCCGATATCGACCCCATCCTTCTGGCGCGCATCCAGTTCGCCTTTACGGTCTCATTTCATATTCTCTTTCCAACCCTGACGATCGGGCTGGCCTGGTTCCTGGTCACGGTCGAGGCGCTGTGGCTGCGCACGCACAATCCCGTGTACAAAAGCCTGTACCTGTTCTGGGCCAAGCTGTTCGCGCTGGCCTTTGGGATGGGCGTGGTGTCGGGACTGGTGTTGTCGTACCAATTCGGCACTAACTTCAGCCGCTTCTCCGACGCGACCGGCCCGGTGCTGGGGCCGCTCCTGTCAGTCGAGGTCTTGACCGCTTTTTTCGTCGAGGCCGGATTCATCGGCGTCATGCTGTTCGGCTGGCGCAAGGTCGGCAATCGGCTGCACTTCCTCGCCACCATTCTGGTCTCCATTGGGACCATCAACTCGGCGTTCTGGGTCCTGGCCGCGAACTCTTGGATGCACACACCGGCCGGGGTGGAGTGGATCGACGGCCGCGCCGTGGTCCAGGACTGGTGGGCGGTGATCTTCAACCCCTCCATGCCCTACCGCGTCACCCACATGGTGCTGGCGTCGTTCCTGACCGGCGCGTTCGTGGTAGCGGCCGTCTCGGCGTGGCATCTGGTGCGCCGCCATCACGAGGCCGTTGCGCGCAAGGGCCTGTCGCTCGGTCTGCTGCTCGCGGCCATCGTCGCCCCGACGCAACTCCTCGTCGGGGACCAGCATGGCCTGAACACGCTGGAGCACCAGCCGATGAAGGTGGCGGCCATGGAGGGCCTGTGGGAGACCGAACGGGGCGCCCCGCTGCTGCTGTTCGCCCTGCCCGATCAGGACGCCCAGGAGAACCATGCCGAGATCGGCGTTCCCAACGTCGCCAGCCTGATCCTGACCCACGACTGGACCGGTGAGGTGCGCGGTCTGAACGAGGTGGACCGTGCCGACCAGCCGCCCGTGGCCACGGTGTTCTTTTCGTTCCGGATCATGGTGGCAATCGGCTTGTGGATGATCGCGCTGAGTGCCCTGGGGGTGTGGCTGCGATGGCGGGGGCAGCTGTTCTCCACCCCATGGCTGCACTGGGCCTGCATTCTCTCCGGACCGTCCGGGTTCGTCGCCACCATCGCCGGGTGGATGGTCGCCGAGGTCGGCCGGCAGCCCTACACGGTTTATGGCATCCTGCGCACGACGGAGAGCGCGTCCCCGGTGGCGTCGGGCGCCGTGGCGACGTCTCTGGTTTCGTTCATCGTGGTCTACTCGGGATTGTTGGTTGCGTTCCTGTGGTACGCCGCGCGTGTCGTGCGCGCCGGACCGCCCGCCCCCGATGCCGACGATACGCCCGATGTGACGCCGAGCCGCACGCCCCGCGCCGCGGTCGGCGCGGACGGCGTCGGCAAACCGGCCGAATGAGAGGGAGGCGCGTGCTGTGACCGAGTTCGATCTTCCGCTTGTCCTTGCCGGCATCATCGGCGTCGGCGTCATCATCTATGTCCTGCTCGACGGTTTCGACCTGGGGGTCGGCATGCTGCTTCCGATGGCCCCGGACGACGACGCCCGCGACACCATGGTGGCCAGCATCGCGCCGGTGTGGGACGGCAATGAGACTTGGCTGATCCTTGGCGGCGCTGTGCTGTTCGCCGCATTCCCGACCGCGTACGCGGTGGCCCTGCCGGCCTTCTATGTCCCCCTGATGACCATGCTGTTCGCGCTGATCTTCCGGGGAGTGGCGTTCGAATTCCGCATGAAGGCGCGGCGATCCAAGGCCTTCTGGTCCTGGGCCTTCACCCTGGGCTCGGCCACGGCGGCGTTCTGCCAGGGCGCCATGCTCGGCGGCCTGATCGAGGGCGTGCGGATGGAAGATCGCGCCTTCGCCGGGGGCCCGTTCGACTGGTTTACCGGGCTCTCCGTCATTGCCGGATTGGGTGTGATGGCCGGCTATGCGCTGCTCGGTGCCACATGGCTGGTGATGAAGACCCACGCCCCCCTGGAAGCCCGGGCCCGCAACTGGGCGACCGTCGCCCTGGTCGGCGTGCTGATTGCCATGGCGGCGGTCAGCGGACTGACCCCCCTGCTCTACCCGCCCATCGCCGAGCGCTGGTTCGGCGGCCAGCACTTCCTCTATCTGGCGCCCGTACCGCTTCTGACGGGTCTGGTCGCCTTGATGCTGTGGCGCGGGCTGTCGCAGGGCTGGATCTGGGAACCCTTCGTGATGGCCGTGGGCCTGTTCGTGCTGGGCTATTGCGGCATCGGAATCAGCCTGTGGCCAATGATCGTGCCCCCGGGGCTGACCATCGAAAACGCGGCCGCGCCGGACAGCAGCCTCATGTTCACGCTCGTCGCCGTGCTGTGCGCGCTGCCGATGGTCCTCGGCTACACCATTTATGCGTATTGGGTGTTCCGGGGCAAAGTCACGGCCGAGGACGGATACCATGGCTGAACGCCAACGGTCCCCCGGTCCGCTGTGGCGCCGTCTGGCGTGGTTCGGCGGCCTTTGGGCCGCCGGTGTTCTCACGCTGACCGTCGTCGCCGGCGGCCTGCGCGCCCTGGTTGCTGCGCTGAGCTGACCGTCACACGACGCTGCTTCGGATGGCCTCCAGGAACGAATCCACCTTGGCCCGCAGTTCCTCCGACTGACGGGCGAGATCGGCGGCCGAGGTCTGCACTTCCGCCGCCGCGCTCCCGGTCTCATGCGCCATTTCGCGTACGTTGGTGATGGTCGAGGCCACATCGTCGGTCGCTGCGCTGGCCGAACCGACGTTGCGCGCGATTTCCCGCGTGGCGGCGCATTGTTCTTCGACGGCCGCCGCGATGGCCTCACTGATCTCGCGAACCAGCGCGATGGTTCCGCCGATGCCCTGAATGGCGGTCACCGTCTCTCGCGTTGCCCCTTGGACGGCGCCAACCTGCGCCGAGATTTCCTCCGTCGCGCGCGCGGTCTGACCGGCCAGTGTCTTGACCTCGTTGGCGACGACGGCGAAGCCCTTACCCGCGTCCCCGGCGCGGGCCGCCTCGATGGTCGCGTTCAAGGCCAGAAGATTGGTCTGGGCAGCGATGTCGGTGATGAAGCGGACCACCGTCCCGATCTTGTCCGCCGATTCGGTCAGCGACGCGACGAGGGTATTGCCACGCTCGGCCTTATCAACCGCCTCATTGGAGATTCGCAGGGAGTCCGTCACCTGACGCGTGATTTCCTCGATCGCGGCGTTCAGTTCCTCGCTCGCGTTCGCCACACCGCGCACGTTTTCCGAGGCCTCGCTCGCTGAGTCCGCGACATGGCGGACCTGTGTCGCCGTGGCCTCCGACGTGTGACGCATGGACGCGGCCGTGTTCTGAAGCTCGGTCGCTGCGGCCGCGACGATCTGAACCGTATCCTGCACGCTTGATTTGAACTCGCGCGCATAGTTTTCAAGGACTTTCTTCAGATTATCGCGCGCTGTGTGCACATAGGACGAAATAACGATGTCCATATCGAGAAAAAGGGCCTGTGTCACCGCCCCCATGATCGCAATGCCGCGCTGCGGTTTGCGCCGGTACGTCTCCATGACGATGGCTTCGACCCGCTTGATGACAAAGGCGTACCCGCCCAGGTACCAGCGCGGTTCCAGACCGACCCTCTCGTGGATCCGGCCGATGCGATCCGCGTTGTCGAAATACGCGTCGTCGATCGTCCCCTTGAAGATCGTGTTCATCCAGTGGGCGCGCTGCATGTCGCGGGCATGTTTCATGCGGGCGGGAGAGTCGAACATCTCCATCATACCCGGCGTCGCCCTCAGATGATCGTAAAAGGCGTCGAGGATACCTTCGATATGAGGTTCGAGAACCTGTCCGGCCTCTTGCAGCAACGGACGGATCGAGGGGTCCATTTTCAGAAACGCAAGCCGCGCATCCCGATCCCTGGTGTCGGCCATGATACCTCTCTCGGGCCATACCGCACAGACCCGCCCCCTGTGCCGATATTGCGGCACCGTCAGACAGATCCGACGCGCAAGGCAGGCACACCCCCTCCGTGTACTCCGCCGCTTTTATATCATGTCCGGTTCGCAACCTTCACCCGTTGGCGTGCCAAGGACAAGCAAAAAGAAAAACCCCCAGAGACATTCTCGTCATTCGAACCCCTGTTCGGCAAAACGGGTATTGCCCTTGGCCGGACCGATTGTCTATGAGTCTCGGCAACTCGCGGATCCGGCCGACGCGCCGCGGGCGTGGTGGAATTGGTAGACACGCCAGATTTAGGTTCTGGTGGCTTTCAGCCGTGGGGGTTCAAGTCCCTTCGCCCGCACCATCGCCGCTTCGACGTTCGCGGTTCGGCGTTCGTTTTTCGTACATTCGTCGAGTCGGATCCTCCTTCCCAAGCCAAGGTGCCAGGACAAGCCATGCAGGTGACCGAAACCCACAGCGAGGCGCTGAAGCGCGAATTCAAGGTTGTCGTTCCCGCCGACAGCCTGAACGAGAAGACCGAGAGCCGATTGGAAGAGGTCGGTTCCCAGGTTCGCATTCCCGGCTTCCGTCCCGGCAAGGTTCCGATGTCGCTGCTGAAGAAGCGGTTCGGTGGCCATGTGATGGGCGAAGTGCTGGAACAGGCGGCCCAGGACGCCGTGCAGACGGTCATCAAGGACAACGAGCTCCGGCCGGCGCTTCAGCCCAAGGTCGAGATCTCGGAATACGAGCCGGAAGGCGATTTGAGCCTGACCATCGCGGTCGAGCTGCTGCCCGAGATGGAGACACCGGATTTCTCTGCGCTGTCGATCGAGCGGGAGGTGGCCGAGGTCTCCGAGGAGGAGGTCGACACGGCCCTGGAGCGTTTGGCGAACTCCCGGCGCGGCTCGGAGCCGGTCGAGGAGGCGCGCCCCGCCCAGTCCGGCGACATCGTTGTGATCGACTTCGTCGGCAAGAAGGACGGCGAACCGTTCCCGGGCGGCACGGCCGAGGACTACTCGCTCGAACTGGGCTCGAACACCTTCATTCCGGGATTTGAGGACGCCCTCATCGGCATCACCGTCGGGGAGCAGAAGGAGGTTGCGCTTACGTTCCCAGAGGACTACGGCGCCGAGGACCTGGCCGGTCAGGCCGTCACCTTCGACGTCACCGTCAAGGAACTGCGCCAGCCCAGCGCCATGCCGCTCGACGATGAGATGGCGAAGACCTTCGGTCGCGAAACGCTGGACGAGCTCAAGCAGGCCATCCGCGATCAAATTGCCCAGGAATACCAGCGCGCAAGCCGCGAAAAGACCAAGCGTCGGTTGCTCGACCAACTGGCGGAGCAATTCCAGCAGGAGGTTCCGCAGGGCCTCGTGGACGTCGAGTTCGACGGCATCTGGAAGCAGCTGGAGCAGGCGCGCGAAAACGACCAGCTGGATGACGAGGACAAGGCGAAGAGCGACGATGACCTGCGCGCCGAATACCGCGCCATCGCCGAACGGCGCGTCCGCCTGGGCCTGCTTCTGGCCAAGGTCGGCGAGGACAACAACGTCACCGTCACCCAGGACGATATGAACCAAGCGCTGGCGGAACAGGTGCGCTCCTTCCCCGGGCAGGAACAGGCGGTGCTCAATTATTACCGCCAGAACCCCGACGCCATGGAAGAGCTTCGCCCGCCAATCTTTGAAAACAAGGTCGTCGACTACATCCTGGAGTTGGCGCAGGTTACGGAACGGACGGTGTCGGCCGAAGAGCTGATGGCCCCCGATCCCGACGACAAAGAGGGCGGCGAAACCGCCGCCTGACCCGTCGCGGAGCCCCGCTCTGCGTTCCGGGCTCGACAGCGTTCGGGGGGCGCACTACGTGTTTGGGCAGCCGAGCCCACCGGTACCGTCGCCCCCCATTCCGGAGTTCGGGCCCGGCTGTCCGCGCCCGCATGATTGAGAGAGCCCGATGATAGACCGTGATCCGATTGAGGTGTATGCCAACACGCTGGTCCCCATGGTGGTCGAACAGACCAATCGCGGGGAGCGGTCGTATGATATTTATTCGCGTCTTCTCAAGGAACGCATCATCTTCTTGACCGGCGCCGTGAACGACCAGGTGGCTAGTCTGATCTCCGCTCAGCTTCTGTTCCTGGAGTCTGAAAATCCCACCAAGGACATCGCCTTTTACATCAATTCACCAGGCGGTGTGGTGACGTCGGGTCTCGGTATCTACGACACCATGAACTATATCCGGTGCGACGTCTCGACTGTGTGCGTGGGCCAGGCGGCGTCCATGGGCTCCCTGCTGCTGACCGCCGGCGCGGCCGGCAAGCGGTTCGCGTTGCCCAATTCCCGGATCATGGTTCATCAGCCCTCTGGTGGCTTTCAGGGACAGGCGACGGATATCGAGATTCACGCCAAGGAAATCCTGGCGATCCGCGAGCGTCTGAACCGCATTTTCGTCCATCACACCGGCCAGCCGATCGAGGTGGTCGAGGCAGCGATGGAGCGCGACAAGTTCATGCCGCCTGAAGAGGCCAAAGACTTCGGCCTGATTGACGAGGTCGTGGTCAACCGCCGGGCGGCCGACGACGACACCGACGGTACGGACACGCCGTAACCGATGACCGGCGCATCGCCCCGGCCCGTCGCGGCGATGCGCGCGGTCTTCGCCCCCAGAGGGCGGATTTAGGCGTTGTGTGGCCGTTCCGTCGACGGTTATTATGAAGGCGTTGTAAAGTGGGACGCGGGTGTCCGAGCGTTCCCGTTTGTGTCGGTTCAGGACGGCCGCATACGTGTCTTGGGGCGCCAGGATCGTGACGAGCTCTTCGGGGGTTCGTCATTCGCGGAATTGGAGTGGTTATGAGCAAGTCTTCAGGTGGCGATTCCAAGAATACTTTGTACTGTTCTTTCTGCGGAAAGAGTCAGCATGAGGTACGCAAGCTCATTGCCGGCCCGACCGTGTTCATTTGCGACGAGTGTGTCGAACTGTGCATGGATATTATCCGGGAGGAGAATAAGACGCAGCTCGTGAAATCACGAGACGGTGTCCCGACTCCTCGCGATATTCTCGGCGTTCTGGATGACTATGTGATTGGCCAGCCGCACGCCAAAAAAGTGCTCTCGGTTGCCGTTCACAACCATTACAAGCGCCTGAGTCAGGGCGGCAAAAACAGTGAAGTCGAGTTGGCGAAGTCCAACATTCTGCTGATGGGACCGACTGGGTGCGGCAAAACCCTCCTAGCCCAGACCCTCGCGCGCATCCTGGATGTGCCGTTCACGATGGCCGACGCCACCACCCTGACCGAAGCAGGGTATGTCGGCGAGGACGTCGAGAACATCATCCTCAAGCTGTTGCAGGCGTCGGACTATAATGTCGAACGGGCCCAACGTGGCATCGTTTACATCGACGAGATCGACAAGATTTCGCGCAAGTCGGACAACCCCTCGATCACGCGCGACGTCTCCGGCGAAGGCGTGCAGCAGGCCCTGCTGAAGATCATGGAAGGCACCGTTGCATCGGTGCCCCCGCAGGGTGGACGCAAGCACCCGCAGCAGGAATTCCTTCAGGTCGACACCACCAACATCCTGTTCATCTGCGGCGGCGCGTTCGCCGGCCTGGACAAGATCATCGCGCAGCGCGGTCGCGGCACATCGATCGGCTTCGGTGCGGATGTGCGGGCGCCGGAGGAAAAGCGCACCGGCGAGATCCTCCGTCAGGTTGAGCCTGAGGATCTTCTCAAGTATGGGCTGATCCCGGAATTCGTGGGCCGGATGCCGGTTTTGGCAACGCTGGATGATCTGGACGAGGCCGCCTTGGTCGAAATTCTGACCAAACCGAAAAATGCCCTGGTCAAGCAGTACCAGCGCCTGTTCGAAATGGAGAACACACAGTTGACCTTCGCGGACGACGCCCTTGAAGCCATCGCGCAGAAGGGCATCGCACGGAAGACCGGCGCCCGGGGATTGCGCTCGATCATGGAGGGCATCCTTCTGGAAACCATGTTCGACCTGCCGAGCTTGGAAGGCGTCAGCGAGGTCGTCGTGAACCGGGAGGTCGCCGAGGGGCGGGCCAAACCCCTGTTCATCTACGCCGACCGTCGCGAGGACGTCGGCAGTTCGGCCTGAGACGGCGCTCGCAGCGCGATCACGCGCTGCGAGCACGCGACGGAGGCCGTCATTCGTGACAGGGGTCGCCGATGGTGCGACCCTTGTTGCGTTTTGGAGGTCCGCAGTTCTCCAACGCGGGCGGTTCTCGTTACTCCATTGGACGGCTTCGGCACCTGAAGTGCGGTGTCGAAAGTCGCCGGTGTGTGGCTCACCGTCGCTGAAACGGCCCGTCTGGGACGCCATGCCGGCACTCGGCCGGTATTCAGGCTTGATCGAGATGTGGGCTTGTCCCACATCTGCGTGACATCGCGCGCCCCGTCGTACCGGGGCGCCTCAGAGACCAGGGCCGGCTTGCGTAGCCCGCCCCGGCCTGCAAGAAAGAGGCTTGCCCGTGGACATCGGCTCGACACAGACCTATCCGGTTTTGCCCCTGCGGGACATCGTCGTGTTCCCGCACATGATCGTGCCCCTGTTTGTCGGCCGCGAGAAGTCCGTGCGCGCGCTCGAAAACGTCATGGCCGAGGATAAGGAAATCCTCCTCGTGGCGCAGAAGAATGCGGCGCAGGATGACCCCTCGCCGGACGACATCTACGCCGTCGGTACGGTCAGCACCGTCCTTCAGCTCCTGCGGCTCCCCGATGGAACCGTAAAGGTGCTGGTGGAAGGCAGCCATCGGGCCCGGATCACTCAATATACCGACAGCGACGCCTTTTTTGAGGCGGAGGCCACCCCGGTTCCCTCCGATGAGGAAGGCGAGCAGGAGCTCGAAGCGCTGCTACGCTCGGTCGTCGGGCAGTTCGAGCAGTACGTGAAGCTCAATAAGAAGATTCCGCCCGAAGTGCTTGTTTCGGTCAACCAGATCGAAGACGCGGCCAAACTGGCCGACACCGTTGCCTCGCATCTGGCCCTGAAGATACCCGAAAAGCAGGAGGTCTTGGAGACACGGTCCGTCGCCGAGCGGCTGGAACGTCTGTACGCGTTCATGGAGTCCGAAATCGGCGTCTTGCAGGTCGAGAAAAAGATCCGTGGTCGCGTTAAGCGTCAGATGGAGAAGACTCAGCGTGAGTATTATCTGAACGAACAGCTAAAAGCGATTCAGAAGGAACTGGGCGAAGGCGAGGACGGACGCGACGAGCTCCAGGAGCTTGAGGACAAAATCAATAAGACCCGCCTGAGCAAGGAAGCGCGCGAGAAGTGCCAAGCCGAGTTGCGCAAGCTGCGCAACATGAGCCCGATGTCGGCGGAAGCCACCGTGGTGCGCAACTACCTTGACTGGATGCTGTCGATTCCCTGGCGCAAGCGTTCGAAGACCAAGCGCGATCTGCGCGAGGCGGAACGCATCCTGAACGCCGATCACCACGGCCTTGAAAAGGTCAAGGACCGCATCCTCGAATACCTCGCCGTCCAGCTTCGAACCGCGAAGTTGCGCGGGCCGATCCTCTGCCTCGTGGGCCCCCCCGGCGTCGGAAAGACGTCGCTTGGCAAGTCGGTCGCGCGGGCCACGGGGCGGAACTTCGTGCGCGTTTCGCTTGGTGGCGTACGCGATGAGTCGGAGATCCGGGGCCATCGCCGGACCTACATCGGCTCCATGCCCGGCAAGGTCATTCAAGGCATGAAGAAGGCCAAGACCTCGAACCCGCTGTTCCTGCTGGACGAGGTCGACAAACTCGGCAACGACTGGCGCGGCGATCCGTCGTCGGCGCTGCTGGAGGTTCTGGACCCTGAGCAGAACAACACCTTCAACGACCACTATCTGGAGGTCGATTACGATCTGTCGGACGTCATGTTCGTCACCACCGCCAACAGCCTGCGTATGCCGCAGCCGCTGCTGGACCGGTTGGAGATCATCCGGCTGTCAGGCTACACCGAGGATGAGAAGGTCGGCATCGCGACGCGCCACCTGATCCCGAAGCAGATGAAGGCTCACGGCCTGCGGAAGGGAGAGTGGTCCATCTCCGAGGACGCCTTGCGCGACCTGGTCCGCTACTACACTCGGGAAGCCGGCGTCCGGAACCTGGAGCGCGAGCTTGCAGGCTTGGCGCGGAAGGCAGCCAAGGACCTGTTGCTGAGCAAATCGCGGGACCGCGTGGCGGTCACCCGCCGCAACCTCGAAAAGTACGCCGGCGTGCGTCGGTACCGTTTCGGGGAGGTTGAGGCGGAAGATCTCGTCGGGGTGACGACCGGACTGGCCTGGACAGAGGTGGGCGGCGAATTGCTTTCGATTGAGGCTCTCATCATGCCGGGCAAAGGCGGCATCACGCTGACGGGTCATCTGGGTGATGTCATGAAGGAGTCCGTGCAGGCGGCACGCTCCTACATCCGGTCCCGGTCGGTCTCGTTCGGCGTCCGGCCGACCTTGTTCGAGAAGCGCGAGATCCACGTGCACGTCCCGGAGGGGGCCACCCCGAAGGATGGCCCGTCGGCCGGTATCGCAATGTGCACATCCATGGTCTCCGCGCTGACCGGCATTCCAGTGCGCAAGGACATCGCCATGACCGGCGAGATCACCTTGCGGGGGCGCGTGCTGCCGATCGGGGGCCTGAAGGAAAAGCTTCTGGCGGCGCTTCGCGGCGGTTTGAGCACCGTTCTGATCCCACGTGAGAACGAAAAGGACCTGGCCGAGATTCCGGACAACGTAAAACGGGGCTTGACCATCATCCCCGTGACAACCGTCGACGAGGTTCTGTCGAACGCCTTGGTCCGGCCGCTGACGCCCATTGAGTGGACGGAAGCCGACGCCGAGGCCGCCGATCAGGCGCTCAGCAAGCCGGCCGATAGCGGCTCCCATGAGGCCACGCTACCACACTGACCGGCGACCGGTCGCACAGACACGTGGAGGAGCCGGATGGTGTATCCGGCCCCCTTTTCGTGGCGACCCAGCCACGGCCGCGATGCGCAAGGAGATGCGATGGGAGCACGGCGGTCTTTTCATCGCCGTTCGCCCCGCCAGACCCCTTGCATTCCCGGCGCATCACGGCAAGAGTGTCGGGAACGGCGGGTTTGGCGGCGTTCCAGCCGGCGCGTCCCGAATTGACGGCTTGCGAAAGGGCGTTCTAGAGTTGCGGCCGTTTTTCCAGCCATTGCGCCCGTCCATTGATTTCGCCACTGCTTTTTCCCAGGGAAGGGGGTTTCACCAGTGAACAAGAACGATCTCGTCGCCGCCGTTGCGGATAGCGCGGAGTTGTCCAAAGCCGACGCCACGAAAGCGGTGGATAGCGTGTTCGACGCTATCACGGACGCTCTGAAGACGGGAACCGAGGTGCGCCTCGTCGGCTTCGGAACCTTTGCCGTGTCGGAACGTGCGGAGTCCGAGGGACGCAATCCGCGGACGGGCGAAAAGATTACCATTCCGGCCTCGCGCCTGCCGAAGTTCAAGCCCGGGAAGGCGCTGAAGGACGCTGTGAACTAGCCAACGACGTCCCCCTGTGCTCGGTGTTCCGGGCCCGGGGGACCCCGACTGGGGCCCGAGGGATCGCATTCAAAAGAGTGTCGGGCTCTCAGGATCCGGCATCGCCCCGGGGCCGGTCCAGGAGACCGAGGGGAGGGGCGGAGGCCGGGTCGCGGTGTCCGCCTGCCATCTGAACTGGCAGCTCCCGTCGACACCCGAACACATGAGCCCTCACGAAGACACCGCAATCCGGACAACGCATAGAGCGGGCGATTAGCTCAGCTGGCAGAGCATCTCGTTTACACCGAGAGGGTCGGCGGTTCGAACCCGTCATCGCCCACCAATAAAATCAATAGCTTACGGGCCTTTTTTTTCACCGGCTGTCGTTGCTGATTTATGCCAACACTGTTGGCATAGGGTGCGGCTGTAAACGGCGTGCTGGGTCTCTCCTGTAGCGCGGCGGCGGATTTGGCACAAATCTGCACCGGTTTGGCACACCGGACAGGCGTCCGGGGCGGCATGATTTAGCGGCCGCTGGCGGGCG
>NZ_JACIGJ010000002.1 GCF_014197855.1 Roseospira marina
ATGAACTCACCGGCGCTCAGGTGCGCCGCGATGGCATCGTCCGTCGGGCCTCCGGGACCATTCACCCACCCGCCGCCGGCAAAGTACCGGCCCTCGGTCTGCCCATGGGCCGCGAAGTGCCGCAACGCGGCTTCGGCCGCCGACAGGCCCGCGCCCCAGGTGCCGGCGGACCACGCGTCGGCGACATCGCTGTACCGATCCATGTAATCGAGCGCGCGCTGGTGCAGATCGGCGCCGGACACCGCCGCCATCAGGGTGGCGTGGTCGTAGTACCGCTGGCCGGCGCCCGTTGGCGTGCCGCCGCTCTCGCCCGCCGCACCGCCCGTCGTGCCGGCGGCCTGGGCCTCGGTGGCCGCCGCGATCCGCGCCAGCAAGGCGGTTTCCTCGGCGTCGGCGGCCACGGTGTGCGCGTCGAGCGCCGCCACCGCCGCCGTGCGCTCCTCCTCGGCGCGGACGAGTTGCGCCAGATAGCTGCCCTGAGCGGACAAGGCTCCCGTCAGCCCGGCGCCCAGGTCCGCCAGCGCCGCCGCCTGCCCCTCGACCGTATCCGGATGGCCGAGGGCGTCGGCCACCGGCTCCAGGAGGGCGCGGATCTCGTCCTCGACCCCGTAATACGCGGCGTCGGTCTGGTGGTAGTCGCGGGCCGCTTCGCGATACGCCTCCGCGTAGTCCGTCAGGCTTTCGAGGGCGGCGCGGGCGACGTCGGCGTCGTCGGACCCGGCCAGCGTGACCTGCCGCGCCAGATGGGCGCGGGCCGACTCCATCCGCTCCCGCTGGCCGAGGGTGCTGTTTGACCCGCCGGTCAGATCGTCCAGATACCGCCGCACATCCGAACCGACCGACTCGGCCACGCCGGACAGCGTGTCCCAATAGTCCACCGCGGCTGATAGGGCATCGCGTTGCGCGGTCTCGACCTCCCGCCACGCGGCAAGAGCGTCCTCGGCGGCGGCGGCAGCTTCCATGTCGGCCAGAGCGCCCGCCAGCCCGGTGACGGCCACATTGGCGTTATCGACACCCGCCGACCACGTCGCGATCTCGTCCACCAGGGCGCGCAGGGTGTCCAGATCCAGGCCGGCGCCCAGCGCGCGCATCTGGGCGACCAGCGTCTGCGTCACCAGGGACGTGTCGCCGCCCACAGCCTGCATATCGGCCAGGGCCTGCTGGTACGCGGCCACGCTGTCGCGGATGGTGTTGACGTGGTCGCGGCCGCGTGCGGTTTCCAGCGCGCGGACCCATTGATCGTTCAGGTCCGCCGCCGCTTGCGCCAGCAGCTCGTCGCGCAACCCCGCGACCTGAGCGGCGGCGTCCTCGGCGGCGGTGCCGGTGTCGGTCAGGATGGTTTGAAGGCCGTTTAACTGGCGGTCCATCAGCGCGACAGACGCCTGCACGTCGGACAGCGGCGCCGCCACATCGCCCAGACCGACCATGGCCCGCACCAGGGTGTTCATATCGGCGGACGCCTGTCCGGCGTCCAGTTCCCCGGCGGCCGTCAGGATGTCGGCGACCTCGCGCGCCGGCGCGATCATGGCCCGGGCCTGATCCGTCCAGGCGGCGGCCTGTTCGTCCAGGGCGGCAATCTGTGCGGCGGCGCCGGACTGCATCGATGTCACGGCGGCGTCGATCGCGCCCGACCAATCGGCGGCGATCGCGATCTGTCCGGCCAGCTCCGCCGCCGTGGCGGCGCTGCTGTCGCGCACCACCGCCAGAGCCCCGGCCAGGCTGTCGTCGCCCTGAGCGAGGTCTTCGATAATAGTGCGGATGGCGACCAGACCTGCCTCGCCGAGGTCGGCCACCTCGATCAGGCGGCCAGACTGATCGCCCAGCGTGCCGCCGTGGACCTCGACGCGTTGCGCGCCGTCCTTCCAACTCGTCGCGACGGCGTAGTTGGACAGGTCGAAGGTGTCCGCCAGGGTCTGGAGCGGTCCGACCAGCGCCGCACGGCTGGCCTCGCCCCAGGCGGCGATGTCCTCGTCGGACAGCAACCGCCCTTCCGGCGCCTTGGCCAGGACCTGGCCGTCCTGGATGTCGATGGATTGCGACGCATTGGGCAGCGGCTTGCCGAACAGGCCGCCGATCAAATCCCCGCCCATCATCGCCAGGAACGCCCCGGCCGCCGCCCCGATCGGACCGCCGGCGGCGCCACCGATCAGGGAGGCGCCAAGTGCCCCGCCGCCGACGCTGCCCAGGGTGGACAGCCCCATATCGGCCCACTGGTTGCCGGAACTGAACCCGAATGCGCTGGCGGCCAAGCTCCCGGCCAGACCCCACGGTGCCGCATCGATGCCGGCGGCGAGGGCCCCCCCGAAGCCGGTCATGCCCCCCGCCGCGCCGCCGACCACGCCGGCGTTCGGGCCGACGAGCATGACCGGGGACCCAGGCCCCGCCGCCCCGTACAGAGTCGTCGGAGAGTACAGCCCCAACGCCCGACCAACGCTGCCCGTCACCAGAGCGTTGCCGATCGACTGCCCGCCCGTCAGCGAAGGCAACAGGGTACCGAGCCCCAACACGTCCCCGGTATCCACGCCGCTGGCGGAGGCCTGGCCCCCGGCGGCCGCCGCCGGACCCACGCCGAGGGCCGACCATAGCGAGGTGGCCAGACCGGCCGTCACCTGCTGGGCGGCGATCTGGGCGACCTGATCCAGCACCGCGTCACCCAGCGCCGACAGCAGGTCCTCGACGTCCGCGATGCCCCGGCTGAAATCGCGGAAAAACTCGGTGAAGGCGTCGTCCCACCGATCAAAGACCGACGAAAAGGCGTCCTGGGCAATGGCCGCGTTATCTTTCGCCGCCACCGCCACGTCATGGACGGCGGCCACGGCGCCGTCGCGCCAACTCGTCGACGCCGCCCGCGCCAGTTCGGTCGCGCGCGCCTGATCGCCGATGGCCTTTGCGAGCCGCAACTCTTCCCGCGCCTGATCGGACGTCAGGTCAATTTGGCGATCCGTCAAAGAGGCGATAACGGCAAGCTGATCGGCGGTCAAAGACCGCTCGGCGCCGATCGCCCGCAGATAGTCGGCCTCGGTCTGCAGACCATCCAGCCGGTCGCGTGCCTCGCCCTCCGGCGCGGCCTTCTCGCGGGCCTCGGCTTCGGCATACAGGGCCGCGACCCGCTCCGTGATCTGTGCGGCCTCTTCCGTGCCCTGTTCGATGCCATGCTGGCGCAGGGCCTCGGCGATCGCGATCTGGCGCGAGACCTCCGCCACGGCGGCCGCACCCTGGCCGTGCGCGACGGTCAGGGCACGTTGGGCCGCGATCTGTCGATCGAGGTCCGCGACGGCGCGGGCGATGTCCAGGCGCTGGCGGGCCTCGGCCTCGGCGGTCACAAGGGCGATGATCTCGGCTCGGCGCCGCGCCCCATATTGGAGCACCACCCCCTCGGCTGTGGCCGCGATCTCCGCCTCGCGTGTCGCGGCGGTGCCCTGGCCGACGGCGATGGCCATCGCCTCATGCGCGGCCGTCGCGGCCCGTGTCTGGGCAACCCACGCCGCGTATCCGTCATCCGATCCTAATCCACCCGGCGGCTCGTTCGGCGGGGGCGGGTTATCGTTGCCCGCACCCGGGCCGCCCCCACCGCTCGTGTCAGGGCCGGTGCCGGGGCCTGTCCCGGCGAGGATCTCCCGCAGCCTGTCTTGGGCCTGGGCATTGGTGACCAGCGCGTCGGTGTACAGATCGACCTGGTCGCGCGCCTCGCGCCATGCGTCATAAGTCTCGCCGGTAATGGGGGTCTGAATGCCGCGCGGACCGCGCACCCATCCGCGTTCCATGTCCTCGAATGTGAGGCCGCTGGCCCGCATCAGGGTCTGGGCCTGGGCCGCCGCCGCAATCCGCGCGTCCTCCAGGCGCGCGGCGATCACCTCGCGGATGGCCTCCGCCTCCGCCAGTTTAGCGGCGGCCTGGTCCCGGGTCAGGGCCTCGTCGGTCCGCGCGACCTGTTCGTTGTCACGCAACACCTGCCAATAGGCGACGGCGGCTTCGCGCGCCTCGTTCTGCGCATTCCGCGCGGCGATGGCGGCTGTGACCAGTCCGGCCACGGCAGCGGCGGCCACGATGTACGGGTTGGCGAGCATTGCCGCCGTCAGCGCCTGGACGGCGCCGGCGGCGGCGGTGGCCCACTGAACCAACTTGACGGTCACCAGCGCGGCGGCGGCACCGGCCAGAACCTCCCAGTGATCGGCGGCCCAGGCCGCCGCCTCAGCCGCCGCCCGCACCCCGTCGGCGGCGGCAGCGGCCCACTCGGCGATCTGCCCCGTGTCACGAGCGGCGAGGACCAGATCCGCCACGTCGCGGGCGGCCGCCAACAGCGCCGGCGACAGCTCGGCGCCGATGATGGTGGACGCCGCCGTCCAGACATTGCCGATCACCCGCCACTGTGCTTCGGCGGTCGTGGCGGCGCGGGCGGCTTCCTCCAACAGGGCGATGTTGTCGATCCACGCTTGGTCCGACTGATCCACTGCCTGCGTGACCGTATCGACCGTCTTCGCCAGCGCGCCCAGGGTGCTGGCGTCGTCGCCGGCAGTCAGGCCCAGGGCGCGCAGGGTAGTGCCGACATCGCCCCCCGCCTCGCGCAGGTGCCGGAGGGCCGCGAGCACATCGGTGAACACCGACACGGCGTCCTCGGCGAACGCCTGCCGCAGGACATCGGCCGACTGCCCGGTCAGCGCCACCAGGGCCTCCAGTTCCGTGCCGCCCTGACGCACCGCGTCGTTAATGGCCTGCAACGCTCGCTGCGTCACACCGCGCGACAGTTCGGCCTGGATGCCGATGGACGCGAACGCCGCCGCGAGACCGGCCGCCTGCGCCGCCGTCACGTCGAACGAGGCGCCGCCCTTCGCAATCTCCAACGCGGTCCTGACGATCTCGCTTTCGGTGGCCGCGTAGGCATTGCCAAGGGCCACGACCGCCGAGCCCATGCGGTCGATCGCGTCGGTGCCCTCGCCGGTGACCTCCAGCAGGCGGACGAGTTGCATCGCCCCTTCGGCACCGACCACGTCGGTCGCACCCTGAAGCATGGCGACCGTGGACGTGAACTTCAGCAGGCTCTCGCTGCCCCTCACTCCCAACTGCCCGGCGGCCTGGGTGATGGACAGCAGCTCTTGCGTGGTGGCACCCATCTCCGGGCGCAGGGCCAGGGCGCCGATCTGTTCGCCGAGGGCGGCGAGTTCCTGGCCGGCCAGATCCGTGACCTTGCCGACCCCCACCAACGCGGCCTCGTAGGCATGCCACGAGGACACCGCACTTTCCCCGATTTCCAGGGCCGTCCACCCGCCGATGGCGGCGTACAGCGCCCAGATCAGCGCGGTCGTGTGGTCGGCGGCGCCACCCAGGTCGTCGAGGTCCTCCCCCGCGTCTCCGGCGGCGTCGGCCAGGGACTCCATCTCGTCGGCCGCGTTGCTGGCGGCCTCGCCGGTGACGCTGACGTGGCGCGCCGTGCTGTCGGCGTGCGAGCCCGCCTCGTCCAGGCTGTCGGCGGTGTCGGCGGCAGCATCTCCGGCCGCTTCAGCTGCCTCGCGCCACGTCTCCAGGCTCTCGCGGGAGACCCGGAACCGGGCCTGGAAATCCCCGGTCTCGGCCGTGAGGGTGACGGAGACGGTCTGGTGCGCATCACCGGCCATGGCCGCGCCCCCGCGCCGTGGACCGCAAGACCGGCGGATCGCGCCGGCGGTCCCTGTCGCGCTCCTGACGCTGTCGGGTCAGGCGGTTGGCCTCGGCGATGTAGGCGTCGGCAATGGCGCGGGCGCCGGCGACATGCCGCGCCAGCCGGCCGTTGCCGACCGGATACCCCGCCATGCGCCACACGCTTTCCGCCGCCACCATGTCCCACCTCATCAGCATGCCCGTCATGGGGCTGACGTCCCATTCGCGCTGGGCCAGCAGCCAGAGCCGGACGGCCTCTTCATTCTCGGGATGCACCAGGATGTCCGGATCGGGCCGTACCGCGCGCGGCGCGGGGGCCGGCAGGGTCGCCCGCCCACCGGACAGGACCGTCAGGTCTTCTTGGAGGCCTTCGCCCGCCGCTCCGCCCGATTGGGGGCGGGGACCGTAGTGGGCGCGGGCGACGGCACGCCCGATGTCAGTGCGTTTTTTGCCGCCTGCCCCCCGGCGCTGGCCATGTACGCCTTCAGGATCGGCTGGGCGATCCAAGGCTGTTGCAGCAGCGGCACGGCCTCGTCGCTGTCCAGCGGGATCGGCGCGCCGTCCTCGTAGGCCGCGTCCCAATCCGTGGCGAGGGCGCGCACCACCTCGGCATTGGACAAGGCGCCAGAGACGTTGCGGTTCAGCAGGTCCGGCAGGTCCTCGACGGTGCGGAAGGTCAGGGTCAGGCTCTGCGGCTCAGACGTTCCGGGCGGGATGACGTCCACACTTTCGGACCACGTCCACACGCCGTTCGCGGGCACTTTGAACTGGCTCATAACGGCCTCTTAAGCTGTCGTTGAAGGGGTGTTCCGGCGCGACGGCGCCGGGCGGCTCACTCAGAAGAACCGGATGCAGACCTCATCGTCGCCACCGCCGCTCACGGGCAGCGAACTCGTGCGCAGGGTGGTCATGACGTCTTCGCCGTCCTCACGCGTGGTCACGCCGAGGATCTGCGCGTTGCGCTCGACCACCTCGCAGCGTTCGCCCAGGCGGGTGCCCGTCACCGATCGGATGCGCCGGCGGACGCCGGGCCAGACCCACACGTTCACGTCGTCGATGGCCGGGCAGTCGAACCGCACCTCGCCGGTCAGGGCGTGGTTGCTGATCTCCACAGTGTCGAGATTGGTGCGGCTCTTGGACCGCACGTCGGCGCCGCCGCTCAGGGTCCGGCTCTGGCCGGACGGTTCCCACTCGGCGTCCGAAAGGTCCGCCGGGCCGATGAACAGATCGAAGGCGGCGTAATCCAGCACCTCCGGTTCGCGGATTGTCGAATAGTCCGGAGTGCCGATGGGCGCGGCCGCCGGCGGCTTCCACAGACCCATGCCGCGCAGGTTCACCAGGGGCCACTGGCCGACGGTGGCGTCATAGTTGAGCTGCCAGCGCGCACCCGGGATCGTGAACAGCGTGCCGTCCATGTTGTACTGGACGATGGCACTGGGCTGTACGCGGTCGCTGGACGGCCAGTATTCGATGCCCGGCGGCACCAGTTCGACCACCCACTGGTCCCCGATGTCCCAGTCGGCGCCGATCGTCGGCGTGATCTCGGCCCCGCCGGGCAAGGTGATCGCCGTGGCGTCGGTGATCGCCACGCCGGTCACCTCGTAGGCCGCCTCGGCCGTCTCCCCCAGCCCGACGGCGGGCGCGGCGATGGTCGCGACGGCCGTGCCGGACCCGCCGGCCGTGGTGCAACTGATCGTCACGCGTCGTCGGTTGAGGCCGGTAAAGCCCGTCTCCACCGTGTACGTCCACGACCCGGTCGGCGCGCCGACAGCCACGGGCGCGGCGGCCACCGTAGCGGTGCCGGTCAATTGGACGCGAGACCAGCCGGCGGCGCGCAGCAGCACGTCGAACACCGGCGGCACGGCCACGTCGCCCGAGCCCACGGTTTCCACGCCCCAGTTCAGGGGGGCGCGTTCCTGCCACAACTGGCCGGGACGGGATCCCATGTGCGGTTCCACCGTCTGCCGCTCGGCCGTCTGCCCCTGAATGGACGGCAGATCGGCGGACACGGCCAGGATCGCGACGTAGTCGGCCGGATCGGCGACACCCTGGGCATAGCCAAGATCCTCCAACGCGGCCTGAATGACGCGGTTGCGTGCGCGAAGCCCCATGGATCAGGCCTCCTTCTTCTTGGTCGGGCGCTTGGCGCCGGCGTCCTCGGGCGGAGCGGCCGGAGTGGCCGGCGCCGGAAGGCGCGCCGGACGCGGCGCGGGGGTGGCCCCCTTGGGGGCGATCGGTCGCGGGGCTTCGCCCGCGCGGTCATGGATGAACACACCGGCCTTGCGCATGGGCTCAGCTCCTTTGGCGCTGTGTGGTGGTCTCGAAATGCAGGGTGAGGAACACGCCGCCGTCGCGGTCGCTGCTGGCGGCGCGAACCTGCTGGTCGCCGCCGCGATACCCAAGCACCCGCCAGTCCGGCGCCGGCAGGACGCCGTCCAGGGCGGCGATGACGGCCGCGCCCAGCGTGTCGAGGGGGCGATCATCAGGCCCGCGCCGGCTTTCGGACGCTACCAGCACCACGGTCATGATGGTCGTAACGAGGGTGCGGTGAACGGTGCGCTGGGCTTGTTCGGCGGCCTCGGCGGTGGGCAGCACGTAGGCCGCTGGCACCCGTTCGGGCAGGCGACGTGCAGCGATCAGGGCGGCCAGGTCGTTGGCCGGGCCGACGTACCGCAGATCCGGCGCGGCGTCCCGCACCAGGGCGATGATGGGGTCGACGAGAGCGGCGCCGATCATCAGAGCGCCCCCGTGATCCAGTCGGCGATGATCTCGCCCGCCTCGGTGCGGTCCTCCGCCGACAGTCCCAGGTACGGGCGCGCGGGGATGGTCACCTGTTGGACCAGCCGGATCCCGTCGCCGACCGGAACGGCCAGCGCCTTGGCCGTTTTCGGCCGAATGGTGCCCCCGAGTTGGTGGATCCGCGCGTACACCAGATTGGTGCCCTGCCGCACAGTCCCTGGCATTTCAGGGAGCCCCGCCAATTCAGCGGCGGCGTACCAACGATCCGGGGCTGGCAAAGAGAGGGAGGCCATCAGCGTCCTCCCCCGCGACGGCGGCGGCGGCGCGTCTCGATCTGTTGGTTCAACTGCCCCAGGTACGCCTCGACCTCGTCGCGGCGATCCAGATCAATGATTTCCTCGATCGCCTCGCGATGTTTAGCGTCCACCACCATGCAGCCGAACGGCTCGGCCAGAAGCTGAAGAAGGCGGGTATCCCCGGTCGCATGAACCAGCGCCATCAAGCGTACGACGCTGATGGTGTGATCCTCGCGGGCCTCGGAGGCATAGCTATCCAGCGCGGTCTTCGGCACCGCCTCACCGAGGTACTCCGCCATTGAGGCTGCGATGTCCTCGCGCGGCTGTTCGCAGTCCCGCAGGGCCGCCGCGACCGCCTTGCTGATTTGTGCGCGCAGACTGGCCGCGCGCACATGCTCGGCCGGGAACGCGCGCACCACTTCGGGCGGTTCCCAGTCCAGCAGATCCAGCGTGCGGCGGTCGGCGCGGTCCCTCATCTCCGGCCCCTTCCATGTCGCGGTGTGCGGCGGACATGATCCATGCTCATGCCGCTTCTCCGTTTTGGCGCTGACCGACCGGGCCCGCCTGTGTAGTCTGAGAGGGTGAGCGCATCCGGTGCCTCGCTGGCGACCGCACCTGTGTCAGGCGGCGGCCCGTCTCGGGGCACCAGCGTTCGGGAAACAGGTCCTGGGCCGTCATGCCGATCGCCTCGGCGATGACCGGTTCCAGGTGAATGTTGGGCATGTCACAGGCGGCACTCATCGCCCGGCCAGAGACACCCGTTTGCCTTGCGAGTTGACGAAAGCTCAGCCCGCATAACCGCAACTTATAGAGGATCCATGCCCGCCGCGCGGCGGGCTCTTTTGGGACCTCTTTGCTTCCATGGTGCGTGCTCATGGGAACGAACATATTGCCGTTTTCGGCAATGCGCAAGCATCGAGTGCCATTTCGGAGTTACGATTTTGCCAGTCCGGAACACATACGGCGCAAGGCGTTGACAAAAAACAGTATTTTCGAACTCCGAAATGGAGTTATGGGCGTGGCAGAGATTTCGGAGTTTGGTTCGTGAACTCCGAAACGGAAACGGACGCCGGGTTTCGGCAACGCCTCGGCCAACTCGTCGGCGATGCGGCGCCATTTCAATGGGCGAAAGCCGCCGGAGTTCCAACCAGCACGTGGAACCGAGCATGGAATGAAGGCGCGGTGCCGAAGGCGCCCCACCTAGTTCGGATCGCTCTCAAAGCTGATGTAACGCTTGATTGGCTTCTCACCGGCGAAGGGCCGATGCGTCGCACCCAGGTGCAAACCCAGGCCCCAGCCCCGAACGGCGCGGAAGACCATGATCCTGACACCATCGCCGACCGCGTTCGGTTCTTGCGCGCGACCGATCCACAGGACCGGTTTGCCCGCACTGTCGGCTTGTCTCTCAAAGACTTACAGGCCCTGGAGGCCGGCACCAGCACGGATCGGAAGGCCCTGGAGACCATCGCGAATGGCCTCGGGTTCCGCCTGGATTGGCTCCTGAAGGGTGAAGGACCGCCGCACATCCGCGACCCCCGCCCGACCGCTGTGCCGGACCCGGCGCCGCAGCCCGCCCCGACAGCGGGACAACCCCTCGACGGGCGGCTTTTAGGTCTGTGTTTTGAAGGAATTAAGCGCGTTTATAGGGACGCTAACGCCCGGATTGATGACCGCTCAGCGGGCGAGATGGCCGGACACCTGTACGCCGAGGTCCAGGAGGCCAGCGCGGGCGAAACCGATCCCCGCCGTGCCGCCTTGCGCATGGCCCTGCGCCAACTCCGCCGCGACGTATTGGCGGTGCCTTCCGCCTCCGAGCATGGTAAACACTCGGCTTAAGGTTGGTTCTTCTCTGGCCGTACCTTATCTGGTGTCCGGTTGCCCGCATAAGTCAATAGACCACAAACAAACACGGGATACCCGCCATGCTCCGCCGCATCGTAGCCACAACCACTTTGGTATCCGCTCTCGCAGTTCCCGCCGCAAATCAGTCCCACGCCCAGGATATCCCGTATGTCACCGGAGCCTGGACCAAGGAAATCGGTAATGTCCAAGCTGTTGTGAATGAGGGCGCCGCGCTAATTCAGCGTTATGGTTGGAAGTGCGACAGTGTGGACAGCGTACGGCGCATGCTTTTCAAAACGGGCTTTGTGTATTACTGCAACGGCTTTCGGTATAGTTACGACGTTTGGGATCGCGGCGGCCGGTGGGTCGTTAAAATCAACGACTGACGGAAACGCGCGGATCGGCGCCGACTTTGTGCCAAATCCCTGCCGATCCGCGATCATTCCCAATCAGTGTGTGCCAAATCGCATTTCGGCCGTCGGCCCAAATTTTCTTTGTATCCCAATATATTCCGGTTTTCCCGCCAGATCCCGCCTGTGCCATACCGATCACCCCCTCACACTGTAAACGGCGTGCTGGGTCTCTCCCCCGGTCCGCCCGATACACGGGCACACCCAGGGGCAAATGGAACACATATCCACACTGGCCCATCATTCCGCATCGGTGAGCCTGGGACGTCGGAACGCTCGATCCCGTCGCCTCCGCGACTGGATGCGATTTGCTCCCTTGGGGTCCCGTGACGCCTTCGGTACACTTGGGAGACCGCGATAGAGCATCTATCGCGGCGGGTCGCACGGGGGGCTCCGCGACCGGGTCGTCCGTTTTATCCGGCGGAGGAGAGCGATCGTGATCCTTGGCGGTAGCCCCGTCTCCCTTCGGCGGCCACAACGCGCGCGTCGACAGGACGGTCGTGGACGACACTCTCCCGAGACCACGGCGCGACATCCTTCGCCATACGGGCCCACCTGCCCGGAACACGCCAGCGTCAGCCTCGTCACCGTGCGGGAGGGCTGAGGGCCGTCATGGTGTGCCAAGATCATCCCGACGAGCACGATACCATCGGCGGGATATCGATCCGGCCCATTGTTGTGTTGTTCGTCGTTTACGCCGTCGGCATTCTCATACTGGCTGGGGTCGAAGTGGGATTTAACGCCCTCATCGACGCGTTGGAGCGGAACTCTCAAAACGAGAGCAATCGTGTCCTGATCGGCGAAGGGATCATTAACGATCTGGTTCGCGTCGAAGCCCTGACCTACCGCATGGCAGCGGCGCCCCGGAACGATGGAAGTCGCCAGTGGGTCCATGACGCCATACAGCACAATGTCGAACACGTTCGAAGCGCCCTCGATGTCTTGCGCAATGGGGGCACACTCCATCGCGAGGTTCACCTGCATGGCGAAGACAAAAGTAGTGCCTTCAATCAAGAGGTGGCGTACACACCGCAGTCCAAGGACTTCCCATATGTTCTTGAAGTGTTGGAGATTGCACCGAAGCTGAAGGATATCGAGCGACTGGCCGACGAGTTGGCTGGCCTCATGGACCGGCATGACCGCACGGAAGACCTCCCCTCGCCCGAGGCTTATCTTGAGGCGGAGAAGGATATCGAAACGGTCATGACGCAGTTGCCCGCGCTGTTCACCGCAGTGCAGGAGAACGCTAACCGCCTGTTCTTCCGCAGCCAGGAAAACTTACAGACGCTCACACAGAATATCGAACAGCGGACAGCCCTCTACCACTATGCCCGCATTGGCCTGTCCTCGACCGTGATCCTTTTCGTCGTCGCCACAGGCGTATGGATGCTCCGCTCCGCCCGCGCGTCGAACCAGCATCTCGCCGCGGTCCAGCGCGACCTAACATTCCAGAAATTCGCGCTCGACCAACACGCCATTGTGACCAGTACCGACCATCTCGGAACCATTACCTACGCGAACACAAAATTCTGCGCGATTAGTGGCTACAGTCTCGACGAGATCCTTGGGCAGAACCACCGCTTGGTGCGCTCCGACGAGCACGATGACGCGTTCTTTGCCCATCTGTGGGCCACCATCTCGCATGGCGAGGTCTGGCACGGCGAAATCCGGAATCGCAGCAAGGCAGGGGGCAGCTACTGGGTCGCCGCGACCATAGTGCCCTTTCTCGACAGGCACGGCAGACCGTTCAAGTACATCGCGATCCGGACCGATATCACGGAACGAAAGCGGATCGAGGAGCAGTTCCGTCTGCGGAATCGCTTCTTGCGCAGCCTGACCGACGCCATGGGGGAAGGCGTCTACGCGCTAGACGCCGATGGCCGCTGCACCTTCATAAACCCGGAAGGCGAGCGTCTGCTGGGCCGATCTCCCGGCCAGATCATGGGCGCGGATATTCATGCCCTGGTCCATCAGGAAGGCGCCGGGGACGCCCCTGTGGCATCCGCGCACTGCCGCATTCTTCAGGCGATCGGACGCGGCGAGCCGTACCGATCGGAGACAGAACAGTTCAGCCGCGCCGACGGCACGCTGTTTCCGGCGGCAGTGACATCGGTCCCGATTGTGGAAGGCAGCCGGATCGCCGGTTCCGTGACGCTGTTTCAGGACATCACGGACCGTAAGGCGGCCGAGGACGCCATGGAGCGGGCCCGGGAGGAAGCCGAGCACTCCAACCGGCTGAAAAGCGGCTTCCTGGCCAACATGAGCCACGAAATCCGCACCCCCATGAACGCCGTGATCGGCTTGAGCCATCTGGCTTTGCAAACCGAACTGTCCCCGCGTCAGAAGGACTACCTGGAAAACATCAGCACCGCATCCCAGAACCTTCTGGCCATCATCAACGACATCCTGGACTTTTCGAAGATCGAAGCCGGGAAGATGACGCTGGACGCCGTGCCGTACCGGCTCGCCGAGGTTTTGGACAATATCGTAAACGTCGTCCGGCCCCGCTTGCTCGACAAGGGCCTGGCATTCACCCTCCAAGTGACCCGAGCGGTGCCGGATGTCTTGCTCGGCGATCCGGTGCGCCTGGGGCAGGTGCTCATCAATCTGGTGGGCAACGCCGTAAAGTTCACGGACGCGGGAGGAATCACGGTCGATATCGATGTCGCGGCGGCAACGGACGAATCGTCGGTGTCACCCGCTCGGCTCGCCGTTACGGTGACCGATACCGGCGTGGGGATGACGGAGTCACAACAATCCCACCTGTTCAAGGCCTTTACCCAGGTCGACAATTCAACCACCCGCCGCTTCGGCGGCACCGGCTTGGGTCTGGCGATCTGCCGCGAAATCCTGACGATGATGGGCGGGGATATCACCCTGGACAGTGCGCCCGGCGAAGGCAGTGCCTTCTGCTTCACCGTTCCCCTGGTCGAACCGCCGCCCGAACAGCGTCAACCGCTTCTGCCCCCGGACCTCCAGGGAACCCCCGTTCTTTTAGCTTGCGCCCGCGCTGAGGAACGGGCGGCGCTCGCGCTCATGCTGGAACGGCTGGGCATGACCGTGGACCCTGCCGAAACGGTTGCGGCCATCGAAGCGCGCTTGCGCGGCGAACCGGATCGTCAGGCCCGGCTGATGGTCTTGGACGGCACGATGACCGATACCGCCGGCCGGTATCTCGCCAGCACCCTGCCGACGCGCCGCGACCGCCCGCCGATGGTGATTGTGGGAGGCCCCAGTGGCAGCCGTGACGCCGTCGACGTCAGTTGGGTCGACCGTCTGGTGACGGAATGGCGGATGCGGGGTGCTGTGCTGCGCCTATGCGACCGCGCCGCTCACGCGGATCCGGACACGGGGCGAGACACAAACGGCCGTCCCCAACGCACCCGGGAGACCCTGGCCGGGGCCCGCGTCCTCCTGGTGGAGGACACCCCGTTGAATCAAAAAGTGGCCGAAGAGATGCTGCGCGGCGCCGGCATCGATGTAACCGTCGCGGACAACGGACGCATCGCGCTCGAGCTCCTCGCACGTGAGTCCTTCGATCTTGTGCTGATGGACATCCAGATGCCGGAGCTCGACGGCCTGGAGACCACGCGCCGCATCCGCCAACATACGGACTGGACCGATCTGCCCGTGATCGCGATGACGGCCCACGCCATGGATGCCGACCGGGAACGCAGTTACCAAAGCGGAATGAACGATCATATCGCGAAACCGATCCATCCACCAGAACTGTTTTCGACCATCGCGCGTTGGCTCAACCGAGACATGGCGGCGGCGCCGGTGTCCGCGCCCGAAGATCCGGAGGAGGAAACCGCCGTCCTGCAATCGCTCAGCAAGGCCATTCTGGACGTCCTGGATGTACGTGTCGCCTTGCGATCGGTGTCGGGCAACGTCGCCCTGCTCCGGCGCCTGTTGGTCGACTTCGGGACGAACCAGGGCTTGCAGACCTTCGTTCTCCATCAAGCCATCAAGGAACAGCGGCTGGATGAGGCGCGCCAGATCGCCCATTCGCTCAAGGGCACGGCGGCCACCATCGGCGCCACGGAAGTGTCGCGCTCGGCGGCCGCCCTGGAACGCGTTCTCGCCCGGAACGAAGTCCCCGCGCAGGCGATGGTGGAACGGCTGAGTATCGTTCTGTCCCCCTTGTTGCGCGCCATCGTGGATCTCAACGATCAACCGGCCGACGCTGCCCAGGACGCCGAGTCCGAATCCGGGAACCGCACTGAGAGAGCCGGCACCGACATGACTCGCCTGCGCGACACCGTCGGGCGCTTGCGGGCGGCCCTGACGGCGGCGGAACCCGACGCCGAACACTATGCCCGGGATCTCGTCAAGCGCGTACCGGGTCCCCAGAAACCAAAGGCCCGCAGTATTCTTGCGTACGCTGAGGGTTTCGACTTTGATGATGCCTTGAACGACCTAATCGCACTAGAAATCGATCTTGAGTTGTCATTGGCTACTTCCGTGCCTGGAGATGCCGTATCATGACGCCCTCGCCCCCGTCTCCCGAGGCGCCCGCCCGAATTCTGATCGTCGACGACGAGCCACTGAATATCAAAGTCCTCGTCGACCTGCTCGGTGGCACCTACCGCCTGACTGTCGCCAAAAGCGGCAATCAGGCGTTGCAGCGCCTTCAGAGCGGACCGACCCCCGATCTGATCCTGCTCGATGTCATGATGCCCGGCATTGACGGGCTGGAGCTGTGCCGCATTCTTAAGGAAACGCCGGCGTACGCAGATATTCCAGTCATTTTCGTCACCGCTCTCGGGGATGTGGACGACGAAATGCGGGGGTTTGAACTGGGAGCCGTGGACTACCTGACCAAACCGATCTCTCCAGCCGTGGCCCAGGCTCGCGTGCGGACGCATCTTCAGCTACGGGCGGCGAAACGCGTGCTGGAAGACTACAGCCGCGCGCTGGAAGATGAGGTCCGCCAGCGTACGGACGAGCTGATGGCGCGCAGCCGGCAATTGGGAGAGGCTCAGGACGTCACTATCCGCGCCCTCGCCTCGCTGGCGGAAACCCGCGACAACGAAACCGGCAACCACATCCGCCGCACGCAGCATTATGTCCGCCTCCTGGCCGAGGGTCTCTCGAATCACCCCAGGTTCAAACAGCACCTGGACGCCGATACCGTCGAATTGCTGTTCAAATCGGCCCCCTTGCACGACGTCGGCAAGGTTGGCATTCCGGACGCCATCCTTCTCAAACCCGGACGCCTGACTGACACCGAAATGGAGGTCATGAAGACCCACGCCGCGTTGGGCCGCGACGCCCTGATGGCGGCGGCAGAGGGCGCCGACCCGGATGGCATAGGGTTCCTCCGGCTGGCGTGCGATATCGCTGGCGGGCATCACGAAAAATGGGACGGCACCGGATACCCGCATGGTCTAGCGGGGAACGACATCCCGTTCGCGGCCCGCCTGATGGCGGTTGCCGACGTTTACGATGCCCTGATTTCCCGCCGCGTCTACAAGGCTCCCTTCTCTCACGAGCAGGCTATGACCGTCATCCGGGAGGGCCGGGGCCGGCATTTCGACCCCGCCATCGTCGATGTCATGGTCGAGCGGGAGACCGAGGTGCGCGCCATCGCCCTCCGGTTTGCTGATCCCGAAAGCGACGTGACGGCCACCTGAGGACCATAGAACGGGTCGCACATTCCCGCAGTCACGGAAGCCCGGTCACAACGCGGTTCGCGGGCAGCCAAAGTGTCACCGTTGTTCCGAGAGACGGCGTGCTGTGGAGGGTCAATTCGCCCCCCAAGAGTTGCATCACCTGGGTGCTGAGATAGACTCCGAGCCCGGACCCCTTGCGCCGTCGCGGGTGCAGACTGTCAATCATCTCAAAGGGCTCCAGGACCTGTCGGGCGGTCTCCTCGTCCATCCCGATGCCCTCATCGATGACGAGGATATCGAGCCCTTCCCCGGCGTCGTTCGGATTGCGCAGGGCCGCCACGAAACGGATCGGACGATGGTCGCGATTGAACTTCAGCGCGTTCGACAGAATGTTGTTGAAGACCTGCCCCAACGCCCGATCGTCGCCCAGAATGCGCAGGTTATTCGGACACTCGACCGCGACGATCTCCGCGCCGTGCCCGTTGCCGAGGACGGCGGTTTGTGTCACGGCACGGCGCATCAGGGGCTCAAGCGCCAGACTCTGACTCAAAATCTCGTATTGGCCGGACTCGATCGTCGACAGGTCCAGAACGTCGTTGACCAGCGACACCAGCAGCGAACCGCTGTCCTCGATCCCCTGAACATACTCTCGGTAGTGATCCGAACCCAGCGGCCCATCGACCTCCGTCCGCATCAACTCGGCGAACCCGATAATGGCGTTCAGGGGCGTGCGCAGGTCGTGGCTCATGTTCGACAGGAACTCGGACTTAGCCCGGTTGGCCTGCTCCGCCAGCGCCTTCGCGGCCAACGTATCGGCCTCCGCCTGCTTGCGCGGCGTAATGTCCCGCAGGAAGACGAACAACCGCCCGCCGGCCACGGGCGAGTAGCTGATTCCCACCTCGACATGGATGATGCGGCCGTCGCGGGCACGGTGGCGGGTCTCGAACAGAGTGCTGCCCTTGACCCTCAAGGTTGCGATGCGGTCCGCCACCATACGGGCGCTGGCGCCGATCTCGACATCCTGCATATGAAGGCCGATCACCTCCTCACGGCGGTAACCCGTCATGCACAGATAGGCGTCGTTGACCTCCGCTATACAGGCCGTCAGGTCGGTGATCCAGAAGCCGTCGTGCGCCCGTTCGATCACGGAGCGGTACAGCTCCTCCCGCTCCAGCAGCCGAGCCGCAGCCTGATGGCGCTCCGTGACGTCCCGCAGCGAGATCAGGGACAGGGTGGCCCGGCCTGTTTGCAAGGGGACCACCTGCATCTCGACGACGCGGTCGGCGTCCTCGGCCCGGGGGACTAGGATCTCGACGGGCTGATCCGTCTGAATGGGCGCCGAGAACGGATACCCGGTCGATGCAAGATCGGTGGGCGCGAACAGCGCCTTGGCCTGAAGATTCGCGTAGACGACCTGACCCTCGGAGTCCACCAGCAGCACGGCCTCCGCCAAGTGCTCAAGGGCCAGAGTCGTGAGCGCGAACTCATCCATCGCCATCCCCCGCAGGCGCCTCCGGGTCCCCCTCATAGGGCGGCCCCAGGTGCGCCCGCACTGCCGCCAGGTTCCGCAAATCCCCAACGATTCGGATCCGCGCATCGTCCGTGCGGACCAACGTCGGCGTTGCCAGGACATGCGCTTGCTCGGCCGCCTGCGGATTCTCCCGGACGTCGATGATCTCCACCGCCCCTAACTGCCGGGCATTGGCGATGGCCCGACGGACCGTCTCCGTCTGGCCAAGAATGAACAAGCGGAGGCCGGGCCGCGATGCAGCCGAATCGACCCCGGCAGATGGCAGCGACTCGGTCATGGCTGGCCCCTGGCCTCACGGACCGCCTCCTCGCTGCTTTTAGAGGCGGCGAGGCGAGTCCGTAGGGTCTCGATCTCCTCCCGCAGGCTTTCAATCGCCTTGTCCCGTTCCAGGACGGTTTGATCCACGCGGGCGTCGTAGGCCTGTGGCAAGACCTCCAACTCACGCCTCAACTGCTCGAGGCGACGTTCCAGAGCGATCCGTTCCCGATGGTCTTCACGCTCGCGGATCAGCTTTTCGGTCCCGAACACAAAGGCGCCACCCCCGAGATAGGGATCATCGATCGCGATCCCAGCACTCGTGATCTGGAATTCCTTGATCTGCTGCGAGGTGCGCACGCCACGCCCCTTCAGCACCCGGATCAGGCGCACGTATTCGCTAGTCTGGCGGTGTAACTCCAAACGGATCCAGGCATCGAGCATGGACGACAAGCCGAGCGAGCTCGCCATCCCCGCCGCATCCGCGAGGAGTTCCGTCAGGACGACCATCACGCCCCGGCTCTTGCAGGCGTCGATCAGCCTCAGGACCATACTTTTGACGGCCGCCACCGAGTCGAGGTCCGCGAACGAGGTCACCGCGTCCACAAAAATGGCATCGGGCGCCTCGGCCTCGGCAAGCCGCACGATCCGGATCAGATGCTCTTCCAGGCTGCAATCGACCGAACGGGCGCGGTGGAACCGCAAGCGGCCCGTCGCCCTATGCGGCTCTACATCAATCCCGACCCCTTTGAAGTCATGGATCAATTCGGACTGATCCTGCTCCAAGGTCACATAGATGACCCGCCGTCCGTCCGTGCACAGGCCCTGCGCGATCTGACCGAGAAGGGTCGTTTTTCCGGTTCCGGACGTTCCGGATACCATCACCGACCCACCTCGATAGAGGCCGCCGCCCAATAGGGTATCGAGGCGTTCGTGTCCCGTGCTGACCAAGCCCTCGCGCGACCGGTGTCCGCCCATGCCTCGGGCGGGCGGCAGCAGGCTTGGGCCATGCGAATCGATCATGAAGGGGTATTCGTTTGTGCCGTGAGGCACGCCCCGCATCTTCAGCACCCGAAGCGTGCGGGTCATCAACCGGGCCGCCACGGTCTGGCGAAGACCGATCACCGCGTCGACGGCGTAGTCGATCAAGGCCGCCCGCGTCGCGGCATCGTCGGCCGCGGACATGATGGTGGTGATCCCGGATTCACGCAGCAGGCGAAGCAGCGCCAGCGTCTGTACTCGCGCCACCCCATCCGGATTGAAGGCATATGCCAAGCGGTTCAGGTCGTCGATCCCGAGACGGGCCTCCGGCGCGATGACGCCACCCTCCGCTAGCGCGGCGTCCAGACGGATCTTGACGACCTCCTGGTCGAGGGCGCCAAGCACGACCTCACCGGGCTCCGGCCGCAGGTCCACCATGACAAGGCGCCCGTCGCGGACCCAGGCCTCAGCCGGATGCCCCAGGGCGACCATATAGGCCAGCATGCGCTCCGGCGCTTCGGAACACGTCGCGCAGACGGCGCGATGGCCCTGCTTGGCCCCGTCGGCCAGGAACTGGAGCAACAACAAGGTTTTGCCGCACCCGGGCTGCCCCATAACAAGCGTCGGACACCCGGGCAGGTACCCGCCCGACAGGACATCGTCGAGCCCCGGAACCCCCGTGCTGACCTGTTCTGTTGCCATCAAAACCTGTCCTCCAGCGCCCTCTTACTTTTATGAAGTCGCGCAGCACGCGCGGCATTACCCTGTGTCCAGCCGGGATATCGGTTGATGCGACAGCGGCGCCCCACCCTCCTCCGCCTTATAGTATCATACGCATCAAAAACACCACTCCAGGCTCCAGGACACCGGATTGTCGGCGTACAGCGTGGGCCAATCGGTCCCATTCGGCGCCCAGGTCATCCACCCTGCCCTGACGCCGACGGACCGGCAAGCGCGTTCCATCCACGCGAAAAACCTTGACGCTGCGGGCCGTTCTGGATAGACACCTGCCTTCCGAAGTCACCCAATATGAAGAACACGAGAGGACAAAGCCATGGCCCGACGTTGCGCCGTGACGGGCAAGGGCGTGCAGACTGGCAACAACGTCAGCCACTCCAACATCAAGTCGAAGCGCCGTTTCCTCCCCAACCTTCAGGTCACCTCGCTGATGAGCGAGTCCCTGAATCGGACGGTGCGGGTCCGTGTCTCCACGCATGGCCTGCGGACGATCGAGCACATGGGCGGGATCGATGCCTTTCTGACCAAGACCGCCAACGCAGACCTGACACCGGATCTGCGGCGGATCAAGAAGTTGGTGGTGGCCAAGGCGTCGGCGGCGGCCTGACCCTGCGACACGGGTCAACGCGGCACGATGCCACTGGAGCCCGAGCGCGGCGGGAAGTCGATACCGATCTTCCCGCCGTTTGCTGTGCCGGACCGACTCCGATGCGTTACGCGCAGAAACCGGGCTGCTTGCGCACCCCTTGAAGGGTTGTGGCCGCGTGTCCAAGGCGGTCCACGACCGCACGGCGATGCCACCCCAGAACGACTCCGGAGGCCCAGGCCAGATCCGGTATCGGCGTGATGTCCCTCTCATTTGCCACGGTGCCCACCGTCTCCGCCAGAACATGCTCGGCCACGGTCACATCCGTGAGCGCGCCAAGGTCGTGCTGCGCCCCCACCAGACAACGCCGGCAGCGGGCCACCGCCTTTGAGCGCTACAATGGTTCGAATAATTCCACGGCATAGCGCAGGGTCTTGATGTCGATGCGGAGGCGGTGACGCTCCGCCTCCGACAGGCGATCGAACCGGCGAATGCCCTTGGCCACCGGCCGCCAGTGACGCCGCAGCCGCTGGCACGCGAAGTCTCCCACGCCTCCCCCGGCTCGAACCGGGACCAACCGGTCCTTTCAACGGATCCAGGTGACGCAGGTCCGCATCAGTCTGTGGCGGTTCCGTTGCAACGAGCGACATTTTTTCGAATCAACGAATTTGTGCAGACCGCGGCCGTTGAACCGCTTACAATTTTGTTCGGCTTTGATGCATCTGAGCCGCCGTGCGGGAGCCGGGGTCGACATCACTCCCGCCGGAATGTTTGGGTCGGCGACACCCCGGTGGGCACGGGTCCGTTGTTCTCCCTGGGTCGCCCGTGCGTTGAGGACCACCATGCCGGCCTCCGAACCTTCCCGGGACCCGAGGCGGATTCTCGTCGTCGAGGAGACCCCCTTTTTTCTCAACGTGACGCACCGACGGCTGGAGACGCAGTTGAACGTCACCGTCCTGGATGCGGGAACCCTGGCCGAAGCCCGCGCCGTCATTGAGCGTGAAGGGCCCAGCCTGTTCCTGTGCGTCGTCGATCTCGTGCTGCCCGACGCCGACAGCGGTGACATCGTGGATCTCGCCATCGAGAACGGCCTGCCGTGCATCGTGTTCACGAGCATGTTCAGTGACGAGGTGCGCGAGGAAGTCCTGTCCAAGAAGGTCATCGACTACGTCACCAAGGACAGCCCCGCCAGTCTCGACTATATGACGCACCTGATCACCCGGCTGGTCGGCAATGCCGAAACCAAGGTGCTGGTCGTCGATGATTCCCGGTCGGCGCGCAGCTATGTGTGCGACCTGCTGCATTTGTACCGGTTTCAGGTGCTGGAAGCGGCCGACGGCGTGCAGGCTCTGTCGATCCTGCGCGAAACGCCCGACATCCGCTTGATTGTGACCGACTACTTCATGCCCCGCATGGACGGGTTTGAACTCGTCAAGCAGGTGAGAAACATCTTTGCGCCCACCGATGTCGCGATCATTGGCTTGTCCAGCGCCGGAAGCGGCCTCTTATCCGCGCGGTTCATCAAGTACGGCGCCAACGACGTCCTCAATAAGCCATTCCTGCGCGAAGAGTTTTTCTGCCGCATCTCCCAGAATATGGATAACCTGGATTACATCCGGGACCTGGAGCATGCGGCGCAATTCGATCCTCTGACCGATCTGTACAATCGTCGTTTTTTGTTCGAGGCAGCCGAACCGTTTCTTTCCCAGGCCCGCCGCGAGGGCTCGAACCCCGTCGTTGCGATGATGGACATCGATCACTTCAAGTCGGTGAACGACACCTTTGGCCACGACGCGGGGGACGCGATCCTCGTTGGGATTGCGGAGACACTGCGGAGGCTGCTGCGCCGCCGGTCGGATATCCTGGCGCGCGTCGGGGGTGAGGAGTTCTGTCTGTTCGCGCCCGAACTCGCGCCGGAGGCGGTGGAAGGTTTTTTCGAAAAGCTGCGGAACGCCGTGGCCGACATGCCCATCGCCCTTGCCGACAATGACTCGCGCAAAAGCATCAAGATCACTATGAGCATCGGCGTGTGCGACCGACCGATGGCGTCGTTTAACGAAATGCTGCGTCGCGCCGACCGGTGCCTGTACGCCGCGAAGGCGGCCGGTCGAAACTGTGTGCGCATCGAGTCCCGGAACCCGCACCCCGCCAGCATCCCCTTGTCGGGCGCCCGTCTCCACCCGCCTGTGACACAAAAATGCGATTGAGACCGGTATCTTGCGTGAATACATTAATGTCGGGTACACCTGGGGTCGGGAAACCTGCGGCGCGAAGGATTCGTTCGGGCGGTGGGGCGGTGGGGGCGCGCACAGAAAGCTCAGGAAGAGGCTCCGTACCCATGTCCACGTTGACGACGCTTGACCGGATCGCGCCACGCGCGTGCCGGTCTCGCTTGGCTGTGATCGCCTTGAGTGCCATTCTTGCTGGCTGCGCCGTCGGCGAGGGCGGCATGCTAGAAGTGGCGAACCCGCCTGCGCCGGCCGCTGATTCTGCCCTGGCCGCCCTGTCGCGGGGCGACCTGGAGCAGGCCGAGGCCTGGGCCGCCCGGGCGCTGCGGGAAAACCCACGCGACCCCTACGCCTTGCTTATTTGGGGCATGCTATCGGAGCGCGCCGGCCAACCCGCCGTCGCGCGCGAGGCGTACGACACGATTGTGCGCCTCGACCCGTCGGTGACGATCGACCTGACTCCGATGGACATCGACACGGCCCCGCGCCCCATCGTTGATATCGCGGAGGAACGGCGGGACCGGTTGCCGCCCACCCCGGTCGGCCCCGGCCTGGCCCGGGTCCCCGGCGTGACCGGACCGTCCGCCCTTGCGACACCGGACTCCACCGCTCCGGCGCGCAGCGACGAGGCGTGGTCCAACATGGCCCAGCGCTTTGAGACCATGGAGCGGCTGTATGACGAGGGCCTGATTACCAACACCGAGTATGCCGAACGGCGGGCGCAGAACCTTGGGGCCCTGCTGCCCCTGACGCAGGCTCCGCCGGCCGCCGGCCTGAACCGGGCCGCGCCCCGCCCCACGGCCGTGGTCGGGCGTTTGCAGGACCTTGCCGAAACCCTCGAAACCGGCGCCATCTCGCCCCGCCAGCACGCCGAAGAGCGTGAGGCGATCCTGGACGCGCTTCTGCCGGCCGAGCCGCAACTGCGTGCGGATGCCACGGCGCAGCCGTCAAGCACCGGGGAAGCCGCCCGCATGGGGCGTCGCCTGGAAACGGCGTTGCGGCATGGTCTGGTCACGGGCGAGGAGTACGACGCGGAACGGGCCGCCCTGCGGGACCTTGCCGCGCCCATGGCCGGCGGCGATACGGCCGCCCTCCGCCGGATTGTACCGGCCGCGCGTCCAGAGCCCCCGACCGCCCCCGCACCAACCGGCACCGCGTCACAGCCTGCGGACGGCGCCGAAGCCGGCATGACGGGATCGGCTCCGCCGGCCTCCGGAGACGCGCCAGGCGCATCGCGCAGCCCCGGCCCGTCTTCGGACGCACCCCGCCCCCTGCTTCCGGTGGAACCCAGGGTCGGACCGTTCGAGCCCGGCGCCACCGCCGGCCCGCCGACCGCCAACCGCGAGGATCCGGCAACGCAACGCTTCTCCGGCGTCACCGGGTCCGCAACGGGGTCAGACGCGGCGGCAGCCGCAACGCGCCCTGTGGCGCCCGGCGACTATGTCCATCTGGCATCGTATCGTGACATGGAGTCGGCGCGAGCGGGTTGGACCGCCCTGAGCCGGCGCTACGCCGGCCTCATGCGGGACATGTCCCCGCATTTCGAATCCATCACGTTGCCCGGCAAGGGCACCTTCATCCGCCTCAAGGCGGGACCGGTCGCCATCCCGGGGGGGCCGGTGCGGCTCTGCGATCAGTTGCAGGCCACCGGACAGTTCTGCGAACCCACGCCGTTGGAGCCGTAAGGAAGAGTGCGCCGAAGCGGAAACGCCGTCGGCTCCCGTTTCGGCGCATGAATCAGCTCAGAAGCACCCTGCGGCGCCGATTTTGAATGATCGGCTTTTTGAACTGAACGACGCCCCCTTGGCTCCGTCATCGAACACCGCCCGGAGGCGACGCGCGGCCAGTGCGGTCCCTCCGGTTCGGCGCGCGGGCGCGTCTGCTGGGCTCGCGTTAGGCGGCGTTACGCCCACCCAGGCCAGGAACGGCCACGGATCGCCCGCGCACAGCCCGATGCGGAATGGTCGCAGGTGCGCTCATTGCGCCGGTCATCAGCATCAGGTCGGGACGGCCCCGAAACCCAACGTCCGGACGACGCCGCCAGGACCGGCTGCTGCGCCGACCACCAACATTGGGCGTCTTGAGGCTTGCCACGGTGACCGGACGTCCGAGGGACAGAAGCCCTTCCACCAAAAGACGAATTATCATGGTTCTCACAATCCAAGAAGAATAGCAGTGCAGGCTTAGACGCCGAGCGCCGGGCCATCCCAGACCAAAGGACCCGGAACTACGCAACGGCCCGCGGCTAGATGCGACCAAAGGGTCGAGCTTCGGGGCACCGACCTCTTCCCGGTTCAACAGTGCGATGGACAGCACGGCCCCTCTTCGAACCCGTGCCTCACACACTATAGTGCGGCGAAAGTGCACCACAAAAGCTTTTTTTTGACCATTGTGTTGCTACAACGTCACGTTATAAAAGCGATGCATATTCTTGATTTTGCTTATGAATCCGTCATACCTGCGATCACGCCAGAGCGGGGACTCCGGTGGTCGTCGAATGCTCAAAGTGCAGGGCCTGCCCCGGATGAACGACCGCATAAGCCGCATGTGCCGCCATCGATGCTTCCGCGAACCCGGTCAGAATCAGCTTCAACTTGCCCGGGTAACTGGCCACGTCGCCCACAGCGAACACTCCAGGCAGCGTGGTCTGGCAGGTCGCCGGATCGACGACGATGCGCTGATGGTCCAAGGTCAGGTTCCACTCGGCCAGTGGCCCCAAATTCGTGGCAAGTCCGAAGAACGGCAACAGGCGATCGGCCTCCAACCGGCGCGTGGCGCCGTCCAGATCGGCAACGATGACCGCTGAGAGCTCGCCCCCCTCGCCCTCCAGCCCATGGAGCTGATAGGGCACCACCAATTCGATCCGCCCGGAGTCGGCCATGGCGTGAAGTTGGGCCACGCTGTCCGGCGCGGCTCGGAACTTGGCGCGGCGGTGCACCACCTTGACGTCGGCCGCCACCTCCGCCAGCGAGATTGCCCAGTCTACCGCCGAATCCCCGCCGCCGGCGATGACCACCCGGCGGTCACGAAAGGCCGCCCGCTTGGCGACCATGTAGAACACACTGGACCCCTCGTAGGCCTCGATCCCCGGCAGCGGCGGTCGGTTCGGTCCGAAGGCCCCGCCCCCCGCCGCGATGATCACGGCCGGAGCCTCCAGCACGACGCCGGCGCTGGTGGTCAGGCGCCAGGCGGTATCATCGGCCGTGCGTTCCAGACCCTCGACCCGCTGGCCCAAGTGAAACGTCGGATCGAACGGCGCCGCCTGGGTCATCAGATGATCCACCAGATCGCCGGCCAGCACTTTCGGGTAGGCCGGGATATCGTAGATGGGCTTTTCCGGATACAGCGCCGTCAACTGACCGCCGGGGGCGTCCAGCACGTCCACAACATGGCTTCGGATTCGCGACATGCCGAGTTGAAAGACGGTGAACAACCCGACCGGACCGGCGCCGATGATAACGGCATCCGTGCGGTGGACGGCGGACTCGGGCATGACGATTCCCTTCCGAAGGCGATCTTTTCAGGTGGCAGCCTGACATACCGGGCCGTCCCCATCGGTGCAAGCCCACGGAGGAACGGGTGCGCGTTGCGGGCGGACCGACGGACCGCTAAAACCGGGGCATGATGAACACCCCAACCCAGACCGTGACTGTCCAGCTGCCCGACGAAGCCGCGACACGTCGCCTTGGCGCGGCATTGGCCGGTGCCTTGGGGCCGGGCGATGTCGTGGTTTTGCGGGGGGACCTGGGCGCGGGCAAGACCGCGCTGGCGCGTGCCACCGTCCGGGCGCTGACGGGCGATCCGGATGAGGAGGTGCCGAGCCCCACCTTCACGCTGGTGCAGGTGTACGAGGGCGCGGCCGGTCCGCTCGTGTATCACTACGATCTCTATCGGTTGGAGCACCCCGACGACGTGCTGGAACTGGATCTCGACGACGCCCTGGCTGGTGGCATCGCCTTAATTGAGTGGCCCGATAGGATGGCCGGGTGGCTGCCGCGCGACCGCCTCGACATTACGCTGTCCCACACCGGTGCGACGGCGCGACGCGCGGACCTGACGGGCCAAGGCGCGTGGCGGGGCCGCATGGACAGTCTAGCCCGCCGGGTGACGTCATGAGCGAGCGGGATGATGCGCGCACGGCGTTTCTGGGCCGGGCCGGCTGGGGCGACGCCCAGCGCGGCCGACTGGCCGGCGATGCCTCGTTCCGCTCCTATGACCGTATCGCGCGGTCGGATGACACAGCCGTGCTGATGGACGCCCCCCCGCCTCAGGAGGACGTGCGCCCCTTCACGCGCGTGGCGCGCCATCTGAGGGACCTAGGCTACTCCGCGCCGGAGATCCTGGCCGAGGATACCGAGCACGGCTTCCTGCTGCTGGAGGATCTGGGCGACGCCACGTTCACGTACTGCCTCGCGGCGGGAGCCGACGAAGCGGAGTTGTACGCACTGGCCGTCGACCTGCTGGCCGATCTGCACCGCCGGCCGGTCGCGGCGACGGTGCCAGAGGGCCTCGTGCCGCCCTACGACGATCGCCGTCTGCTGGACGAGGCCGGCTTGTTGCCGGACTGGTACATGGCGGCGGTGCTGGAGACGCCCCTCTCGGCGGAGGCTCGCGCTGAGTATGACGCCGTGTGGCGCGCGGTGTTCCCGCTGGCCCGTGCCGTCCCGAACACGCTGGTGCTGCGCGACTTCCATGTCGACAACCTGTTGGTTCTGGAGGACCGGCCCGCGCCCCGGCGCTGCGGCCTGCTCGACTTCCAGGATGCCGTCGCCGGACCGCTGACCTATGATCTGGTCTCGCTGCTGGAAGACGCCCGCCGCGACCTTGCCCCGGGGCTGGTCGCCGCGATGCGAACCCGCTACCACGCCGCGCGCCCCGGCCTCGACCGGACCGCCTTCGACGCAAGCTGGGCCGTCCTCGCCGCCCAGCGCCACGCCAAGGTGATCGGTATATTCACCCGGTTGGCGCGCCGCGACGGCAAACCGCTGTACCTGACCCACATCGCCCGGGTCTGGCGCCTTCTTGATGCCGCCCTGGGCCATCCGGCGCTCGCCGATGTGCGCGCCTGGATCGACCGCCACATCCCGCCGGAGCGGAGACTCATCCCGTCATGACCCCGACGCGCCTGCCGCATTCCATCCCGATCCCTCCTATCGGTGACGTCACGATTCCCCGCTGCGGGATGGTGCTGGCCGCCGGCAAAGGCTCGCGGATGCGGCCCATCACCAAACGAACCCCGAAACCCCTGATCAAAGTCCGAGGGGTGCCGGTCATCGACTGGACCCTGGATCGCATGGCGACGGTCGGAGTCGAGACCTGCGTGGTGAACGTGCACCACCTCGCGGACGACGTCCGCGCCCATCTCGCCCACCGCAAGACACCCACCATCGTCTTCTCGGACGAGACCGATCAACTCATGGACACCGGTGGCGGCGTGAAAAGGGCGCTGCCCCTGCTGGGACCGGACCCGTTCCTGGTCGCGAACGGGGATATCCTGTGGCTCGACGGCATCCGGCCGGCCCTGACGCGGCTGGCAGAAGCCTGGGACCCGGCGCGCATGGACATGCTGCTGCTTGTGGTGCCGCTGGCCAGCGCCAACGGCTACGAGGGGCGCGGCGACTTCTGCCTGGACGGTTGGGGTCGGCCCCGACGCCGCAAGTCGCACGAGATCGCCCCCTTCGTGCACGGGGGCGTTCTCATCACCACGCCAACCCTGTTCGAGGACACGCCGGACGAGCCGTTCTCGCTCAACCGCCTATTCAACCGCGCCATGGACGAGGAACGCCTTTACGCCACCGTCCATGACGGCGAGTGGTATCATGTGGGCACACCGGCCGCGCTCGCTCTCGCGGAAGCGAAACTGGGCGAGCCGAACTTGTGCAGCGACCAGTAGGGCATGCCGCGCCGCCCATCCCTCTACACCATCGCCCCGACCCGGCCGTTCGTCGATGTGCTGGCGGCGGGCCTGTTGGCGGCCTACGGCACCGATCCGCTCCGGCTTGCCGATGTGACCGTTCTGCTGCCCACGCGGCGGGCCGGCCGCCTGCTGCGGGAGGCGTTTTTGCGCCAGGGCGGCGGCCGTGCGCTCCTGTTGCCGCGCATGATGCCCCTTGGTGACGTCGACGAGGATGATCTGTCCCTGAGTGACGGGGCCGCCCCAGGCGAGGGGGTAGAAGACCTTCCCCCGGCCATTCCCGGCCTGCGCCGCCAGCTTCTGCTCGCCCAGTTGATCCAGGCGCGGCCGTTGCGACCGGATGGCACCCGCCCAACCCCGGAAATCGCGGCCCGGCTGGCGCGCGACCTCGCCGGATTGATGGACCGGGTGCAGACCGAACGCCTGTCCTTCGACCGCCTGACCGAGCTGGTGCCGGACCGCTACGCCGAGCACTGGCGCACCACGGTCGAATTCCTAAGCATCGTGACGGACGTCTGGCCCAGCCTGCTGGAGGCCGAGGGCATGATGGATCCCGCCGACCGCCGCGACCGGCTGATGACCGCGCAGGCGGAGGCGTGGCGTCACAGTCCCCCCGACAGCCCCGTGATCGCGGCCGGGTCCACCGGCTCCATCCCCGCGACGGCCGACCTGATGGCCGTGGTCGCCGGTCTTCCGCAGGGGGCCGTGGTGCTGCCCGGCCTCGACCGGACCATGGACGCGGACAGTTGGGCGGCGCTGGACTGGACCCACCCGCAATTTGGCCTGCGTCGCCTTCTGGAGCGCCTGGGCGTGGAGCGGGAGGCGGTCGCCGACTGGCCGGACGCCATCCCGGCGACCGACACCGCGACCGCACCGGCGGACCGTGCCCGCCTGCTGACGGAGGCCATGCGGCCGGCCCCCACGGCCCACGCGTGGCACGGCGCCCCCGCCCTGCCCGCCGCCACGCTGGACGGCGTCACCCGCATCACCTGCCCGGGACCGCGCGAGGAAGCCGAGACGATCGCCCTGATGATGCGCGAGACCCTGGAGACCCCGGGACGCACGGCCGCCCTAGTGACCTTCGACCGCACGCTGGCGCGGCGGGTCGCCGCCGCCCTGGGCCGCTGGGGCCTGACCGTGGACGATTCGGCGGGCCAGCCGCTCGCCCTGACGCCCCCCGGAACGGTCCTGCGCCTGCTGGCCGCCGCAGCCGCCAGCGATCTGGCCCCCGGTCCGTTGCTTGACCTGCTGCGCCATCCGCTGGTCACCGCCGGGCGGGACGCCGGGCTATTCCGCCGTCAGGTCCGGCGGTTCGAATGCGCGGTGCTGCGCGGCCCCCGGCATGCGGGCGGCTTCGAGGGGCTGCGCCGCGCGGCGTTCAAGGCGGAGTTCGCGGAGGACTCCGGCCCCCTGCGCCTGATCGCCCGCCTTGAGGGCTGCATGGGCGCGTTCTTGGCCGGCATGCAGGGGCCAGAGGTGCCGCTGACCGCGCTGGTCAAGGCGCATATGGAGGCCGCAGAGGCCCTGGCCGAAACCGACACTGAGCCGGGTCCTCTGCGCCTGTGGGCCGGCCCGGCGGGCGAGGCGGCGGCCACCTTCGCCGCCGAACTGGCGGACGCCGCCGACGGCCTCCCCCCTATGGCGCCCCGGCATTATCCGGGCGTGCTCGACGCGCTCCTTGCGGGGCATGTGGTCCGCACCCCCCCCGGCATGGGTCACCCACGGCTGGCGATCCTGGGACCGCTGGAGGCCCGCGTGTGGCACGCCGACCGGATGATCCTGGGTGGCCTCAACGAAGGCTCCTGGCCGCCGGCCGTGGAGGCGGACCCCTGGATGAGCCGCCCCATGCAGGCCGCCTTTGGTCTGCCGCCGCCGGAGCAGCGCATCGGCCTGTCAGCGCACGATTTCACGCAGGCGCTGGGCGCGCCGGAGGTCGCCTTGACCCGAGCGGCGCGGGTCGAGGGCACGCCGACCGTACCCTCCCGCTGGCTGCTGCGGCTGGATGCCGTGACGGCGGCGACCGGACTGGGGGACGCGTGGGCGGCGGCGGCGCACGGCCCCTGGCTTGCCTGGACCGGGCACCTGCGCGCGGTCACACCGACCGAACCCGTACCGCCCCCGGCGCCGACCCCGCCGGTGGAGGCGCGTCCGACGCGCCTGTCGGTCACGCGGATCGAGACCTGGCGCCGCGACCCCTACGGCATCTATGCGCGCTACGTCCTTGGCCTGGAAAAGCTGGCGGATCTGGATCAGCCCCTCGACATGCGGGACTTCGGCATGCTGGTGCATGCCGCCCTGGAAGGGTTTCGCGTCCGCTGGCCGGGACCCCTGCCCCCCGATCCGGAGCGGGAGCTTCTGGCGATTGGGGAAGAGGAGTTCGGCGAAACCCTCGCGGACGCTCATGCCGCCGCGTTCTGGTGGCCGCGCTTCGAGCGCACGGCCGCCTGGATCGTGGCGCAGGAACAGCGCCGCGCCGACACCTTGGACCGCGTGTCCGTGGAGTGCTCCGGCCGCATGACCCTGAGCGGCACGGACCGGCCCTTCACCCTGACCGGCACCGCCGACCGCATCGAACGCCGAACGGACGGCACGCTGGTCCTGGTGGACCACAAGACCGGCATCCCGCCCAGCAAGACGGAGGTCTCGGCCGGTTATGCCCCGCAGCTTCCGTTGGAGGCCGCCATGGTCGCGGCCGGCGCCTTTGCCGACCTGCCGGCCGCCCCGGTGTCCGGCCTGGAATACTGGCGCCTGAAGGGCAACCGGGACGCCCCGGGCGAAATCCGGTCCGTCGCGGACGACCCCACCACCCTTGCCGCCGAGGCGCTGGCCGGCCTGACCGCGCTGGTGAACCTCTACGCCCGGCCGGAGACGCCCTACCCCGCCCGCCCAGTCCCCGACAAGGCGCCGCGCTATTCCGACTACGAGCATCTCGCCCGGGTCGCGGAATGGGCCACGGCCGTGGATGAGGAGGGCGGCGGATGACGCCATCCCCGCACGACCCAAACCCCGCTCCGACCGATCCGGTCGCCCTGGCCGCGCGCGACCAGCGCCGCGCCGCCGATCCGACCGTGTCGGCCTGGGTCGCGGCCAGCGCCGGCTCCGGCAAGACCAAGGTGCTGACCGACCGCGTGCTGAACCTGCTGCTGGCGGGGGCGGCGCCCGAGCGGATCCTGTGCCTGACCTTCACCAAGGCGGCGGCGGCGGAGATGGCGAACCGCATGGCCGCGCGCCTCGCCACATGGTCCGTCACGGACGACGCCTCCCTGGCCCGCGCGCTGGAGGATCTGTCCGGGGAGCGACCGGACCCCGACCGCATGGCCCTGGCCCGGCGCCTGTTCGCACGCGTGCTGGACACCCCCGGCGGCATGCGGATCCAGACCATCCATGCCTTCTGCCAGTCGGTCTTGCGCCGGTTTCCGCTCGAGGCGGGCCTGTCGCCCAGTTTTCAGGTCATGGACGACGCCACCGCCCGCGACGCGGCCGAGACCGCCCTGGGCACCGTGCTGAACAAGGCCGGCGGGGCTGATCCGATGACGGACCCGCTCACGGCGGCGCTGGCGACCGTGACCAGCCGGGTGTCGGAGGACCGCTTCCCCAAGCTGATGGCGGCGATGAAAAACCAGGCGCCGCGCCTGCGCCGGCTGTTCGCGGCCCGAGGCGGGCTGGCGGCCGTGCGGACGGCCACCTACGACCGGCTCGGCGTCGCCGAGGGGGCCACGCCGGAGACCCTGGACCGGGCCGCCTGCGCCGAGGAGGCATTTGATGGCCCCGGCCTGCGGGCCGCCGCCGCGATCCTCGCCCAAGGCACCAAGACCGACCAGGGCAAGGGGGACGCGCTCGCGGCCTTTCTGGCAGCGGACCCAGATGACCGGCTGGAGTTGTTGCCGGCACACGAGAAAACGTTCTTCGACAGCAAGGGCCAGCCACGCGACACCGAGAAGATGACCACGAAGGGTCTTCACACCAAGAACCCCGAGGTTCTCGATATCCTGGCCCAGGAGCGGGACCGCCTGATCCGCCTGCGGGCGGCTCGGCAGGCCGCGTCCGTGGCCGAGGCGACGGGGGCGCTGCTGACGGTCGCGGATGCCTACCTGCGCGTTCTGGCGGCGTACAAGGACGCCCGCGCGCTGCTGGACTTCGATGACCTCGTGCAGCACACCCGCACCCTGCTGGAGCGCGCGGACGGCGCCGCCTGGGTGCTCTACAAGCTCGACGGCGGCATCGACCACTTGCTGATCGACGAAGCCCAGGACACCAGCCCGGACCAGTGGGCGGTCGCGCGCACCCTGACCGAGGAGTTCCACGCCGGTCTCGGCCGCGAGGGGCCCCACGGCGACGGCCTGCCGCCCACCCGCACCGTGTTCGCCGTCGGCGACCGCAAGCAGTCGATCTACAGCTTTCAGGGCGCCGACCCAGCCGGGTTCGAGGCCATGCGCACGCGCGTCGGGGAGCGGGTGCGCGTCACCGGCCAGCGGTTCGAGGACGTGGGTCTGCACGTCTCCTTCCGCTCCACCCCGGCGGTGCTGGAGGCCGTGAACCGGGTGTTCGCCCAGCCGGACGCCCGCGACGGCGTCGCCCTGGGGGACGAGGACATCACCCACACGCCCGCCCGGGTGGGACAAGCGGGCATGGTCGAGGTGTGGCCGCCCGTCGATCCTCCCGAGCTGCCGGACCCCGAGCCCTGGAAGCCGCCGGTGGAGCGCCTGCGGGTGGAAAGCGCCCCGAGCCGGCTGGCTCGCGTGCTGGCGGCCCGCATTCACCGCATGATCACGGCGGGGGAGCGACTGGAGGCACGGGACCGCCCGATCCGGGCCGGCGACATTCTCGTGCTGGTGCGGCGGCGCACCGGCTTCGTCACCGACCTGACGCGCGCCCTGAAGACGCTGGGCGTCGCGGTGGCCGGCGCCGACCGCATGGTGCTGACCGACCAGATCGCCGTCATGGACCTGATCGCGCTCGGCAACGCCCTGCTGCTGCCGGAGGACGACCTCACCCTGGCGACGGTCCTGAAGGGGCCGCTGATCGGCCTGACGGAGGAGGAGCTGTTCACCCTCGCCCATGGCCGGGCGTCGGGCGAACGGCTTTGGCACCGGCTGGAGGCCCGAGCCGGCGCCGACGACGCCTTTGGCGCCGCCTGGGCGACGCTGGCGGACCTGATGGCCCGCGTGGACCGGCTGCCGCCGCACGAACTGTACGCCCGGATCCTCGATCACCAGGGAGGACGGCGCGGCCTGCTGGCCCGGCTCGGCCCCGAGGCGGACGACCCGATCGACGAGTTCATGGCGCTCGCCCTGGCCCACGACCGCAACCAGCCACCCTCGCTGGGCGCCTTCCTGCGGTCCCTCGCCGTCGCCGACACCGAGATCAAGCGCGACCTGGAGCACGGCGGCGCGGCGGTGCGTGTGATGACCGTGCATGGCTCCAAAGGCCTCCAGGCGCCGGTGGTGATTCTACCGGATACGCTGTCGCTGCCGCACCGGGGCGACACCCACGTCTATTTCGACGGCCCGGCCGAGGACGACGCGGCCCTGCTGCTGTGGCCCCCGCGCGCCGCCGACCGCGACCCGGTCACCCAGGCGTTGGAGGACGCCCGCGTGGCGGCGGAAGAGCGGGAGTACCGCCGCCTTCTCTACGTCGCCCTGACGCGGGCCGAGGATCGGTTGATCCTGTGCGGCTGGAACACGCGCAAGGCCGCGCCGGACGCGGCGTGGCACCCGGTTGTGACGCGGGCGCTCACCGGCTTTGCGACCAAGGCGGCCGACCCCGCGCTTCTCGCCTGCGGCCTGGACGAAGACGGCGCAACCATCCTACGCCATCGCTCCGCCCAGACCCGGCCGCCGCGGGGGGACGCCCCGGACGTCTCCGACGCCGCGCCCGACACGACGGAGCCGCCATGGCTCCATACCGCCCCGGCGCCCGATCCGCGCCCATCGCGCCCGCTGGCGCCGTCGGAGGCACCGGCCGATCCGCCGCCCGTCTCGCCCCTGGAGGCGGGCGCCGGCCCCGGGCGCTTCCGGCGCGGCCTGCTGGTGCACCGGCTGTTGCAGCACCTGCCCGGTGTTCCTCCGGCAGACCGAGCGGACGCGGCGTGGGCGTGGCTGTCGCGGCCGGCCCATGGCCTGGACGCGGAGACCGCCGAGGCGCTGGCCGGCGAGGTCCTGGCGGTCCTGGACCACCCCGAGCTGGCCGCCGTGTTCGGCCCCGGGTCGCGCGCCGAGGTGCCGATCGTCGGCGTGGTGGACACCGCCGTGGTCTCCGGTCAGGTGGACCGCCTGCATGTCACGCCGGAGCGAGTGACGGTAGTCGATTTCAAGACCAGCCGCCCGGCCCCCACGGATCCGGACCTTGTCCCCTCCGCCTACCTGCGCCAGATGGCGCTGTACCGCGCCGTGCTGACCCAGGTGTACCCGGACCGTCCCATCGTCTGCGCCCTGGTGTGGACCGCTGGCCCCGGTGTCATGGTGCTGGATCCGGCCCGGCTGGACGCGACGATTGCCCCGGCCGGATGTGCGTCCTAGATCTGCCGGGACGTTTCCGAACAGGTGCTTTCCTATGCCTCGCCGATCTCCACTCGTCTTCCGTTTGCGTTATCTCCGCCCGCTGGCCGCCCTGTGTGTCGGCCTTGTCCTGCTGAGCGCCGCACCGCCCCCCCTTGCCGCGCAGGAGGTCCCGTCGTCCCGGGCCGAGATCGCCCTGTCATTCGCGCCGGTGGTCCAAAGCGCCACACCGGCGGTCGTGAACATCTACAGCCGCCGTGTCGTGCACGAGCGCACCATGCCGCGCCTGTTCGACGATCCGGTGTTCCGCCACTTTTTCGGCGGGCCGCTGGCCCCGTCGCGCCCGCGCGAGCGGGTGGAGAACGCGCTGGGCTCCGGCGTGATCGTGCGGCCCAACGGCATCATCCTGACCAACAACCACGTCATTGAGGGCGCGGACGAGATCACGGTGGTCCTGCACGACCGGCGTGAATACGATGCCACACTGCTGGGCACCGACGAGCGCACCGATCTGGCCGTGCTGTCCATTGACGTCGGTGACGAGGCCCTGCCCGCCCTGACGCTGGGCGATTCCGACTCCCTGGCGGTCGGTGACCTGGTGCTCGCCATCGGCAACCCGTTCGGTGTGGGGCAGACGGTGACCATGGGCATTGTCTCCGCGCTGGCGCGCAGCACGGGCGGCCTGAGCGACTATCAGTCCTTCATCCAGACCGACGCCGCCATCAACCCCGGAAACTCGGGCGGTGCGCTGGTGGACATGAGCGGCCGGTTGGTCGGCATCAACACCGCGATCTACAGCAAGGACGGCGGCAACGTCGGCATCGGTTTCGCCATTCCCTCCGCCATGGCGCGCGTCGTCGTCGACAGTCTGATCGCCGGCAAGCGGGTCACACGGCCGTGGCTCGGCATCGACGGCCAATCCGTCACCAGCGATATCGCCCGGTCCCTGGGCCTGCCGCGTCCGAACGGGGTGCTGCTGTCCGACGTGCTGCCGGATGGCCCCGGTCAGAAAGCCGGCCTGAAACGGGGCGACCTCGTGCTCACATACGACGGCCACCCGGTGGACGACGAGGAGGCCCTGCGCTACCGCGTCGGCGCCAGCGCCGTCGGCGGGACGGTGACGCTGCATGTCCTGCGCGATGGCCGAGAGCTCGATGTCGCTGTGCCCCTGCTGGCGCCACCGGAGACCCCGCCGCGCGACACCACCCAGCTTCGCGGACGCCATCCGTTCAACGGCGTCACGGTCGCCAACCTGAACCCGGCGCTGGCCGAGGAACTGGGTTTGCCGCACGGGCTGGGAACCGTGGTGGTCATGGGCATCGCTCAGGGCAGCCCGGCGCTGCGCATCGGCCTCCGCCCTGGCGACATCGTCGCGGAGGTCAATGGCCAGCCCCCCGATACGGTCCAGGACCTGGACCGCCTGATGCAACGCACCGGCCCGCCCTGGCGCCTCGAACTGGTGCGCGACGGACGCCGGCTACGGGTGGCGGTGGGCGGATGAGCGATCTGTTCGGCGACAGCACGCGGAGTGGATCCGGGGGCGGTCCCAGCCTCGCGACGGCGCGGATGGAGCCCGATCCGAACGATCCGTCGCGCCCGCTCGCCGACCGCTTGCGCCCCCGCACGCTGGAGGAAGTGGTCGGGCAGGATCACCTGCTCGGGTCGGGGGGGCCCCTGCGCAAGATGCTGGAGGCCGGGCGCCTCGCCTCCATCGTGTTCTGGGGGCCGCCCGGCTGCGGCAAGACCACCATCGCCCGCCTTCTGGCCCGGCATGTGGACCTGCATTTCGAGCCCTTGTCCGCCGTCTTTTCGGGCGTCGCCGATCTGCGCAAGGTGTTCCAGGCGGCGCGCGAACGCCGCCGGCACGAGGGCCGGGGCACCCTTTTGTTCGTGGACGAGATCCACCGCTTCAACCGCGCCCAGCAGGATGGATTCCTGCCGTATGTCGAGGACGGCACGGTGGTGCTGGTCGGTGCCACCACCGAAAATCCCAGCTTCGAGCTGAACGCCGCCCTGCTGTCGCGGATGCGGGTGTTCGTGCTGAACCGTCTGGACGATGGCGGCCTCGAGACGATGCTGGCCCGGGCGGAGAGCGCAGCCGCGCTGCCCCTACCCGTTACCGACGAGGCCCGGGCGGCCCTGCGCGGCATGGCGGACGGAGACGGCCGTTATCTGCTGACCCTGGTGGAGGCGCTGTTCGCCATCCAGGCGGCCGAGGGCGCGGACATGGCGCCGCTGGATCCGGATGGGCTGGCCCAGGTCGCCCAACGGCGCGCTCCCGTGTACGACAAGGACCGAGAGGAGCACTACAACCTCATCTCCGCCCTGCACAAATCCCTGCGCGGCTCCGACGCCGACGCCGCGCTGTACTGGCTGGCCCGCATGCTGGGGGGCGGCGAGGATCCGGCCTACATCCTGCGCCGGCTGACGCGGTTTGCGGTCGAGGATATCGGGCTCGCCGATCCCGGTGCCCTCGAACAGTCCATCGCCGCGTGGGACACGTACGACCGCCTCGGCAGCCCGGAGGGCGACCTCGCCATCGCGCATCTGGTGCTCTATCTGGGGACCGCGCCCAAGAGCAACGCGGGCTATGCCGCCTATGGCGCCGCCCGGCGCGCAGCGCGCAAGACCGGCAGCCTGATGCCGCCCAAGCACATCCTCAACGCCCCCACCAAGATGATGAAGGAGCTGGGGTACAGCGACGGCTACCAGTACGACCACGACGCCGAGGACGGGTTCTCCGGTCAGAACTATTTCCCGGAGGGCATGGCGCGCGAGCGGTTCTATGCGCCGCCGGATCGTGGGTTCGAGCGCGAAATCCGCAAGCGGCTGGCCTATTGGGACAAGCTGCGCGCCAAGAGGGGCGAGGGTTAGGTCCGGCCGACGAAACGATCGGCTCGTTCATCGACCGACCGGCATCGACCGACCGGCATCGACCGACCGGCGCGACCGTGCCCCGAAGAGGCGGAGGCCCTGAGACAGACGCGTCCGTCTCAGGGCCGGTCCTCCAATCAAATAAGACTCGGCGCGGTCATGCTGGGCGCCGGGTCGAGCCCCATCAGGCGCAAAACGGTCGGCGCGACGGCGCGCTGGTCGGCGGGCGGTGTGTCGTCGGACCAGTCCACGCCCTCGGGCGGGTCGATCAGATAGAACGGTACCTCGCGCACCGCTGGCTCGGTGCCACCGTGGAAGCCATCGGCGCACATGCCATGGTCGGCGGTGACGATGACGCGATAGCCAGCTTCCCGCCAGCCCGGCACCCGCTGCGCCAACAGATCATCCGACAGCGCCGCCGCGCGGCGATAGGGCACGGACTCGCCGCCCGACTCATGGCCGACGTAATCACAGGCCATCGGATGCACGAGCAGCAGGTCGGGCGCGCACCGCCGCACCATCCGTTCCGCCATCCAGTACACCTCCGGATCCGGAAACGGCGTCATCAGGTAGAAGCGGCCATGCTGAATCGGACCGGGGCCATCGTCCAGTTCCCGGTCGTCCACAGGATCGAACGGCAGGCCGTTGGCCAGTTCCGCAAACCAGGAGAAGGCCACAGCCGCCGTCACGCGCCCGGCCGCGCGGGCCTCGGTGAAGATGGATCGGAATTCCGAGCGGCGGATCACATAGTTCGATGTGATGCCGTGATCGGCGGGCGCCAAGCCGGTCATGATCGACTCATAGGCCGGCCGTGAGAGGCTGGGCAGCACGGAGGTGACGGTGCGCCGACGCGCCGCGCCGGCCGCCACCAACCCCTCCAGAAAGCCCATCTCGCGGACCGCCGTGGTGAGCCCCAGGCCGTCGATCACGACCAGAATGACCTTACCGGCTTCGTGAGACGTCATGGAATCCCCTCCGCAGCCCGTGGTCAAAAAAACGCAGGCGGAAGATCGCCTCCCCCGCCCGGCTTGCGATGACGTTATCCCAACGGCATCTGAAGATGGCCGTTGGAGTTCGTCGCCAGCCCGTCCCCTCACCCGGCCACCCAACGCCCGTATCCTAGGGGTGGCGGGGTGGGGGGGGCGCGGGCTGGTACCGAATCAGGCGGGTGAGCTGAGCTCACCCGCCGTTTGCGTTACGCCGCCGCCAGCGAGCGCAGCACATACTGGAGAATGCCGCCGTTGCGGAAGTACTCCAACTCGTCCAGCGTATCGATGCGGCAGGTCGTCACGACCTCCTCGCTCGACCCGTCGGCGCGGGTGATCGTGACCGTCACGTCCTGGCGCGGCGTGATGTCGGCCACACCGGTGATGGTGAAGGTTTCGGAGCCGTCCAGGCCCAGGGTCTTGCGGGTCGCGCCGTCCTTGAACTGCAACGGCAGCACACCCATGCCGACGAGGTTGGAGCGGTGGATGCGCTCAAAGCTCTCCACGATCACCGCCTTCACGCCCAGCAGAACGGTGCCTTTGGCCGCCCAGTCGCGGGACGAGCCGGTACCGTACTCCTTGCCGGCCACCACGACCAACGGCACGCCCTCGCCCTTGTAAGCCATGGCGGCGTCGTAGATCGGCATCACCGTGCCCTCGGGCAGGTGCTTGGTCACGCCGCCCTCGCTGCCCGGCACCATCTCGTTCTTGATGCGGATGTTGGCGAACGTGCCGCGCATCATGACCTCGTGGTTGCCGCGCCGCGAGCCGTAGCTGTTGAACTCGCGCACCGGCACCTGATGGCCCTGGAGGTAGTGCCCCGCCGGGCTGTCGCCCTTGATGGAGCCGGCCGGCGAGATGTGGTCGGTGGTGACACTGTCGGCCAGCACCGCCAGCGGCCGCGCGTTCACGATATCGGTCGGCGGCTTCGGGGTCATGTCCATGCCCTCGAAATACGGCGGGTTCTGCACGTACGTCGAACCCGGGGCCCATTCGTAGGTCTTGCCTTCGGCCACCTGGATGGACTTCCACTGCGCCGGCCCGTCGAACACGTTGCCATAGCGGGCGTTGAACATCTCCGCCTTGACGTTGGCGGTGACGGCCTCGGCCACGTCGTGGGCGCTCGGCCAGATGTCCTTAAGGTAGACGGGGTTGCCGTCCGTGTCCTCGCCCAGCGGCTCCGTGGTCAGATCCTTCGCCATCGTACCGGCGATGGCGTAGGCCACCACCAGCGGCGGCGAGGCCAGGTAGTTCGCGCGCACCTGCGGGCTGATCCGGCCCTCGAAGTTCCGGTTGCCCGACAGCACCGCCCCGGCCACCAGACCATTGTCGTCGATGGCGTCGGCAATGGGACCGTCGAGCGGGCCGCTGTTGCCGATGCAGGTGGTGCACCCGTAGCCGGCGATGTTGAAGCCGAGCGCATTCAGCGGGTCCTGAAGGCCGGCCTTCGCCAGATAGTCCGTCACCACCTGGGACCCGGGCGCCAGCGAGGTCTTGACCCAAGGCTTGCGGGTCAGCCCCTTGGCGACCGCATTCTTGGCCAGCAGACCGGCGGCCAGCAGCACGGACGGGTTCGAGGTGTTGGTGCAGGACGTGATGGCCGCGATCACGACGTCGCCATCCGACAGGGAGTAGTCCGCGCCCTCGACCGGCACGGTGCGGGGCTCGCCCTGCGCGGCCATGTCCTTCAGCGCTTCGGCAAAGGCGCCAGCGGCCCCGGACAGCGCAATGCGATCCTGCGGCCGACGCGGACCGGCCAGGGACGGCTCGACATCGCCCAGATCCAGTTCCAGCGTGTCGGTGTAGACCGGCTCCGGCGCGGCATCGTCGCGCCACATGCCCTGGGCCTTGGCGTAGGCCTCGACCAGCGCGACCTGCTCATCCGAACGGCCGGTATCGCGCAGGTAGCGCAGCGTCTCGCTGTCGATCGGGAAGATGCCGCAGGTGGCGCCGTACTCGGGCGCCATGTTGGCGATGGTGGCGCGGTCGGCCAGCGGCATGCTGGCAAGACCCGGGCCGAAGTACTCGACGAACTTGCCCACCACGCCCTTGGCGCGGAGCATTTGGGTCACGGTCAGTACCAAGTCGGTAGCCGTGGTGCCCTCTTTCAGGGAGCCCGTCAGCTTGAAGCCGATGACCTCAGGGATCAGCATGGAGACCGGCTGACCGAGCATGGCGGCCTCGGCCTCGATACCACCGACACCCCAGCCCAGCACACCCAGGCCGTTGACCATGGTCGTGTGACTATCGGTGCCCACCAGGGTATCCGGATAGGCCACCATTTTGCCGGTCTGGTCCTCGCTCGACCACACGGTGCGGGCCAGATACTCCAGGTTCACCTGATGGCAGATACCAACACCCGGCGGCACGACACGGAAGTTGTCGAACGCCTTCTGACCCCAGCGCAGGAACGCATAGCGCTCCCCATTGCGCTCGAACTCCAGGTCCATGTTCCGCTCCAGCGCGTCGGCGCTGGCGTAATGGTCCACCATTACCGAGTGGTCGATCACCAGATCGACCGGCGACAGTGGATTGATGCGCTCCGGATCGCCGCCCAGGGCGGTCATGGCCTCTCGCATCGCGGCGAGGTCGACCACCGCCGGCACGCCGGTGAAGTCCTGCATCAGAACCCGCGCCGGCCGATAAGCGATCTCCCGAGTCGAGCTTCGGGTTTCCAGCCAGGCCGCGACGGCCTTGACGTCGTCGATGGTGACCGTGCGGCCGTCCTCATGGCGGAGCATGTTTTCGAGCAGCACCTTCAGAGAGAACGGCAGGCGCGAGATGTCGCCCAACCCCGCGTCTGCGAGGGAAAAATAGTCGTACTGGGCGTCACCGACCGAGAGGGTACGACGGGCCTTCAGGGTATCCTGACCTGTGGCTCCCACGGGCGTCCTCCATATCTGAATGCGATGGGTCGTGGCACGCTTGCGGGTATACGATGGATACCCGACACGGCAGCGGGTTTTTGGTCGCTTAACCCATTCCCCGCGCGGTGTCCAGATTTGGGCCGGTTTCCGACCCGCCGCGTCGGTCGGATAAACGGGCGCGCCAACCCGTAAGTTCCTTCTTTACGCATACGAGCCGGAAATTCCGTAACGGGCTCAAGGCCCTTCCCCGTTCCCGCTGCACCGCACACAGACGTAGCAATTTCAAAGATTTGTGACGCTTGACCCCAAGCGCGGAACCAGGGTACCAACAGATGACGCGGAGTACAGAATGGTCGTATAAGGCCGGCGCTGCGTAACAAAATGAAAGCCCCACAAGAGGGCGCCAGGGAGGAAGGGAGCGGCATGTCCGAAGAGACGGCCATCCTCGACGTGCGGGCGGTGTCCCTGCAATTCGGGGGCGTGCGAGCCCTATCCGGCGTGACCTTTTCGGTCGCGAAGGGTGAACTGTTCGCCATCATCGGCCCGAACGGGGCCGGCAAGACCTCGATGATGAATTGTATTTCCGGGCGGTACACACCGACGGACGGTCGGGTCGTGTTCAAGGGACGCGACGTCACCGACCTGAAGCCAAACCAGCGCGCCGACCTTGGAATCGGCCGGACATTCCAGAATCTGGCCCTGTTCGGCCATATGAGTGTGCTCGACAATATCATGGTCGGCCGCCACCATTTGTTGAAGAACGGGTTTCTGTCCGGCGCACTGTACTGGGGACTTGCCCAGCGGGAAGAGTTGTCCCACCGCCGCGCCGTCGAGGACATCATCGACTTCCTCGAAATTACCCACATCCGCAAGGCGATGGCCGGCACGCTGTCGTACGGCCTGCGCAAGCGCGTCGAACTGGCGCGCGCCATCGCGCTGAAGCCGGACCTGATCCTCCTGGACGAGCCGATGGCCGGCATGAACTTGGAGGAAAAGGAGGACATGGCCCGCTTCATCATCGACCTCAACGAGGAGTGGGGCATATCGGTCATCATGATCGAGCACGACATGGGCGTGGTCATGGACATTTCCCACCGTGTCGCCGTGCTGGACTTCGGCCAGAAGATCGCGGAGGGCCTGCCCGACGAGATCATGAGCAACCCGCGCGTCAAGACCGCCTACCTCGGCGAGGACGACGCGGAGGAGGTCGCCTGATGGCCCGCAAGCGGAACCAGAAGACGACGCCCGAGTTCGGCGATGTGCGCCGGTTCGATACCTTCCCGAAGCTGCTGGCCTACAACGCCCGCGCCTACGGCCACGAGGTCGTCATGCGGGAGAAGGAATTCGGCATCTGGAACGCATTCACCTTCACCGACTATGAGCGCAAGGTCCGCCAGTACGCGCTGGGTCTGCGCTCGCTCGGCATCGAGCGCGGCGACTGTGTCGGTCTGCTGGGGGCCAACCGACCGGAATGGGTCTGGGGCGAGGTCGCGGCCCATGCCATCGGGGCGACATCGCTGGGCATCTACCGCGACGCCCTGGGTGAGGAGGTCGCCTATCTGATCCAGGCCGCCCAGATCAAGGCCGTGATCTGCGAAGACGAGGAGCAGGTCGACAAGCTGATCGAGTTGGGCGATCAGATCCCGTCGGTGACGGTCATCGTCTACTGCGACCCGCGCGGCATGCGAAAGTACACCGATGCGCGCCTGATCGCGGAGACGGAGCTGTGTTCCCGCGGCGACTTGCTGAACCGTGCCCGGCCCACGCTCTATGACGATGAAGTGGAAAAGGGCTCCGGCGAGGACGTGTCGATCCTGTGCACGACCTCCGGCACGACCAGCAAGCCGAAGCTGGCCATGCTGCAATCGGGCCATTTCCTGCGCCATTGCCTCGATTACCTGACCGCCGATCCGAAGTGCCCGGGCGACGACTACGTCTCCGTCCTGCCGCTGCCCTGGATCATGGAGCAGGTCTACGTCGTCGGGCAGCAGTTGATTGCCCGGAACATCATCAACTTCGTCGAGGACGAGGAAACCACGATGGCCGATCTGCGCGAGATCGGCCCGACCTTCGTCCTGCTGGCGCCGCGGGTTTGGGAAAGCATCGCCGCCGAGGTGCGCGCGCGCATGATGGACAGCACGCCCTTCAAGCGCTTCATGTTCGCGTGGGGCATGAAGATCGGCAAGAAAGCCGCGGCGGAAAAACGGCAATCCTGGTTCGCAGACTTGATCCTGTTCCGGGCGCTGCGGGACCGCTATGGGTTCTCGTTCCTGACCTCGGCCGCCACCGGCGGCGCCGCCATGGGGCCGGAGACGTTCACGTTCTTCCACGCCATGGGCGTGCCGCTGAAGCAGCTTTACGGCCAGACGGAACTGGCCGGCGCCTACACCATCCATCGCGGCGACGACATCGACCCCGAGACCGTCGGCCTGCCCTTCGACGAGTCCGCCGTGCGCATCAACGACCCGGACGACGAAGGCGTCGGCGAGATCGTCGGGCGCAGCCAGGGCATGTTCCTGGGGTACTACAAGAACGAGGCCGCCACGAACGCCGACCTGCGGGACGGTTGGCTGTACACCGGCGACGCCGGCTACATGGACACCCGCAGCGGCCATCTGGTGGTCATCGACCGGGTCAAGGACCTCGCCAACACGGCGACGGGGGTCCGCTTCTCGCCGCAGTACATCGAGAACAAGCTGAAGTTCTCCGCCTTCGTCGCGGAGGCCGTCATTCTGGGCCGCGACCTGCCCTATCTGGCCGCCATGATCTGCATCCGCTGGTCCATCGTGTCCAAATGGGCGGAGCAGAAGGGCATCAGTTTCACCAACTACACCAACCTGTCGGCCCAGCCGGAGGTCTACGCCCTGCTGCGCGAGGAGGTGGAGCGCGTCAACGATACCCTGCCCGAGGCCCAGCGCATCCGAAAATTCCTGTTGCTGTACAAGGAGTTGGACCCGGACGACGGCGAACTGACCCGGACCCGCAAAGTCCGCCGAGGCGTCATCGCCGAGAAATACGCTCAGGAGATCGAGGCGATCTACGCCGGGCGCGACGCCATCGACGTGGACACGACCATCACGTTCCAGGACGGCAGCACCGCGCGCATCCAGACCACCTTGCGGGTGGAGACCCTGCTGCCGCCGGACAACGGCTCCCCAGCCCGGCAGGCGGCGGAGTAACGGCGGCGCGCGACCACACAAGAGACGCACCGGCCCCACAACCGCAATAACGCCGGCGCGAGGGGGAGGATCCGAATGGACCTGTTCTTTCAGCTCCTGATCAACGGCATCATCGTCGGCACCCTGTACGGGGTCGTCGCGATGTGTTTCGTGCTGATCTACAAGTCAACGCAAGTGGTGAACTTCGCCCAGGGCGAATTCCTTCTAATCGGAGCCTGGATCTGCTGGACCATTCTTGTGCAGTTTGAAGTTCCGTTCGTGTTCGGCTTCCTCATCACACTGGCGTTCATGGCCGCGCTCGGCATCTTCATTCAGATGGTGGTGCTGCGGCCGATGATCGGCGAGCCGATCATTTCGGTCATCATGGTGACCATCGGCCTGTCGATCTTCATGCGGGCCTTTTCGAACTGGATGTTCGGCCAGTCCGCCGTGGGCTTTCCGGATGTCTTCGGCATGAACGCGGTGAATATCGGCGGGCTTCGGGTCGAACCGGCCTACCTGATGAGCTTCGTCGTGTCGCTGTTCATAATGGGCGGCTTCTTCTACTTCTTTAAATACAGCCGCTATGGCCTTGCCATGCGCGCGACCGCCTTCAACCAGCAGGTCGCCCAGTCGCTGGGCATTTCGGTCAAGCAGGTTTTCGCCATGGCCTGGGCCATCTCCGCGATGGTCTCCGCCCTGGCCGGCGTGGTCGTCGGCATGGTCAACGGGGTGTCCTCCGCGCTGTCGTTCATCGGCATCAAGGTCTTTCCGGCCGTCATCCTGGGCGGGCTGGACTCCATCATCGGCGCCGTCGTGGGCGGGCTGATCGTCGGTGTCCTGGAGAACATGGCCGAGTACGTCGACGGCCAGTTCCTGTACTGGGGCAACATGCTGACGATCGCGCCGTTCTGGGTGCTCATCATCATCCTGGTGGTCAAGCCGTACGGCCTGTTCGGCACCAAGGACATCGAGCGGGTCTAGCACCGCAGGCCGCAGCAAGGAGACCCCCGAATGGCCACCACGAGCCTGCGCCCCTGCGGCGACTTCCGCACCACCTACCAGCAGGACACCGTCATCTTCGACACCCGGAACAGCCGGCGGGCGATGATCCTGTTCCTGGTGGTCCTGTATGCCATGGTGCTGATCCCGATCCTGTCGCCGGGCGTGGAGGACGCCCCGGTGCTGGGCGCCCTGTTCGCGCCCTTCACGAACGCGCAGTACCTCAGCCTCGCCATCCAGGCGTGCTACTGGGGCATTGCGGCGCTCGGCCTGAACATCCTGGTCGGCTTCACCGGACAGATATCGCTGGGGCACGCGGCGTTCTTCGGCATCGGGGCGTTCGGATCGGCCTATCTGAACAATACGTACGGCATTCCGGTCGTCCTCTCGATCCCGCTGGCCGGCGTGCTGGCCGCCGTCGTCGGCCTGCTGTTCGGCAGCCCAGCGGCGCGCATCAAGGGCCTCTATCTGGCCATTGCAACCCTAGCCGCGCAGTTCATCATCGAGGACCTGTTCATCCGCCTGGACTGGTTCACCGGCGGCTCTTACGGCTCGCTCGCGAATTCGATCGAGCTGTTCGGGATCACCTTCGACACCGACCCGAAGTTCTTCCTGTTCGCCCTGACCATCACCATCGTGCTGTTCGTCGCGGCCGCCAACCTGATGCGCACCCGCGACGGCCGCGCCTTCGTCGCCGTGCGCGACCATTACCTGTCGGCCGAGGTCATGGGCATCAACCTGACCAAGTACCGCGTGCTGTCGTTCGGCATCTCGTCGTTCTACGCCGGCATCGGCGGCGCGTTGTACGGGCACTACCTCGGCTTCGTCTCGGCCGAGGGCTTCACCATTCTGCTGTCGATCCAGTTCCTGGGGATCATCATCATCGGCGGCCTGGGCTCTGTCATGGGCGCCATGCTGGGCACCATCTTCATGGTGCTGCTGCCTGAGGTCATGGCGGGCGGCGTCGACATCATCGCGTCCACCGAATGGGGCAACACCCCGATGATCACGAACGGCCTAGCCTTCTTCAAGGAGATGGCCATCGGCGCGGCGATCATCCTGTTCCTGATCTTCGAGCCGGACGGCCTGGCCCATCGGTGGCGACTCATCAAGGCGTACTGGAAGCTGTACCCATTCTCTTACTAGACCGGCGCGAGACCGGTCGCGAACCAACCGGAAACACTGCGTTTTTCGGAACACGGAGGACACGTTTCATGCGCAAGACATTGACCCGGACCTGCGTCGCCAGCCTGGGCGTCCTGGCCGCCGCCGGCACCGCCGCGCAGGCGCAGGAGTCCGTCTTCGTCGGCCATCTGATGGACATCACCGGAGCCACCGGCTTTGTCGGCAAGGAATACGGCCCCGCGATCCGCGACGCCGTCGCCTACATCAACGAGCAGGGCGGCATCGACGGCACCATGATCGAGATGGACAGCGTCGACTACGCCTACGAGGTCCCGCGCGCGATTTCGTTCTACAAGAAGTGGACCCAGCAGGACATGGTCGCCCTTCAAGGCTGGGGCACGGGCGACACCGAGGCGCTGATCAGCTTCGTCGCCAAGGATGAGATTCCCGTCTGGTCGGCCTCCTACTCGGGCCACTTGACCGATCCGACCGGCAAGAACCCGAGCACCCAGAAACCCGCGCCCTACAACTTCTTCTACGGTCCGTCCTACTCCGACGGCTGCCGCGCCCTGGTCCAGTGGGCGATGGAGGACTGGACGGAAAAGGGCGGCGAGGGCACGCCCAAGTTCGTCCACACCGGCGACAACCACCCCTACCCCAACGCCCCCAAAGAGGCCTGCGCCGCCTATGCCAAGGAACTTGGGTTCGAGGTGCTGAACCCCGTCGTGGTGTCGCTGAAGCCGGGCGACTTCAAGGCACAATGTTTGACCATCCAGGAGAACGGCGCCAATTACGCCTACATCGGCAACCTCGGTCCGTCCGTGGTGTCGCTGTTCAAGTCCTGCGACACCGTCGGCACCGATGTGCAGTTCATGTCCAACATCTGGGGCGGCGACCAGAAAACCATGGAGGCGATCGGCCCCACGAAACGCAGCCTGATCTTCGTCGCCGCCAACGCCTTCTGGGGCTCGGACGCGCCGGGTATGGAAACGGTGCGGGCCATCTCCGCCAAGGCCGATCCGAGCGTGGAGTTCCGCACCCATCACTACATCCGGGGCATCTGCACCGCCTACTACATGAAGGAAGCCATGGCGTGGGCCAAGGCCAACGGCGGCATCACCGGTCCGAACATCAAAGAGGGCATGTACGCCAAGCAGGATTGGGTGCCCGAAGGACTGGAGGGTGTGTGCATCCCCTCCACCTGGACCGCGGAAGACCACCGCGGGACCATGACGGTCAACATCTATCGGGGTACCAACGACGAGGGTGACGTTCACATCGAGCGCGTGACCCAGACGACCCTGCCCCGCCGCGACGACTGGCTGGGCTGGTAGTCATCGCATCCCGCCGCGCGCGATCCGGTGCGCGCGGCGGCAACCCTGGCTCCAACCCTTGCACGGAAGGACTGACGCATGGCCCCCGCCGCCCCCAGCACCGTCTCGTCCCCTACGCCCCGGTCAGCGACGGCCGAGCCGATCCTGTCGGTCAACAACATCGAGGTGGTGTACGACGACGTCATCCTGGTGCTGCGCGGCGTCAGCCTCGACGTGCCGGAGGGTGAGGTGGTCACCCTGCTGGGACCCAACGGCGCCGGAAAGACCACCACGCTCAAGGCCATCTCCGGGCTGCTCCGCACCGAGAACGGCGCGGTCACCCGGGGCGAGATCCGGTTCATGGGCGAGAACATCGCGAACATGAGCCCGGAGCAGATCGTGCGCAAAGGCATCTTCCAGGTCATGGAGGGCCGCCGCATCGTCGAGGACATGACGGTGGTCGAGAACCTCCGCCTCGGCGCCTTTACCCGCCGCGACGGGGGCAGCGCCATCAAGCGCGACCTGGAGATGGTGCTGGACTACTTCCCGCGCCTGCGGGAGCGCACCGGCTTGGCCGGGTATCTGTCGGGCGGGGAACAGCAGATGCTCGCCATCGGCCGCGCCATGATGGCCCGCCCCAAGCTGATCCTTCTGGACGAGCCGTCGATGGGCCTCGCCCCCCTACTGGTCAAGGAGGTCTTCACCATCATCCGGACCCTGAACCGGGAGCTTGGCATGACGACGCTTCTGGTCGAGCAGAACGCCAAGATGGCACTGGGGGCCGCCTCCTACGGCTACATCATGGAATCCGGCAAGGTGGTCATGGATGGCACCCAGAGCGACCTTCTGGGCAACGAGGACGTCAAGGAGTTCTACCTCGGCGGTGGTGGGGAGCACCGCAAGTCCTTCAAGAACCTGAAGTCCTACAAGCGGCGCAAGCGCTGGCTTTGAAGCCCCACATTCCGTAGGCTGGAGACACGCGACGCGGGCCGTTGCGCCCAACCGACCAGACATCGCACGTCCGGACACGGGGACCCCGCCTCATGGACTATTTCGACGACCTGGAAACGCGCCCCGAGACCCAGCGCCTGGAGGAGCAGTTCGCGGCCCTGCCCGGTTTGATCGCCCTGGCCAAGAGCGATACGGGCCACTTCGGCGGCCTGCTGGCGGACGTGGATCCGGACAGCATCACCGATCCGGCCGCGCTGGCCCGCCTGCCTGTGACCCGCAAGAGCGACCTGATCGCACTGCAGAAAGCGCACCCACCCCTGGGCGGCCTCGTCTCCGACTGGGGCGGGATCGGCCGCATCCTGCAATCACCCGGGCCAATCAACGACCCGGAGGGCGCGCGCACCGGCTACTGGCGCCTGGGGCGTGCGCTGTTCGCCGCCGGGTTCCGGCGCGGGGACATGGTGCAGAACTGCTTTTCGTACCACTTCACCCCCGGCGGCTGGATCTTCGACGACGCCTGCCGGTCGCTCGGCTGCCCGGTGTTCCCGGCCGGCGTCGGCAACACGGAACAACAGGTCCAGGCGATGGCCGGGCTCGGCGTGGCGGGCTATGTCGGCACCCCGTCGTTCCTGCGCATCATCCTGGAAAAGGCCAACGCGATGGGGGTTCCCCTGCCCGGCCTGACCAAGGGACTGGTTTCCGGCGAGGCCTACCTACCCCCGCAGCGCGCGGCCTTCCACGAGGCCGGCCTACACGTCCACCAGTGCTATGCGACCGCCGATCTGGGCCTTATCGCCTACGAAAGCCCGGCCGCCGACGGTACCGTCGAGGGCATGGTGGTCGACGAGGGCGTGATCGTCGAGATCGTCCGCCCCGGGACGGGCGACCCGGTACCGGTGGGCGAGGTCGGCGAGGTGGTGGTGACGTCCTTCACGCCGGAGTACCCGCTGATCCGCTTCGCCACCGGCGACATGTCGGCGGTGTTGCCGGGCGAAAGCCCGTGCGGCCGCACCAACATGCGCATCAAGGGCTGGATGGGCCGGGCGGACCAGACCACCAAGGTCAAGGGGATGTTCGTGCACCCGGAGCAGGTCGCCGATGTCCTGAAGCGCTTCCCTGTCCTCGGTCGCGGCCGGCTCGTCGTCAGCCACGATGGGCATGCCAACGACGTCATGACCCTGCGGTGCGAGTGCGCCGAGGATGCGGACGACGTCCTGGTCGCCCGCGTCGGCGAGGCTGTGCAGGCGGTCACGAAGCTGAAGGGCGTGGTCGAGATCGTCGGGCCGGAGACCCTGCCGAACGATGGCAAGGTCATCGAGGACGCCCGGTCGTATGAGTGAGCGTCGACCGTCGCATCTGTGACACGCAAAGGGCCGGCGGATGCGCTCCGCCGGCCCTGTTTTTTGCGCCACCCCGATCCCAAACGGGACTCCGCGGCGACCAGCCCTCAAGAGGCGCCTCAGGACGCCGCCCTCAGGAGGCCGTAGTCTTCTTGGCCGGAGCCGGCTTCTTGTCGTCCGCCGCGCCAAGCTCGGATGCGCCGCTTCCGCTCGCGCCTCCGGTGCTGGCCAGCCGCGGCGGGTCGTTCGGTTCCGCAGCCGCACCCTTGGTGGGCAGGTTCAGGTCCGGCATCTCCGTCATACGCCGACAGTGGCCTTCCATGAAGGCGCCGGGCTCGATGGCGAGGCTTTCGTGGGTCACGTCACCGACCATGCGGGCCGTGCTGGCCAGGAAGACGGACTTGGCGATCACCTGCCCGCTGACCGTGCCGTGCATCCGCACCGTCTGGGCACTGACCTCCCCGGTCACCGCCCCGGCGATGCCGATGATGAGGGAGGCGCACTTGATGTCGCCCTCGACCCGTCCATCAATCTGGATTTCCCCCGCGCTGACCAGATCGCCCGTCACCGTGAGATCCGCGCTGACAATGGAGGGCACAGCCCGCTCCGGGCTCATCTCCGCGCCGGACCGACGCTCCGGCTTGCGGTCCGGAACACTGGGGGCAGGTGCTACCGCCGACGACGGCGCGGATTTCGGGTTAGCCCTTGAAAACATGCTGGCCGGCCTTCATGAACTTGGCGGGATTGCGAGGCACCCCGTTGACGCGGATTTCGTAGTGCAGGTGGGAGCCCGTACTGCGCCCGGAGTTGCCCACCGTCGCGATCACATCGCCACGCTTGACACTATCCCCAACCTTCAAGGCGATGCTCGACAGATGCCCGTAGCGGGTGAGCAGGCCCATTCCATGGCTGATCTCAAGCGTTCGACCATACCCGCCGCGCCGGCCAGCGTAAACCACCTTTCCGGCCGCAGGCGCCACGATGGGCGTGCCGGCCCCAGCGGCAAAATCCAGACCCTCGTGCCGTGACAGCCGGCCGTTGATCGGATCCCGACGCACGCCGAAAGGGCTGCTGAGCCGGTAGCCGGACAGAATCGGCCGCGTCAGTGGCAGATGGTCAGTCAGGTCCCGCAGGGCGCCGAGCCGGTCCACATGGGTATTCAGGGTAGCCACCGAGGCCTTGAGCACCGGCTTGTCGAGGAGCGGCATGTCGACGGGGATGAACGGACCGCCTTGCCCATCGCCATCGACCGGACGGGCGTTCAGCAGGCTGTCCACGTCCAGACCGACCTCGGACAGGCTGTCCTCAATGTCCGAAATCCGGGTCTGTGCGATGGTGCCGAAGTGGTCGAGCAAGGCCGCCTGAGACGCCTCCATCTCAACCACCAGATCCTCCAGCGACCCCACGCGGTTGGTCAGGGCCTTGTTCTCCTCCAGCGCCAGATCGCGCTGGAGCACCATCTTGCGCATCTCCAGTTCGAAGTCATCGAAGCGGGTCAGAAGCTGGTGGGCCTCGGACAGCTCCGCCATGCCCTGTTCCATCTCGGACAACTGGGCCAGCAGGGCATCGCGGGCGCGGCCGGCTTCGATCTCCCAGGTTTCCGGGGTCGAACCCTGCGCGGTGTCCTCGGTCGCGGGGGTTTCCTGCGTCGCGATCGAGGAGTCGCTGTCGACGTAGCGCGAAATGACCGCGTGATTGTTTTCCAAGCTCCGGGTGACTTCTGCCACCTGATCCCTGTACAGCGCCACCTCCGCCAAGAGCTGCTTGTAGCTGTCCCGAGCCTCGTTGACCTCGGCGGTCTTGGCGTCGATCACCGCATCGACCCAGATCACCATCGCGAGACTATAGGTGACGATGCCGAGCAGGACCACGCCCCCCGCCGCCGCAAACGCCTGTGTTAGGCTGCCCAGTGTCCAGGCGTGGTAGCCGCCGTTATCGGCCCGTATCATGAGGTAGCGTTCAGGGAAGGCCCGGCGCAAAGCGCGTTTCCAGGGGGGAAGGCTGAGCTGTTGGGGGTCGTACTCCGACATGTCGCCTCGTCTTCCTTCGAGTGGCTGGCTTTGGGTCCGGGACCGAACCGTCGCCGGTCGCGCCGACTATCACAGGACGGGATCCCTGGTTCATCCCGTCATCGCGCGCGGCCCGGATGGACGCGCGCGGCGGTCTCTCCCTCCCAGCGGCGCGGGCCACATCTGTCGTCATGGTCGTATGCCGTGCAGACGTGACGGCGGCCCGGCGATGGCATAGGCCCAAATCGCGACACGTGCAAGGTGGACGGATTTCCGCGCTCGGAGTCAGGGGTTTTGCGTGGTGGAGGGCCGTTTTGCGGCGCGCCCGTGGCGGCGAAATGGCCCGAATCGGGCGCGACATTTCAATTCTTGTTTGTCAATTCACCTTAGCGCGCACCTTCCGATAGCAGAGCCCATGCCCGATCCCGCCCCTGATACTCCCGTACCCCCGCCCTGCTGGCTGCCGGCGTGGTGGCGGTCTTTGGGGTTGGCGTCTGGGCCAGCGACGTCTACCGTCGGCGCACCGGCCGCGAGGACCCCGGCGAGGTCGCGATCGACGAGGTCGTGATCGACGAGGCCGCGGGCCAGGGGCTGGTCCTCACCTCCCTCCTCTGGAGTCTGCTTTCATGAGCGCCCTCGACAAAGACATGGTGGAGCATGCCCGCGCCCTCATCGGGCTCTGCCTGTCCCGCTCCCTGACCCTGACCACGGCGGAATCCTGCACCGGCGGGCTGCTCGCGGCCAGCCTGACGGCGGTGCCGGGGTCCAGCGCGGTGTTCGATCGGGGGGTAGTGACCTACTCCAACGAGGCCAAGATGCAGCTTCTCGGCGTCGAGGCAGAGATGTTGGAAAGCGTCGGCGCGGTCAGCGAGGATGTCGCCGTCGCCATGGCCCTGGGCGCGCTGGCGGCCGGTGGCGCGGACCTCGGCGTGGCCATCACCGGCATCGCCGGGCCGGACGGCGCGACCGAGGGCAAGCCGGTCGGCCTCGTTCATCTCGCGGCGGCGCGCATCGACGGCCTGGTGCGGCCGAAGCGTTACGTATTTGCCGGCACGCGCGACGACGTGCGTCTGGCGAGCGTCCACGCCGCCATCGACCTGCTGGAGGAACTGATTGTCCTGCGTGAGGACGACGACCCCGACGCGCCCGACACGCCGGACGCCCCGACCCCCGAAAGCCTTTGATTGGTCCTGTGAGATCCGGCTGCTACGGATCCACAAAAAAACGGCCCCGCTCTCGTCTGAAAGCGGGGCCGTTGTTTTGGAGCGCCGTTACGAGGTCCGGGACGTCTCAGCCGGAACCGCCAGCGGATCCGGCGGTGGCGGCGCGAAGGCCGACCGGCCGGACGGCGCCCCGACCGGCGCGGCGTCCGGGGCCGAGACCTCCATGGCGGTGGCCGCCGCCTGCCGCTTGCGGCCCGACGGATCGGTGTACTGGTCGTTCAGGCGCTGTACCTCGGCCATGGCCGTCTCGCGGATCGCCTGAAGGCGACGCTTGGCCCGGGAGGTCCAGCCCACCGGATGGGTGCGGAACACACCCACACCAAATCCGGTATTGCGGCGGAAGGCGTCCTGAACCCGCAGGTTCGCGCTGCCCATAATCTCCGGCAGTTCGGGCGCCAACCTCTTCGCGAACACCGAACGGGCGGTCTGATGCCCAATCTGGAACACCGCCCAGACAGCGAGCACCACGGCCACCACGCGGACGGCCACCGCCGCGGCGCCCTGCCCCAGGCCGCTCAGAACATCGCCGAGCCAAGTGACCGCGACCTGCGACCAGGCCAGCGCCGTGTCCAGAATCTGAGTCGCTGTCTCGGTCGTGGCCTCCGGCACCGCTGGCGCCAGAGCGCCACCGGCCGGAGGAGCCTCCGGTGCCACCGTCGCGGCCGTTCCAGCAGCCTCCGTCACCGCTGGCGCCGTTCCCACGATCCAGGCCCACAGGGAATCGAACACGCCGGTCCCGGCCAGTCCGACGACCGCGCCGACACCACCGAGCATCAGCGCGCCCCAGACGACGTCCGCGATCAGCACCCGCCGGCGCCACCGCGCGAGCTGGCGGCTGAGCGCGGGCATCAGCTCGGTTTCCAGCTCGTTGATGACCGTCTCCAGCATTGCCACAACCCGGTAGGAACGCCCCACACCGATCTCCGCAATGCGGCCCAGGATTTCTCGCAGGTCGTGATCACGCTTGGCCTCGTAGCGCTCGCGGAGATCCGCGCTCGCGATCTCGACAGCGGCGCCCTTGTTGTAGATGGCGTAGAAGCGTCCGCTCACCAGACCGGCCTGCGCGATGGCGCGCTGCCACGCGCCGACCACCTCGGTCGCGTTGTCCTCCTTGGCCGTCGTGTCGATCTGATTGAGAACATAGAGGAACTTGGTCGGATCGGCGCGCCGCACCGTCTTCGACACCAGATGCTGGAGCGTGTCCTGCATCGCGCCCGGTTCCGGATGGCGGGCGTCGAAAAAGATCAGCACCAGATCGGACAGATCGATGATGTGGTCCGTGATGCGCAGTGTGGACCGGCGCTGATCGTCGGAATCGAACCCCGGGCTGTCGATGACGATCACGCCTTTGGCCTGGGCGCTGCCGACCGTCTTCAGTTGTAGATAGGCATCGATGCGCTTGCCCTCGCCGGGGGCGACCTTCTCGATCTCATCGCTGATGCGGAAGAACGGAAAGCGCGGATCGGCGTTCAACGCCGTGCCCGGCAGCACCCGATAGTCCGCCGAGTCGCCGTAGCAAATGACGGTGAACTTGTCGTCCACGGCCTGATTGCCGGTCGACTGGATGTTGGCGCCCAGGTGCGAATTGATGAAGGTGGACTTGCCGGCCGAGAACGTGCCCAGCACGCTGATCATGGGCCACCAGGGAATCCGGGCGGCCAGGGACTCGGACCGATCAAGCAGGCCCGAGCGATACAGGACCCGGTCCACCCGCCGGAACAGGGGCATCAATTGCACCAGATCCGGATGCTCGGTCTTCAGGTGCGCTTCCAGGGTCCGCAAACGGTGTCGCAAGGACGTGCGTGTAGTCATGGGGGATCTCGTCAGTGGCGGGAACCGCGCCGGGCGCGCGGACACGTGTGGCGCGCAGTTTAGGGACGCGGCGCGAGCCTGTCCAACCCGGAGACCGGTGTTGGTCGATTGCGGCCAACGTTCTGCTTTTTCGGCATTTTATTGCAGAGTTCTCGCGCGTCACGCAACGCAATGTTGCGCGAGGTCGCGCCCCTATCGTGCCATCACCGTGCGCAGATCCTTCACCCGCACCGCCTTGCCCTCTGATCGGGGCACGGTCCCGGGCGGCACGACGGTCACGCCGCAGGTCACGCCGATGTTGGACTTGATCCGGTGCCGGACCTTGTCGGCCACGGCCGGGTAGGCGTCGACGTCCAGGTCGGGCGCGGCCTCGACCTGGACGTCGAGGCGATCCATCACGCCCTCGCGCCGTACCGTCAGCAGGTAATGCGGCGCCGTGCCGGGGAAGCCCAGCATCACGGCCTCGACCTGCGACGGATAGACGTTCACGCCGCGCAGGATGATCATGTCGTCGTTCCGCCCGGCCACCCGGAGGATGCGCACGTGCGTGCGGCCGCAGGCACAGGGTTCGTCAGTCAGGCGGGTAATATCCCGCGTGCGGTAGCGGATCATCGGCAGGGCTTCCTTGGTCAGCGTGGTGATGACCAGTTCGCCCGTCTCGCCCATCGGCAGCGGCTCCAGCGTGTCGGGGTCGATGACCTCGAACAGGAAGTGATCCTCCCAGCCGTGCAGGCCGCACCGCTCCGGACACTCCATGGCGACCCCTGGCCCCATGACCTCCGACAGGCCATAGGAATCGGTCGCGCGGATCCCCAGGCGTTCATCGAGTTCGTGGCGCAGCCCGTCGCTCCACGGCTCCGCGCCGAACAGACCGATCCGCAGGGCGGAGGCGCGCAGGTCTATGCCCAGGCGCTCCGCCACCTCGGCGAGGTTCAGCGCATAGGACGGCGTCGCACACAGAACGCTCGCCTCCAGGTCCAGCATGGCGTGGATCTGCCGCTCGGTATTGCCACCCGACATCGGTACCACCGTACAGCCAAGGCGCTCCGCGCCGTAATGGAAGCCCATGCCGCCGGTAAACAGGCCGTAGCCATAGGCGTTGTGCACCACCTCGCCCGGTCGGACCCCGGCCGTGGCCATCGCGCGCGCCATCAGGCCCGCCCACCGGTCGATATCGCCGGCCGTGTAGCCGACCACCGTGGGCTTGCCGGTGGTGCCGGAGGACGCATGGATCCGCACCACCTGCTCGCGTGGCACGGCGAACAAGCCATACGGGTAGTTGTCGCGCAGGTCGGTCTTCACGGTGAAGGGAAAATGGCGCAGGTCCGACAGGTCCCGCAGATCCTCGGGATGGACGCCCTTCGCGTCGAACGCCCGCCGGACATGCGGCACGTTCTCATAGGCATGGGCCAGGGTGTGACGCAGGCGCTCCCATTGCAGCGTGGCGAGGGCCACGCGATCGAGGCTTTCGACCGCCGGGTCGAGCATCCACGCCTGGGGCGCCGCGATATCCATGAAGGTGTCCTCCGACCGTCTCCGCGCGAACGGTCGTTCTACCCTACTTTTTTTAAGGACGATACCAGGGCGACAGCCGGACGCGGCGACGATGGGCGGAACGGCCGGTCGGACGGCAAGTAAGACGCCCCGGGCGCATCACCGCCCCGTGGGACGTCCGATCCGATGGCCGAACGCCATCATGAGAACCGGGACAAGAGCGGCCAGCGAGACCGCGCCGGTCAGCATGAAGCCGTCGCGGTACCCCAGCATACTGCCCTGCGCCTGGATGATCCGCCCCAGGAAGTGCAAGGCGGCCGGCTCCTGCACCATGGCCGGCACGCCCCCCTGGTGAAACAGCCGCTCCAACAAAGCCACACTTTCGTGCATCGCGGCGTTGCCGGCCACCTGCGTGGCGGTCAGGGCGTCGGTGTGCTGCTGGCTCTGGTGCGTCAGGGCGATGGCCAGCAGGTTGACCCCCAGCGCCCCACCAAGCTGGCGGACGAAGTTTATGGTGCCGGCGCCCTGCCCCAGGAACCGCAGCGGCAACGCCCGCAGCGCCCCCGCGTTCAGGCTGGGCAGGATGAAGCCCAGACCGATGCGCCCGAACACGATCCACCCGGCCATCAGCCAGAACGGCGTGTTGGTGTCCGCGTGTCCCATCAGCAGCAGGGACGCGCCGAACAGGACCAGCCCGAACGCGATCAGCGCGGGCGCAGGCACGCTGTCGCTCAGTCGCCCGGCCAGCGGGAACACCATCGCCAGCACCAATCCGGCCGGCATCAACAGCAGGCCCGACCGCGTCGGCGTGTAGCCCTGGATGCTCTGTACGAACAGGGGAATCAGATAGGTCGAGCCAAACAGTCCGAACCCGAAGATAAACGCCACCACGGACGCCCCGGCGAAGGTCGGGCTCGCGAACAGACGCGGGTCGAGCAGCGGATGGGCGGTCCACATCTCCCACGCCACAAATGCCAGACCGCTGAGCACGGCGACCGTGAAGGCGATCAGAATGGGATCGGACAGCCAGCCCTCGCGCACCCCGTTGGACAAGGCGCTCAACAGGCTGACCAGAAACGCCACGATCAGAGCGAAGCCGAGGCCGTCAAAGGGGTGGGCCGGACGTTCGCTGTGCTCCCGGCCCGGCAGGAAGAGCCGCGCCAGCGCCATGGCCATCAACGCGAACGGAACCGGAAAGAAGAAGACATAGCGCCAACTGAAGCTGTCCACCATCAGCCCGCCCAGCGTTGGCCCGATGGCCGGCGCAAGCACAACACCGACCCCGAAGATCCCCATGGCGGTGCCCCGCCGCTCCGGCGGAAAGACCTGAAAGATCACCTGCATCGCCAGCGGCTGGATGATGCCGGCCGCCGCCCCCTGAAGCACGCGCGCCAGGATCAGCACCAACTCCCCGGGGGCCAGTCCGCCCAGGATCGAGGCCCCGACGAACACGGCCATGGCCAGCAGGTAGGTGGTCCGGCGCCCCACCCGCTCCAGCAGGAAGGCGTTGAGTAGCATGGTCCCGGTCATCGCGGCCAGGAACCCGGTGGACAGCAGCTGGGCCTTGTCCTGCCCCATGCCGAACGTACCCATCACGTCCGGAATGGCGACATTGATGATGGTGGCGGTCAGAACCGTGGCGATAGTGCCGATCATGACCGTGCCGGTCACCAACCAGCGCCAACCGGGTCCATAGCGGGCGATTAGGCCCTCGGGCGAGTCCGGCGCCGGGACCGCATGGGAGGTCGCGGAGCCGTCAGTCACCGGCGCGCGCCTCCACCTCGACCATCATGCCGGGTTTCAGGAGGCCGTCGACCTGCGGCAAGGCGATCCGCACCGGCAGACGCTGCGTGATCTTGGTGAAGTTGCCGCTGGGGTTGGGACTGGGCAGGAGGGCGAACTCGCTCGTCGCCGCGTGCCCCAGGCGATCGACGGTGCCGGTAAAGGTTCGACCGGGCACCGCATCCACGGTGATCTGGACCTCGGCGCCGGGCTTGAGGAACCGCAGGCTGGTTTCCTTGACGTTGGCCTCGACCCGCACCGCGTCCGGATCGTGGACCATCAGCAGGCGCTGGCCCGCGTCCACATACTCCCCGGCATCGACGAAGACGCGGTCCACCACACCATCGAGCGGCATGCGCAGAATCCGGTCCGCTTGATCCAGGGCGAGACGGTCGCGTTGCGCCTCCAGGGCACGCGCTTCCGGCTCCAGGCCGGCGAGCTGGCTGTTCAGCACCGCCAGAGCGCCCCGTTCGGCGCGGGCTTCCTCAAGATCCGCCTCGGCGGAGGTCAGACGGGCCTGAGCGGTCCGCACATCCTGGTGCGCGGCCTCCAAATCGGACGTGGTCTGATCGACATGCGCCTTGGTCCCGGCCCCGGTGGACACCAGGCGGACGGCGCGACTGTTCTCCGCCGTCGCGAGATCGAGCCGGGCCTGGGCGCCAGCCAGGGTCGCGCTTGCGGCGGTCACGGCGGCCTCGCGCGCGGCGATTCGGCTGTGGGTTTCCTGATCGGTTTGCGTGACCTGCGCCTTGATCTCGGTCCGGTGCGCCTCCACGACCGCCAACCGAGCATCGAGTTCCTTCAGGCGCAACCGCGTGTCCCGATCATCCACCCGCAGCAGGACGGCGCCCCCGTCCAGGTGGTCGCCTTCGGTCACCGACAGATCGACGATCCATCCAGGCACCCGACTGCTGACGGTGATCATGTCGGCGGCGATGCGGGCGTCGGTGACGACCACATGGGTCAACTGGTGAAACAACCAGACGCCGCCGACGCCTAAGCCGGCGGCGACAACAACCACAAGACCGAGAAGGCGCTTGCTGGGTCGCCGAAGGGACGGGCTGGACGTTTTGGATTCGGGGACCGCTTCCGTATCAGCGGGCGAGGCGTGGTGTGTCATTCAATTCGAGTCCGTGGCCGAGGCCGAAGGCGTGAAAGGGGAGCGATGGGACCGGGCCCGTATCTCCGTCAGGCGGTCGCCAATCCGATCAAACACACGCTGACAGGCGTCCAGGTCCGCCGGATCAATCCCGTCCAGAATTTCCTCGCGGACTGACGCGCCGACGGCCTGGATGCGATCCAGAACCGGATTGGCCTGATCGGTCAGGCGCACGACCTTGGCGCGGCGGTCGCCAGGCAACGGGCACCGGCGGATAAGCCCCTCTTTTTCCAGAGAATCCAAGGTCCGCACTAAAGTTGGCCCCTGAATGTTGGCGGCCTCCGCCAGTTCCTTCTGGGTCACATCCTCGGCCAGCCGCCGCAGCGTCAGCAGGAGGTACCAGCGCGCCTGCGTCAGCCCCATCGGGGCAAGACGCCGGTCGACCTCGCCCCGCCACAGGCGGGCGATGCGACCGACGGTCATACCGAACTGTTCCCGCGCGTCGGAGGAAAGCGCCATGGGTGTGTGATCCGTTATCGTTAGGCTGGGTAATACATAGCGTGCTAACGACCGTTCTGCAAATTAATAGCACCCTATCTAATGGCCTACACGTGGGCACCGGACGGCCCGGGTGCCGCGATGACACGACGCTCGGGCCGTCCGTCGGACCTACAGGCTGTCGACCACGCCGCCGTCGACCCGCAGCGCCGCGCCCGTGGTGGCGGATGCCTGGGTCGAACATGCGTAGACGATCATGTTCGCGACCTCCTCGACCGTCGCCGCGCGCTGGATGATCGACGAGGGGCGGTGCGCCATGACGAAGCCCGCCGCGACCTCCTCCAGCGACTGGCCGGTCTTGTCGACCTCGGACTTCAGCATGTCGGCCACGCCCTCGGACAGCGTCGGGCCCGGCAAGACCGAATTGACGGTCACGCCGGTTCCGGCCATCCGCTTGGCCAGCCCGCGCGCCACCGACAACAGCGCCGTCTTGGTGAATCCGTAGTGGATCATGTCAGCCGGGATGTTGAGCGCCGATTCCGAGGACAGAAACACCACCCGTCCCCAACCGGTCGCTTCCATGCCGGGCAGGTAGGCGCGCGCCAGCCGGACACCGGACATCACGTTGACCTCGAAAAAGCGGGTCCATTCGTCGTCAGAAATGTCGAAAAAGTCGTGGGGCCCGAAGATGCCCAGGTTGTTGACCAGGATGTCACAGCGCGGCACGGCCTCGACCAGAGCCGCACAGCCCTTAGCGGTTCCCAGGTCGGCCTCGACCCCGGACACCGAGGCACCGGGAACGGCGTCTGTGACGGCCACGACGGCGGCATCCACCGCCGCGCGGGTGCGGCCGTTGACGATCACGGTGGCGCCGGCCTGCGCCAGCCCCTTGGCGCTCGCCAGACCGATGCCCTTTGTGGAGCCTGTGACGATCGCCGTCTTTCCGGTCAGGTCAATCTGCATGATGATGGTTCTCCCGTTCTGGCACGGTCGCGCGGACGGCCGAATACGCCGTCCGACGGCGGACGCCATGCGGTGTGGGGGGATCGACGCGGCCCTTGGCCGCTCTCCGATCCTGCGTGTCATGTAAAATGGGTGCGGATGAAACCGGCACCGACCTTAGGAAGCGATGCACCCGATCGCACGGCCCATAGGTTCTGCTCCGCCGCGACCGGCTGTACGCATAAGGGGCCGCTGTGATCTTGTCGCCCGCCCCCTGTCCCCTAACATGGGACCGTGGGAGGACCGCGCAAAGGCAATCCGCTCTTATGCGAAAGGACAGGTTCATGCCCTCTGAGACCGAGGCCTCCGCTCTCCTCACGTTTTTCACGCAGGCCGGCGCCCTGAAAGACACGCTCCGCAGCGCGCGCACCGCCACCGGCCGGGTGGAAAGCGTGGCGGAGCATTCTTGGCGTCTGGCCGTGATGGCGCTTGTCCTGGCCCCCACCGAGCCCGGCCTGGACCTGACCCGCGTGCTGCAATTGTGCCTGATCCATGACCTTGGGGAGGCCTTGGGCGGCGACGTACCTGCGCCAGCCCAGACCACCGACCCGGATCGCAAAGCGCGGGAACGCCAGGACGTCCGCTCGGTCGTCGCGGCGCTGCCGCCGGCCCAGCGCGACGCCCTCATCGCGGCCTACGACGAAGCCGATGCCGGCACGACACCGGAAGCCCGCTTCGTTAAGGCGCTGGACAAGCTGGAAACCTGCCTCCAGCACGTGGAGGGGGCACAGGTGCCCGACTTCGACTTCGCGTTCAACCTCAGCTACGGGCGTGCGGCCACCGATGCCGTTCCCACCATCGCCGCGCTGCGCCGTCCCGTCGACGACCGCACCCGCGCCCGTTCGGCGAGCGCCCGCGCCTCCGAGCCATCGACGGCTTGAGTCCAGGCGGGGGCCAGGGGGGGCGACCTCAGTCGGCGTCCGACGGCGGCGGACCGTTCTTCCGGCGCCGGGCGGCCATGTTTAGCCCCTCGACAAAAGCGGCGAAGGCCATGCTCGCATAAATGTAGCCCTTGGGCACGTGAGTGCCGAACCCGTCGGCGATCAGAACCATGCCGATCACCAGCAGGAACGCCAGCGCCAGCATGACCACGGTGGGGTTGTGGCCCACGAAGCGCGAGATGGGGCCGGAGGCCAAGTACATCAGGCCCACCGCGACCACCAGCAGGTCAAGCATTCCGTCGTCCCCTCCCGCATGACCGGCGCCCGAATCGGGACACCCGTCAAACGGGGTCGTGCGCCGACCGCTCCGGCACTTCCTGAAGCTCAAGGACGAGCTCCACGACATCCTCCTCGACCATGCCAGCCCGCACGAAACCCAGGTTTTCGCAGAAGTGCAGCATGCGCGTGTTGTCCTTCAACACCTGCCCGATCATCTGCCGCGTGCCACGCCCACGGCAGTACCGGATCATCTTTTCCAGCAGCGCGACACCAAGGCCCGACCCCTTGAGGTCGGAGCGCACAACGATCGAGAACTCGGTCCGCTCGTTGTCGGCGTCGGTGACCGTGCGCACCACGCCCAGGGTTTCCTCCTCGCCGTCCTTATCGAGATCCGCGCGGGCGATGAACGCCATCTCGCGCGCGTAGTCGATCTGGGCAAGGCGCGCCATCTGGTCGTGCGGCAGCTCCTTGACCAGACCGAAGAAGCGGAAGCGGATATCCTCCGGCGTTAGGCGCGACACGAACTCGTAGTGCTTCGGCTCATCCTCCGGTCGGATCGGGCGCAGCAGCACCCGACCGCCGTTGGTCATGGTGAACCATTCCTCCAGTTCCTTCGGATACGGCCGGATGGCTAGGCGATGCGGTCCGCGCTTCTGCTTCGGATCCAGTTTGATGCGCGCATCGACCGCCAGCACGCCCCGGCTGTCGGCGAACAGCGGATTGATATCCAATTCAACGATTTCCGGAACGTCGCTGACCAGCTGTGACACCTTGGTCAGCGTCAAGCAGATGGCATCCAGATCCGCTGGCGGCCGGTCGCGATAGCCTTGCAAACGCTTGTAGATCCGCGTGTCCTCGATCAGGTTGCGCGCCAGGGCCATGTTCAGGGGCGGCAGCGTGACCGCGCGGTCCGCGATCACCTCCACGGCCGTGCCGCCCTCGCCGAATAGAATGACCAAGCCGAACACCGGATCGGTCGCCACACCGATGATGAGTTCGTGCGCCCCCGGCCGGCGCATCATCTTCTGCACCGTGAAGCCCTCGATCCGGGCCTCCGGGAAGGTGCGACCGACGCGCTCCATAATCTTTTCGGCGGCCTGCCGGGTTTCCTCCGGCGAGTTGAGGTCGAGCACCACGCCGCCGACGTCCGACTTGTGGGTGATGTCCGGCGACAGGATCTTAACGACCACAGGGCAGCCCATGTGGTCGGCGATTTCGGCAGCCTCATCGGGCCCGCGCGCAATGTGCGTCTCGACCGTTGCGATGCCATAGGCCGCGAACACGGCCTTGGCGTCGGGCTCGCTCATGATGAGCCGGTCGCCGGCCATCGACGCCTCGATGATGAGCCGTGCCGTCGTCGCCGCCGGCGTGAACTCCACCGGCAGGGATGGCGGCGTCTCCATCAGAAGCTTGCGATTGCGGGCGAACGTGACGGTGTGCATGAAGGCACGCACCGCCTGATCGGGCGTCTCATACGTCGGGACCGACGCCTGCGTGAACATCCGCCGCGCGGTGGCCACGGCGCCCTCGCCCACAAAGCACGTCGTGACGTGTGCCTTACGGGTCTTCTTGTACAGCTCGATGACCTTTTCCGCGATCTCATCAGCGCTGCTGACCGCCGTCGGGGCGTACATGACCAGGACAGAGTCGACCTCCGGCGCGCGGAACAGGATTTCCATGGTGTCCGTGTAGCGCTTACCGTTGGCGTCCCCGATGATGTCGATCGGGTTGCCGCGAGACCACGTCTGCGGCAGAACCGCGTCCAGCTTGGACAGTGTCTCCCCGGACAGGGTTGCCAGGGTGCCGCCCATCTCGATCAGGTCATCAACGGCCATAACGCCGATACCGCCGCCGTTGGTCAGGATCGCCATGCGCTCACCGACCAGCCGTCGCTGGTGGGCGACGGTCTCCACCGCCTCGAACAGCTCTTCCAGGCTGAACACCCGCAAAATGCCGGCGCGCCGGAACGCCGCGTCGTAAATATAGTCGGCCCCGGCCAGCGCCCCTGTGTGCGAGGTCGCCGCCTTGGCCCCCTCCGCGAACCGCCCCGCCTTGATGGCCAGGATCGGTTTGTTGCGCGCCGCCGCGCGCGCCGCCGAGACGAACTTGCGCGCGTCTCGGACCGCCTCGATGTACAGCAGAATGGCGCGGACGTCGGGATGGGTGCCCAGATAGTCGATGGTGTCGCCGAAATCGACATCCAGGCCGTCGCCCAGCGAGATGAAGTGCGAAAACCCGATGCCGCGCGGCGCGGCCCAGTCCATGACCGCCGTGCACAGGGCGCCGGACTGGCTGACGAAGGCGACCTTGCCCGGCTTTGCCTGCTCGTGCAGGAAACTGGCGTTGAGATTGACCCCGGGCACCAGCGTGCCGACGCAGTTGGGGCCCAGCAGGCGCATGCCGTAGTGCCCGGCGATCTCCAGAGTCCGCTGCTGGGCCGAACGCCCCTCCGCGTCTTTATGCAGACCCAATCCGGCGGTGATGACGGTGGCCGCCTTGACGCCCTTTTCCCCAAGGGCCTCGGTGACGCCGGCCACAGCGCCGGGAGGCACACAGATCACCGCCATGTCGGGGATCATCGGCAGATCCTCGACCGTTTTGTAGGCGAGCACGCCGGCCACCGCCGGGCTCCGCGGGTTCACCGGCATGATGGGGCCTTCGAAGCCCGCGGCCAGAAGGTTCCGCATGATGAGGTTGCCGACCGTGTGATGCCGGTTGGACGCCCCGATCACCGCGACCGAGGTGGGCGCGAACAGTTTGTCGAGGTTGCGCGTGCTCATGGATGCCCCCTTTATCGAAGCCCCTTCGTGGTGCCCCCTTTGCCAGTGCCGCCCCGGCCACGAGTCCACCGGAACGGGATCGAGCCTACGCTTTTCCCCCAGCACTTCAAGGCGATCCGGATCCGCGACGAATGAATTCTGCGCGAACGCCAAGGTCATAGAGTGGCTCACCACAGGCCCGCGAACAAAACGGGGCCCCCTCGCGCCGTGCGCGAAAGGACCCCGTCTTGTTCGTCCAACGAAAAAAGCGTGCGGCGAACCGCAGTGCGTTATCGGCGCAGGATGCTCTTGCCGGCGTAGCGCGCCGACGGGCCCAGTTCTTCCTCGATACGAATGAGCTGGTTGTACTTCGCGATGCGGTCGGAGCGCGACAGCGAGCCAGTCTTGATCTGGCCGCAGTTGGTCGCGACCGCGATGTCGGCGATGGTGGAATCCTCGGTCTCACCCGAGCGGTGCGACAGCACGGCCGTGTAGCGGGCCTTATGCGCCATTTCCACCGCGCGCAGGGTCTCCGACAGGGTGCCGATCTGGTTGACCTTAACCAGGATGGAGTTGCCCACACCCTTGACGATGCCGTCTTCCAGGCGGACCGGGTTGGTCACGAACAGGTCGTCGCCCACAAGCTGAACTTTGTCGCCCAGACGCTCGGTCAGCAGCTTCCAGCCGTCCCAGTCGTCCTCGGCGCAGCCGTCCTCGATCGACAGGATCGGATAGCGGGCCACGAGGTCGGCGTAGTAGTCCACGATACCGGCGGCGTCGAGCGTCTTGCCCTCGCCTTCCATGACGTACTTGCCGTCCTTGTAGAACTCGCTGGAGGCGGCATCGAGCGCCAGCATGATGTCCTCGCCCGGCACATAGCCGGCCGCCTCGATCGACTTCATGATGAAGCCCAGGGCGTCGTCGGCACCGTTCAGATCCGGCGCGAACCCGCCCTCGTCACCGACGTTGGTGTTATGACCGGCGTCCTTGAGCTGCTTCTTCAGCGCGTGGAACACTTCGGCTCCCATGCGCACGCCCTCGGCCAGGCTGCTGGCCGACACGGGCATGATCATGAACTCCTGGATGTCGATCGGGTTGTCGGCATGCTGGCCACCGTTGACGATGTTCATCATCGGCACCGGCAGCAGGCAGGACGACACGCCGCCGATGTAGCGGTACAACGGCAGGGCGGCGTCCTCGGCGGCCGCCTTGGCCACGGCCAGCGACACGCCCAGGATGGCGTTGGCGCCCAGGCGCTCCTTGTTCGGGGTGCCGTCCAGATCGATCAGGGTGGTGTCGATCAGGAGCTGCTCGTCGGCCTCCATGCCGGCCAGCGCACTGAAGATCTCGCCGTTCACGGCCTCAACCGCCCGCAGCACACCCTTGCCGCCGTAGCGGCCTTTGTCGCCGTCGCGCAGTTCCACGGCCTCGTGCACGCCCGTCGAGGCGCCCGACGGCACGGCCGCGCGGCCCGTCGCACCGCTGTCCAGCAGCACATCGACTTCGACGGTGGGATTGCCCCGCGAATCCAGAATCTCGCGCGCTGTGATGTCGATGATTTCAGCCATGATCTGTGGTCTCCCGTCGTCGTCGTGGCCCGGTGAACCCCGGGCCGGTGAAGGAGGAAAGCGAAAAAACTCAGCGGCTACAGCCGAACCGGATGGGCCTTCGCCAACCGGTCCACGTCGGTCAGAAGCCGCAAGATCCCGGGCATGTCCCGCAACGGAATCATGTTGGGGCCGTCCGACGGCGCATGGTCCGGGTCCGGATGCGTCTCGATGAACACGGCGGCCACGCCGACCGCCACGGCGGCACGGGCCAACACCGGTGCGAACTCGCGCTGGCCGCCCGAGGATCCGCCCTGCCCGCCCGGCTGCTGCACCGAGTGCGTCGCGTCGAACACCACCGGACACCCGGTGTCGCGCGCCATGATCGGCAGGCTCCGCATGTCCGTCACCAGCGTGTTGTAACCGAACGACACGCCGCGTTCCGTGACAAGAACGCGATCATTGCCGGCGGCGTCCAGCTTGGCGACCACGTTGCGCATGTCCCACGGCGCCAGGAACTGCCCCTTCTTGACGTTGACGACCGCCCCGGTCCGGGCGGCGGCCACCAGCAGATCGGTCTGCCGGCACAGGAAGGCGGGAATCTGCAGGACGTCCACGACCTCCGCCACGGGCGCGCACTGCTCGGCCTCGTGCACGTCCGTCAGCACCGGACAGCCAAACCGCTCCCGAATCTCGGCGAACACCGGCAGCGCCGCCGCCAGCCCCATGCCGCGCGCCCCGGATATCGAGGTCCGGTTGGCCTTGTCGAACGATGTCTTGAAGATCAGGGGCATGCCAAGTGCAGCAGTCATGCCGACCAGGGCTTCGGCCACCTCAAGGGCGTGATCGCGGCTTTCCATCTGGCACGGCCCGGCGATCAGCGCCAGGGGCCGATCATTGCCGAGCACACAGGACTCGCCTAAGGCCACCGCGCGGATCGGCGCTGGGGATGCGGCATCACGTTCGGGCATCACGGACCTTCCCAATCAACGGTCGGAACGCACGCGGGACGCGGCGCCACGGTGTCAGACCAGACGCGACTGCTCGACCGCAGCCCCAATGAAGGACGTAAACAGCGGATGAGGCTCGAACGGCTTGGACTTCAGCTCAGGATGGAACTGCACGCCGACGAACCACGGATGGTCCGGAATCTCGACGATCTCCGGCAGCAGGCCGTCCGGCGACATCCCGGAGAACACCAGCCCGCGCGCCTCCAAAGGCCCGATGTAGGCGTTGTTGACCTCGTACCGGTGCCGATGGCGTTCTTGGATCGTCTGCGCATCGCCATAGATGGCACGGGCCCGCGACCCCGGCTTCAGAATGCACGGGTAGGCCCCCAGGCGCATCGTGCCGCCTAGGTCGTCGCCGGACTTGCGCACCTGGATTTCGTTGCCGCGCATCCATTCGGTCATCAAGCCGACCACCTTGGCCTCCGGATTGCCGAATTCGGTCGAGCCCGCCCCCGGAATACCGGCGAGGTTCCGCGCCGCCTCGATGACCGCCATCTGCATCCCGAAGCAGATGCCGAAGTACGGCACGTTCTTTTCCCGCGCGAACTTGGCAGCGGCCATCTTGCCCTCGGCCCCACGCTCGCCAAAGCCGCCTGGCACCAGCACGCCGTGCACGTCCTCCAGGAGGTAACTGTTATCGGCGGTCTCGAACACCTGGCTGTCGAGCCACTTCAGCTTGACCCGCACGTTGTTGGCGATGCCGCCATGCGTCAGGGCCTCCGCGAGGGATTTATAAGAGTCCAGCAGCGTCGTGTACTTGCCGACGACGGCGATGGTGACGTCGCCTTCCGGCTGGCGCAGACGCCCGGCGATGGTGGTCCACCGCGTCAGGTCGGGCTCCTTTTCGCAGCCCAGGCCGAAGTGCCGGCATACCTCTACGTCCAGGCCCTCGTCGTGGTAGTTGATCGGCACGTCGTAGATCGACGGCGCGTCGTAGGCGGCGATCACCGCTTCCCGCCGAACGTTGCAGAACAGGGCGATCTTGCGCCGCTCACTCTCCGGAATCGGGTGCTCGCTGCGGCACAGCAGCAGATCGGGCTGAATACCGAGGCTCAGCAGCTCCTTCACCGAGTGCTGCGTCGGCTTGGTCTTCAGCTCTCCGGCCGTCGCGATGTAGGGCAGCAAGGTCAGGTGCACGAACATGGCGCGCTCCGGCCCCAGTTCATTGCCGAGCTGACGAATCGCTTCCAGGAACGGCAGGCTCTCGATATCGCCGACCGTGCCGCCGATCTCGATCAGCGCGAAGTCCTCGTCCGACAGATCGCCGGTAATGAACTCCTTGATGGCGTCGGTGACGTGCGGGATGACCTGAACCGTGCCGCCCAGGTAGTCGCCGTGCCGCTCCCGCTCCAGCACCGTCTTGTAGATGCGGCCGGCGGTCACGTTGTCCGACTGGCGCGAGGCCACGCCCGTGAAGCGTTCATAGTGCCCCAGGTCCAGGTCCGTCTCCGCCCCGTCATCGGTGACGTAGACCTCGCCGTGCTGGGTCGGGCTCATGGTGCCCGGGTCAATGTTGAGGTAGGGGTCCATCTTCCGCATGCGGACCGAAAATCCGCGCGCCTGAAGCACCGCGCCGAGGGCCGCCGACGCGAGCCCCTTGCCCAGGGACGACACCACGCCGCCCGTAATGAAAATGAAGCGTGTCGTCATGATCCGACCGCGTGTCCTTGTTCGCGCATCCACTCGTGTACCGGCCCCGGGTGGTGTCCCAACCGGCATGATTCTACCGTCCGGGGCCAAGCGCCCCGGCCTATCGGCATGCGGCGGCCCCGAACGCCCTGCGCCCGTCCACCGCACCCGAATCGGGTCGTCTTACTCTGACAGCGGCGCCGAAGGCACCGTCGGCGCGGGCGGCGGCGCCGAGTCCTCACCGGACCCGCCCTCGGGCTGCGCTGGAATATCGCCGGGCAACGGCGCCTCGGCCCCCCCGCTCACCGGCGCGACATCCAGCACACTGCTCGTACGGGCGCCGCCATCCGCCAGGATCGCCAGGGTCAGGCTGGTCGCCATGAAGGCGGCGGCCAGAATTCCCGTGCCGCGCGTCAGCAGGTTGCCGGCAGCCCGGCCCGTCATCAGGCCGGCCCCGCCGCCACCGCCGCCCCCGATGCCGAGGGCGCCGCCCTCCGACCGCTGGAGCAGGATCAGGGCCACCATGGCGATGGCAATCAGCAGGTGTATGACCAGAATGACAGTAATCATGAGTCCTCGACGCAGCCCACAAACACGCGATGCCGGCGGCGGGTCGTCCCCCACCCCGCGACATCGCGCCCTGTTCGGCCCCGGTCGCAGCGACCGGGGTAAGTGCCCGCTGTTGTAATCATCCGTCCGGCCCAAGGCCAGCGGTTTCTGGGACCTTGGGCGCACACATCGGCCTGGATGTCAGGGACAGCCCAGGGCAATGGCCTGAAAGTCCGCCGCCTTAAGGCTGGCGCCGCCCACCAGAGCGCCATCGACGTCCTCAATGGCCATCAGTTCGGCCGCATTGCCGGGCTTCACCGAGCCGCCGTAGAGGATCCGCAGCGCATCGGCCCCGTCGCCGATCCGCCCGCGCGCCTCCGCGCGGATACGCTGGTGCACCTCGGCCACGTCCTGCGCGGTCGGGGTCCGGCCGGTGCCGATGGCCCACACCGGTTCGTAGGCGATGACCACGTTCGTGCCGGTAGCACCCTCGGGCAGGGAGCCGTTGAGCTGGCGCGCGACGATCGCCAACGCTTGACCGGCGTCGCGCTCCGCTTCCGTCTCGCCGATGCAGATGATGGGCACAAGCCCGGCCGCGAGGGCCGCGGCGGCCTTGGCCCGCACCTGCTCGTCGTCCTCGTGGTGATCCGTACGGCGCTCCGAATGGCCGACGATGACATGAGTCGCCCCCAGGTCCTTGAGCATCCAGGCACTGATGTCCCCAGTGTGGGCGCCGTTTTCGGCGGCGTGACAGTCCTGACCGCCCACATCCAGGGGCGCGCCCCCCAAGGCATCGATGACCGGCGCGATCAGGGTCGCGGGCGGGCACACCAGCATGTCGAACCGGTCACGATGGGCGGCCCCCTCACCCGCCAGCCAGTCGGCCAGCGCCCGCACCAGGGCGAGGCCATCGGCCTTGCGGCCATTCATCTTCCAATTGCCGGCGATCAACGGGCGTCGCGCACTCATGATATGTCCCCTGTTTCCGATAATCCGTGAGACCTGAGCGTCTGTGTAGCACGCAAACACGGGCTTTTGAACGGCCCCAAGCCGCCCAACGCCGTTCCCCCGCGCACCGCCCCCCTCCATTGTTGCGGGGCGCGGGGAGACGCCCCTATGATGCGCCGCGCTGGCCCGGGCGCGATCCGGCCTCGTCACCGTCCCCCATTGCACGAGAGAGACAGGCAACGGCATGCTTGACAGTTTTCGCAAGGCCTCGAAATCCTGGGTAGCGAAAGGCCTTCTCGGCCTGCTCGTCATCAGCTTCGGCGCGTGGGGCATCGGCGATTTCCTCACCGGCGGCGGCGACGCACCGCCCGCCATCACCGTGGGGGACACCGAGGTCAGCACCGCCGCCCTGCGCTCCGAGTTCAACCGCGAGGTCAATGCGCTGCGTCAGCGCCTGGGCAGCGACTTCACGGCAGAGCAGGCTCTGCAACTCGGCTTCCTGGAGCGGGCGATCGGCCGCGTCGTGACGGAGGTGGTGCAGACCCAGACCGCACAGGATTGGGGCATGACGGTGCCGGATGAGGTGGTGGCCCGCACCATCGTCGCGAACCCGGCCTTTCAGGGATCGGACGGCACGTTTGACCGGCAGCGTTTCCAGGCCATCCTTGCCAATAACTCCATGACCGAGGCGCGCTTCACAGAGCAGATCCGGAGCGACCTCGTGCGGACGGCGCTGATGCAGCCGGTGGCTGGCGGGGCCCATGCGCCGGAGTCCATGGTCGCGGCACTGGATCGGTACCGCAACGAGACACGGGTCGGCGAGGTTGTCACCCTGGCCGTCGCCGATGCGCCGGAGCCGGAGACCGCGCCCGATGAGGAGACTCTCCAGGCCCTGTACGACGACAACAGGGCGGCCTTCACCGCGCCGGAGTACCGCGCCGTCACCGCGATCGTGCTCGATCTGGACGACGCCCGGCCGTTGGTCTCGGTCAGCGACGACGCCGTGCGTGCCGAATACGAAGCCCGCCAGTCCGACTTCACGACGCCCGAAAGCCGTACAGTGGAGCAGGTCCTGGCCGACGACGCCGAGACCGCGCGCGCCGTCGTGGAGGCCGTTCGCAGCGGGGCCTCCCTAGCCGACGCGGCCGCCGAGGCTGGTGCCCCTGCCCCCATCGATATGGGCAAGGTTAGCCCCGACAGTTTGCCCGACGCCCAGTCGGACGCCATCTTTGCGCTCGACGAGGGCGCCGTTAGCGATCCGGTGGAAAGCGCCTTCGGATGGCATGTGTTTCAGGTGCAGGCTGTGACGGCCGGGACCGTTGAGGCCTTCGATACCGTGAAGGGCGAGATCCGCGAGGAACTGGCCAATCACGAGGCCGTGGACGCGCTCTATGAGCTGTCAGTGGACCTGGACGATACGCTGGGCGGCGGCGCCACCCTCGAACAGGCCGCCGACACCCTGAACCTGGAGCTGGTGACCGTGCCGGCGATCGACCGCCAGGGCCGCGCCCCAGATGGAACGCCCGTGGCGGCGGTACCGCAGGCGCCGGCCTTCCTCAACACCGTGTTCGCCAGCGATCCGGGCGAGCAGACCCTGATGCAGGAAAGCGACAGCGGCTATTTCGTATTGCGCGTGGATGGCGTGACCCCCTCGGCGCCGCGCCCGCTGGAGGATGTCCGGGCGCAGGTCGAGGCGCTGTGGACGCAGCAGCGCAAGGCTGAAACCCAACGCGCCCGCGCCGAAGCCATTGTGGCCGCCGCAAGCGAGGGCCGCACCCTGAGCGGCGCGGCCGAGGCCGAGGGCGCATCGGCCCCGACTCGTCTGCCGGCCGTGCACCGGGACGGCACCGCCGCGGACGACGACGCCAAGGCCCCGCCCCGCCCGCTGATCGAGGCGCTGTTCGCCCTCGATCCGGGCGCCAGCCGCGTGGTCGAGACCAGCGATGCCGTGCATGTCGTGCGGCTGGTGGACGTTCTCGACACGGCCACGGATGACGCGGACACTCGGACCGAAACCCGCACCGCCCTCAACGACGCCCTCGGCAACGACCTGTACATCCAGTTCACCGACGCCCTTTCGCGTGAACGCGGCGTGGAGATCAACCGCGCCGTAATTCAGTCCGCCTTCCAGTAGGGGCCGTCCTCCTGTCGCCCACCCCCGAGCCTCATCATAGGAATCCCGACCCATGGACACGCTGCCCAGCCTCGCCGATTTCCGTTCCGCCTATATGGCCGATCGGGCGCAGGTGGTGTGGACGCACCTCGTCGGGGACCTGGAAACGCCGGTCTCCGCGTTCCTGAAGATGTGTGAAAACCGCCCGTACTCGTTCCTTCTGGACAGTGTCGAGGGCGGGACGGTGCGGGGACGGTATTCGTTCCTGGGCCTGAAGCCCGATCTGATCTGGCGTTGTCATAAGGACAAGGCCGAGATCAATCGCAACGCGCGCCACGACCTGACCGCGTTCGAGCCGGACTCTCTGCCGCCACTGGACTCGCTGCGCGCCGTCGTGCGGGAAAGCCGCATCGACCTGCCGCCGGAGCTGCCCGCGCAGGTGGCCGGGCTGTTCGGCCACATGGGCTACGACACCATCCGCTTGGTCGAGCGGATCCCCGACGAGAACCCGGACCCGATCAACGTGCCGGACGGCGTGTTCCTACGGCCGACCATCATGGTGGTGTTCGACAACATCCTGCACCGCATGACCTTGGCCACGCCGGTATGGCCGCGCCCGGGCGTGGATGCCAACGCGGCCCACGCACAGGCGCGCGAGCGGCTGGCCGATGTCGCCGCCGACCTGGAGCGCTCTTTGCCGCTGAGCCGCCTCGCCGCGGACCCCGAGCCGGAGCCCGAAGCGACGCCGATGATGGACGCCGAGGACTACAAGGCCAAGGTACGCCGCGCCAAGGAATACATCATGGCTGGCGACATCTTCCAGGTGGTGCTGTCGCAGCGGTTCACGCTGCCATTCCGCCTGCCGCCGTTCAGCCTGTACCGCGCGCTGCGCCGGACCAACCCGTCGCCCTACATGGTCTATCTCGACCTGAACGGCTATCAGATCGTCGGCGCCAGCCCGGAGATTCTGGTGCGCCTGCGCGACGACGAGGTCACCATCCGCCCCATCGCCGGCACCCGTAAGCGCGGCAAGGACGCCGCCGAGGACGCCGCCAACGCCGCCGATCTCCTGGCGGACCCGAAAGAGCTGGCGGAGCATCTGATGCTGCTGGACCTGGGGCGCAACGACGTCGGGCGCGTGGCGGAGGTCGGCACGGTCAAAGTTACCGACAAGTTCTATGTCGAGTACTACAGCCATGTGATGCACATCGTGTCCAACGTGGTGGGCAAGCTCCGCAAGGGGCAGGACGCCATGGACGCCCTGATGGCCGGTTTCCCGGCCGGCACCGTCTCCGGCGCGCCCAAGGTGCGCGCGATGGAAATCATTGAGGAGTTGGAGACCGTGCGGCGCGGGTTCTACGCCGGCACGGTGGGCTACATCTCCGCCGGTGGCAGCATGGACACCTGCATTGCTCTGCGCACCGCCCTGGTGAAGGACGGTGTCGTGCACATCCAGGCCGGCGGCGGGCTGGTGGCGGACTCCGACCCGGAAATGGAACGCCAGGAGTGCTGGAACAAGGCGCAAGCGTTGATCGCGGCGGCCAAGCAGGCGGTCAAGTTCGCCGCACGGTAAGACCGTCGCCCAGCGGAAACGAGCCTTACACGACCGTGAGACCGTGACATGGGATGCTGCCGAACCGGTCCCTTCCGGATCGACGGCGCCCCCACCTTCCGTTTTCGAAGTCCGGAGATCCACGTCCTGGCGCGTGCCCGGTGGCCTCTCGGGTCACCGGGTTTCGCAGACCGGGGGCTGGGACTCGCCCTCCCGGTCTCGACGGGGAGGACCATTTTTGCGCGGGTAAGGGCGGACGATCCGCCTTACCTATGCCCCATTTATTTGTTTATTTAGGAAATCGAAAGGGTGGACGAAGCGTTTCTTTGAACGCTCAAGCGTTGACGGGGTCGTCTTGCGGTGTTGGACGACGGAAGGCCCGCTTTGCGCCACGCCGTTTTGGGATCGTCTTGAAACCCACCCCGGCCCCGCCTATACTTATGTTGGCTGGATGCTGCAAAGCGGGTTCAGCCTCGCAAGATGGGCCGGTTGCCGTCTGGAACCGGATCGTCATCATCGCTTCGAAGGAGGATGAGAGTATGACGGATCACCCTATCCGCCTCGGCGCGCTTCAGAAAGCCGCGCCACGGTGTCTCTGGCAGGATCGTCAGACGCCCCGCCCGGAATCGGGTCAACACACGCATTGTGCATGTCCGTGACGCGGAGCATCGCGGGTCGTTCATCGACCCGCGCGTAATCGCACGCCAGTTCCTCATACTGGTCCGTTCGCCGTCCGGACCCCGCAACCCGCCGCGCCTTCGCGCGTTATCCCGGAAAAATCCGGTCGGCCGGTTCGCGTTGTCCCGAACCCAGGAGCACACACCATGTCCAAGGCCCTTGCCACGATGCCGTCCCTGCCCGCCGTGTCCGCCGATGGTGGACTGGATCGGTATCTTCGCACGATCCGGCAGTTCCCGGTTCTCGCGCCCGAGGAAGAGTACATGCTGGCGCGCCGGTTCCACGATCACGATGACGTGGACGCCGCTCATGCGCTGGTGACCAGTCACCTGCGCCTCGTGGCCAAGATCGCCCTCGGCTACCGTCACTATGGTCTGCCCGTGGCGGATCTGGTGTCGGAGGGAACGCTCGGCCTGATGCAGGCCGTGAAGAAGTTCGACCCCGAGAAGGGATTCCGGCTGGCGACCTACGCCATGTGGTGGATCAAGGCCTCCATCCACGAGTACATCCTGAACAGTTGGTCGCTGGTGAAGATCGGCACGCTGTCCGCCCATAAGAAGGTGTTCTACAACCTGCGCAAGATCAAGGCACGTCTGGGACTCCTCGACAACCGGGACCTGTCGCCGGAGGAAACGACCCTGATCGCCACCGAACTCGGCGTCTCGGAAAAGGACCTCGTCAACATGAGCCGGCGCATGAGCGCCCGCGACGGCTCACTGAACCGCGTGGTCGGCGAGGACGGCGATATCGAGATGATGGACCTGCTTGAAGACGACCGCCCCAACCAGGAGACCATCCTGATGGAGCAGTCGGAGTCGGGCTACCGCATGGCCCTGCTCGACGGGGCGATGGACGGCCTGAACGACCGGGAGCGTGACGTCTTCACGCGCCGCCGCCTCAGTTCCGATCCGGAAACGCTGGAGGACCTGGGCAAGGAGTATGGCGTCTCGCGAGAACGGGTCCGGCAGATTGAGAACCGTGCCTTTGAAAAGGTCCGCAAGGCGGTTCTGCGCAATGCGGCGGACAATAACCGCAAGGCCATGGATGCGCGTGACCACCACCCGATGGCCGCCGCCCTGGCGTGATGATCGCGACGTCCGGGCACGGCATCGGCGGTCGCCACTCCGGGAGGGAACGTCCGTCCGCCGTTGCGTCCCCTCCCGACACTCGGCCCAAGGCCATATGTTTCCGCGCCGGATTGTGATTGAGGTCCGAGACACCGCACAATACCGAAGGCGTCCGTTCGTTTTCGTGTCGTCTCTTGTGTCCGCCCCCCTGTCTCCATGCACGCCAGAACGCGTTTAGACCAAAGCCAGTATCTGCCGAGCCTGGCGCGTTGCGCGATGGCCTTGGACGGCGGCGAGGATTGGGTGACGTCCGTACGCGCCGCCCTTCAGATCGTGGGCGATGCCACCGGGGTCAGTCGGGCCTGGATCTTCCAGACCCTGTCGCGCGGCGACGATCACGTCCTTCAGGACCATATTTTCGAGTACGCCCCAAACCCGCGCTGGGCGCAGCTGCACCGCAAAAAGTTCCGGCTCTTCCGCAGCACGTTGGATGATCCCTCGTACCGCCACCTTGTTGAGGGGCGTATTCGCGGCCAGCCGGCGGCCTTTGTCACGGATCGCATCGACCCCGGCTTTCTGCGGGAAGACCAGGAATCCCAGAGCATCCTATCCATGCTCACCGCACCGATCATGGTCGGTGGCGAGTGGTGGGGAACCCTGGGGCTGGACGACTGCGAGCGCGCAATTCAATGGTCACCGGACGATACGGCGTACCTCCAGACCGCAGCGGGTCTGATCTCCGGCGCTATCCACCGCCAGCACCGCACGGCTTTGGCTCGCCAAGTGACGGTCATCGAACGCTTCACCGGCAGCGGCATGTGGGAGTTGGTTCTCGCCCCTCCCCGGCTGTGGTGCTCGGACTCGCTGTTCACCATGCTCGGCTATCCACCGCCCTACGCGCAGATGAACGTGCGGCGTCTGGTCCGGCATCTCGACCGGGACGATCAGTCCCGGGTCATGACCGCCGTTCGCGCGTGTCTGGACGGAACCAGTCCCGGCTTTCGCATGGATTGCCACGCCCACCGCCTGAACGGCACCCCGGTTTGGCTGGAGCTCATCACCGACACCGTCAACGCGAACGAGACCACCGGCCGCCCTGGGCGTCTGGCCGGCTTGGTGCTGGAGGCCAGCGAACGCAAAGCCCGCGAATTAGAACTGGGGCAAGCCGCGCTGACCGACACGCTGACCGGCCTGCCGAACCGGCGCGCGTTCCAGAAACACGCGAGCCGGGCCGTGACCGACCGTTCGGCCGACACGGCCGTGCTGATGGTGGACATCGACCACTTCAAACAGATTAACGACAGCCTCGGCCATGCCGCCGGCGACGAAGCGTTGCGGGCCCTCGCACGGATGCTGCGCGCCGCGTTGCGCGACACGGATCTGGTCGCACGCATGGGCGGCGAGGAGTTCGCCATTCTGCTGGCGGAGAATGTTGCGGAAGCCTATGACGTTGCCGAACGCATCCGGCAGGCCGTGGCCTCCACGATCATGCGCGTCACGGACCTGAGCGGCCAGCCCCAAGACCTGTCCCTGACAGTCAGCCTGGGCCTCGCGGCCCAACATCCGACGGACGGTCAGGAAACCCTTGATGTCCTGCTGAGCCGTGCCGATCGCGCCCTGTACAGCGCGAAACGCGCCGGCCGGAACCGGGTATGCGTCGACCAAGGCGCCCCCGACCCGGCCGACGGCACGACGCGATAGCGGGCCCGGCCCGGCTTACGGCTTCGGCCGCAGGTCCACGACGCGCTTCGCCTTGCCCATGGACCGTTCGATGTCGCCCTCGTTCATCACGGTGACGGTGGTGCTGATCCCGATCAGGCTCTTGATGTGATGCTGAAGGGCCTGCGCCGCCGCCGGCCCCGCGCTCGCGTCGGTCAGACCGTGCCGCACTTCGACCTTCACCGTGACATGGTCGAGGTGATTGTCCTTGCGAACCTCAAGTTGGTAGTGCGGGGCCAGCCGCTCGTCCCGGAGCACCAGTTCCTCGATCTGGGTGGGGAACACGTTCACGCCCCGGATAATCAGCATGTCGTCGGAGCGGCCCGTGATCTTATCCATCCGCCGCATGGTGCGCGCCGTTCCGGGCATCAGGCGCGTCAGGTCGCGGGTGCGGTAGCGGATGACCGGCATGGCCTCCTTGGTCAGGCTGGTGAGCACCAGTTCGCCCTGCTCGCCATCCGGCAGAACCGCGCCAGTCGCCGGATCGATAATCTCGGGGTAGAAATGATCTTCCCAGATGTGCAGGCCGTCCTTGGTTTCAATGCACTCCTGGGCCACGCCGGGGCCGATCACCTCCGACAGGCCGTAGATGTCGATGGCGTCGATGTTCAGGCGTTGTTCCAACGCGCCGCGCATCTGCCCGGTCCAGGGTTCCGCCCCGAAGATGCCGATCTTGAGCGAGCATGCGCGCGGATCCATGCCCTGGCGCTCCATCTCGTCGGCGATGACGAGCATGTACGAGGGCGTGACCATGATGATATCCGGCTCGAAGTCACGGATGAGCTGAACCTGCCGCTGGGTCTGACCGCCGGACATGGGAATCACGGTGGCCCCCAGCCCTTCGGCGCCGTAGTGCGCGCCCAGTCCCCCCGTGAACAGACCGTATCCGTAGGAGACCAGAACCCGACTGCTGTGCCGCCCCCCGCCGGCGCGGATCGAGCGGGCCATGACCGAGGCCCACATATTGATATCGGCGCGCGTGTAGCCGACCACAGTGGGCTTGCCGGTGGTGCCGGACGAGGCGTGGATGCGGACCACCTCGCTCATGGGCACCGCGAAACTGCCGAAGGGATAGGTCTCCCGCAGATCCTGCTTGGCGGTGAAGGGGAACTTGGCGAGGTCGGACAGCTCTCGGAAATCGCCCGGATTCACTCCCACAGCGTCGCACTTGGCGCGGTAGTGGGCGACGTTCTCATAGGCGTGGCGCAGGCTCCAGGCCATGCGGCGCGTCTGTACGGCGGTCAACTGGTCGCGTGTGGCAGTCTCGATCGGATCCAGTTCGTGTTCCAGCGGCCGCTTGGTGAGGTCCATTGTCCCAATTCCCCCGGGAGCTTTTTTCGTCGAACGGGTTGTTTGTCCGTTCCACGCCACGGGGTCAAGCCGCAATGCGAGGTGCGCCCATGCGTTTCGCTGTCACGGGCGTTCGCGGCTGTCAGAGTGGCGGATCCAGCCCCTCGGTCACGCGGCCGGACAGGGTGCGGGAGTTGCCGCGGAACACCGCCAGCACCTCCCCATGCTGGTTGGTGACCGTCACGTCGGTGATGCCCGCGCGCCCCTTCTTGATGATCTCCGACGCCTCAGCGGTTAGCCGGTCGCCGAGCTTGCCGGGCGCGAGGAAGGTGATGGAGCAGGCGCTCGCCACCGTGACGACATCGTGGCTGTTGCAGCAGTAGGCAAACGCGGTGTCGGCCAGCGTGAAGCAGATCCCGCCGTGCAGGATGCCATGACCGTTCACCATGAAATCCCGCACCTCCAGCGTGGCACGGGCGTAGCCGGGGCGTGTTTCCTCGATCGTAATTCCCATATGGCGGGCCGCGTTGTCGCGCGGATACATGGCGCGGGTAGTGGCCTCGGCGACGACCAGTCGGGTTTCGGGGTCCATCGGGTGCCTTTCTCCGTCAACGGCCGGTGAAGTCCGCGGAGGATGCCATCGTCTCATCATACGACGGTATCCTCGGTGGGCCTTGGACATAGGACAGAGGTTCGCGCAGGCCTTCAAGGGGTGTGCACGCCCCAAGCCCCGCGCGGCTTTCCCTTTTCCCGAACTCGGGGAGCGGGCATTCTGGGCGAACCCGGCGGACGGCACCGCGCAGTTCGCCCTTGGCGCGGAAAGACCCCATGCCGCCTTCGGTTTTTTCCTATGTCTGGCGCTTCAGCCGGTTTCAGCAGATCCGGATTCTGTTGCTGTCGGTCGTGTCGTTTCCGTTTCTGTACCTGTCCTTCGAAGTGCCGAAGATGATCGTCAACGACGCCATCGGCGGCGGCGAAGGACCGCGCAGGGTGCTGGGCTGGGAGATGTCTCAGATCGAGTACCTGTGGCTTCTATCCGGCGCCTTCCTAGCGTTGGTGCTCACCAATGGCGGCCTGAAGTACGTGATCCAGGTCTACAAGGGCGTGATCGCGGAGCGCATGTTGCGCCGCCTGCGCTATATGCTGATCGCGCACGTGCTGCGTTTCCCGCTGCCGCACTTCCGCTCCGTCAGCGCCGGTCAGACGGTGTCGATGATCTCACAGGAAAGCGAACCGCTGGGCGGCTTTTTCGGCGATTCCTTCGCGCTGCCGGCGTTCCAGGGCGGGATTCTGCTGACCATCCTGGCCTTCATGTTCGCCCAGGACCCGGTTCTGGGGGTTGCGGCCATCTCACTGTATCCAGTTCAGGTTTGGCTGATTCCAAAGCTTCAGCGGCGCGTAAACCGGCTCAACAAGGAGCGCGTGAAAGCCCTGCGACATATGTCGGACCGGATCGGAGAAACCGTGACGGGCGTGACCGACATTCGTGTCAACAACACAGAACGGTTCGAGCTGGCCAATTTTTCCAGCATCCTGCACCGCATTTTTTTCATCCGCTTTGACATCTACCGCTATAAATTCCTTATCAAGTTCCTCAATAATTTCTTTGCCCAGCTTACCCCTTTTCTGTTTTACGCCATCGGCGGCTATCTGGTGATCAAAGGAGACCTGTCGATCGGCGCCCTGGTGGCCGTTCTGGCCGCCTACAAGGACATTTACGCTCCCTGGAAAGAGCTGTTGACCTACTACCAGACGCTGGAGGACGCGCGCGTCCGATACGGCGTGCTGACCGAGCAGTTCATTCCGCCCGACCTTCTGCCGGAAAGCCGGATGGGCCCCGCGTCGGAGACCGCCGCCGCCCCGATATCGCTCACCCCCGACAGCGAGCTTGTCCTCGGCAACGGCGTGGTCGAGCACGATGACGGCACGCGCCCGCTGGACGGCGCAACGCTGTCGCTGCGCCTGAACGAGCACATCGCCATCCTGGGTCATTCGGGCAGCGGGCGGCCGGAGCTGGCGCAGGTCCTGGCCGGCCTGCAACCCCTATCCCGGGGCCGCCTGACCCTGGACGGCCGCGCGTTCGACACCCTGCCGCCCGCGCTGCTCGGGCGAGCCATCGCCTATGTGGATCACGACCCCAGCTTCCGCGCCGGCACCCTGGGCGATGCCCTGTACTACGGGTTGCGACGCGAACCGCAAGCCGAGGAGGGTGACATCTGTGCCGACGGGACGGACGCGTCCCGCGCCACATTCGAGGCAGCCCTGTCCGGCAATTCGACCGAACGGCCGGATGTGCCCTGGCTGGATCCCGACGACGAGGCCGGCACCGATACCGGCGCGCTGCATGCCCGCGCGTTGGAGGTCCTGCGTGTGGTCGGACTGGGGGACGACGTACTGGCCCTGGGTCAGCGCGCCAGGGTCGATCCGACGGCGCGCCCGACCTTGGCCGATACTCTTTTGCGGGCCCGTCGACAGTTCGCCTCGGAGCTGGAACTGGAGGGTGCGTCGGATCTCGTGGAGCGTTTCCACCCGGATCGGTACAACCGGAATGCCACCGTGGCCGCAAACCTAGTGTTCGGGCTGGCGCGCGAGCAGGCCGGCGGACCGCTGGCACTGGCCGGACATCCAGCATTCCGGGAGGCGCTGGCGGCCGTGGATCTGCTCCAGCCATTGCTGGATGTCGGTCTGCGGGTGGCCAAGCGGATGGTGGAACTGTTCCACGATCTGCCGCCAGGGCATGAGTTCTTCGACCGCTATTCCTTCTTCGACGTCGCCAAGCTGGACGATCACGTCCGCCTGATCCGGGAGGCCCGGTCCAAGGGGCCCGGCCGCCTGCCGGAAGAGGATCAGGCCCTGCTGCGCAGCCTCACGCTCGGCTTGATTCCCGCCCGTCACCGCTTGGGCTTGCTGGGCGAGGACGCGCAGGCCCGGATCGTCGCCGCGCGGCCCCGCATCCGCGAGGTTCTCTCCAACAGCCCCCAGGCCAACGGACTCGACGTCGTGTTCCTGGATCCGGACGCCTACCATCCCTACGCTGCGGTCCGGGTCAACGTCCTGTTCGGACGTGTGGCCGCGGATCGTCCCGATGCCGAACGGCGGGTTCAGGAGATCGTGACGCGGGTGCTGGACCGGAACGATCTGGCGGGGCCTCTGACCGAGTTGGGCCTGGAAACCGAAATCGGCGTCGGCGGACGGCGGCTCTCGACGGCCCAACGCCAGAAGCTGGCCATTGCGCGCGGCCTGATGAAGCGCCCGCGCCTGATGGTGCTGAACAGCGCCACCGGCGCGCTGGATAGTGCCGGCCGCGAAGCCCTTGCCTCGGCCCTGACCGAGCACATGGACGGACGGGCCCTAGTATGGGCCGACAGCGAGGCGCCGGGCGCGGCGCCCTTCGGCGCCGTCTATGAACTGGCAGACGGAAAGGTGCGCGGCCGGCCGGATGCGGCCCCGACGCCGGCCGCCCCGGAGTCCGATCAGGATACGCGAACGCCGAGCCCCGCCTTGGACGACGACGAATCCGCGGCGCTCGCCAGCGAAGCCGCCCTCCTCAAACGGCTGGCGTTCTTCGCCAACCTGGACGCATCGACCCTCAAGCTGATCGCCTTCACGAGCAGCCGTGTCGTGTACCGGTCCGGCGAAGTGCTGATGCGCCAGGGCGAACCCGGAGACGACGCCCATGTGATCGTCGAGGGAACGGCCGAGGTTTTGGTCGAGCGCGACGGTCGCGAAACCTCGGTGGCGGAGCGCGGGCCGGGCGACTTGATCGGGGAGTTGGCCCTGCTGTGCGACGCCCCGCGCAGCGCCACCGTACGGGCCTCCACGCCGTTGGAAACGCTGCTGATCTCGCGGGACGTCCTGGTCCGCCTGCTGGAAGACAACCCGCAGGTCGGCGCCTCCCTCACCCGCACCATCGCCAACCGCCTGGAAGACGTCATGCGGCAACTGAGCGGCGGATAAGGGACGTCGGGCGGCCCAGGTGCAAGCCGCCCGACCATTGCAGCGGGTGTCAGCCGCCGCTGCGCTTGTCCATCGCGGCCAGCACGGCGTCGCCCATGGCGACGGTGCCAACCGGCGTCATGCCGGACTCGACGATGTCGCCGGTCCGGATGCCCGCGTTCAGGACGTCCTGACAGGCCGCGTCGATGAGGTCCGCCTCGGCCGCCATGTCGAACGAGTAGCGCAGCATCATGGAGGCCGACAGGATGCAGGCCATCGGATTGGCCTTGTCCTGGCCCGCGATGTCCGGGGCGGAGCCGTGCACCGGCTCGTACAGCGCCTTCCGGCTCCCGTTAGCGTCCTCCGCGCCCAGGCTGGCCGACGGCAGCATGCCGAGCGAGCCGGTCAGCATGGCGGCGCAGTCCGACAGTAGGTCGCCGAACAGGTTATCGGTTACGATGACGTCGAACTGCTTCGGCGCCCGCACCAACTGCATGGCGCAGTTGTCGGCGTACATGTGCGACAGGGCAACGTCAGTGTAGTCGGCCTCGCGCAGCTTCGTGATCTCCTCGCGCCACAGCACGCCGCTTTCCATGACGTTGGCCTTCTCGACTGAGCACACGCGGCTGTCCCGCTTGCGCGCCAGTTCGAACGCCACGCGGGCCACCCGCACGATCTCGCTGGTGGTGTAGACCTGCGTGTTGATGCCGCGCCGTTCGCCGTTGGGCAGATCCTCGATGCCCCGGGGCTCGCCGAAATACACGCCGCCGGTCAGTTCGCGCACGATCATCAGATCCAGGCCGCGCACCAGATCGGTTTTCAGCGTGGACGCGCCCGCAAGGGCGTCGAACACCAACGCCGGACGCAGGTTGGCGAACAGTTCCATGTCCTTGCGCAGGCGCAGCAGGCCGCGCTCCGGCTTGTCGGCAAAGGGCAGGCTGTCCCACTTGGGCCCCCCGACGGCGCCGAGCAGCACAGCGTCCGCCTTCAGAGCCTGGGCCATGGTGTCGTCCGCCAGAGGCGTGCCATGCACGTCATAGGCCGCGCCGCCCACCAGGCCTTCGCTGAGGCTGAAGCCGCCGATGCGATCGAGCAGGCGGCGCACCTGCGCCATCACCTCGGGACCGATGCCGTCGCCCGGCAGAATCAGCACACTCTTGGACATAATCACCTCGTGTCTTCGGGTCGGAGTCTCGGGTCCCGTCGGAACGCCGTCATGGATGGTCGCAAGGTATGCGCGGCACCACGGACCTTGTCCAGCCCTCACCAGCCCCGGTATTCGTGGACGCTCCCTGGGGAGCTCGGGACCCTGTCGGAGGTGGCGGGGCTCCGTGGCACGATCCGGCCGGACAAGCCGGACGGCGTTGGGCCGACGCCACATCTCGTGCCGCGTCAGTCGGCACCGAACGCACCGTGTCGATCAGACCCGTCACACGCGGGTAAGGCCCGTACGGCCGCCTCTGCGCCCGGTCAGTCCGCCGTCGCCGGCTCCGGCAGCACCATCCAGTCGGGCCGATGGGGCGTAATCCGGCTTTCGCCCGCGTGCAGCGAACCGCCCTCCGCAAACGCCTCCAGCCGCACGATCGCGAGACCGAGGCCGCCGCCGTCCTCCAGCACCAGACCGGACCGCATCTCGCCCGCGTCCTTGCCGACCTCGGTTCGCAGCGGTGTGCCGGGTTCCGGCACCGGACCGTCCACCGACACCGGCATCAGGCGCCGCTTCAGAAGGCCCCGGTACTTGGTGCGGGCGGTCAGCTCTTGCCCCATGTAGCAGCCCTTCTGGAAGTCCACGCCATGGAGATCCTCGAACCCGCCCTCCAGGGCGGTGGTCTTCTCCACGACCAGATCGCGCGCGCCGTCCGGCAGGCCCAGCGCCAGCCGGTGCCGATCATAGGCCTCCGGCGGCACCAGACGGGCGCCGTGGCCCTCCAACCACGCCCCGGCCGTCTCCGCCGGCAGGACAAGGCGCACCCCCGCCTCCGGCAGGCGCGGGTCCACCACCGCAACGCCGGCCTCCGCGCCGCCCAAGGCTCGGGCCGCACCGGCGACGTTGGGCAAACCAAACGCCGCGCACACACCATCCCCCCAGGCCGCCGCAATGCTCCACCCGTCCCCCACCGTCAGGTCGACCTGCGACCGCAGCTTGAATTTCTTCAGGCGCGCACGCAGGTCCTCCAACCGTGCCGCCTCGCTGTCGAGCAGCCAGCCCTCGCCGTGCGGCAGCACGAACAGGTCGAACAGGAACTTGCCCTGGGGCGTCAGCAGCGCGGCGTAAATGCCGTGCTCAGCGGTCACCCTCTCCACGTTGTTGGTCACGAGGCCTTGCAGGAACCGAACCCGATCGTCGCCCGTCAGGGACAAAACGCCCCGAGTCTCCAGAACGCTGGCACACAGGTCGGTCATGGTCGGATCACTCCGCTTGGCGTGGTTCAAGGCTACCGGACACGTAGGCCGCGCGGGCGTCTTGGCAAGGTCCCGGCGCGAAGCGTATAAGGCCGGGCATGCGTATTCTGTTTGCCGACGATGGCGTGCCCTACGATGGGCGGACGCCGGCCGAGGACCCGCTGGGCGGTGGCGAACGCGCCGTCGTGGGTCTGGCGCGGGCCCTGGCTGCGCGGGGGCATGGCGTCTCGGTGGCGACTCCCATCGTCGAGCCGGAGCGGATCGACGGTGTGGACTGGCTTCCGCTGCCGATGGACGAGGGCGACCGAACCCTGCCGGATGATGTCGATGTCCTGGTCGCGGTGCGGCGACCGTCGTTGCTCGCCCTGCCCGTCCGGCCCGGCCGCCGGGTCGTCTGGGTGATGGGCCAACCGGACTATCTGATCCGGCCGTCGGTCCGTGCCCGTCTGGCGACGCACAGGCCCGACCTGCTGTACGTCAGCGACAGTCAAAGGGCAGCCGGCCCGGCCAGCCTAATGGCGAGCGCCGAGGTCGTCGCGCCGGGCGCAGCGCCCGCGTTCCTCGACGTCCCGGACACCAAACCCGCCCTGCCCCCGGTCGCGGTCACCACCGCCCATCCGGTGCATGGCGGGCTCGACTGGCTGCTGGACCGCTGGGAACGGGGCATAGCCCCGCTCCTGCCCGACGCGAGCCTGCACATTTATTCAGCCCTTCTGTCGGCGGGCGTGGCGGGCGAGCGCGTACCACCCAGCGTCAAACCTATGGTGGAACGCGTCCAGGCTCTCTCGGATGCGGGGGTCGAGGTCCGGGAACCCCAGCCCGAAGGCGCCCTGGCCGACGCCTGGAGCACGGCCCGCGTGTTCCTGCACCCCGGGCAGGCGTGGGATTTCGGGTGCTGGTCCCTGGTCGAGGCGCAGGCGGCCGGATTGCCCGCCGTCGCGCGTCCCCTTGGCGGCGCGGCGGAGCGAATCGCCAACGGCGACAGCGGCATGCTTGTGCCGGACGAAGCCGCGTTCGAAAACGTCACGGTCCAGATCCTGCGGGACGACGGACTGTACGCCGGCATGGTCGAAGAGGCCCGCGCGCCCGGCCGCCGACGCTCCTGGGACGACGCCGCCGTAGACCTGGAAGGCCACTGGACGTCCTTTCTCCGATGAAGCGCCTCCGATGAAACTGCTGTTCATCACCAACAGCCGGATCGGGGACGCGGTGCTGTCCACCGGCCTGCTGGCTCACCTGATCCGCAGCCATCCCGGCCTTCGCGTCACGGTGGCCTGTGGTCCGGTCGCCGCGCCTCTGTTCCAGGGCGTGCCCGGCCTGGAGACCCTCCACGCCATGCGCAAGCAGCCCCGGGCCGGCCACTGGCGCACCCTGTGGGCCGCAACGGTCGGCACCCGTTGGGACCTGCTGGTCGACCTGCGCGGTTCGCCCCTTCCCTGGCTGCTGCGGGCGCGCCGCCGCCTGATCCCGCGCGCCGACCGATCGGCCCTGGACCACCGCGTGCGCCAGATCGGCTCCGCGCTCGGCCCCGCCGGATTCGCGAACCCGCCGCCCCCCGTCCTCTGGATCCGGCCGGAGGATGAGGCCGCGGCGGACGCGATCCTCGGCCCCGACACCGGCCGGCCGTTGCTGGTGCTGGCGCCCACGGCGAACTGGGCCGGCAAGGTGTGGCCCGCCGAACGATTCGTCCGGGTCGCCCAGGACCTGACCGGGCCGAACGGACCCCTGCCCGGCGTGCGCGTCGCGGTCGTCGCCGCGCCCAACGAGCGGCCCGCCGCCCAGCCTGTGCTGGACGCCCTCGACGGCCCCCTTCTGATCGATCTTATCGGACACCTGGACCTGCTGGGGGTCCAGGCCGTGTTGCGCCGGGCCTCACTGTTCGTGGGCAACGACTCCGGGTTGATGCACATGGCCGCCGCCGCCGGCGCGCCGACGCTCGGACTGTTCGGGCCGTCACGCGACGCCCATTACGCCCCCTGGGGGCCGTTCTGCCGCGCGGTGCGTACCGACGAACCCTATGACGTGCTCTTTCCGCCGGACCTGGATCCCAGGACGGTGGAGAGCAGCCTGCTCGACTCCCTTCCCGTGGAGCGGGTCACGGCCGCCGCGCGCGCCCTCCTAAACGATGTGGCATCCTTACGCGCGCCGTCCGGGACCCGTTGACCCGCCCCATCTTTTGCCCTGTGATGGTCAGAAGGATGCTGCGGCATAGTCTGCCACCATCTCGCCACCATCGGGGTTATGCTGGGGCTCGCCGCGCCCTCTGGCGCCCGGTTCGGCCCTGCGGCGTTGCGTCGCGTCCACGCGACCCGGTCCGTTCCAATCACCGTGTCTCGCCAAGGGAGCCCCGTTCATGGATCCGCGCGTGTTGCAGGCCATCACCGGTGACGCCTTCGGGGGTACCGAACGGTTCTTTGAACGGCTCATCGTTGCCCTGCATCGTGACGGTATTCAGCAGTTGGTCATGCTGCGCGACAGCGCGGATCGTGTAACCCAACTGCGCGAAGGCGGCCTTCATCCCGTTCCGATGAAATACGAGGGCCTGTCGTTTCTCGTTCGTCGCCGCATTCGGACCTACCTGCGCAACTTCCAGCCCGGGCTGGTGGTGGCCTGGACCGCCGACACGGTGCCGCATGTCACCGGCATGGGCGTTCCGGTGCTCGGCCGCTGGGGCGCGGACAGCCCACTGGATGACTACCGCCACTGCCAGCATCTGCTGGTCCACCGCGGGGTTGAGCGCGAAACCCTCCTGGACCGGGGGTGGCCGCCCGAGCGAATTCACCTGCTGCCGCCGCTGGTCGATCAGGCGCCGATGGAGCCGGTCTCCCGACGGACCCTATTCACCCCCGCGCAAGCGCCCCTGCTGTTCGCGGCCGGGCAGATGACCAAGCGACGCGATTTCGCCACGCTGTTGCACGTCGTGCACCGCCTGCCCGACGTCTATCTGTGGGTCGCCGGGGACGGGCCGGAGCGCGAGAACCTGGAGCACATCGCCTACGAACTCGGAATCAAGCCCCGGGTGCGGTTCCTGGGCTGGCGCGACAACCTCGGCGCCCTGTACGCCGCCAGCGATGTGGTCGTGTGCGGCGGACTGGACGGTGTGCCGGACCATGCCGCCGTGGAGGCCTGGGCGCATGGCAAGCCCGTGGTGGCCATTGGCCCCATCGACCCCCATTCGGCGATTCGCGAGAATGAAAACGCGCTGGTGTTGCCGCCGGACGATCCCGTCACCATCGTTCAGGGGCTGAAGTGGCTGCTGACCGAACCGGACGCGCTTGACATTCTGGTCAACAGCGGCCGGGAGACATTTGGCCAAGGCTACACGGCGCCGCAGGTGCTGGCGCAGTACCGGGGTCTGTTCGCGCATGTGGCCCAGGAGTCGGCGCGCGCCTAGCCCGCCGCTGATTCGCGACTCTCTCGCCTCTGTGCCTGTCCTGCTAACCGGGAGACCATCGCCGTGGAAACGACCCGCCCTTATGACTTGTTGCTGCGCGGCGCCGAGGTGGCCACGCCATCCGGCCTGGCGCAAACCACCGTGGCGGTGCGGGATGGGCGAATCGTGGCCCTGGGCGTGCCCGAGGGCGCCGACGCGGTCGAGACGCTCGACCTCAGCGGCCTGCACGTTTTGCCCGGGGTGATCGACACTCAGGTGCACTTCCGCGAACCGGGCCTGGAGCACAAGGAGGATCTGGAAAGCGGCACGCGCGGGGCCGTGCTGGGCGGCGTGACGGCCATCTTCGAAATGCCCAACACCACCCCGAACACCGACACGCCGGAGGCACTGGCCGACAAGCTGGCTCGCGCTCAGGGCCGCGCCTGGTGCGACCACGCCTTTTTCATTGGCGCCACCGACGCCAACGCCGAACAGCTGGGCACGTGGGAAGGGCTGCCCGGCTGCGCCGGCGTCAAGGTGTTCATGGGGGCGTCCACCGGCTCCCTTTTGGTTGAGGACGACACCGTGCTGGGGCGGGTGCTGGCCGGCGGCCGGCGCCGTGTCGCGGTCCATGCCGAGGATGAGGCCCGCCTGCGCGAGCGCAAGGCGATCGCGGCGGAACGCGCCACCCCGGCCGCCCATCCGGACTGGCGCGACGTCGAAACGGCGGTGCGAGCCACACAGCGGCTGCTTGCCCTGGCGTGCGAAACCCGTCGGCGGGTCCATGTGCTGCACATCACCACCGCCGAGGAAATGGAACTGCTGGCCGAGGCCAAGGACCTCGCCACGGTCGAGGTCACCCCACAACATCTGACCCTGACGGCACCCGACTGCTACGAGCGGCTCGGCAGCCTGGCGCAGATGAACCCGCCGATCCGTGAAGCGCGCCACCGGGAGGCGCTATGGCGCGCCGTGGCCGAAGGCGTCGTCGATGTCATCGGCTCCGACCACGCGCCGCATACGCGCGAGGAAAAAGCGCGCCCCTACCCGGCCAGCCCCTCCGGCATGCCCGGCGTTCAGACCCTGGTCCCCGTGATGCTGGACCACGTGAACGCGGGACGCCTGAGCCTGCAGCGGTTCATCGACCTTACCAATGCGGGGCCGGCGCGCATCTACAACATCGCCGGCAAGGGCCGGATCGCACGCGGCTATGACGCCGATTTCACGGTGGTCGACCTGAAGGCGCGGCGCACCATTGAGGACGCTTGGATGGCCAACAAAAGCGGCTGGACGCCCTATCACGGGCTGACGGTGACCGGCTGGCCGATGGCGACCATTGTCCGTGGCCGCGTCGTCATGCGCGAGGGGGAGCTGTCCGGCCCGCCCGCCGGCGCGCCCGTCCGATTTCAGGGCATATAGAGTATCCGTGTTGATCAGGCGGCTCTGGCATCCAGGATCGCCCTGCCTTGAGCAGGCCTTTGCCAGGACGACGCACTTTCGCATGATGGCGGCGATGGTGACCGTGGCGGGTTTTCCGGCATCGACGAGAGGCGTCGCCCTCGCGCCTTGACGCCCTGGCGGACGTGATGTGGTAGAATGCACGATGCTGCGCCCTATGGTCCCGACGGCTCGTGCGAAACGGCCGGGGACCATGCGATGCGCACACGGCGTAAAAGCAGGACACAGAGCACCACGGACACATGACGGACGCGATTATCCTACTGGTCCCGGCGGAGGAGCACGAGGCTGCGGTGGAGCCGTTGCGGCTGGCCGCGCCGAACCTGACGGTTGTCCCTGTCACGCACCGGTCTCAACTTGATGCAGCCGTGTCGCACTATCCGATGGCGCGCCTGTTGGCATTCTGCACCCCGGTGATCGTTCCGGCCGACATTCTGAGCCGGCTTCCCGGGCCCTCCTACAACCTGCACCCGGGGCCGCCAGAGTATCCGGGGCTGCATCCGGCTGTGTTTGCCCTCTACGACAACGCCACCGCGTTCGGGACGACCCTGCATGAAATGACACCCGACGTGGACGCCGGCCGTATCGTGGCCACCAATCGCGTCGATCTGCCGCCGGACATGGACCGCCTCGGGCTGGAAATCCTCAGCCGACGCATGGCCCATCACTTGCTGCGCAGCCTCGCCGAGGACCTCGTGGACGTCGCAACACCTCTGCCGCCGATGGAGATCACCTGGGCGCGCGCCGCCCGCCGTGCGGCGGATTTCGACGCGCTGTGCCGCCTGCCGCCTGACGTCGATGAGGCGGAGTTCCGGCGCCGCCTGCGCGCGGTCGGCGAGGGGCCGTACCATGCGCTGCGCGTGCCTCTGTTCGGTCGCTGGTTCCGCCTAGAGCCCGAACACCCCGACGCTCTGGTGGTCAAGGCGGGCGTCGCCGTCGGATAGCACCCAGCGGCCAAGAGTGGAGGTGCGAGGGAGAGCCTCACCGCGACCCCGGTTCGTGCGCATGATGTCGCCGGTTGTACTCCCGGTGTTGCCGATCGGACTCCCGGCGTTCCGGCCCTGCCCTACTCCGCGCGAACGCCGAATGTCTCCAGGATCTCCGTCGCCGCCAAGGTCACCGTCAGCGAACCATCGTCCACCCCGGTCAGCAGAGAGGGCAACCGGTTCTTGACCTGCGGGTGATCGCGCACGGCGTCGAGCAACCGGTCTTCCACCATCGACCACATCCAGTTGACGCGCTGACGACGGCGCTTCTCCTCGATCTCGCCGTTGGCGGACAGCGTCCCCCAGTGCTCTTCCACTTTGCTCCACAGATCCTCAAGGCCAGAGCCATTCAAGCCGGAGCAGGTGACGACCGGCACCGCCCAGTTCGGGCTTGGCGGCTGGAGGATGTGAACCGCGTTGCGGTATTGGTGCACGGCCTGCTGGGCAACGTGACCGCCCAGGCTGTCGGCCTTGTTGATGGCGATCATGTCGGCCAGTTCCAGCACACCCTTTTTGATGCCCTGCAACTCGTCGCCCGCCCCCGCGAGCATCAGCACGAGGAAGAAGTCTACCATGTCGGCGACGACGGTTTCGTTCTGACCCGCACCCACGGTCTCGACCAGGATGACGTCGAATCCGGCGGCCTCGCACACCACCATGGTCTCGCGCGTCGCCCGGTTAACGCCCCCCAACCGGCCGCTCGACGGCGACGGCCGGATGAAGGCGTTCGGATCGATGGACAGAGCTTCCATACGGGTCTTGTCACCCAGAATTGAGCCGCCGGTGCGCGTGGACGACGGATCGACCGCCAGCACGGCGACCTTGTGGCCGCGCGCCGTCAGCATGGTTCCCAGGGCCTCGATGAAGGTCGACTTGCCCACGCCGGGCACGCCCGTGATGCCAACGCGGTGGGCGCTGCCGCTGTGCGGCAGCAACTCAAGCAGCATGTCCTGCGCCATGTCTTGGTGGCGGCGCGCGCGGCTTTCCACCAGCGTGATGGCGCGGCCCAAGGCGGCGCGGTCGCCAGACCGCACGCCGGCGACATAATCCTCGACGGTTAGGGGGGCACGGGACATGGGATCTCTCTTGGATCGGACGAAAAATGGTGGGGGGAGTACTGAAACCCGGTTCGGCCCGGCGGTGCAAGTCCTGGAGGCGTCAACGGGTCCCTATGATGCGCGGCGGGGGGCCCGGAAAACCAAGGGCGGCGCGTCGACCGCGGCCTCCCCCAGCGCCATGCCGAGCACATCACGATCGTGCGCCCAGTCGAACCCCTCCAGGCGGGGGCGACCAGCGCCGTCCAGCCATGTGACGTCGCGCCGTCCGGTCGCGGGATCAAGGGCGCCGGTAAAGAATGCCGTCCGCCGCACGGCCGGCGTCGCCTTGCGCCAGGCAATGCGCTCCTTCACCACGGCCAGGAACGCATCATCCACCCGGGTCCAGTCGATCCAGGACAGGGCGTTGTCCTGGCAGTAGGCATTGTTGTTGCCGCCCTGCGTATGGCCCAGTTCGTCCCCCGCCAGCAGCATGGGCACGCCCAGGGCGCCCATCAGCGCGGTCATCAGGCCCGTGCGCCGGGCGTCACGCCCCGCGAGGATGGCCGGGTCGTCGGTTTCACCCTCGACGCCTTCGTTCCAGGATAAATTGCGTTCGGTGCCGTCGCGGTTGTTCTCCGCGTTGGCCTCGTTGTGTTTGTGGTCGTACGTGACCAGGTCCCGCAGCGTGAATCCGTCATGCGCGGTGACGAAGTTGATGCTGGCCTGTGGGGGACGGCGCGACGGCGCAAAGGTGTGGCTCGACCCGGACAACGCGGCGGCAAGCGCGCCCGCATCCCCCTGCCCCGCGAAGAAATGCCGGACGGCGTCGCGAAAGTGATCGTTCCACTCGGCCCACGGGGCGGGAAACGCACCGGTCTGATGCCCGGAGTCGCCCAGGTCCCAGGGCTCGGCGATCAGCTTGACCGCGCGCAGCGTCGGATCCTGACCGATGGCCGCCAGGAACGGCCCCGCCACGTCAAACGCGCCGTTGTGCCGCGCCGGCGTGGGGGCGAGATCGAACCGGAAACCGTCGACGCCCATTTCCGTCACCCAGTGGCGCAGGCTGTCCATCACCAGCCGCAGGCACAGAGGATCCTCCAGCCGCAGCGAGTTGCCGCAGCCGCTGTCGTTGACGTAGTGCCGCCCGCCCTCGCAGGTCCGGTAGAAGGTCCGGTTGCCGAGCCCACGCAGGCTCAGCGTCTGACCCTGCTCGTCGCTTTCCGCCGTGTGGTTGTAGACGACGTCCAGAATGACCTCGATCCCGACGTCATGCAGGGCGGCGACCATGGTGCGCATGTCGTCCGGCGTGCCATAGCGCGGATCGGGCGCCAGAAAGGCATAGGGATTGTAGCCCCAGTAGTTCGACAACCCTAAAGGCGGCAGATGTCGCTCGTCCGAGAACGCGAACACCGGTAGCAATTCTAGGGCCGTGATGCCCAGGTCCACCAAGTGGTTGAGGATCGCGGGATGGGCCACCCCCCGGAAGGTGCCCCGGTCTTCGGGCGGAATGTCCGGGTGCAGCATGGTCAGGCCCTTCACATGGGCCTCGTACAGGATGGTGTCCGCCCACGCCGTTCCGGGACCAGGAGAGGGCGGCTTGGCCGCCCGGCGCACCACGGCCTTCGGCATGAACGGCGCGCTATCACGGGTGTCGAGCGTCAGGTCTTGGCCGGGGGCGCCACGCACGAACCCAAACGTGGCGTCGTCGGCGGACACCCGGCCGACGACCTCGCGCGCCCAGGGGTCGACGAGCAGCTTGTGTGGATTGAAGCGGTGACCCCGCGCCGGATCATAGGGGCCGTGCACCCGCAGCCCGTAGAGTTGGCCGTCTCTCAGGCCGGCCACATGACCATGCCAGATGCCGCGCGGATCGCGCTCCGGCAGGGCGATCCGTTGCATCTCCGGCCCGTCCGCCGTATCGAACAGGCAGATCTCGACCCGTGTCGCATCGGGCGCGGCAACCGCGAACCCGACCCCGGCGCGATCCACAGTCGCGCCCAGCGGGTCCGGCCGCCCCGCTGAGACGGCCCCGATCCGGGCGCGACGCGACCGCGCCATGCGATCAGGACTCCCCGACCGGCTTCAGAACCACGGTCGCCAAGGGGGGCAGGTTCAGCAAAAGGCTCTGGGCATGCCCATGCGCCTCCTGCGGCAGCGCCACCACGCGGCCGTTGGTCACCCCGGATCCGCCGAACGCCGCATCGTCGGTGTTCAGGATCTCCTCGTACCAGCCGGCGCGGGGCGCGCCGATCCGGTAGTCCTCGCGCACGATCGGCGTCAGGTTGCACACCACCACCACGAACGGCGCGTCCGGCTCCGCGCTTTCACGGCGCATATAGGCGATGACGCTGTTCTGATAGTCGGTGCAGTCGATCCACGAGAACCCATCGCTTTCGCAGTCGTTCGCGTGCAGGGCCGGGGTGTCGCGGTACAGCGCGTTGAGCGCCGCGACCATGTCCTGCATCTGCTTGTGATAGTCGATGTCCAGCAGGTGCCAGTCCAGACTGCTCTGGTAGTTCCACTCGCGGCCCTGGGCGAACTCGGTGCCCATGAAGATCAGCTTCTTGCCCGGATGGGTCCACATATAGGCCAGATAGGCCCGCATGTTCGCGAACTGCTGCCAGCAATCCCCCGGCATGCGCCCCAGGATCGAGCGCTTGCCGTGCACCACCTCGTCGTGGGACAGCGGCAGCATGAAGTTCTCGTTGAAGGCGTAGATCAGGCTGAACGTCAGTTCGTTGTGATGGTACTGGCGGTGAATCGGGTCCTCGCCGATATAGCTCAGGGTGTCGTTCATCCACCCCATGTTCCATTTGTACCCGAAGCCGAGCCCGCCCAAGTACGTCGGCCGCGAGACCATCGGCCACGCCGTGCTTTCCTCGGCCAGCGTGATGGCCCCCGGAAACTGGCCGTACACCAGTTCGTTCATGCGACGGATAAAGTCGATGGCTTCCAGATTCTCACGTCCGCCGAACTTGTTCGGAATCCAGTCGTCGGCCTCGCGGCTGTAGTCCAGGTACAGCATCGACGCCACGGCGTCGACGCGCAGCCCGTCGATGTGGAACTTGTCGAGCCAGAACAGCGCGTTGGCTAACAGAAAATTGCGCACCTCCGTGCGGCCGTAGTTGTAGATCAGCGTGCCCCAGTCCATGTGCCGGCCCTGGCGCGGATCGGCGTGCTCGTAAAGATGGGTGCCGTCGAACCAGACAAGGCCGTGCGCGTCCTCCGGGAAGTGGCCGGCGACCCAATCCACGATGATCCCAATGCCTTCCTCGTGGCAGCGGTTGACGAAATAACGGAAATCGTCGGGCGTGCCGAACCGGCTGGTGGGCGCGAACAGACCGATCGGCTGATACCCCCACGAACCGTCGAACGGGTGTTCGTTGACCGGCAACAGCTCGATATGGGTGAAGCCCATGCGCCGCACATAGGCGGGCAGCTCCGCCGCCAATTCGCGGTAGGTCATGGGCCGCGACGCCCCGGTTTCGGCATCGGTCACATGCTTCCACGATCCGATGTGCACCTCGTAGACCGAGATCGGCGCCGACCGGTCGACCGTCTTCGCGCGGCGGTCCATCCAGGCGTCATCGCTCCACGGGTACTCGGCCAGATCCCACACCACGGAGGCCGTGGCCGGCGGAACCTCGGCATAGAATGCATACGGGTCCGCCTTCAGCGGCATCAGGTTCCCGTCGGCGCCGAGAATTTCGTACTTGTAGCGGGTGCCCGACGGCACTTCCGGCAGAAAGATTTCCCACACACCGCAGTTGGGGTGCTTACGCATGGTGTGCTGGCGACCATCCCAGCCGTTGAAGTCACCGACCACGCTGACGCGCCGGGCGTTCGGCGCCCAGACGGTGAACGCCACGCCGCGCACGCCCGCCAGCGTGGCCATGTGGGCGCCCATCTTTTCGTACAGCTTCAGATGGGTGCCTTCGCCGATGAAGTAGGTATCCAATTCCCCAAGAACGGGGGGAAAGCTGTACGGGTCCCACAGGTCGATCGGCCCGTCGGGTCCGGTCACGCGCAGTTTGTAGGGAACCGCGTCCTGCGCCTCCGGGAAGTCCGCGACGAACAGACCCGCCTCGTGGGTCTTGGTCGCCTCGCCCAGGACCGAGCCGTTCTCGGGATCGATCAGCGTGACGGCCGTGGCCCACGGCAACAGGGCGCGGACGCATCGTCCCTTCGCATCCGTACCGTCGGCGCTGCCGGCGTGCGGACCGAGGAACGCGAACGGATCACCGTGGCGTGCCTCCACAATGGCCCGAACGGAATCGGCGATGGGGCTGGTCAACATCGGAGCACACTCTCCTGGATTGTCTTGCGGAAATCGGCCGGGGACGGACCCGGAAGCGGTCCGGATCGAAGGACCAAGGGACGGCCGTCCCCGTCCGGAGTGGTGACGGCGGACGGCGCGAACGGCAAAAGAACCGCGGCGGCGCGGCGTATCAGCGGACCGTTTCCCGATCCCCTGGGTGGGGATGGAGCCACTTCCGCGCGCCCGACGGCTCCGCGGTTCCGGCCCGGCGCAAGCGTTCGCATCTTGGGGACACACGACGCATGCCCCACACCCCGTTGAGGGTGGGGGGCGGGAGCGCATCCGTCAAGTGACGGTCCCACTTCGGCGCCACCAAATGACCGTGGCACACGCAAGGGGCAAGGGCCGCTGGTCCCGGTCCACCGATCGGACCCCGGAACTCCTGAAATGAGGGACGGCCCGTCGGGACGGCCGTCTCAGGCGTCGTCGGTTTTCTTGCGGCGGGGGCTGGCCCGTTTCGGTTTCGGCGTGTCGCCGGTGTCGGCCGTGGCGGCCTTCGCGGTCCGTTTGCGTGGGGTCTTGGCCGGGGCTTCCTCGCCATCGGCGGGCACGGCGGCCTTCTTGCGGGTGGTGGTGCGCTTCGGCTTGGCCGGCGCCGCCACGGGCGCGGCGGCGTCCGCAGCGGGTTCGGCGACCGTCGCGCCGTCACCATTCACCTCGGCCGTCACTTCCGCGTGTGCGCGCTGCCAGTGTTCCGCGTCGCGGCCGTCCGGCTTGCCTTCCTCAAGCCAGATCAGGTACGCGCGGTGCCGGATCCGTTCCTCAACATCGTGCTGCATGGCCATGCCTCGTGTCTCATCATGGGGTGCGTTACGTCTCGTGATCCTGCGTCGGCCGGGTCAAAGACGGGGTATACGGAGGGCGGGACGGACATGGACCCCACCGGATCGGGGAGTCCCGGCACGCGGTGCCACGGCCGACGGACGCGCCACACGCCGGGGGCGACCGGACGCCATCGCTGGCATCATCCCTGCGAGTCTTATCCCGTTCCCGTACGTGCAATGCAACGCCTTAGTGGCGAGTGGACTTGTCGGGATTTGTCGCGTGCGTAGGTATGGCTCTTCGGACACACCCGGGACGCACGCCCGGCGGCGCACCTGCCGCGCGATTAAAGGCCTCACCGCAACCGCGATCCAAGAGGCAATCCAGGAGATGGGGGCCTTGAATTCCCCGGCGGCGTTGATTATAGAAATGGGACTGATTTGGTCCCGATTTGCGGCGCGTCCGTCGCGCCCTTGTCGGTCCGCCCAGGCCGACGGCCACGGCGGGCCGATGGATCCGACGCCGACCGCGCACCACATCAAGGGGAACAGATGTTCCGGATCAACAAGTTGACGGATTATGCCGTCGTCCTGCTGGTGGACATGGCCCGCACACAGAGGGTTCGGGCCGCCCACGACATTGCGGCCGAAACCGGGGTGCCCGTACCCACCGTCGCGAAGGTCATGAAGGCGCTGGTCCGTGGGGGCTTGGTACGATCGACGCGCGGCGCCAGCGGCGGGTACGTCCTCGCCCGCCCGGCGGATCGGATCGTGATGGCCGACATGATTGAGGCCCTGGAGGGGCCCATCGCCATGACGGCCTGCGTGGACCACGCGGACGACGGTTGCGAGCGGGAAGGGTTTTGCCCCATGGCCGGGCATTGGAATCGAGTCAATCACGCGGTGCGTCGGGCGCTGGTCGGCATTACGCTGGCCGATGTGGCCGGCAGTTGCCACCCGCCCGTCTGGGCCAACCGCGCCAGTCAGGGCAGCGGAACCAGCACCGGCCCACGAGACTCCGGCGGCGCCGTCTATCTGGCGTCGGAATAACCGGCCGACACGCGTAACGAAAAGGCTCCGCGACCGCGGACGGCCGGGCCCGACCCGCCGCACCGGGACGCACCAGGGCAGCATAGTGGAGTATACGGACATGGCGGCCACCCAGGACACGATCGACCGGATCGCGGAGGCCTCTGGCACGTACAAGTACGGCTTTGTGACGGATATCGAATCCGACAAGGCGCCAAAGGGTCTGAGCGAGGACATCGTCCGCTTCATCTCGGCCAAGAAGAACGAGCCGGAGTGGATGCTGGACTGGCGTCTGAAGGCCTACCGCCACTGGCTGACGATGAAAGAACCGGATTGGGCGAAGGTGGGCTATCCGGCCATCGACTACCAGGACGCCTACTACTACGCCGCGCCCAAGAGCCGCGATGACGCGCCCAAGAGCCTGGACGAGGTCGATCCGGAGTTGCTGCGCACCTACGAGAAGCTCGGCATCCCCTTGAAGGAACAGGAAATGCTGGCCGGCGTCGCGGTGGACGCCGTGTTCGACAGCGTCTCCGTGGCGACCACGTACAAGAAGAAGCTGGAGGAGATGGGCGTCATCTTCTGCTCCATCTCCGAGGCGACCCAGCGGTTCCCGGAGCTGGTTCAGAAGTACATCGGCTCGGTCGTGCCCTACTCCGACAACTTCTTCGCCACGCTGAACTCGGCGGTGTTCACCGACGGTTCGTTCGTCTACGTGCCGAAGGGTCTGCGCTGCCCGATGGAGCTGTCGACGTATTTCCGCATCAACGAGCAGAACACCGGCCAGTTCGAGCGCACGCTCATCATCGCCGACGAGGGCGCCTACGTCAGCTATCTGGAGGGCTGCACCGCCCCCCAGCGCGACGACAACCAGTTGCACGCCGCCGTGGTCGAGCTGATCGCGATGGACGATGCCGAGATCAAGTATTCCACGGTGCAGAACTGGTACCCGGGCGACGAGACCGGCAAGGGCGGCATCTACAACTTCGTCACCAAGCGTGCCGCCTGCCGGGGCCGTAATTCCAAGGTGATGTGGACGCAGGTCGAAACGGGCTCGGCGGTCACCTGGAAGTACCCCTCGTGCATCCTCCAGGGCGACAATTCGGTGGGCGAGTTCTATTCCGTCGCCATCACCAACAACGCCCAGCAGGCCGACACCGGCACCAAGATGATCCACATCGGCAAGAAAACGCGGTCCCGCATCATCTCCAAGGGCATCTCGGCCGGGCGCGCCGATCAGACCTACCGGGGCCTCGTGCGCATGATGCCGAAAGCGGAAGGCGCGCGGAACTACACGCAGTGCGACAGCCTGCTGATCGGCGACACCTGCGGGGCGCACACGGTGCCCTACATCGAAAGCCGCAACCCGTCGGCCCAGGTGGAGCACGAGGCGACCACCAGTCGCATCAGCGACGACCAGCTGTTCTACTGCCTCCAGCGGGGAATCCCCGAGGAGGACGCGGTGGCGCTGATCGTCAACGGCTTCTGCAAGGAGGTCCTGCAGACGCTGCCCATGGAATTCGCGGTCGAGGCGCAAAAGCTGGTCGGCATCAGTCTGGAGGGCAGCGTGGGCTGATCGATCGCCCGCCGCACCCTGCCGCCCCCCGCACGCGCACGACACTCCCGCACGACGCACCGTACGACAAGGACACACCGGACATGGCCCTGCTCGACATCAAGGATCTTCACGCCACCGTGGACGACGGCGACGCCGGCCCCAAGCCGATCCTCAAGGGGATCAGCCTGACCATCAACCCGGGCGAGGTGCACGCCGTCATGGGCCCGAACGGCGCCGGCAAGAGCACGCTGTCGAACGTGATTTCCGGGCGGCCCGGCTACACCGTCACTGGCGGGTCGGTCACCTACGACGGTGTCGATCTGCTGGAGATGGAGGCGGACGCGCGCGCCCGCGCCGGCCTGTTCCTGGCGTTCCAGTACCCGGTGGAGATCCCGGGCGTCGCCACCGGCACGTTCCTGAAAACGGCCATCAACGCCCGCCGCAAGGCCAACGGCGAGCCGGAGATCGAGGCCCTGGACTTCCTCAAGCTGATGAAGGCCAACGCGAAGAAGCTGGGCGTCGCCGACGATATGCTGAAGCGGCCGGTCAACGTGGGCTTCTCCGGCGGCGAGAAGAAGCGCGCCGAGGTGCTCCAGATGGCCATGCTGGAGCCACGCCTCTGCCTGCTCGACGAGACGGACTCCGGCCTCGATATCGACGCGCTCAAGGTCGTGGCGGACGGCGTCAACGCGCTGCGGGCGCCGGACCGGGGCATGCTGGTCATCACGCATTACCAGCGGCTGCTCGACTACATCGTGCCCGACGTCGTGCACGTCCTGGCCGACGGCCGCATCGTCAAGAGCGGCGACAAGTCTCTGGCGCTGGAGCTGGAATCGAAGGGCTACGCCGAATTCACGGGGGCTGCGGCCTGACCCTGCGCGACGCGAGACGGAGAGTGACCCGAGCATGACCGACCCTGTCGAAACAATTCCCCTGGTGCCGGAAACCCTGGCCGCCGGCGCGAACGACGAGCCCGCATGGCTGTCGGACCTGCGCCGCGCCGGGCTGTCGATCTACACCGAGCGCGGCCTGCCCACGGTGAAGGTGGAGGCGTGGAAGTACACCAGCCTCGCCGGACTGAAGAAGATCCCGTACGTCCTGGATGACGGCGGCGTGCCCGCGCCCGCCGACGCGGACATCGCCGGGGACGTGCTGCCGCTTCCGCCGGAGGACACGTACCGGGTGACGCTCGTGAACGGGCGTCCGACCGACCTGCCGACGGACCTGCCGGCCGGCGTGCGCATGGCCCGTCTGGCGGACCTGCTGGAGGCCGAGCCGGCGCTGGTGAAACCCTACCTCGGCCGCATCGCCGACCTCTCCGACGCGCCCATGGGCGCGCTCAACGGGGCCCTGATGCGCGACGGGGTCGTGATCCTGGTGGACGCCGGGATCGTGCTGGACAAGCCCATTCATCTGGTCAGTATCGCCCAGGCGCCGAACGGCCAGGCGCGCCACGGACACCCCCGTCACCTGATCGTGCTGGGCGACGGCGCGGCGGCCACGATCGTGGAAAGCCGCGTGACCGGGCCGGAGTCGGCCGAAACGCTGTGCAACGCGGTGACGGAAATCGCCGTCGGCGCGGACGCACATCTACGCCACCTGCGGCTGGTCAATCGTGCCGAGACGGCCGTGGATCTGGACCTGACGGAAACCACCCTGGCCGACCGCGCGACCTACGACGCCTTCACGCTCACCCTCGGCGGGCGGCTGGTGCGCAATGAGGGCCGCGTCCGCCTGCGGGGCGCGAACGCCTGGGCTGGCCTGCGTGGGGCCTACGGCGCGCGCGACGCCCAGCATTTCGACACCACCCTGCTGGTCGATCACGTCGTGCCGGATGCCCGCTCCGATCAGGTGTTCAAGGGGGTCGTCGACGCCGGCGGCAAGGCGGTGTTCCAGGGCAAGGTGATCGTACGCAAGGACGCCCAGCGCACCGACGGCAACCAGCTTCACAAGGCGCTGCTGCTGTCGCGCGACGCCGACGCCTACACCAAGCCCGAGCTTGAGATTTACGCCGACGACGTCAAATGCAGCCACGGCGCCACGGTCGGGGAACTGGACGAGAATCAGCTCTTCTACCTGATGGCGCGCGGCATCCCGGAAGCCGACGCCCGCGCCCTTCTGGTCGAGGCGTTCCTGGACGATGTCGTGGAGGCGATCCCCGAGGGTCCTTTGCGCGACGCCTTCCTGGCCAGCGTCCGGGCGTGGCAGACCCGTCGGCACGCCAGCACATGGGAGATCGGAGCATGACCGCGGCCATCATTCGAAACGCGGGCCCCACCCAGGCGACGGCTCCGTTCGACGTGGAGGCCGTGCGCGCGGATTTCCCGATCCTGGCCCAGACTGTCCACGGCAAGCCGGTGGTCTATCTGGACACGGGCGCCTCGGCTCAGAAGCCCCGGGCGGTGCTGGACGCGATGGAGCGGCTTCAGACCGGCTCCTACGCCAACGTGCACCGAGGCGCCTATGCGTTTTCGGCGGAAAGCACGCGACTGTACGAAGCCGCGCGCGAAACCGTGCGCGGGTTCATCAACGCCGCCAGCGATCACGAGGTTGTGTTCACCGCCAACGCCACCGACGGCATCAACATGGTGGCCCAGACGTGGGGCCGCGCCAACCTGGGGTCGGACGACGCCATCGTGATCACCGAGTTGGAGCACCACGCCAACATCGTGCCGTGGCAGCTGCTGCGTGATGCCGTGGGCTGTGAGATTCGCGTGGTCCCCATCACGGCCGACGGCGCCCTGGACATGGCCGCCTTCGACCGGCTGTTGGACTCGCGCGTGAAGCTGGTGGCGGTCGCCCACTGCTCCAACGTGCTCGGCACCATCCAGCCGGTGGCGGAGATAACGGCACGGGCGCATGCCGTAGGTGCGCGGATCCTGATCGACGGCAGTCAGGCGGTCGTGCATGGCCCGGTGGACGTCCAGGCCATCGACTGTGATTTCTACGCCTTCACCGGTCACAAGCTGTACGGGCCCACCGGGATCGGCGTGCTCTACGGCCGGTTGGAGGTGCTGGAGACCATGCCGCCGTGGAAGGGCGGCGGCGACATGATCGAGTCCGTCACTTTCGAGAAAACCACCTACGCGGAGCCGCCCGCCCGCTTCGAGGCCGGAACGCCCGCCATCGTGGAGGCCATTGGATTGGCGGCCGCCATCGACTACATGCAAAGCCTTGGCATGGAGGCGATCGCGGCGCACGAGGCTGACCTGCTGCGCTACGCCATGCAGCGCCTGGCCTCGGTCGAGGGCCTGACGATCCATGGCACCGCCGCCCCAAAGGCGGCCGTCGTGTCGTTCAGCATAGACGGCATCCATCCGCAGGATCTGTCCATGCTGCTGGATCGCTATGGCCTGTGTTTGCGCGCCGGGCATCACTGCGCCCAGCCGCTGATGGCCAAGCTGGGTGTCACCGGCACCACGCGCGCCTCCTTCGGCCTGTATAATACGCGCGCGGACGTTGACGCCCTTGTGGGCGCCTTGGAACGGGCCCGCGAAATCCTGTTGTGACCGCACGGGTCCGTTTGCGATCACCGCTGGACCGACCTTTGTTTTATCAAGGGAAATTGATGCCATGATGCCGCCCTACGCCATGCCCGCCTCCACCGAGCCGCCGCCGGAGGAGGGTTTTTTCGCCACCGCCGGGAGCCCGTTGGCCGACACCGCAGCGGTCGCCAACGAGGATACCGTGGTGGAAGCGCTCCGGTCCGTCTACGACCCGGAGATCCCGGTGAACATCTATGACTTGGGCCTGATCTACGAGATTGAGCCGAACGGTATCGGCAACTGGGACATCGTCATGACGCTGACCGCGCCGGCCTGTCCGGTGGCGGGCGAACTACCGGGCCAGGTTGCCGAGGCCGTGGCCGCCGATCCGGGTGTGGGCGTCGTCAAGGTCACGCTGACCTGGGACCCGCCGTGGACCCCGGCCAACATGTCCGAGGTGGCGAAGGTTCAACTGGATATGTACTGAGCCGAGCGTCGGCCCGTCCTCATCCCGTCAGTCCCCCCCTTCCGCGTTTCGTTTTTTGGAGGCGTCGCCATGACCACCGCCACCGTCGAGCCGGCCTCGGGCCGGGCGGCCCCGCCGCCGCCGATCTCGCTCACCGATGCCGCCGCCGCGCGCGTGCACACCCTGATCGACCGCGCCGGCAAGCCGGTGCTGGGCATCCGCATCGGTGTGAAGAAGGCCGGATGCTCGGGCCTGCAATATCAGGTCGACTATGTCGAGGAAGCGGGTCCGTTCGAGGACGTTGTGGAATCGAAAGGCGTGCGCGTCTACATCGACCCAATGGCCGTCATGTACCTGCTCGGCTCTGAGATGGATTACGAGGAAACGAAGATGCACAGCGGCTTTGTGTTCCGGAATCCGAACGAGAAGAGCCGGTGCGGCTGTGGTGAGAGCTTCTCGGTTTGACGCGGACACGGTTGCGGCCGAGGGGCATACGTGCCATCGACCAAGGAAGATGACGGACCGGTATGATTTGCGCCAATATGTGCGCAAACATACGATCTGTCCGGACATTGCCGCCATGACTTTGGACCTCATCCGCCGCCCGGCCCGTGACGTTGTGCGCTGTCTTCGCCGGGGCGAAGTCTCTCCCCTGGAGTTGATCGACGCCGCGCTGGACCGCCACACCGCCGTGGACGGCACCGTCAACGCCGTGCCAACCCTATGCGCTGATCGCGCCCGCACGGCGGCGGCGCGCCTGATGGATGATCCCGCCGGGTTGGACGTGACCGCGCCCGGGTGGCTGGCCGGCCTGCCGGTGTTCATCAAGGATCTCACGGACGTCGCCGGGGTGCGCTCCACCCACGGTTCGCCGATCTTCGCCCAGCACCGGCCCGACCGCTCCGATCTCGTCGTCGAGACGCTGGAGCGGCGCGGTGCCGTTGTGCTCGGCAAGACCAACACGCCCGAGTTCGGCGCGGGCGCCAACACCTTCAATCCGGTGTTCGGCGCCACCCTCAATCCCCATGACACCCGCCTGACCTGCGGCGGCTCGTCCGGCGGCGCGGCGGTTGCCCTGGCCACCGGCATGGCATGGCTCGCCACCGGGTCGGACCTGGGCGGGTCCTTGCGCGTTCCCGCGGCCTTCTGCGGTGTGGTGGGCCTGCGGCCCAGCCCCGGGCGGGTGGCGCGCGGCCCGGTGCCGGACCCATGGTGCCCCATGACCGTGGAAGGCCCGATGGCCCGGGACGTCGCCGATTGCGCCCTGCTGCTGGACGCGCAATGCGGCGCCACGGCCGCGGATCCGTTTGCGTTGGAGGCGCCGGCCCACCCCTTCCTCGCCGCCGCCGAGCGGCCGCAGGCCCCGCTCCGCGTCGGCTGGAGCCCGGACCTGGGGCTTTGGCCGGTCGATCCGGAGATCGCGGCGATCTGTGAACGCGCCGTCCGCCGGTTCGAGACCGCGGGCACGACCGTGGACGCTGCGTGCCCGGATTTCACCGGCGCCGATACCGTTTTTCACGTGCTGCGGGCCGCGTCGTTCGTGGCCAATCTGGGACCATTGCTGGACCAGCACCGCGACCGGATGAAGTCCGACGTCGTGTGGAACATCGCCAAGGGCATGGCCCAAACGACCGCCGATGTTGCCGACGCATGGCGGGCCCGCGCCGCTCTGACGGCCCGCGTGGCGGCGTTCTTCGAAACCTTTGATCTGCTCGCCTGCCCCACCACCGTCGTGCCCCCGTTCCCGGTCACCCAAAGGTACGTCGAATCGGCCAACGGGCAACGGTTCGACAACTACCTCGACTGGCTGGGGATCACCTACACCCTGACCCTGACCGGATGCCCCGTGCTGTCGATCCCCTGCGGCACGACCACCGCGGGGTTGCCGGTCGGCCTGCAACTGATGGCCCGGCCGCGCGGGGAGGCCGCGCTGCTGTCGTACGCCGCGCTTCTGGAGGGGCTCCTCGGCCACTGCCTCGCCCCCATCGAGCCGCGGATCGGCATTTAACCGGCCAAGCACGGACCGATCCGATCCCCCCCCCGTCCAAAAAATGCTTGGTCTGTTTCGATCCGTTGGCGTGTGATTCCGCGCCGCGTGAGGTCAATTTTTTACGACAACCCGTCAAGCCTGTCGGATTGCCGGAAGGGACGGTCGTTTCCTACTCTTCTCCCACGCTAAGCACAGGGGTTACGCGGACCACGCCTTCATGCGCGGGTCCCGGCGCGGCCGGGCACAATCTGGCCCCGCGCCTCTCCCCTCGCCCGTTTCAGGGAGAGTGACATGATCCTGACCATCAACTGCGGCAGTTCGAGCCTGAAGTACCAGCTCTACAGCGACGACCTGGGGACGGTCGCCGCCAAGGGCATCGTCAGCCGTATCGGCGAGCCCCGCCCGACCCTCGACCACACCGCCGGGGCGCGCTCCGTCCACTGCGAGGTGGCCGCCGCCGATCATGGCGCCGCCCTGGAGGTGCTGATCGACGCCCTTATGGACGCCGAGGTCGGCGCCATCGACGACATCCACGCCATCCGCGCCGTGGGGCACCGGGCAGTGCACGGCGGCGACACGTTCGTGGACTCCGTCGCCGTGACCGACGCGGTCCTGGAGCAGTTGGACGCCTGCACACCGCTGGCGCCGCTGCACAATCCGATCAACCTGATCGGCATCCGCGAGGCGCGCCGCCGCCTGCCCGACGTGCCGCACGTCGTGGTGTTCGATACCGCGTTCCACCAGACCATGCCGGCGCACGCGCACGTCTACGCGCTGCCCTACGAGCTGTACGACGAGCATAAGATCCGCCGCTACGGGTTCCACGGCACGTCCTGCCGCTACGTCAGCCAGCGCGCCGCAGACCTGCTCGACCGTCCGGCTGACGACCTGCGCATGGTCATCTGCCACCTGGGCAATGGAGTCACCATCGACGCCGTCGCCGGGGGCCGCTCCGTCGACACCAGCATCGGCTTCGCGACGTTCTCGGGCGTGCCGATGGGCACCCGATCCGGCGACTTCGACCCCGGTTTGATCTTCTATCTGCACAACACACTGGGCCTGAGCCTGACCGAGATCGAACGGATGTGCTACCGGACCGGCGGCCTGCTGGGCGTGTCCGGCGTCAGCAACGACATGCGCGAGGTCGTGGAGCAGGCCGTAACCGGTAACGCACGCTGCGTTCTCGCCCTCGACATGTTCACCTACGCGATCAAGAAGTACATCGGCAGCTACGCCGCCGCCATGGGCGGTCTGGACGCGCTCGTGTTCACCGCCGGTATCGGCGAGAACAGCGCCCACATCCGTGCGCGTGTGTGCGCCGGACTGCGCTTCCTCGGCATCGCGCTGAACGAGGCGACCAACGACGCCACGCGCGGCGTCGCGGTCGACATCAGCGCCCCCAGTGCCTCGGTTGCGACCCTGGTCGTGCCCACCGACGAGGAACGCATGATCGCCGAGGATACCCGGCGGATCGCCATGGCAGGCGACGCCGCGCTGGCGACCGGGCGCCGCGCCGCCTCCGAGATGGAGCCGGCCGAGTAGGGTTCACGATCCTCCCTCCCCTGCGCCCGACATTGGCCGGCGCGGGGTCCCTCCGCCCCATGACCCCTGCACCCGGGTCATGGGGTCTTTTTTGCGCGGCGCTGTGAACAGGCGCAGACGTTCCGTGGACCGGCACCGCGCCGCGGGTTTGATCCCTCGCGCGATCCCTCCCCTCGCTCCGCTCGGTCGCGATACCCTTGTCCTTTGTTTTATATAGAGGAAACATCATGCCGACCGCCCCGAGAGGGGCGGCGGAATCTTGAAAGCGGTGTCGTGACCATCCGGGTTTTCTCAAGAGCGCGCCGGGATCGTCCCCGCCCGCGCCGGCGGGTCTGATGTCTTCGCCCTGGCCCACGCCATGCGCCCCGCCCAGCCCCCCACACACAAAAACGCACGGCGACGGGAACTCCATCGCCGTGCGGTCGTTGGCCGGTCGAGGACCGGCGCGCTTCGTCCCTACATCAGGCCGGAAGCGGGATCATGGCCCAGACGCCCAGCGCCGTCAGGCCGTTGAACACCAGGGTCATGGTGGCAATGGTGCAGGCGGGCGGATCGATGTGGGTGTCGCCATGCGATAGGAAGGTGCGTGCGAAGAACTCGCCGACAAAGGCGCACAGCACGCCCGCGATCCCCGCCGCGATCAGGCTGCCCGACGACACCGCAACGATGGCCGACGGCAGCATAATGTGGTGCGTCACCGGCACATTCACACCGAACTGAAGGAAAATCAGGCTCGCGGCCGCAATGCCGAAGGACAAGAAAATACCGGGCGCTCCCAAGGTCAGGCCCAGATAGCCAGCCATCAGGCCACCGCCCAGACCGATCACGATCAGCTGGCCCCAGTCGCTCATGAACACCAGCCACTTGGCGCCATCGGTCGGCGCGTAAAAGTGCCGGCCCGGTTCCGCGCAGCCGCACAGGCCACAGGTGCCCCAAAGGAAGCGCGCGATGATGCCGGAGACCGCCACGGTGAGCGCAACGGTATCGGTCCAGGCGATACCCGGCCCAAAATCCGGCACCTGCGCGAACGTCCATTGCAGCAGATACCCGAGGATACCGAACGCCCCGCCGACCAGGAGAACGTCGGGGCTGTTCAGGCCCATCAGGCCGGCGACGATGTTGCGGCCGGTATCGAGCTTCTTCTTCTTCGCGGCATAGGCGGCAGCCGCGACACCGGCGGCGAACCCGCCCACATGCGGCCCGAACATGCCGAACGGAATGCTGTAAAAGTCCCCGCCCGCGCCGGCGAGATCAATCGCCACGCCAATCATGACCAGAAAGCCGACGAATTCAAACGCCGGCAGCGCGCCGATCGCCGCGCCGAAAATACCCCCGCCGAACGCGGCGAGCACACCGATGAGCGTCATAGTTTCCTCCAGGATCGTGCACCGGCCCGGCCGGAGCAATCCCCAGCCGGGCGCTCGCACAGGCCGGTCGCGATCCCCAGTGGCCTCAGAGGACAGGGCCAGCCCGTTGCATTGCGCGCCGAAGACGTTGTCTTCGGACGAGTGATGCAAAGGATTACCTGAGATAGGCCGTGACAGGCTCCGGACGGGCTTGACCAGATGCCGTAAATATTTGTCCGCCTGCCGGCGCCAATATTGACGCACATCAAATGAACGATCCCGTATATTGGATCGTCTCCAAATCACGCCAAAACCAGACCAACACGCTGCGGTCTTATACTCACGGTCGTAGGCGTGATTCACCCCACACCAAGACACCGCCGCACCCCAAGGATGCGGCGGTGGACGGTCCCGTCCTCAGCGGGCTTGGTTCTTATTCGGCCGCGATGGCCGTTGGTGCCCGGCACTGCTGGCGATACGCCGACGGCGACACGCCAACCTCCTTCTTGAAGGACTTACAGAAGTAGTTGACATCGCTATAGGACAGCTCAAACGCGATATTCGTCACGCATTCTTCGCTGTCGGACAGCAATTCCTTCGCCAGCTCAATCCGGCGCGTGGTCAAGTAGGCGATGAAATTAATGTTCATCTTCTTCTTGAAAAGACGACTCAAATAGCAGGCGCTGACATTGATGTGTTCGGCAACGTCTTCCAGCGTCACGCCCTTATCCAGATTTCGCTCGATGAAGTTCAGCGCCTTCTGCATGCGCTCCGGGCTCTGGCCGCAGCGCTCCCGCACCGAGTCGAACAGCGCATCCGTCATGGAACGGAACACCCCCAACACATGGTGCCGGCTGCGATCGTCCAACCGCAAAGTCTGCAGATTGTGCACCTCCTGGGCCACAGTCTCCGGGAGCCTCAGGTTGCGTTCCTTCGCCAGATCGACCAGCGCGGTGGCGAATTCAAGCGCCAGATGGCGTGGCGCCTCTTCTCGCTGCATGAAGATCCACTCGCCATGCCGCCGCACCAGCGCCACGGCCTCGCGATAGGCGGACTGCTCCAGCAAAGTCCCGACCTCATGCGCCAGATCGCCACTGCGCTTGCCGGTATTGAGATGCTCCAGGCAGCCTTCCACCGCCGAAACCAGAGCGCTCGGTCGGATTGGCTTCAGCAGGTAATCGTCCGCCCGCAGTTGGATGGCCGCGCGCATGGTATCGAAGTAATCATAAGCCGTGGTAATGATGACCTTCGTCTGAGCGTGCTTATCACGCAACTTCTGAAGCACCTCCAGGCCGCTTGGCTTCGGGATATTGATGTCAAGAAGGACCAGATCAATATCGTATCGGTCAATCAGCTCAATAGCCTCGGCTCCGTTCTTGGCCTCACCCAGGATATTCAGCCCGGGCACATGATCGGTCAGGATGGAGCGCAGCGCCTGACGCTCCAGTTCCTCGTCTTCCACGATCACCACATCATACATCTCGGTCCTCCCGGGCGGCGTGACCGATGGCGCCGCCGGCTACAGGTCAAACGGATCGAATTCGAGCGGAAAGCGCATACGGACCCGGGTCCCCCGGCCGTCGGCAACCGGGCTCTCGATCTCCAGGCCATGGTCCTCGCCGAAGAAATGCCGCAGGCGGCTGTCGACGTTGCGCAGGCCGATGCTGGTGCGACCGTGGTGCTCGGCGCGCCCGTCCAGGGCCGCCGCAACCATCGCTGGATCGACCCCATCACCGGTATCCACAACCTCCAGGATCACATCGGTGCCGTCGTCCCGTGCGGTCACGGTCACCCGGCCATCGCTCGCGTGCGGTTCCACCGCGTAATGGATGCTGTTCTCGACAATCGGATTCAGCACCATGAACGGGCACTGCACGCTCAGATATTTGGCCGGCACATCGATGTCGAACGTAAAGCGCCCGCTCATGCGCACCTTCTGGATGTACAGATAGTTGCGCACATGCTCCAGTTCGGTCCCCAGGGACACGATCTGCGCACTGCTTTTCTTCAGGATATAGCGCATCATGTCGGAGAAGGCGTAGACCATCTCCTCGGTTTTGTCGGCGTGCTCCATCAGCGCCAAGCGCCCAATGGTGTTCAGCACGTTGAACAGGAAGTGCGGATTGACCTGATACGACAGCGCCTGCAATTCGGCCTCTTGCAGGGACTTTTCCAGTTCCACCCGCTTCTTGGATTCCTCCATCAGCTTCAGCGATTTGGCGCTGAGCTCCTGGCTGACGGTGTTCGAATAGCTCTCCTCCACCAAATACTCGGCCAAATAGTACAGCGTGTACGAGGCCGACCGAAGCTTGGTGTAGGGAATCATGTTGGTCTGCTCGCGCAGCGCCACCAGAGTGGGATCCTGCAACCACGCGAAGTCGGGCGGGAAGATGTAATCCGGAAGCTCCTCCGGCGCGACATCGTTCAGCCGCACCTGGCCGGAGATGACGGCCCCCAGGTAGTGGCCCCGGATCACGATCGGCGCCGCGAAGTCCACCAGACCACAGTGACATTGGTACAGACTGGGCTGCCCCGTCGCCATGGCCATGCGTCCGCCTTCGTTGTCGCACCGGAAGCATTGATCCCGCCGCGCCTCCACCAGACGCACCGTTCGGCAGAAATTGGAAAAGCCGCTCGGCTGGGTCACGGGCTGGCCGTCGCGGCCGACGATGATCATCGCGATGCCAACGGCGGCGCTGAAGTTGTCCTGAACCTTCTGCAACCGCTCAACACTGATGAGGTCCGACAGGCTTGGGACGCGCTGGTCCTGGGTCGTTTCTTCGGAAAACCCAACGTCACGCGGCGCGCCGTGATCCGCCGCGGCGGCCGTTTCGGCATCTCGCGCTGCTTGCATGTTCACGACCGGCGTTCTCCCTGTGCTGGGGGTCTTTGGCGCCCCGATCCCCGCGGCCCGGTCGGCCGCGACGTCATCGCACGACCGATTCAGGCGCCCTCAAGCCAAGCATAAGCAACAAAATAAGGCTTGCGCTTGTTGGGTGCCTAAAAAACGATGACGCTGTAATATTGCCGCAGCACGGCAGGGAACTCAAACGCACAGAGGGATGACACACCGACGAAGTAGCTCCGTCTTTCGTGCGGGAACACACGTCTTTGGTATTTACCTTCGATATACTACACCCTTTCTTAATGCCTGCCTTCCGATCCAAGTCTAGTTCTTACAACCTAACGAAGCCCTGTCCACCATCGTGTCGCCGTCTCGAGTCTCAGACACACAGAAACGGCCCGACCAAGGCCGGACCGTTTCAAGATCGAGACGGTAGAGTCCGGTCAGCCGCCGATCACACAGGCCAGGCCCAATCCCTCAATCACCCCCTTGAGCGTCGCCACGGCATCCTTGGACAACGACGGCGTATCCCCCATCGGGTATTCCCGGTTCAGCAGGGCGTATTTGTTTTCGCCATAGGTGTGGTACGGCAGGATATGGACCGTATCCACCCCGGGCATCCGCAGGGCGAACCGGCCGATGGCCTCCATGGAGGCCGGATCTGCGTTGACGCCCGGCACCGTCGGCACCCGCACGACGGTATGGGTCAGCGAGGCAATGCGCAGCGCGTTTTCGAGAATCTGCCGGTTGTCCACGCCGGTGCTCGCGCGGTGCACAGCCGGATCAATGGACTTCAGATCGCAAAGCGCATGGTCGACGTGCGGAATGACATCCTCCACAACCTCTTTGGGCGCCTGACCGGTCGTCTCCATCGCGGTGTTCCAGCCCTGCTCCCGGCAGGCCTTCAGCAATTCGCGCGCAAAGTCGGGCTGGCCGAGCGGCTCACCACCCGACAGAGTCATGCCCCCGCCCGACCGGCGGTAGTTGGTGGCATCCTTCCGGAGCTCCTGCATGACTTCCCAGACCGTCATGCGCTTCCCCTTCAGGGTCAGGGCATCGGTCGGGCACACCTCGGCGCAGGCACCGCAGCCGACACACTTGCTGCGGTCGACGAACCCGGGATTGTTCCGCGACAGTGCCCCGTACTTGCACGCTTCAAGGCAGCGACCACAGTGAATGCAGCTCGAATCCTGGTACATCAGGGTCGGCTGGAGCGCCTGGGATTCCGGGTTGCAGCACCACCGGCAGGCCAACGGGCACCCCTTCAGGAACACGATGGTGCGGATCCCGGGACCGTCGTGGATCGAATAGCGCTGGATGTCGAAAACAACACCGGTTTGGTCGAATTTGATCTCGCTCATAACTGGGTCCACCCAAAAACGAAGTGCGGCGCCACGAACCGATACGCGGGCCAACGGGGCGACGGGGCCGGGAGGGCCGCCGTGTTACGCCCGCTCGATGGCCTGCATCGCCGTGCGCACGGCCGACGTTTCACCGAAAAACGCCAGCGTGGTGACGTGCTGCGGGCAGCTTCCGAACAGCTCGACGACAAGAACGTCCGCCGCTTTCTGGGCGACGTCCGCGAAGAAGTACAAATCGGCAACACTGGCCTGGACCAGACCGACGGCCCCGAACGTCTGCTCCTTCACGGTCGCGCGCATATCCGGGTGAATGCGCCGTCCGAGCATGTGCATCACATCGGGTCCGGGGGCGTTGATGATGCGGGCGTTCATGCTGGGATCCTCCTGACAGAGGCAAAGGGACGTGAGGGAGCGGACGGGCCGGTCCCACGGACGGCACCGGACGGGAGAACCCCGTCAAAGGAGGGCGCCGTCCGCGAGGCCGGGGTGATCCCGGGGCCTGGGTACCCCGGGACCGCACCCGCCCATCGGCCGGGGGTGGGGCCGATTAGCGGATGTTCAGCGCCTCGACCATCACGCAGCGGCGCAGGCGCGCGAACGATTTGGCCGAGGTCAGACCCTCGCCGGTGGGGCCGGCGATGGTGAACGTGCCGTGGCCCATGCCGCCAGCACCGAGCCCGGCGTAGGACGGCCCGTTCTTCACGAAGATCGTGGTCTGGATCAGCTTGCCCATCTTGGTGAGCTTGCGGACGTTGGTGGAGTGCATGATCGCCGTGTGGCGGTTGCCGTGTTCCACCTCAATCGCCAGCAGGATGGCCTGATCCACATCCGGCACCCGCACCAGGGGCAGGATCGGCATCAGCAGTTCTTCCTGAACGAACGGATGCTCCTTCGGCAGTTCGATCAGGATGACGCGGACGTCGTCCGTCACCGAAACGCCGGCCTTTTCCAGGATGTACTGGGCGTTCTTGCCGACGAAGCCGGTGTTGGGCGTGCCCTTCTCCGTCAGGACCAGGGCTTCCAGCTTCTGGACCACGGCCGGGTCCGTGACGTGATAGGCACCACAGCCCTTCATGCAATGGATCAGGAAATCCGCGATCTGATCGACCGCGATAAGTTCCTTCTCCGCCGTGCAGGGCAGGTTGTTGTCGAAGCTGCACCCGTTGACGATGTCGCGGGCCGCCTTCTCGATGTCGGCGGTTTCGTCCACCACGACCGGCGGATTGCCGGCGCCGGCGCCGATGGCCTTCTTGCCCGTGGACATGACGGCCTTGACGATACCGGGGCCGCCGGTCGCCACCAGCATCTTGATGTCCGGGTGGGACATCATGGCGTTGGTGTTGTCGATCGACGGCGTGGCGACGGTCACGACCAGATTCGCCGGAGCCCCCAGGGCGGCCAGCTTCTCATTGATCATCCGCACCATCAGCAGCGAGACGCCCTTGGCGCGCGGGTGCGGGCTGAACACCACCGCGTTGCCGGCGGCCAACATGCCGATGGCGTTGCAGATGATGGTCTCGGTCGGGTTGGTGGTCGGGCAGACCGCGCCGATCACGCCGTAGGGCGAGTACTCGACCAGCGACAGGCCATCGTCGCCGCTCATCGCCTGGGTGGTCAGATCTTCGGTGCCCGGGGTCTTCGAGGCGGCGAGGCGGTTCTTGATAATCTTGTGCTCAAGGCGCCCCATGCCGGTTTCCTCAACCGTCATGCGGGACAGCGTCTCGGCGGTGTCGCCCTCCAGAACCACGGCGCGGATGCCATCCACGAAGCGCTGGCGGTCGGCCATGGTGCACAGCAGGTACTGGCGCTGGGCCTGCACCGCCGCCGCCACGGCCGCATCCATGGTCTCGAAGATGCCATCCCCGGCGCCGGTCGGCGCGGCGGCCGGCTTGATCCCGTCCGGTTCGCTCATCACCTTGGCCAGGATGCGCTCGACCGGATCGCCGGCGGTATCATCGACCATTTTCCAGCAGCAGCCCTTGGTGCCGGGCACGCTCGCCCGGACGGTTTCGGCGGCCGGGGCTGGAGTCTCGGCCCTATGGGCTTTCAGAATATCGGCGACCGCGCGCGCGATCGCATCGGCATCAGCGCCCGACGCGGGGGCGCTCGACGTGGTGGGAGTCGGCGCGGCGGGCGGCGCCTTGGGGCCACCGTACGCCCCAAGCACCTCGTCCACGATGGCCGTGATCTGCCCGTCATCCATGAGTCTATCCTCCTACAGGGGACGTCCCCCGTTCCGATCTGGAAACCTTCAATCTGAGAACGCGCGCAACGCCTGGGTCGCGATCGCCATGTCTTCATCAACGGTGCCGCCACTGATGCCGAGGCCCCCGATCAGGGTCTCGCCCGCGCGACACGGATAGCCGCCACCGAACAGGACGATGCGGCCCTGATGGCTCGCCCCAACGCCGTAGAGCGGTTGGCCGGGCTGAGCCAAGGCGCCCAACTCGTGGGTCGCCATGCGAAACTGAACGGCCGTGAAGGCCTTGTTGGCGGCCAGCTCGGTGCTGGCCGGCAACGCGCCGTCCATACGATGCAGCAGCATCAAGCCGCCGGCCGCATCGACCACCGCCACCACGATCGGCACGCCCATGGTCCGGCCCTCGGCCTCGGCGGCCTCCGCCAGACGGCGCGCCCCGGCCAGAGTCAGGCGGGTCCGCGCCAACGCCTGATCGACCGCTCCACGCACCAGCGTCGCGAGATCGGCCTGTGTCGTGGTCGCGGTCATGCCGCCCCCCTCTGTCCGTGCACTTCAACCGTATCGACGATCCCGACGATCGACGCATCGATGACCGTATCCTCATGGCCGTTGGTCTGACGGGCGCCACTGCCGCAGGACACGATGACGACCTCGCCGTTGCCGGCCCCGACCCAGTCCACCGCGATCTCCGTCGAGCCATCCGGCGCCAGCGTTTCCGACAGGCGGGCCACGATCAGCAGCTTGGTGCCGATCAGGGACTCGTCCTTGCTGGTCGAGACGACCGTTCCGATGACTTTGCCCAGGTACATGACGACCCCCGTTAACCCTGGATCACGCGGACATTCCGCGCGCGGAGCTCGTCGGCCGCCGCGGGCGTCACCAGAACGCCCCGGTCCAGCCGCAGCTCGGATCCGGTCCACTGCACCGCGTCGCCGCGGCTGAAAATCCGTTTGCCGGTCCACACCGGCTCGACGGCGCGCGGCACCGGAGCCGTGAGAGGCGCCACCACAGGCGCCCCAGCAGATGCCAGCGTTGCGGCCGTCTGCGCCGGGCCGAGCACCGCCCGGCCCAGATCCCGCGCCCGCACGATCTCGACCCCGAAGTCCTTCAGGGTGGCGATGTTGGCGCGCATCCGCGCCTTGTAGGCCTCGGTCACATGGAACGACCGCGCGGCGCGCTCCCGGACATCGGGGCAGCAGCCATCCGAGGCCGCGATCACCCGCACCCCGCGCTCCAGCGCCCGCGCCAGAAGGCGCGACGGCAGGCTGTCGCGGATGCAGGCGGCGACCTTGGCCGCCGTGGTGATCGACAGCGCCGGAACCATCACCAGGGCGCAGTTGGTCAGCATGGCGTCGATGTCCAAATCGCCCGGCACGCCCGCCTCGGCCACCGCGGCGGCCAGCATTTCAGCGTTCAGGTCCGCCAGCCGGTCCGGCGTCAGGAGATCCCGCGCCTCGCCCGACAGCACGTACCGCAACCGCCACCCGGCCTCGCGCAGGTCGCGCAAGCCACCCACGGCCTTGCCCAGCCCGACGTCGGTGCCGGTCAGCAGGGTCAACGCGGTGCGACGACGGGTCACCAGACGCTCCACCACCTGCGTGGACAGGTCGTCCACCAGATGATCGATCAGCGCCTGCTCGACGAGGCGGTCCAAATCCTGGGCGCTCATGACCGGCCCCCTTCCCCGGGCGTGCCGTAGAGGGCGATGCCCAGCGGCGTGACCAGCAGGGGATGCGGTGGCTTGATGATCGTGCGGCCGATCTGCTTCTGAAACACGCCCTCGAACGCATCAAAGGTGCAGGCGCCACCCACCACATAGACCGTGTCGACGTCGTAGCCCTCTAGGAAGCGAGCGACGATGGCGGCCATCTTCTCGACCACCGGGCGGACCACGGGGAACACGTCGCGGGCCTTGGCCGGATCGAGTTTGAGGACTTCGGCCTCCTCGAAGGTCACGCCGTAGGCCCCGGCCAGCACCAGCGACATGTGCGTGCCGCCGGTGGCCTCGTCGTCGGTGAAAACGACCGTGCCGTCCTTGACGACGCTGATGCCCGTGGTGCCACCGCCGACGTCCACCACCGCGCCGTCGCGCACGCCCAGAAGGCGGGTGGCGGCGGAGGGTTCGTCGATGACCTCGACCACATCGAAGTCCGCAGCCTCGACCACGTTGGCGATGGCCTTGATGTTACCCGTCGCGATACCAGGCGGAATCGCGGTGCCGGCCTGGGTCAGCGTGCAGCCGAGGCGCTCCTCGACCGTCGCCTTCAGGTGCCGCACCGCGTTCACCGCGCCCATGTAGTCGACCACGATGCCGTCGCGCACGACCGTCGAGCGGTAGGTCGCCCCGGTCACCGGCTGGTTGGCGGCGTCCACCACGGCCAGCACGATGTTCGCGGTACCCAAGTCCACGCCGACCTTGAGGGGACCCTCGGCCCGTTCCTCGACCGGCGTGCAGACCTCGTCGCGGATCAGGCGCGCGAAGGTCTCCAGGGTCCTGTCTGCCGTCTCTGCGTCGTACATCGCCATGGTCCCGAACCGGTCCCGAGTCAAAAGGAGGCGTGCGGCCTTACGACCGCGGAAGAATGCGAACGAGATCGTCGTTCTTCAGGCCAAGGGCGTTGGCTTCCTCGATGTCCACGTGCATTTCGAGCGTCGACGGGTCGCCGACCCGCACCACCACGCCGGACAGGATGCCGCCCCGAGGGCCGCTCACCTCGACGTCCACCGCGTCGCCCGAGCACAGCCCGAGGTCGACCGCCACCGCGACCGGCATGTGGATGTGCCGCAGGGCCGCGATCACGCCGCGCTGGATCGTCACCGCACCGTGCGGCCCGACGATCTCGATCCCCGGGGTGTCGTCCAGATCGCCGGACTGACGCAGCGGCGGGCGAACGCCCAGCGAGAACCCGTCGGCCACCGAAATTTCAACCTGCGTGCTGCCGCGCATCGGACCTAGGACGCGGACCTTGCTCAGTTCGCCCTTGGGACCCTTGAGGGTCACCGTCTCTTTGGCGGCGTAATGGCCGGGCTGCTTCATCGCCTTCATCCGGGTCAGGCTGGCGCCGGGACCAAACAGCGCGTCCATGTCGGCGCGCGACAGGTGAATGTGCCGGTTGGAGACACCGACAGGGACAAGGTACGGATCCACCGGCGCGGCGACCGCAGCGGCCGAGGGCGTCTGGGGCAGCAGGCCCTCGCTCACCGTCCGGGCGAGGATGTCGCAGAGGATCCGCTCAACAAGACTTTCATTCAGTTGCATGGTCTTCGCCGTTATTGGACCCGCTTCGAAACGCGGGCCGCAGGGGTGCGGGAGCAGGCGGTCCGTGCCCGGCTGAGGACGGTCGGACCGCCCGGCCCCACGGCTCAGCCGAGGCGCGGCAGCATCTTCTCGACGTCCACATGCGGACGCGGAATGACGTGCTTGGACACGACCGTGCCGACCTTCTCGGCGGCGGCGGCGCCGGCATCGACGGCGGCCTTCACCGCGCCGACGTCACCGCGCACCATGGTGGAGACCAGGCCGGAGCCGATCTTCTCGTAGCCGACCAGCGTCACGTTCGCGGACTTGGTCATGGCGTCGGCGGCCTCGATGGAGCCGACCAGACCCTTAGTTTCAACGATACCGAGTGCTTCGCCACTCATCTCTGTTACTCCTGTTCAGGCCTTGGGCCTGGGTTTGGATTTCGTGTGATGCCCGCCATGGTTCCGGCCGTCCGCCCGGTTCGGGCGGTTGGACACGGGTCCCGCCTTGGCCGGGCGGGAGGGCGTCGGATCGGGTGCCTTGGATGCGCCCGCTTGTTTCGTTGGCTCGTCCTTCGGGCTCGCCGGCTCGGACGGCCCGTCCGCGTCTGACGCTGCCGTATCGGTCGAAGCCGCCGAGGGCTCGGTCGGCTCAGGCGCCGGCGTGTCCACCGGAGTGACCTCCGCAGCCGATTCCGGAGCCGGGTCCGATGCCGGTTCCGGCGCCGGGTCCGCCGCCACCTGGGCAGGCGGGGCGGCCGGGGCCGGGGCATCGTCCCGGAATGCCGGGGCCTGAGCCGGAGGCGCGGGTTGCTGCGCGCCGACCGTTTCCGGGGTGACGACGAGCCCCTGGATCCCGTCGGACGGGCGGGCGATGACCCGCGTCGACACGACGGTGTTGATCCGGGCCGCCGCCGCCTGGGCCGCCGCGATGGCGGCCTTGACGGCCCCGACGTCCCCCTGAACCTTGACGATCGTCATGCCATCGCCTTTGGTCAGCTCGTATCCCACCAGCGTGACGTTGGCGGATTTGACCGCGGCATCCGCGGCCTCGATGGCGGCGGCCAGACCGATCGTCTCAATCAGACCGAGACTCGGGTGCGCCATGACGATCCTCCTTTAGACTCAGATGTACGGGGTCGTGGAGGACTTCGGCTCCTCGCCGCTCAACGCGCCCAGCAACTGCTTGCCGACGTCGCGCGCCGCGATCACGGCCTGACGGACAGCACCGGAGTCCCCGCTGAACGCGAAGATGACCTCGTTGCTAAAGCTCGTGCCCTTGGCCGGGGAGGAGTACGCAATCGGATCCACGGTCGCGGCCTTGGCAGCCGTATCGGCCAGGACCACACCGATGGCCGCCGGGGCGCCCACGGTGATGGCGAAGGACTGCCCGATCGGGGCCCCGAACGCCTTGTTCAGCGCGAAGCTGGCGCGGGCGGTGTACTGGAACTCCAGGTGCCCGGCGGCCGTGCCGTAGACGTCGCCGAAGGTCTGGTCCAGGTACTGCAGGGTCACTTCGACCGCGCGGCGGGCGTCGGAGACGTCCTCGGCGCCGAAGATGATCAGGGAGCCATGGCCGCCACCACCCTCGGTGTCGCGGGGCAGTTCGATGACCAGCACTTCGCTGTTCGTGGCCTTGACGGCCTCGTCGGCGGCGAAGATGTGCGGACCGGCTCCGGTGCGCGCCCCGACGATGCCGATGGAGCGGTACTTCGGATCAATGCCCATCTGCTTGTGCAACTCGGCGTCCACATTGGCGATCACGAGGCCAATGGTGTTGCCGATGGCGGTGCCGACATATTCCGTCAGCGCGCAGGCCTTCTTGGGCAGGGCGGCCGGTGCCGGCGCAGGGGCCGGAGCGGCGGGGGCGGCGGCGGCCGGACTCTCGGTTTCCGAGCCACCCATCTTGCGGATCACTTCACCCATGATCCGTTCGACCAGATCGTCTTTCACTGTCGGTCACTCCTGTACTGATGCGGCCGCTTAGCCGGCCACCGTTCCGGTCTGCGTGTTGGGGAGGATGCGCTCGACCTCGCTGTGGGGGCGCGGGATCACATGGAGGGACATGACCTGCCCGACCTTCTCGGCGGCCACGGCGCCGGCGTCGGTCGCCGCCTTCACGGCGCCCACGTCCCCGCGCACCATGACGGTCACAAGGCCGGACCCGATCTTCTCGTAGCCGACCAGGGCCACATTGGCGGACTTGACCATGGCATCGGCGGCCTCGATGGCGCCGGTCAGGCCTTTGGTCTCCACCATGCCCAAGGCTTCCTGTTGCATCACTTACTCCCTAGATCGTTCTGCTGCGGGCCGATCGTGTGTCGCCGAGACCCGCCACGGTTCAGAAAAGGGCTGTCGGTCCGGCGATCACCCGGCCACCGCGCGCAGCACGGTCAGAACATCGTCGGCGGAGACCGTGCGCGGATTGGTCGCCAGGCTCTTGTCGGCCAGAGCCAGCCGCACCAGGTCCGCCTCGGCGGCGGCATAGGCCGCCATGTCCACACCGGCCGCCCGCAGTGTCGCGGGCACATTCATGCGCGCGTTCATCTGGGCGAGGTGCCGGGCCAGGGCGCGGGCGCCCGCCCGATCGTTAGGCGCATCGAGCCCGACGCGCTGCGCCAGCGCGGCATACCGGGCCGCCGTCGGGAACGGCGCCGCATCGCCCGGCCGGACGCCCGCGTTGCAGGCGATAACCGCCGGCAGCAGCATGGCGTTGATCCGACCGTGCGGCAGGTGCAGCCGGCCACCGATCGAATGGGCGATCGCGTGGTTCAGACCCAAACCCGCGTTGGCGAAGGCGATCCCCGCCATGCACGACGCGTGGTGCATGGCGGTTCGGGCCGTCATGTCATCGCCGGTGGCATAGGCCGTCGGCAGATGAGTCACCGCCAGACTGACGGCCTTTTCCGCGAAGGCATCCGTGTAGTCGGTGGCCCCGACGGACACGAAGGCTTCGATCGCGTGGGTGAGCACGTCCATGCCGGTGTCGGCCGTGACGGCGGGCGGCACGGAGCGCACAAGCTCCGGATCCAGCAAGGCGATATCCGGAATGATCTCGTCCGAGATCAGGGGATACTTGATGCCCTTCTCCGGCTCCGAGATCACCGCCCACGAGGTCACTTCCGACCCCGTACCGCTCGTGGTGGGCACCGCCACCAGGGGAATGGGGTGATCCGGGACCAACGCACGCACCGTAGCCACGATGGCTTTGGCGGCGTCGATCACCGACCCGCCCCCGAGGGCGACCAGCACATCCGGTCCAAAATCAGCCATCCGAGCAGATGCCTCGGCAACCTGCGATCGGGGCGAGTCCGGCAACACACTGTCGTACACCGCCACGGTGCAGGCCGGCAGACTGGCACGGAAGCGCTCCACGATCCCGACCTTGGCCATCATCGCATCGGTGATGAGACCGACCCGCCGGCCCTCGAAGTCCCGAAGCCGCTCGGTCACATTGGCACCGAACACGATCTCGGTCTTGAGGTTGAAACGCTTCAGTCCGCTCATGACGCCCTCGTCTGTTCCGCGTCTGTCGTTGAAAGGCGCCGGTCCGGATCCCGAGCTTGGGATTTCCGATGCCCCACCCCGGACCTGTATCCGGTCCGGCGCCTGTCCCGTCCTGGGGACCAGCCCGCGTACGGGCCGAGCCCCCTACGCCACGTCAGAGCGTCTGCTCGGTGCGGCTGATGATGTCGTCCTGCACTTCCTTGGCGAGCACCACGAACTGGGCGCTGTAGCCGGCGACGCGCACGACGAGATCCTTGTACTTCTCGGGGTCCTTCTGGGCGGCCAGCAGGGTGTCCCGGTCGATCACGTTGAACTGAACGTGCATGCCCTTGTGATCGAAGTAGCTGCGGATCAAGGCACTGAAGTTCTGAAGACCGCTATCCCCGGCAAGCGACGACGGCAAGAACTTCTGGTTGTACAGCGTGCCGTTGGAGGCGATGAAGTGGTCGAGCTTGGCCACCGAATTCGCCGCGGCGCTGGGACCCTTGGTGTCCTTGCCCTGGCGGGGCGACACGCCGTCGGCCAGCGGGGCCTTGGCGGGACGACCGTTCGGGAGAGCGGAAACGTCCTTACCGAACAGAACGTTGGCCGACACCGGGTAAATACCGGCCTGGAACTGACCACCACGCGGGTTGGTGTACTTCTCGACTTCCTTGCAGTAGATCAGCGCGCACTTGCGGGCGACCAGATCAACCTCGTCGATGTCGTTGCCGAAGGCCGGGGTGCTGTCGAGCAGGCGCCGTACGGCGTCGTACTGCGTCATGCCTCCGCTGCTGGCCGGGGCCGCCGCGCCGCCGCTCAGCGACTGATAGACCTGCGACTTCAGGGCGTTGACATCCAGCGAGTTGGCGCTGGCGAGCACCTTGCGGACGGCTTCGTACACCTGATCCTCGGTGACTTCGCCGGCGGCCGGCGAGGCACTCTGCCCGTTGGGCAGACCGAAGTTGGCGTCCAACGCTTCCTTCAGTTCGGCCAACGAGAGCTTCTTGTCCTCGAAGACGTGCTTCTGGATGGCGTAGACGGAGTCACCGGTATCCGCGACACCGAAGGCCTGCGGGCCGGTGAAGTTGTAGAGGGCACCCCCTTCCTGGACCGACTTGCCGCGACCGATGCAGTCATCGACCAGAGCGGACAGGAACGGCAGCGGGGCGCGTTCGGCGTGAGCGTAGTCGACGCAGTTGTCGGCTTCGACCAGCAGGCGAACGAAGTACGTCATCTGCGCCTGGAACGCGGCGTAGAAGTCATCCATCGAGCGGAAGGAGGTGAACTCGCCGGTCTTGGGGCCAAGCTGCTTGTCGCCAACGCGACCACCATTCATGGTGATTTCGAAGACCTTGGCCACGTTGAAGAACGCGGCGTCGTGCCAGCCCTCGGTGCGGTGGATGGACTGCGGCTCCACGCAGCCGACGATGCCGTAGTCGCGGGCATCCTTCAGCGATACACCGCGATTCTGCAGCGCCGGGATGATGACTTCGTCGTTGTACATGGCCGGCACGCCGAGGCCGAGACGGACCACTTCAGCGGCGCGCAGGAGGAAGGTATCGGGCGTGCCCTGCCAGACGCGGATCGAGAACGACGGCGCCGGCAACTGCACATGAGCGGTCGCGTCCATGCACATGTACGACACGTCGTTGGTGGCATCGAGGCCGTCTTCGGTCTGACCACCGACGCACAGGTTCTGGAACACGGCATAGCCGGCGAACGCCTGCGCGGAGACTTCGTCACGGGTCTTGTTGACGTCGTTCAGCTTGATCCAGATGCAGTCGACCAGTTCCTGCGCGAAGTTGCGCGAGATGGTCGTGTCCGCCTTAAGGAACGGATACATGTACTGGTCAAAGCGCCCCGGGGAGATCGAGTGACCCGAGGATTCGATCTGCAGCATGGACTGGACGAACCAGAACGCCTGGCAGGCTTCCCAGAACGTCGTGGCCGGGAATTCGGGGACGCGCGCGCAGTTCTTGGCGATCTGCTCCAGCTCGGCCTTGCGGCTGGGGTTGCTCTCAGCCTGCGCCAGTTCCTGCGCCTTGGCGGCGTAGCGATGAGCGAAGTTGATGCCGGCCGTGTAGGTAATGATCAGCGCGTTATAGAACTGCTGCTTCTTGATGTAGGAGGGGTCATTGAGGTCCATGGCCTCCATGGCCTGCACGACGTCGGCGATGATGCCCCGGAAGCCCTTGGTCAGGACCTTGCCGTAGTCGACGCAGACGTGACCGACACCACCGAAGTAGTAGTTTCCGACCGTGAATACACCGTTGGACTGGGCGTCCCTGCACTCGGGCGACATGTAGGACGACGCCAGTTCACTGGTTGTCTTGCCCGGCCAGTACTTGAAGACCTCGTGCAGTTCGGCGGCGGTGTCCTTCGGGATCACGAACGGATCGGCCACGCGGGTGGCCATCGTCTCGAATTCCTTTTCGACCCAGTCGAACGAGAATTCGGGGCAGATTTCGGTGGAGCGCGGGTTCTTGGTGATGGCGCCGACGATCAGCTCGTCGTCGCGGATGGTCACCGGCAGATTGTTGAAGACCTTTTCGGCCACCTTGGCACGCCGCAGGATGGCGGGCAGGCCTTCGGTCTCCTTGTAGGCCTCCGTCACCAGCACCGCGCGCTCGGACTCGACGTGCGGCATGGCGTTGATAATCTGAGCCTTCAGCCGCATGACCCGATCGGTCGGCTTGGAAAAGCCCTTCTCAATCATGACATCCTCCACAGTGTCGCACCCCCGTTCCGTGTTTGCCGGGAGGCGGAAATTCCGGTGACCTTCATCAGGACAGGACACGTTCCCCATCGGGCGGGCCCAGCAACCGGACAAACGCGCGCAGCAGCGCGGGATGCCCGGGCCACGCCGGAGACGTCGCAAGCGCGCCGTCCAGGACGGACTCGTCGGGGGGAACGTCAACAAACGTTCCGCCGGCCATCTCGACGTCCGGGCGCAAGGCCGGGTACGCCGTGAGGGTCCGGCCGCGCACCACGTCGGCGGCCGTCAGGATCTGCGCGCCATGGCAGATCGCGGCCACCGGCCGGGCGGCGGTCACGAAGTGGCGCGCCAGCGCGCACACCTCGGCATTCAGTCGCAGGTATTCGGGGGCACGCCCCCCAGGCAGGTACAAGCCCGCATACGCGTCCGGCTCCACATGCACGAAAGAGCCGGTCAACCGGATACGATGGCCGGGCTTTTCCGTGTATGTCTGGTCGTCCTCGAAGTCGTGGACGGCGGTTTTGATGAACGCGCCAGCCTGCTTTCCAGGACACACCAAGTCGGTGACGAACCCAAGCATTTGGAGGGCCTGCAGAGGGACCATGACTTCATAGTCCTCGGCGAAATCGCCTGTCACAATCAGGACCCGCTTCATGACCACCGCCCGCCCCTTCTTGGCCTTGCGTTCGATGGTCAGACGGTAGTCGCGGACCCCGATCCCGGGCTACGGACAGATTTGACGTCGTTGGGTAAGATTTTGATATTGCGGTCCGGCGGAGGGGCGGCGGACGAAGGCCCCGAATACGGACGCGGCGGAGCCGATCCGGCGGAACGCTGGACACCGTCGCGACCTTCATGACACGATCAGCCCCTCTGTGGACCGTGCTCGGCCGTGTGCCCCGGGGCGCTGCCCCGAGCGGTGCGGATGGTGAGCGCCTCCGGTCCGACGACCTAAGAATGAGGCGTGCCCCGATGACGACAGGCGCGACGGAGGGTGCGGATGCGGCCGCGCCGGAACCACGCAACGGTGACGGGGCGGAGCCGGCCCCGTCGGCGGGCGGCGGTGCGGTTTCGCGTGCGTATCTGGGGCGGCGGCGCGGCCCTGTGCGCCGCTTGATCCTGATGTTCCGCGACAGCCGCATCACGTTCAGGCGGTGGTACTATCGCAAAATCCTCAAGATGGACCTGCACCCCACCTGCAAATTCTCGTTGAAGGCCCGCTTGGACTTCACCAATCCGCGCGGAGTGCATGTCGATGCCGGAACGTACATGGCCTTTGGCGCCGTGATCCTGGCGCATGACCTGTCGCGGCTGGTGCATTGCGACACCTACATCGGCCGCAACTGCTTTATTGGCGCGAACGCGATCATCATGCCCGGCATCCGGATCGGGGATGAGTGCATCGTCGGGTCGGGGTCGGTCGTCACCAAGGATGTGCCCTCCCATTCGGTGGTCGCCGGCAATCCCGCCCGTGTGGTCAAGTCGGGCATCCGCACCCGCGAGCGCGGTGTTCTGGTGGAACGCCACGAGACGGTCCAAGCGGTCGCGGCCGCACGTAACCAATCGCGATCATGACAGCCCGGCATCGCCTCGTGGTCTGGGGTCTGATCGGGAGCCTGGTCCTGGCGGCCGTGCTGGGCGGCGTGGCCTGGACGGTGCGGAGCGAGTACATCGACACCAAACTGGCGCAGGCACGGGCGGAACGGGGTCCGATTGCCCGCAGCTTCGACGAGGGCTGGCCGGACAGATCGGGCCCCCGCGTCCTGCTGATCGGCGACTCGCGGGTGGCCCACTGGAAGCCCTATCTGCCCACGGACCTTCCCGTCATGGAACGCGGGCTTCCCGGGGAAACGGCAGTCCAACTCGCACGGCGCTTTTCCCGCGACGGCCTGGGCGCCGGAGCCGATATCATCGTGGTCCAGGCCGGCATCAACGATCTTGTCGCGGCCTCCCTGATGCCGGCCGACGCACGCGCCGCCGTTGTCGACGCGGTAAGCCGCGCCTTCGCGGCCATGCACGCCGCCGCCGAAGGGGCCGGCATCTGCCTTGTCCCCACCACGATCGTGCCGCCGAGCCACCCCTCACTGGCCCGGTGGCTGGTCTGGGATTCGTCGGTGTTCGGGATGGTCGAGCACGTGAACGCGCGTCTGCGCGCCGCCGGCGGCCCCTCCGGAACCGCGGTGCTCGACGCAGCAGCCCTCCTGGCGCCGGAGGGCCGTGTGGAGTCGCCGTTCCGGCGGGACACGCTGCACCTGACCGCGCCCGCCTATGACGCTCTGAACGCCGCCTTGCGGCAGCACGTGATGGACCTCGCTGCGGCCTGCCGGTAGTAAACGGCCGGCCGCGCACCTTCGTGCGGTTCCGCGACGACCACCACCCTGAGGCCACACGGTGGCGATCCAATTGAAAAGGCCGTCCACACGATGCTGAAGAGCAGTCTGGTTCTGGTGGGGGGGCGGGCCTCCGAAGCGATCCTTCGCTTTCTGCGCAACATCATCCTGGCGCGCCTGATCGGGGTGGAGGACTACGGCATCGCCGGAACCTTCCTGATCGTCCTTAGCTTCATCGAACTGCTGACCGACCTCGCGCTTGACCGGTTGATCGTGCAGGACCGCGACGGCGCGAGTCCGCGCTTCGTCGCCACCATTCAGGCCCTGATGGTGTTGCGGGCGATCGTGATGTCGGCGGTGCTGTTCGTGCTGGCCGGGGTGATCGCGGACCTGTTCAACCAGCCGGACCTCATCTGGGCCTACCAACTCTTCGCCGTCATTCCCTTGATTCGCGGCCTCTATAACGTCGCCGTCGTGTGCCAGCAGCGCGATATGCGGTTCGGCAAGGAGATGACGGCGCTGGTCGCCAGTCTTGTGGCGACGCTTGTCGTGGTCGCGCCGATGGCCCTTCTCCTCGAAGACTACCGCGTGATTCTGGTGATCCTGGTGGTCGAGAATCTGGTCCGGAGCGGCGTCAGCCTGGCGATCTCGGATCGCCCGTTCCGCCTCGCCTGGGATGGCGCGGTCCTACGGCGCGCCCTCGCCTTCGGGGCGCCGCTGACCCTCAGCGGCCTGATGATGTTCTTCATCGCACAAGGCGATCGCGTCGCGATCGCCACCCAGTTCACGGCCCACGACCTGGGCCTGTTCACGGCCGCCGTCAACCTGATGATGGTGCCCTATCTGCTCGCGTCCCGCATCAGCGCCAGCTTCTTCAACCCGCTGCTGTCGCGCCAGCGGGACAATCCAGACGCATTTTCCCGTCAAGCCACCATAGCCGTGCAGGCCATGCTGCTGATGGGGGGCCTGAATATCGTGGGCTTTGCGGTTCTGGGGCCGCCCGTATTCCTGCTGGGGTTTGGCCCCAGCTTCGCCGGCGCCGTGCCCTTCCTGGTACCGCTGGCCACCATGTTCGGGGTCCGTCTGGCTCGGCAAGGCTTTGTGTCGATTCTTCTGGCCCGGGGGCGAACCACCTACGTGTTGATGTCCAACGTCGTGCGCGCCCTGTTCCTGCCGCTGCTGTTCGTCGTGGCTGCGCTCGGCGGATCGGTCTGGGACGTGATCGCCGTTGGTCTGGTCGGCGAAGTCGTGACGTTCATCGTCTCCGCCGTGCTGGTCACCCGCCGCCTGCACCTCGGCGCCGCACTGTGGCGCGCACGAATCCCTCTCATCCTGGGCGCCGGGCTCGCCGTGGCAGCGATGGCCCTCCCCCTCCTGGGCGCAAACCGACTGACCCTGTTCATCACGACGGGATCCCTGCTGGCGGTGATGGGTCTGTTCTGCCCAGACGTCCTGAAAAGCGGCCTCAGGCAAATTCGCGCGCGGACCGGCTGACAGCAAAACGGGGCGGGCGACACTTGCCGCCCGCCCCGCGTTCCCGCGTATACGACGCCGATACCAGCGTGGACCGGCGTGGGCGGATCGCCTCGCATTTGGCCCAATAGCAAGGAGCGTATGCGAGGCGTGGATCCGCCCAAACTCTTTGATTTAGAGCCGATTCACGTGATCGATCTGAAACACGAGGTGAGCCAGATCGATCACGATCGGCTCTAGCGATCCACTTCGGCCCCCTTCCCCTTCAGGAGCACGGACTGCGCCGCCGCCAAGCGGGCGATCGGCACGCGGTACGGCGAGCACGACACGTACGCCAGCCCGACCTGTTCACAGAAGTGAATCGAATCCGGATCGCCGCCGTGCTCGCCACAGATGCCGAGCTTGATATCCGACCGGGTTGCCCGGCCGCGTTCCGCCGCGATCTGCACCATCTCACCGACGCCGTCCACATCGATGCTCTGGAACGGATCGCGCGCGTAGATGCCCTTCTGGCCATAGACGTCGAGGAACGGCCCGGAGTCATCGCGCGACATGCCCAGGGTCGTCTGCGTCAGGTCATTGGTGCCGAAGCTGAAGAACTCGGCGTGCTCCGCGATCTTCCCGGCCTGGAGGCACGCGCGGGGCAGCTCGATCATGGTCCCGACGTGATAGGCGATCTCCTTGCCCTTGAGGGCAAAGGTTTCCTGCGCGACGCGATCGACCAGCGCGCGCATCGGCTCCAGTTCTTTCACCGAACCGACCAGCGGGATCATAACCTCGGGCAACACCGTGGTCCCAGCGGTCTCGGAGACTTCCAGCGCCGCCTCGAAAATGGCGCGGGCCTGCATCTCGTAGACCTCGGGATAGGTGATCCCCAGGCGGCACCCGCGATGGCCAAGCATCGGGTTCGCTTCCTGAAGCATCGTCACCCGGCTCTTCACCAGGGCCGGATCGGCCTTGGCGGCCGCCGCGACATCGGCGATCTCCGCCTCGGAATGCGGCAGGAACTCATGCAGCGGCGGGTCCAGCAGACGCACGGTCACCGGCAGCCCCTGCATGATGCGGAACACCTCGACGAAGTCCTGGCGCTGGTACGGCAGGAGGTGCTCCAGCGCCGCCCGCCGGCCCGCCTCGTCCTCGGCCAGGATCATCTGACGGATATGGATGATGCGCTTCGGATCGAAGAACATGTGCTCGGTCCGGCACAGACCCACGCCCTCGGCGCCGAACTTGCGCGCCGTGGTGCAGTCCTCGGCCGTCTCGGCGTTGGCGCGCACCTTCATGCGCCGCACCGCGTCGGCCCATTCCATCAGGTCGGCGAAATCGCCGCTCAGCTCCGGCTGCAGCGTCGGCACCTCGCCCAGGAACACCTCGCCCTTGGCGCCGTCCAGGGTGATGACGTCGCCCTCACGGACGACGGTGCCGCGCACGGTCATGGTCTTGGCGTTGTAGTCCACCCGGATGTCACCGGCCCCGGCCACGCAGGGCACACCCATGCCACGGGCAACCACGGCGGCGTGGCTGGTCATGCCGCCGCGCGTGGTCAGAATGCCCTGGGAGACATGCATGCCGCCGATGTCCTCGGGCGAGGTCTCCACGCGCACCAGAACGACCTTGTGGCCCTTCTGCGCCCAGGCTTCCGCCTCGTCGGCGGTGAACACCACCTGACCCGAGGCCGCGCCGGGCGACGCCGGCAGACCACGCGCCAGCAGGTCGCGCGCGGCGTTCGGGTCGAGCATCGGATGCAGGAGCTGATCGAGCTGTTCCGGCTGCACACGCAGAATGGCCGTTTCCTTGTCGATCAGGCCCTCGTTGCACATGTCCACCGCGACCTTGAGCGCGGCGGCGGCGGTGCGCTTGCCGTTGCGGGTCTGGAGCATCCAGAGCTTATCCTTCTGGATGGTGAACTCCATGTCCTGCATGTCTTTGTAATGCTTTTCAAGGCGGTCGCGAATAGCGACAAGTTCCTTGTAGATCACCGGCATGGTCTCTTCCATGGCCGGCAGATCCGACTGGTTCTTCTCCTTGCCGGCAATGGAGATGTTCTGCGGCGTCCGGATCCCGGCCACCACGTCCTCGCCCTGCGCGTTGACGAGATACTCACCGTAGAACACGTTCTCACCGGTCGAGGGATCGCGGGTGAAGCACACGCCGGTGGCGGAATCGTTGCCCATGTTGCCGAACACCATGGCCTGGACGTTGACAGCCGTCCCCCAGTGCTCGGGAATATGATGCAGGCGCCGGTAGGTCTTTGCGCGCTGGTTCATCCAGCTTCCGAACACCGCGCCGACCGCGCCCCACAACTGGTCGATCGGGTCCTCGGGGAAGGCACTGCCGAGCTGCTCAAGGACCTTTTCCTTGTAGACGCCGACCAGATGCTTCCAGTCCTCGGCGGTCACATCCGTGTCGAGGCGGTAACCCTTGTCTTCCTTCAGGGCCTCCAGGATTTCCTCGAAGTGATAGTGGTCCACGCCCAGCACCACGTCGGAGTACATGGTGACGAAGCGGCGGTAACTGTCATAGGCGAACCGGGCGTCCCCGGACAGCGCGATCAAGCCCTGCACCGTGGTGTCGTTGAGGCCGAGGTTCAGGACGGTGTCCATCATGCCCGGCATGGAGGTCCGGGCGCCCGAGCGCACCGAGACCAGAAGCGGATTCTGCGCATCCCCGAACTTGGCGCCCATGATCGTCTCGATCCGGGCGAGCGCCTCCATGACCTGACCCTTGAGGTCGTCGGGATAGGTTTCGTTGTTGTCGTAGTAGTAGGTGCACAGCTCCGTCGTAATGGTGAAGCCCGCCGGAACGGGAACACCAAGGGAGCTCATTTCCGCCAGGTTGGCACCCTTGCCACCCAACAGGTTTTTCATGTCGGCACGACCCTCGGCCTGGCCGTCACCGAAGAAGTAGACCCACTTCGACATGTTCCCTCACCCTTCGATTTTTGAGAAATCGGCCACAGTGCTCATGGCCAGTTCAATGCGTGACAGCAGGCGCAGGCGGTTGCGGCGAAGAGACGGATCGTCGGCGTTGACGGTCACGGTGTCAAAGAAGGCATCCACGGGCGCACGCAACGCGGCCAGCGCCGCCATGGCCTCCTCGAACCGCTCGGCCTCCACCGCCCGCCCCGTGCGGGCATCCGTGTCGGACAAGGCCGAGAACAGAGACGTTTCTTCGTCCGTGTTCAGTAGATCGGCCGCCACGTCCTGTTCGGCGTACTGGACGACGTCCTTTCGTTCCTCGATCCGGACGATATTCGCCGCCCGCCGATAGGCCGTCAGCAGGTTTGCTCCGTCATCACTGTCCACGAACCGGGCCAATGCGTCGACCCGGGCCAGCAGACGAACCAAGTCGTCCTCGTCCCCAAGCGCAAACACCGCAGCGATCAGGTCATGCCGAACCCCCCGATCCCTGAGGTGCACTTTCAGGCGGTCCGCGAAGAACGCCAGCAGGTCGTCCAACGCGGTTTCGGACCAGTTGCGGTCCATTTCAGCGGAGGCGGTCGTCGCGGCCGCTCCCGTGTCCTGCTCAGCCCGGACGCGCTCCTGCGCCTGGCGAATATACGCGGTGCGGGAGGCCCCGAAGGCCGCCAGCAAAGGAAGACGCAGCCCGTTTTCCACCACCAGACGGATCACACCGAGCGCCGCGCGCCGCAACGCAAAGGGGTCGCGCGATCCCGTTGGTTTCTCGTCGATCATCCAGAAACCAACCAGTGTGTCAATCTTGTCGGCCAGCGCAACCACGATCGACACCGGGTCGCGCGGGCATCGATCCGACGGCCCCAGCGGCGAGTAATGATCGGCCACCGCCTCGGCCACGGGGCCGCGCTCGCCGTCGTGGCGCGCGTAATATCGGCCCATAACCCCTTGCAATTCCGGAAATTCACCGACCATGCCGGTGGTCAAGTCCGCCTTGCACAGGCGCACCGCCCGGTCGCACAGGTCCGCATCCGCGCCCGGAACCACACCCGCCAGATGAGCCGCGACGGCCCGCATCCGCTCCATCTTGTCGTGATCGGTGCCCAGTCGCGCATGAAACACCCGCGTCCGCAACTGCTCCACGCGCTCGGCCAGCGGCGTCTTGCGGTCCTGGTCCCAGAAGAATCGCGCGTCGGACAGACGTGCCCTTAGAACGCGCTCGTTGCCGGCCACGATCCGGGCACCGCCGTCGTCCGCGCGCGTGTTGGCGACGACGATGAAGCGGGGCGCCAGGGCTCCCTCCGCCGTCTCCAGGCTGAAATACTTCTGATGGCCGCGCATGGTGGTGGTCAGGACCTCCGGCGGCACATCCATGAACGCGTCATCGATTCGGCCCATCAGCACCTCGGGCCATTCCACCAGACCCGCCACCTCGTCGAGCAGGCCCGGATCCGGTTTCACGCGCAGGCCCTCGGCCGCGGCCAAGGCCGCAGCGCGCTCCTCGATCACCGCGGCGCGCTGCTCTGTCTCCAGCATGACGCAGGCATCGCCGAGCCCGGTGCAATAGTCCTTGAAAGTCCGCACGGCAAACGAGGCCGGCGCAAGGAAGCGATGCCCCCGCGTCTCGGCCCCGTACGGCAGGACCGTGATGCCGTCAGGCGCCTGCGCCGGATCGGGCACGAAGCTCGCCGACACGGCCGGGCCGGTGCCGTCGGACCGGGCTCCGGGCGTCGCGCCCAACGCCAGCCCGCCGGTCAGCGGCGCCCCGTCGAACACCGCGACGATGCTGTGCAGCGGCCGCACCCAGGCGAAGCCGTTGGCCGACCAGCGCATGGACTTGGGCCAGGGCATGGCGACGATGGCGTCATAGATCAGGGCGGGCAGGACGTCCGCCGTTGGGCGCCCCTTGTGCTCGATCACCGCGAACAGGACGGGCCCCTTCGGCGTCTCCCGCCGCTCCACCTGGTCGAGGGTCAGCCCGACCGACCCCAGGAAGCCCTGGATCGCCTTTTCGGGCGCGTCAGCCTTCGGCCCCTTACGCTCCTCGCGCGTGTCCGGCTGGGCCAGCGGCAAACCGTCGATGGCCAGGGCCAACCGGCGCGGCGTGCAGAACGCCTGCGCCGTCTCGAACGCCAGTCCGGCCTTTTTCAGCCCCTCGGTCACGAGGCGGCGAAGATCGTCGGCGGCCCGCCTTTGCATGCGGGCCGGGATCTCTTCCGACAGAAGTTCGATCAGCAGTTCCGCCATGGCTCAGCCCTCCGCCACGCCGACGGAGGCACCCGCTGGCAGATGGCCACGACTGGCCAGCCAACCCGCCGCGCATCCCTTGGCCAGCGCCCGTACCCGGCCGATATAGGCGGCGCGCTCGGTCACGGAGATCACGCCGCGCGCGTCCAGCAGATTGAAGCGGTGCGACGCCTTCAGACACTGGTCATAGGCCGGCAGCGCCAGCTTGGCGTCGAGCAGGCGGGCGCATTCCTTCTCTGCATCCTCGAAATGCCGGAACAAGGCCTCCGTGTCGGCGACCTCGAAGTTGTGGGCGGAATATTCCCGCTCCGCCTGGAGGAAGACGTCGCCGTATTTCACGCCCGCACCGTTGAAATCCAGGTCGTAGACGTTCTCGACCCCCTGCACATACATGGCCAGCCGCTCCAGCCCATAGGTCAGCTCCAGCGACACCGGGTCGCAGTCGAACCCACCGACCTGCTGGAAGTAGGTGAACTGCGACACCTCCATGCCGTCGCACCAAACCTCCCAGCCGAGGCCCCAGGCACCCAGGGTTGGGCTCTCCCAGTCGTCCTCGACGAAGCGGATATCGTGCTTCAACGGATCGATGCCCAGCACCCGCAGGCTGCCCAGATACAGCGCCTGCGCATCGGCCGGTGACGGCTTCATGATGACCTGGAACTGATAGTAGTGCTGCAGCCGGTTCGGGTTTTCACCATAGCGGCCGTCCGTCGGCCGGCGGGTGGGCTGCGCGTAGGCGGCGCTCCAAGGCTCCGGCCCCAGCGCGCGCAGGGTCGTGGCCGGATGGAACGTGCCCGCGCCGACCTCAAGATCGTAGGGCTGGAGAATCACGCAGCCCTGATCGGCCCAGTAGGACTGCAATCGAAAAATCAGAGCCTGAAAGCTCGGCGGATGCGCCGTCGCGGCGGTGGACATGGAGCGCTCAGTTTTCCTGGAGATGAAGCGGAAGGCGTCGGCAAGCTAGCGGCCGGCTCGGAGACGGTCAAGGCAACCGCCGAACCGGGACCGGGACGCAACGCTGCCCCGACCCCGCCGCACAGCGACCGCGCCGAGCCTCATGATATACTACCAATACCGCTCTCGGGAATTCGCGCGCGAGACAATCGGTGCGTCACGCTGCGGGAGAGGTGGGTCCGGTGTCGATCAACCCCGTGCGTGGCCCCTCGGACCCTCATGATGACAGGAGGGTCGAACGGGCGCGCGCCCCCGGCGGACAGTGCCACTCCTGACGCAGGAGGTCCGTCATGACCTGCATCAACACCCTTCAATCGGCCCCGATCATCGCCGCGCCCATGGCCGCGCCCATGGCCGCGCTTCTGGGGCTCGGACTTCTCCTCGCCGGCCCGGCGCAGGCGCAACGGGGCCTGGGCGATGCCGAGGGGATCGTCCGACAGGGCACCCCCACCACAACAAAGGCCATGGCCGGCCGCGTCGTTGCCGTCGAAGACGCGCCCTGCGCAATGACCACCGGCCGGGCATCGGTGGGCGCGCACCTCATCCTGGACACGGACGACGGCACCCGGATCAACCTGCACCTCGGGCCGGTGGCCGCCGTGCCGGATCTGCTCGACGCCGTGACGCCGGGCACCCGCATTGAAACTGAGACCTTCCGCACCGAGGCCATGCCCGCTGATGCCGCCATCGCCCGCACGGTTCAGGTCGGCGACCTGACCTTTGAACTGCGCGATGCTGCGTTGCGCCCGCGCTGGCGCATCGGCGCCTCCGGCCGAGGCGCCGGTATGGGCGGAGGTATGGGCATGGGATCGGGCATGGGACCGGGACGCGGTATGGGCGCAGCCCCAGGCTCGCAACCGCGTGACGGGACCGGCATGGGGCCATGCGGGTGGTAGCGGCCTGATTCCCGGCCATCCCCTCTTTCGCCCCTCAGGCCGGTGCGGTAAGACCATTCCGGTGTGTCTCGGCAACGGGTCACGAAACAAACGCACCGGCCCGGGGGGATCATACGGTCACGACCGATCGCACAGCGGTCGCGCGACGCAAGGTCGATACCTCGGACCGGCGGTCTTTCGCGGGCCCCCAGGGCGGGCGCCAGCGGTCCCTTCGGAATAAAAAGCCCGTCAGGAGGAAACCCGATGACGTTCAAGACCCTGCTTGCCGCCGCCGGCGCGACCGTGGCGGTGGCGCTGACCGGCCCGGTGGCGCACGCCGCCGACTACAAGGACGAATACAAGGTCTCCACCGTTCTGCCGGCGCCCTTCCCCTGGGGTATCGCGGCCGACGAATGGGTCCGTCTGGTGGCGGAGCGCACGGACGGACGCATCAACATGAAGGTCTATTCCGGCACGCAACTCGTGGCGGGAGAGCAGACCAAGGAATTCAACGCCATGCGGCGCGGCGCCATCGACATGGCGGTGGGCTCGACCATCAATTGGTCGCCGCAGATCGTCGAGATGAACCTGTTCGCCATGCCGTTCCTGCTGCCGGACTACGCGGCGCTCGACGCCCTGACCAACGGCCCGGTCGGGGACCGTCTGTTCGAGATCATCCGCGAGAACGGCGTGGAGCCGCTCGCCTGGGCCGAGAATGGCTTCCGCGAGGTCACCAACTCCCAGCACCCGATCGAGACCCCGGCCGACCTTGAAGGCCTGAAGATGCGCGTCGTCGGCTCTCCGCTGTTCAACGACACGTTCACCGCGCTCGGCGCCAACCCTGTGCAGATGAGTTGGGCCGACGCCAAGCCCGCCCTGACGACCGGCGCCGTGGACGGCCAGGAAAACCCGCTGACCGTATACAGCGTCGCCAAGATGCACGAGATCGGCCAGCAGTACATCACCACCTGGCACTATGTCGCCGACCCGCTGATCTTCGCCGTCAGCGACAAGGCCTGGGGCGATTTCACGCCGGAGGATCAGGAGATCCTGCGGCAGGCGGCCATTGATGCCGGCCGCGCCGGGATCGAGGCTGCGCGCGCGGGCCTGACCGACGAAGACGACAGCATGATCCAGGAGATCAAAGGCCACGGCGTAACCGTGACCCGCCTGACCGAGGAGCAGCGTCAGGCCTTCGTCGAAGCCACCCGCGACGTCTACGACGCGTGGAAGGCCAAGATCGGCCCCGATCTGGTCGAGATGGCCGAGGAGTCCATCGCCAACCGCTGATCCGCCCGGTCCCAATCCAACCGCGCCCATCAGCCGACCAACGACGAACGCCATCAGGTCCGGGCCGACCGCCGGCGCGGGCCTGATCCTTCCGCAGAGTGATCCCACCATGCCCGCATCCGACCCGTCCGCGCATCGGCCCAACCGCGACGATGACGCGCCCCCCTCGCCCCGACGGTTCCGCATGGAGGAGGTGGTGGGGGCGACCGCGATGGCGATCATCTGCGTGATCAGCTTCGCCAACGTGGTGGTGCGCTATGCCACCAACGTGTCGTTCGCGTTCACCGAGGAGGTGTCGGTCTTCCTGCTGGTGGTGCTGACGTTCGTCGGCGCCGCGTTGGCCTTCGCCACCGACGACCACATCCGCATCACGGTGCTGGTCCGTCGCCTCGGCCCGATCGGACGCGGGATCTGCGACGCCCTGTCGATGCTGGCGGCCGTGATTCTGTTCGGGGTTCTAGCGTACTACGGCGCCCTTCTGACCTGGGAGGAATACAGCTGGGGCGAGACCTCCCCCGCCCTGGGCTATCCGACCTGGATTTACACGATCTGGCTGCCCCTGCTCTCCCTGTTAATCCTGGCGCGCGTTCTGGCGCCGCGTCTCTCCGGCCTGGTGCGGCGCGCGAGGGCCGACCGATGACCGCCAACCTCGTTCTTCTGCTGGGCTTCATCGTCCTGCTGATGGCCGGAACGCCGGTCGCCGTGGCCCTGGGCATGGCCGGGCTCGCCGCCATCTTCGTCGGCCTGGACATGTACGCCGTCGGCAACACGGCGACCATCGCCTACACCAGCATCGCCAAGTACCCCCTGATCGCCATCCCGCTGTTCATCCTGACCGGTATGATCTTCGAACGGTCGGGCGTCGCCGCCCGGCTGGTACGGCTCGCCCAGGCCGTGGTTGGGCCAAGGCGTGGCGGGCTGGCGCTGGTGGCCATCCTGGTCTGCCTCATCATGGGCGGCATGTCCGGGTCCGGCCCGGCGGACGCCGCCGCCGTCGCCACCGTGCTGATCCCCAGCATGATGAAGGCCGGCTACCCCCGCGCCTTCTCGGCCAGCATCATCGCCGCCTCGGCCTCCACGGCCATCCTGATCCCGCCGTCCATCGCCTTGATTGTCTATTCCATCATGGTGCCCGGCACCGACCTGCGTGCCCTGTTCGCTGCCGGCATCGTGCCGGGCATCCTGGCGGGCGCGGCCGTGGCGCTGCCGGCGCTCCTGCTGAGCCGCCACCATGGCTTCGGCGCGGAGGAGGACGCGGGCCGCCCCCCGCTCGGCCGCAGTCTGGCCGAAGCCCTGCCCGGCCTGCTGGCGCCGATCATCATCCTCGGCGGCCTGCGCTCCGGCCTGTTCACGCCGACCGAGGCGGCCGTGGTGGCCGTAGCCTACGGCATGATCGTCGGCGTCTTCCTGCACCGGACCATGGGCCTGCGCGACATCGCCCGCGTGCTGGCGGACTCGGCCTCCGTTTCCGCGGTGGTGATGATCATCATCTCCCTCGCGGGCATTTTCGCCTGGGCCGGCTCCACCCTGGGCGCGTTCGATGCCGCCGCCGAACTGATCCTGACGCTGTCCGACAACGCCATCGTCGTCCTGCTGATGGTCATGGTCGTGTTGCTGCTGGCCGGCATGGTGCTCGACGGCGTGTCGATCTACCTCATTACGCTGCCGCTCCTGATCCCGATCATGACCACGTTCGGCTGGAACCCCGTGTGGTTCGGCGTGCTGATGGCGATGAACATCGCGGTCGGGCAGTTCACGCCCCCGGTCGCGGTCAACCTGATGGTGACGGCAAAGATCGCGGGGGTGCCCATCGAATCCACCGTTCGCTGGGTGCTATGGCCGATCGTCGCCATGCTGATTGCTATGGGACTGGTGATCGCCTTTCCGGGCCTCGCCCTGTGGCTCCCCGAAACCATGGGTTTTCGCATCTGACTCGTGTGCATCGCCGCTGGGCTTCTCTGCACGGACACTGTACGATTACGATTGTTCGTTCACGTGCAGAGTCGAAGGGAACCCGAGGACGGTGGCGCTCCCCCGAAACGTCCTAGTCCTGCCGGATGACACCCACGCCCTGAACGCCACCATCGCGGCGGTTCCGGTGCCATGCACGCTAAATGACTGGACCACGGGCGCGATCCTGACCTTGAACCGGCACATGCGGACGCTGGTTGGGCTCGCTCCGGATGCGCCCCTCGACGACGTGACCACCAACCGCTTCTACGTCAGCCCGACCCGGCGGGCCGAACTGGTCACCACGCTTCAAGAAACGGGCTTGGTGCAAGATGTCGAGTTCGACGCGGTCCGTCTCGACGGCACACATGTGCCCTGTCTGGCCTCCTACCAGGCGGCGCGCTGGCGCGGCCAGATCGTTATTCTGGCCTGCCTGACCGACATTTCCGCCCGCAAGGCCGCCGAGCGCGCACTGCGCGAGAGCGAAAAGAAGTATCGCGCGATCACCGAGAACACCAGCGACGTGGTCTGGCAGCTCGACCTGGACCTGACCATCCGCGAGGTCGCGGGAGGCCATCAGGTGCTCGCGTGGCTTGACCGCGCCCCCCTGATCGGCCAGCGCGCTCAGGTCGCGTTCACACCGGACGGCGCAGCGCACCTGGAACAGGCGATGCGGAGGCGTATCGATCAGGAGCGCCGGGGCGTCCCGACCACCACCACTCGCCATGAGATCGAAGCCGTGAACCGTCACGGCGAGCGGCTGTGGGTCGAACTGATGGTGTATCCGCATCGCGACGAGACCGACGCCCTGGTGGGCCTGTTCGGGGTCATGCGCGACATCTCCGAGCGGCGGCGCGCGAACGAAGCCCTGCGCCACAGTGAAACCCTGTTCCGCCACCTGTTCGATGCCAATCCGGTGGTCAAGCTGCTGGTCGATCCAGCCACCGGGCGGATCGTCAAGGCGAATCCCTGCGCGGCCCGCTTCTATGGGGCCTCGCTCGATGCCATGCGGAACGAGCCCCTGGCCCGTTTCGTGGTGACGGATCCCACCGACACGACTCCGTTCCTGGACGCGCTGCGAGACGCAGCCGCCCACGACGGCGCCGTGGTGGAGCAGACTCACCGGCTCGAAACGGGTGCTACCCGCCGGGTCGCGGCCCACGTGTCGTATGCCGATGTCGCCATCGAGACCGTCGAGTCACGGCGCCTTCTGAACATCAGCCTGTTCGATATCACGGATCGCACCCAGCAAGCCGAGAACCTGCGGCGGCACAATATCGCGGTGCGGGATTTCTCGGCCGCCGTGTCCCATGACCTGCAGGAGCCGCTCCGCATGGTCTCAAGCTACCTGGGTCTTGTCCGTCGGCACCTGGGCGAGACGATCACGCCGGACATCCAGGAGTTCATTGAATACGCCACAGACGGCACAGCGCGGATGCGGTCCATGCTCCACGACCTGCTGGCCTATGCCCGCTTGGACACCGATGCCCGCCCGCTGCAGTCGGTGGCATTGTCCGCCACGGTCCAGACCGTGCTCGATATGATGCGTCTGCGCCTGGACGAGATCGGCGCGTTGGTCACCGTGGCCCCCGATCTGCCCGCGGTGCGTGGAACGCCGGATCAGATTGTGAGTCTGATTCAAAACCTGATCGGCAATGCGCTGCGCTATCGCGCGCACGACCGCCGCCTTGAGATCACCGTGGACTGGGCCCCGCAGGACGCCATGGTCGAGGTCCGCATACACGACAATGGCATCGGCATCGCCCCGCAGGACCATGACCGCGTGTTCGGCGTGTTCCAGCGCCTGAGCCTCGCCACCGACGGGGAGCCTGGAACCGGCATGGGACTAGCGATTTGCCGGCGGATCGTCCACCGCCACGGCGGCCAGATCGGGATCGCGTCCACCCCAGGCGCCGGAACCACGTTCCGATTCACGCTGCCACTGGCTCCATCGGAGCCCTGTCTAAGGCCTGCTCCGTAGTAGATCAGGGCGCCACACGAAACGCCTCCGGCTCCAGGGTCGGATCAAAGCAGACCACGACACCACGCCCGATGGCGGGAAATGGAACCGCTCCGTCGGGGCGCGCGTCCTCCGGTGCCACGCGCTGCCCCCCGGCGGTGAACCCGATCATGCGTACCTTGCCGCTGGCGAACACCTGCAAATAGAGATCGAAGCCCACGAACACGGCTTCGGCGGGAACGGGATGGGTAGCGATGGCCCGCCCCAGGTTTCTCAGGCTTTCGCTCCGGCTCATGATGACACCCGTATCGGCGTAACGGCGGCGGGACGATGTGGGCCCGGGCCGGATTGTGCTGACCCCGATCTTGCGCACAAGGTCGCTGGTGGGCAAGCTGGAGCCTATTCCCATCCCGAAAGGAGATCCGCCATGGGCCGCCCCGCCGCCCGAGTCACGGACAACGTGGCGCATCCCCTGCCCCCCGTGCTGACGCCGGGCCCGGGATCGTTCAACGTTCTGATCGGCAAACTGCCGGCGTGGCGCGGCGTGCCGGCCGCCGTCGCCGGGGGACTCCAGGCCGCGAAACAGGCCTCGGACGCCGTTATCAAAACCGCCGAAGCCGCAAGCACGGCCGCAGCCGGAACGCCCGGCGCGCCCGCCGCCAAGGCCGCGGAGGAAACGACCAAGGCCACGGCCGCGGCCTCGATGGGAAGCATGATCAGCGGCGCGGCCGGCGGCGCCGACATTCACGCCTGCGCAACCCCGCTGCCGATTCCGCCGCACGGTGGCGGCGTCGTGATCGACGGCAGCGCCACCGTCCTAACGAACAAGCTCCCGCAGTGCCGCTTGGGCGACACCGTGCTGGAGCCGGTCGGCCCACCCAACAAAATCGTAAGGGGTGAGTTCACGGTTCTGGTCGGAGGATGAGTCGGGGACGAACGGCCAGATCCCCCCGGATCTCCGGAAAAGGGGTTACGCGCCCTCGTACGGCGGGCAGTGCCAGCCCTTGGGCGATTCGGTGAAGATCTCGATGCCGTCGGCGGTGATGCCGATCGTGTGCTCGAACTGGGCCGACAGGGAGCGGTCCTTGGTCACGGCCGTCCAGCCGTCCGCGAGAATCTTGGTTTCCCACCGGCCCGCGTTGATCATCGGTTCGACGGTAAAGATCATGCCCTCGCGCAACACAGTGCCGGTGCCGGGCTGGCCGAAATGCATCACGCTGGGCGCGGTGTGGAAGACGCGCCCCACCCCATGCCCACAGAAATCCCGCACCACGGAATACCGATGCCCCTCCGCGAACGTCTGGATGGCATGGCCGATATCGCCCAGGGTCGCCCCCGGCCGGATCACAGCCAGCCCGCGCATCAGGGACTCATAGGTCACCTCGCACAGACGCCGCGCCTTCACACCAACGTTCCCGACATAAAACATGCGGCTGGAATCGCCGTGCCAGCCGTCCAGGATGGGCGTCACGTCAATGTTGACGATATCGCCGTCCTTCAGCGTCTTCGGCCCCGGGATACCGTGGCAGACCACATGATTGATCGAGGTGCAAATGCTCTTCGGGAAGCCTTTGTAGTTCAGCGGCGCCGAGATGGCGCCGTGATCCGCGACGAAGGTCGCGCACAGACGATCCAGCTCCTCGGTGGTGACGCCCGGCTTCACATAGGGCGTGATGAAATCGAGGGTCTCGGCCGCCAGCCGTCCTGCCCGCCGCATGGCGGCGAACGCATCCGACCCATGGAGGGCCACCTGGGACTCGGAACGGGCAGCGGCTTCAGTCATCACGAGATTCGGTCCAGATTGATGGGAAGGGAGTCGGCGACGACAATTCGACCCGGTGTGACAGTGCACGCAAGGCACACCGCCTCCACCCCGAGCGAACGCGCGCGTTCGAGGGCTTCTAGATAAGCGGGATCAATATCGCCTGCAATGCGCAACGCGCCACAATCGCCGCGCTGCACAAGATAAACCATCACGGCGCGGTGGCCGGCCGCCACCATGTCCACAAGTTCGTCGAGGTGTTTCGCGCCACGCGCGGTGACCGCGTCGGGGAACTCGGCCGGCGCGCCGGGGCCCGGATCGCGCTTCATGTGCACGTTCTTGATCTCGACATAGCAGGTCCGCCGCTGCGGGCTTTCCAGCAGGATGTCGATCCGGCTGTTTCGGCCGTATTTCACCTCGCGGCGCAGCGACTCATAGCCGGTCAGGCTCGGGATCCGACCCTCCGTGATGGCCTCGGCCACGATGGCGTTGGGACGGTTCGTGTTGATACCGACCAGATGGCCGTTCACCCGCACCAGTTCCCAGGTATAGCGCAGCTTGCGGTTGGGATTGTCGGCCTCCGACAGCCACACCTCCGCCCCGTCCGGCTTGACGGTCAACATCGACCCCGAATTGGCACAATGCGCGGTGACGCGCGTACCGTCCTCCAGGTCGACATCGGCCATGAAACGCTTGTAGCGGCGCACCAGGGTGCCGCGGATTAGAGGAGCGGGAAAATCCATGGAGGCTCGTTCGTCTTCCGTACGGGTGGGGCGGGCCAGATCGAGGATCGGCGGTTCAATGCAACACGTCGGTCAGGCTGGTCTGTCCCGACCCAGGCGGAAGCGGCTTGGGTTGGCTGGGGTCAGGCGCCCAGGCCGTCAGGGTAATGACCTCGAACGTCGCCGGCACCCGACCGTCCGGCCCCTGGTGGCGTTCCAGGTACAACTGCGCGGCCCGCATCATCACGTCGCGCCGCCCAAGGCCCCGGTGCCGCGCCAGCACGGCGTTGCTTTCGCCCATGCCGCGCAAATCGGCCATCAGCTTCAGCGGGCTCTCGTAGCGCACCGTGATGATGTCGGCATCCACCGTGGGCAACGCGAATCCGGCACGCGCCAAAAGATTCCCGACGTCGCGCACATCGGCGAGCGGCGACGTGCGGGGCGACAGGCCGCCGGCCAGCTCCATTTCGGCATCGGCCAGACAGGTTCGCAGCTCGCTGAGGGTATCGCCGCCCAGCAAGCAGCCCAGGAACAGGCCATCCGGCCGCAGGGCGCGCCGCGCTTGGATGAGCGCGCCCGGCAGGTCGTTGACCCAGTGCAGGCTGAGATTGCTCAGAATCGCGTCGAGCGATGCGGGGGCAAACGGCAACAGTTCCTCGTCGCACGCCAGCACGGGACCTGTCTTCCGCGCGGCCGCGGAGCGCACCATGGCCGGGGATAGATCGGCCTGGATCAGGGTTTGAATACCGCCCCGCCCGTTCAGCGCCTCCGCGATCTCGCCCCCATGGCAGCCCAGATCCAGCGCCAGGGGAAACGCCCGGGTGATATCATCCAGGCGGTCCACCAGCCGGTCCGCGGTTTCGCGCATCAGGAAATCGAACTGGGGCCAATCCACGGCCGCACGTTCGCGGCGCCAGCGCACCACGCGGCGGTCGAAGACGGTCATGGTATCGGATGGGCCACTCATACAGGGCACTGTGGCGTACCGCGAGGGCGATGTTAAGGCCGCAGTGATGCTCCGGCCGCCTGACGGTGGAAAAAGACGCCGGGCACGGTGCACGGGAGGCCGTAAAGGGCGGAGGTCAAGCATCTGAGCGCCGTAATGAAAGACCCCAGCAGGCTGGATCGGGGGCTGCGCCGCCACGGACGCACCGTCGCGGCGTGGCTGCGTCCGGCGCTTGACCTGGTGCTGCCGCCGCGCTGCCTGCGGTGCGGCGACTTGGTGGCCGATCCCGGCGCCCTGTGCAGCCCCTGCTTTCAGGCGGCAACCTTCATCACGGCACCGGTGTGTGCCCGCTGCGGCGTACCCTTCGGCGGGGACTGGGGCGCGCCGGTGGATGAGGACGCGACCGGCCTGCTCTGCGCCGCCTGCGCCCGCCGTCCGCCACCCTACCACCGCGCCCGGGCCGCCCTGGTCTACGACGACGGCGCCCGCCCCCTGATCCTCGCGTTCAAGCATGGCGACCGGACGGACGCAGCGGGCGCGCTGGCGGGCTGGATGGCACGTGCCGGCGCCCCGCTGCTCGAATCGGCGGATCTGATCGTGCCGGTCCCATTGCACCGCTGGCGTCTCTGGCAGCGCCGCTACAATCAGGCGGGCCTGCTGGCGCGGGCCCTCGCGGCCCACAGCCGCCGCCCGTGGTCGCCGGACGTGCTGACCCGGATCCGCGCCACGCCCACGCAAGGCGGTAAAGGCCGGCGGGACCGGGCCGCCAATGTGCGACATGTCTTTCGCGTCGCCCGGCCGATCCGAATTGCCGGTCAGCGCGTGCTGCTGATCGATGACGTGATGACCACCGGCGCCACGGTCGAGGCCTGCACGCGCGCCCTGCGGCAGGCGGGCGCCGTCGCGGTCGATGTTCTGACGCTGGCCCGGGTCCTTGAGACCGAAACCGACGCTCCGTTAAGCGAGTGATTCTGCGGGGCTTTCCCTCATGACCGTCAAGGGTATGCGTCTTCTGCAATGCAGCAACGATTTTTCTTGCACTAGGCGCATGGCTCAGGGCATAAGGAGGGGGCCACGCAAGTGGATCGGGGAGGAGCGACCGGCGGTGACAAGGACCCGGGCCATTGACCCAAAGGGCCGCGCCGCACCTCAAACCGCCGCGAGGGGAACCCCTCGCGGCGGTTGTCGTTTCGGGATCGGGGCTTAGAGACAAGACAAGACAAGGCATGGCCGGTCGCAGTGCCCCGGACCTCCGTCAGGCTTCGGTCGATCGCCGGGACGAGACACCCAACCCCGCCAACCGATCCGCCAGTGCCGCGCCGGCCGTGCGCTCCATGGGCAGCAGCGGCGGGCGCGGTGCGCGCCAGCCGTCGTCGGCCAGCCATTCGGCCATGACGGCCTTCAAGGCGGGAATCAGGGGCACCTCGCTGAACACCGCCCGCACGGCCGAAGCCGACTCCTGAAGCGCGACCGCCTCGGGCCCCTGCCACCCAGCGATCACGGCGGCGATTCCGGCGGGATTGACGTTCGCTGTCGCCGAGATGCACCCGGCGGCCCCGAGACGCAGCGCCTCCAGGACGCGCGCCTCCGACCCCGGGAACACGGCAAACCCGGGAAACCGCTCCAGGAGATCGCGGGTGTTTTCGAACACGCCGGAACTGTCCTTCAGCCCTACCACCGTGTCCGGATGGGCGGCGATCAACCGGCCGACCAGAGCCGGCGACAGCGGAACCTCGCTGAGCTGCGGGAAGTGGTACAGGTAGATGCGCAGCCGCGCGTCCCCGACCTGCTGGATGACGGCGTCATAGCTGCCAAACAGGCCGTCGTCCGACACGCCCTTGTAGTAGAACGGCGGCAGCATCAGCACACCGGCGCAGCCCGCCTGCACAGCCGCACGGGTCAGGCGCACGGTGTCCGGAAGCGCGCAGGTTCCCGTTCCGGGCATCAGACGCGCGGCCGGGATACCCGCATCGATCAGGCTCTGCAGCAGGTCGATTTTCTCGTCGATACCAAGGCTGTTCGCTTCCGACGTGGTCCCGAACACCGCGAGGCCATCGGCGCCACTCGCCAGGAGCCAGCGGCATTGATCCAGAAAGCGCGGCATGGACACCGTCCGGTCGGCCTCGAACGGCGTAAGCACAGGCACGAACAGGCCCCGGGCCCGGTCGGTCGGAAGGGACACAGCCTCGGTCATGGTGATCTCGCTTTTCTCAGTGTACGAAGGGGACGGGTCATCCGCACCTTAGCCCGCACACGGCGCCGGTCCAGCCCGATCGCCGGGCCGAGCACGTCCGCTTGCGAACGGACATCTGATCGCCCAAGTGTCGGCATACCATTGCCTGTCCGGAGTGTTCCGCCATGCCCCGTCCGGGTCTACCGTCCCCTGCATGGTCCGGCGTTGCCGCAGCACCGACCGGCCGTCCGGACCTAGGCTCGGGACTCGGGTCCGCCGTCGGGCTGATCCTTAGTCTTGGGTTTGCGCTCGGGGCGTGCGCGCCAGAGCCCGCCTACGGACCGCGCCCGGATGCGAGCGCGCGTACCGTCGCCCCCGTGCTGGAGGACACGCACACCACGGCGGTCGATGCCGGCCTGCCGAACGATTCGGGGGGCGCCATAACCGGGTCGGGCGCGTGCGGACGCCTACAGGCCGTTCGTAGCTATCGGGCGCGGCTCCAGGACCTCATCGACGCCATAGAGGCCGACGGCGTCACCCCGGCGGAGCGCACCGACCTCATGCGGGCCTACAGCCGGCTGCACGCCGCCGAAGCCGCCGAGGCGACCGCCGCCAGTGACGTGACCACCGCCCGATATCGTCTGGAGGCCCTCACGGGCGGCGATATCCGCGCGTCGGACCTACCGCCCTGCGAATGAAACCGTCCCGATCCGAGGCCGTCAGATCAGGAACAGATTGTCGAGCGCGTTGAACAGATCGTCGCCAAACGACGGCCCCTTCTTGATGATCGGCACGCGCTTGGGCAGCAGGGAGAGGGCATCGCTGCTGGGATCCAGGCTCGTAATCAACGCCACGGCCACATTCCGAGTCTCCGGCATGGCGGTCAGCCCGATCGTCAAGTCAATGCCGCTGAGGCCCGGCATCACGGCGGACACGACCACCATGTCGGGCTTTGTGCGGACGATCAGCGGCAACGCTTCGAAGGTTGAACTGACCTGAACGGTGCGGTAACCGCACTGCTGCAATTCGCGCTCAACGAAGTGTGTCTGGGTGCCCGGCTCCATCACCAGCACGACCTCAATGTCGCGCACCTCGACCTCGGCCGGCGCGAACCCGCGCTTGGCGGGCAGTGTCCGCACTAGCGGGCCCTGCTCCGCATCGACGGGAATGCGCCCCTCGCCGATATCCAGCGCCAACTCCACGAATCGTTCGAGGTCGTCAAGCACCAGACCGGCGGGCACGTTCCGGACTTCCCCGAGATAGTCGCCCAGACGCAGACCAATGGCGGTCAGCGGACTCAGGCCAAGCGTTTCAGAACGGCTTCGAATGGTCAGCCCGAACCGCTGGCCCAGCCGCACGACCTCGGGCACCGTACCGGGGTCATGCCGCGCGGCATCGATGGCAAGGGTCAGGTCACGGGCGCCGTCGGCCAGTTCATCCAGGAACTCCCTCCGCATTTCGGCCAGCACCGAGTCGGCCGTGTCCCCCCCCGCACCCGCCGCCTTGCGCTCATCCATGGGGCCCCCCTTTCCCTCTGTTCCTGCGTGGCGGATGCCGAGGGTCAGACCACGCCGGCGTCTTCAAGACTCCCCCGGACCTCCGGGGGCACGGGCATAGCCTCGGCCAAAGCCTGCGCGTCCGTGTTCTTTTCCACATAGGGCTTATAGCGCATATCCTCGCCTAGAATATGGTTCATCAACCAGCTCTTCAGGAAGGTCTGAAGGGTCTCGGCATCTACCGAATCCGGGTCCTTCTGGTACTGATCCAACCACGTGCGCAATTGCTGCTTCAGATCGGCGTGGCGCCCGGCGTGATCGGCCGCTCCCGGGAAATTGGCAGCCCGCAACAGGGCCTCCTCCCGCCCGAAGTGGAAGTCCGTGAACTCCCACAGTGTGTTCAGGATGTGGCCCACGACCCAATCGCTTTCCGGTTCGCGAAATGCGTCGGGCAAGCGGTTGATCAAGGCCGCCATGACGCGGTGATCCTCATCGATCGCCGCGGCTCCGACCGACCAGGTCTCGGTCCAGGGCACCAACGGGTCAGCCTCGTCGTCCGAGGTCACGGGTTCCTCGCCGTCGTCATCGGAGACGAGCGCGAGATCCGCCGGGTCCTCGTCCACATCGTCCGCACCCGGATCCGCATCGAGGCCGTCCCCGACCGAGCCGACCTCCTCCTCCTCGGCGTCCGCCTGCAGATCATCCCCTGGCAGGGGGCTCTCCTCGAACACGAGGTCGTCCCCCGCCCCATCGGCGTCCGCGGGGTCCTCCATGGTGCCGGCCATCGCGAGCGGTCCGTCCCCGCCGTCGTCGTCGGTCGCGTCGAGGGTCGCGTCGAGGGTCGCCGACGCCCCGCTGTCTTCGCTGTCTTCGCCGTCTTCGCCGTCCTCCAGGTCTTCTAGGACGAAGGGCTCAGACTCGTCGCCCGCCTCGTCCGGGTGGGGCGGCGTTTCCGGCGGCTGTGTCGGATTGGCGTTTCCACCGGTGCCGAACGCCTCCGACACCAGCGTCTCGGAGCGAGCCAGCGCGTCGGTCAGGCCCGAGTCGCTCTGGTCAAGAGCGTCCGAACTGGCCTGAATACGGGCCGTCATCCCCTGAATGGCGGCGATGAGAAGATCGTTAGTCTCCTCCAGAGCCTCGATGCGCGCATCCCGGTCCCGCAGATCCTCCCGCATGGCCTGATAGCGTTGCTCGACGACCACGAAAAGGTCGTTTAGCTTTTGAATACGGTGGTCCCGATCGGTCTGCCGCCCACTGAGGTCCGCAACCGCGCGTTCGGCGTCGGCAATGACGCCCATGGCGATGTCCTGATGATCCCGTCCACCCATACTCATTCCAACTCCTGCCGTTACCCCACCCCAACGCCGCGTGCCCAAGACTATCATGCCGGATTTTGGGGCTCAAAGATGCGTTCGACTGAGCCCTTCTCGAAAGGCGGGAGAGCCATGCCCAGTTTGCGTGTGGACTCGTGGCGGGTTTGCGTGGTGGCCCACACGCCCGACCGGCTGCCCCTGGTCCAACGGCTGCGGAATCGTGGCTGGCCGGTCGTGACGGTGGCTCCCGACGCCACGGGTCCGGTGGATCATCACGCACGCTCCGTCTGGCGCCAACTCCGGGCAGAGACACCCGATCTCGTCATCGCGTTGGGACCGCCGTGGTGGCTGGGCCGCGCCGCCCAGGCGCGAGACGCCGCGATCGAGACACCGCCGGCCCGGTGGATTCTGATGCCCGCGCCAGACCGGGAGACGCTCCCCTCCACCGCCAATCCTGCCGAGAACCATGCCGACGGAGCGACGCGCGCCCTGCTGGACCGGCTGGCCCGGGCCTCGGCGGACTGGATCGGCCCCCCGACCCCGCCGGACGCGGTGGTCCTGCCCGGTGAACGCATGGGCGATCTGCCCGGCTGGCTGTCTGCGCTGCCTTCGGCCCGTCCGCCGCCGGGTCGGGATCGCCCGACCATTGGCCTTGTGCTGGTCCACCACGACCGGCCCCGGCTCGTGACCCGGGCGTTGCGCTCGATCGACAGCCAGACCCGGCCGCCCGACGCCCTTGCCGTTGTGGACGCCGCCAGCCGGGACCCGGCCGCCCGCGCCGCGCTGCGCAACGCCGTTCAGGCCCTGCAAACCGGTCCAGTCCGCCTGCGGTACCAAACGAGTGCCAGCCTGGGCGCGGCACGCTGGGCCGGCGCGCAGGCCCTGGATACGAGGTGGCTGCTGTTCCTGGACGACGACAATGTTCTGCCGCCCGCCGCGCTTGCCACCTTCGCCACCGCCGCCGCAACCAACCGGGCGGCGATCTGGACCAGTTGGGCCGCGCTGTTCACCGGAGAGCCGCCCGAGACCGCCATCCCCACCGAACCCGCCGCGCTTTATGCGCCCCTGGGTCCCATGCCGGGGCGGATCGACCAGGAGAACGCGCTGGGAGACGCCGGTCTGTTGATCCGGCGGACGACCTTCGATGCCCTGGGCGGATTCGATCCCGATCCCGCAACCGGCGCCGAGGACTGGGATCTGCTGGCGCGCGCCTGGATCGCGGGCCATGAACAGCGCGTGATCCCATCCGTGCTGCTGCACAAGCGCCTGTCCAAGGCCTCCATGTCCGCGACCATGGACCGCGCCCGGGCCCGGGCGCGTGTGACAGGCCGGTTGCGGCACGCCGGGGTGCCTGCGTGACGGACTCCAGCCCGCCCACCGCCCGCGTTTGTCTGGTCACCACCGAAATCCTCGGCCCGACCCGAACCGGCGGCATCGCCACGGTCCTAAGCGCGCTGGCCGATGGACTGGTCGCCCAGGGGCACACCGTCACGGTGCTGTGCCTGAACGGCACCCGCTCCATGGACGGGCCCTTCGACCGCTGGGTCGCTCACTACCGCCGCCGAGGCATCACTCTGGTGCCCCTGCCCGACCCGACCGACGACGCCACCATGCCGGCCATGGGCGGCCTGTGGGCGGAACGCTCCCTGGCCCGCCGCTGGCAGGTGCTGGCGTGGTTGGAGGCACAGGCCTTTGATCTGGTGCATTTCAACGACTGGGGTGGCGAGGCGGCGCTCGCCGGTCGCGCCCGCGCCCAGGGCATCGCGCTCCGGCAAACCCGGCTGGTGCTCGGGCTGCATGGCGCCTCCGACTGGGCGATGACCGGCAACGATACGCCCCTGGAGGACCTGCCCCGCTTGATCCAGATCGAGTTAGAGCGGATCGCACCCCGCCTCATGGACGCCGTGTGGAGCCCGAGCGGCTTTATGCCGGCGTGGTTGGAGGCCCGGGGCGCGCCGGCGCCGGACGTCCGCCTCATGCCGCAGCCGCTGCCGGACCCCGGCCCCCCGCGCCCGCCCGCTACCGAGACCGCCCCAATCACCCACCTCGTTCTGTTCGGACGGCTGGAGGACCGCAAGGGTGTGGCGGTGCTGCTGGACGCGCTCGACCGCCTCGCCGAGGCGACGCGGACCGATCCGACCGCTGCCGCGCCGACCGCCGTGATCTTCCTGGGCCGCGCCGCGACGGTCCAGGGCGAGCCGGCGGCCCGTGTCATCGGGCGGCGGGCCGCGTCCTGGCCCTGGCCGGCGACCGTGTGCGACAGCCTCGACCGGGACGCCGCGCTGGCGCTGCTAAGGGCGCCGGGACGGCTCGCCCTCATTCTGGCGCCGGCGGAAAACAGCCCGATGACCCTGCACGAGTGTCTGGCCCTGAGGATTCCGGTGCTGGCGAGCGCGACCGGAGGCATACCGGAGTTGATCGCGACCGAGGACCACGCGCGGGTTCTGGTCCCCTATGACGCGGACGCGCTGGCCGAGCGGCTGGGCACCGTGCTCGGGCAGCCATTCGCGCCCGCACGGCCCGCGCACGATGCGCGGGACACCGCGCGGATCTGGGCGGCGTGGCATGCGGACCTGCTGGCGACCCCCGGCGACCGGACGCCGCCGACCACACCCCAACCGAACCCGATCACCCCGCTGATAGCGCCAGCGGACACCCCAGGACCAACCTGGAAGGCGGCCCTGGTCGCGCGACACGCCGCGAACGATCCGACCCCGGTCTGCCTGCTGACCGACGCAGACCAGATCGCGCCGGGTGCCCTGTCCCTCCTGGACGCGGTCCTGGTTCGGACCGGGGCCGCCCTGCTGGCTCCGGCCTGGAGGGACGCGCGAGACGGCCGCGTGTTTCCCTGCCTCGACTCCGTCCCGGCCAGCGCCCAGGCCACCCCACTGGTGGCCGGCCCCGGCCTTGTCCTCACCCGCGCCGCCATCGAATGCGCCGCACGGGACTGGGACCCCTTGAGCGGCCTCTGGGGCCTCGTCGCGGTTTGCCGGGCCGCCGGCCTGACCCACGAGGCCGTGCCGCGGGTCCTGGTGTCACGCCGCCGGCCGTGGACGGAGCCGCCAACGGCCCTGGCCCGTGCACCGCGCCTGTGGGCCGCCGTCACCCCGCCGGTCCTCGCCCCGCTCACGGCCGCCCTCCTTGCCGGGCTGAGCGCGGCGCGCCTGCCGCCCGGCAGCAGCGCGGCACGCCCGCTCTCGACGGACGCACGCGAGCGCACCGCCCGCCGCGACCGCCGCCGGGCGCTGGCCTTGTGGCGATCCTGGCCCTGGCGCGTGACCCGCCCCCTGCGCAATCGAACGCGGCGCCGCGCCGGTCTTCCTCCGGAGCCGGTCGAACCACCGCCCCTGACCGCGCCGGGCGCCGCCAGCGACGTTCTGTTCGGCATGCTCGTGTCGCGCTCATGGCCGCTCGGCGTCCTGGTCGCCACGCCCATCGCCCGAATCCGCGCTCAAATCCGCGCCGGGATCTGGGGGGTCTTCCGGCGCCGGAAGACGAGTCTTCGCGGTTGACGCGACCGCCGTGCTGGTGTGCCATCAAGTGTTTCCGTCCAGCCGCAGTGGAGACCTGTCCTTGAGCCAGGAAACGCCGCCGTCCGCACGCCTCCAGCGTGTCCTGCTCGTTGATGATGAAGACGCGCTGCGAGTCCTGCTTGAGCTTGCCGTGCGCGACATCGGAGGCCTGGACACCCTGGCCTGTGCCACCTGCCGCGAAGCCCGGGAGCAGGTGGCGGTCTTCCAACCGGATCTGTTGGTGGTAGACGTCCAGCTTCCGGACGGAGATGGCCTTGATCTGGTGGATGCCTTAACCGCTGGCGCCACCCCGCCCGGTCCTCCGGCCGTGCTGTTGACGGCGCGGCCCGACGCGATCGCCGACCGCGCGGCCCGCATGGGCAGCGTTGCCGGTGTTCTCGCCAAACCGTTTGACCCGATGACCTTATCGCAGACGCTGGATCAGCTTTGGCGTGACTGGAGCGCGTCCCGGCATGCCTGATCCAACCGCCATACAGCAGGGGTATGCCTTGTTATGGGAGAGTGTTGCCGGATTTCCGACCGTCGCCCGCGAGATCGCTGCCGACGTTCATGACGCGCTCGGCGTCCTCGAAAACCGAGAGGTCACTGCGGATGCCGAGGGGATCGCGGCGGCCCCGAACGGGCTCCGCCCCGCACTAACCCGCGCCAGCCGGGCCGCCCACAAACTGGCGGGCTCCGCCGGCTCCATGGGGTTCGTCTCAACCGGCCGGACCGCCGGGGCGCTCGAGATCCTCCTGGAAAGCCTGCTGGACCGGGACGCGCCGATGTCTCCGGCCGCGCGCGCCCAAATTGCCTTGCTGGACCGCCGCCTGCTGGAGCGCGTCGCCGCGCTGGATCCAGCCACGTCCACCCTGTTCAGCCGCCCGCCGCCCCCCCAGCGGGTGCCGCCCCCCCAAACGGCCCGCAATCCCGGCGCCGGTCCCGACATGAGGCTGTTCGGAGCGCGGTCCGGGGAGCCGTGGAGCGCCGTCACCGACCGTCTGGCCGCGTACGGCTGGTCCGTCGAGGCTCACCCGGACGTGCCCTCCGACCATCCGGGCGCGCCGCCGGATATCGCCCTGATCGACCTGGATGTCGTGCCCGAGGGCCTGGAGCGCATGGCGGACCTGACCGGGCCGCGCGGGGTCTGGGCTGGGCGTCCCTGGTATGGCGCCCAGGCGCAGCCGACCCCGCAGGCACGCGCCGAGGCCGTGGCCGCCGGCGCCGTCGGCGTGCTGACCAAGCCGGTGGATGCGGATGCACTGGTGGACCATTTCGCCACCGTATCCGCAACCGTGCGCGACGATGTCACCCGGGTCGCCATCCTGGACCCGGAGCCGGCGCTTGCCGCGCTGCTGTGCCACGTTTTGGAAAGCGCCAACGTCCTCGCCGAGATTGTGCCGGGACCGTCGGCCCTGCTCCATCTCCTCGCGGATGCCGGCGATGAAGGGGGTATCGACGCCCTGGTGATGGTCGAACGCACCCAGGCCCGGGGCGCCCTCAATCTCGCCATGGCGCTGCGGCAGGATCCCACGTGGGACGCGCTGGGGCTGGTGGTGCTGCTGCCGTCACCGAGCCTCGACCCCGTGGCCGGCGCGTTGGCGCGCGGCGGGGATGTGCTGATGCCATGGCCCGTGGACCCGGACCTGTTCGCGGCCACCGTCGTGGGACAGGCCGCCCGTGCCCGAAGTCGCCGGCTCCGCCACCACCACGAGGGCGACAGCCCAGTCCTGGTGCGGTCCGCGTTGGAGTCGCGCATCCGCACCCTGCTGGAGCGTGCCACGGCGCTGGACCTGCCGCTGACGGTGGCCTGGATGCAAGGCCGCACGCCCAAGGCCGCCGAGGAGGCGGCGGCGCAAGGGCCGGAGATCGACCGCCTGCTGGCCCGCATCCTGCGGGAAATTCTGAGCCCGACGGACGTGCTGGGGCGCGGCCCCGACGGCGGGCTCGCCGTCGTGCTCCCCTTTCAGGATTGGGCGAGTGCCGAGGCGCGTCTCGCCCCCATCGCGGAGCGGCTGGGACGGCTGGCCCCCGAAGCGACGCTATCGATCGGCCTCGCCGAACGGAGCGGGCCGAGAGACCAAGCCGCCCCCCTGCTCGCCCAGGCCCGCGCCAACGCAAACGGCAACGGCACACCGGCCTGACCCCGCCCCACGGCGCACACCCAGAGCGCAAACACAACGAAGCCCCGCCGGGGGCACCGGCAGGGCTTCGCCATTCTTGGGGCCTTGAGACGGACCGGCCGGCCTACTCGGCCGCCGTGCCCACCGCGCCGGGCTCCACGCCCTCCGGCGTGACCGGCACCGCGAGCTTATCGAGCATCTCCTTCGGCACGATCTGCCAGAAGTGCTTGACCTCGCGGTCCCAATTGACCAGCAGGCGCTGGGCGAACCGCGACTGGGTCTCGCGGGCATGCGCATCCACCAACGCCTTCAGGCGCTCGTCGTAGTGATCGACCTGGATCCGCTGCCAGATGACAAAGTCCGGATTGATGCGGACCGGCAGCAGGTTCTCCGGATCGTAGACGAACGCCATGCCCCCGGACATGCCGGCGCAAAAGTTGGCGCCCACCTCGCCCAGGATCACGACCGTGCCGTTGGTCATGTACTCGCAGCCGTTGGAGCCGCAGCCCTCAACCACCACCTCGGCGCCGGAGTTGCGCACCGCGAACCGCTCCCCGGCCTGACCGGACGCGAACAGCTGCCCCCCGGTCGCGCCATACAGCGCCGTGTTGCCGATAATCGTGTTCTCGTGCGAGTTCAGCGGGCTGGACACAGCCGGGCGCACCACGATGGTGCCACCCGACAGGCCCTTGCCGACGTAGTCATTGGCGTCGCCGAACACCTCCAGCTTCAGGCCCTGCACCGCGAACGCGCCCAGGGACTGGCCGGCCGATCCGCGCAGGCGCACCGTAATGTGGCCGGGCTGAAGACCGGTCATGCCGTATTTGGTCACGATCTTGTGCGACAGCTTGGTCCCCACGGCGCGGTGCGTGTTCCGCACCGTATAGGTCAGCTGCATCTTCTCGCCGTCTTCCAGCGCGTTGCGGGCATCCTGGATCATCTGCGCATCCAGGGTCTCCGGCACCTCGTTCCGGCCCTCAATGGCGCAGTGAACCGGCAAACCGCCGCTGTCCGGCTTGGACAGGATGGCGTTCAGGTCCAGGTCGTCCAGATGCTCGGACCCCCGGCTGATCTGATGCAGCAGGTCGGTGCGGCCGATCGCCTCGTTGAGGGACCGCAGGCCCAGCGAGGCCAGGATTTCGCGCACCTCCTCGGCCATGAAGGTGAACAGGTTCACCACCTTCTCCGCCGTCCCGGTGAACTTGTCGCGCATCGCCTTGTCCTGGGTGCACACGCCCACCGGACAGGTGTTGGTGTGGCACTGACGGACCATGATACAGCCCATAGCGATCAGCGACGTGGTGCCGACGCCGAACTCCTCCGCCCCCAACATGGCGGCGATGACGACGTCGCGCCCGGATTTGATGCCGCCGTCGGTGCGCAGCAACACCCGGTGACGCAGGCGGTTCAGGGTCAGGACCTGATGAACCTCCGACAGGCCCATTTCCCACGGCAAGCCCGCGTACTTGATCGACGTCTGCGGGCTGGCGCCGGTGCCGCCGTTGTGGCCGGACACCAGGATGACGTCCGCGTTGGCCTTGGCCACGCCGGCGGCGATGGTGCCGATGCCGGTGCGGCTGACCAGCTTCACCGTGACGCGGGCACTCGGGTTGATCTGTTTCAGGTCATAGATGAGCTGCGCCAGATCCTCGATCGAGTAGATGTCGTGGTGCGGCGGCGGGCTGATGAGCGTGACACCCTCGGTCGAGTGGCGCAGCTTGGCGATCTCCGCCGTGACCTTGAAGCCGGGAAGCTGGCCGCCCTCGCCGGGCTTGGCGCCCTGGGCCACCTTGATCTCGATCTCGCGGCACTGGTTCAGGTACTCGGCCGTCACGCCGAACCGCCCAGAGGCCACCTGCTTGATGGCGGAATTCTCGTTATCCCCGTTGGCGCGCGGCTTGTAGCGCGCCGGGTCCTCGCCGCCCTCGCCGCTGTCGGACTTCGCGCCGATGCGGTTCATGGCGATGTTGAGGGTACCATGCGCCTCCGGCGACAGCGCGCCGAGCGACATGGCCGGGGTCACGAACCGGCGGCGGATGACGTTGGTGTTCTCCACCTCATCCACATTGATCGCCTCCGCGACATGCTTGAAGTCCAGCAGGTCGCGGATGTTGATCGGCGGCAGTGCGCGCAGGCCCGCCGTGTACCGCTTGAAGATCTGATAGCCCTCGGTCGCCACCGCTTCCTGAAGGACATGGATCAGGCGGCCGTCGTACTGGTGCGGCTCGCCCCCGCGCCGGTAGCGGTAGAAGCCACCCACGGGAAGGGAGACCACGGACGGGTCATAGGCGCGGGCGTGCTGCTCCAGCACCTTGCGCTGAATGCCGGAGAGGCCGATGCCGGAGATGCGCGACGTCATGCTGGTGAAGAACTCCGCCACCAGCGATCGCGACAGGCCGATAGCCTCGAAGCAATGCCCGCCGCGATAGCTGCTGAGGACCGAGATGCCCATCTTGGACATGATCTTCAGCAGGCCGTCGTTGACCGCCTTCTTGTAGCGCAGCATGACCTGATCAAGGGTCAGGTCCCCGAACAGACCGCGCCGATGCCGGTCCGCGATGCTTTCCTGGGTCAGCCACGGGTTCACGGTCGTCGCGCCCACACCGATCAGCACGGCGTGGTAATGCGTTTCCAGGCACTCGCCGGTGCGCACGTTGACGGACGTAAAGGTCCGCAGGCGTTGGCGCACCATGTGGGTGTGCACGGCGCCGGCGGCGAGGATCATCGGAATCGCCGCCCGGTCCGGCCCGGCGGCCGTGTCGGACAGGATGACGTGGGTGCGGCCGCCGCGCACGGCGTCCTCCGCCTCATGCTGGATGCGATGGATCGCGTTGCGCAGGGCATTGTCGCCGCCCTTCGGATCGAACGTGCAGTCGATCTCGGCCGCAGTGTCGCCCATGTAGCGGCGCATGGCCTCGAATTCGGCGTTCGTCAGCACGGGGCTTTCGAGCTGAAGCAGCTCGCACTGCTCCGGGGACTCGTCGAGGATGTTGCCCAGGTTGCCCAGTCGCGTGCGCAGGCTCATCACCCGCGTCTCGCGCAGAGGGTCGATGGGCGGGTTCGTCACCTGGCTGAAGTTCTGTCGGAAGAACTGGTGCAACCCCCTGTAGTTGTCGGACAAAACGGCCAGCGGGGTGTCGTCGCCCATGGAGCCAATGGCCTCCTTGGCGTCCTCCACCATGGGGTGAAGGATCAACTCCATATCTTCCATGGACTGACCGAACGCCACCTGCGCGCGGCGGAGGGGCTCGCCCGAGATATGCGAGATCTCGTTGCGGTCCTGCTGGATCAGGCTGTCGAGCCGGGTGATGCGCTTGACCCAGTCATTGAACGGCTGACGGGCGGACAGCCGGTCCTTGATCCCGAGATCGTCGTAGAACTTACCCTCGCGCAGGTCGACGGCAATCATTCCGCCCGGACCGACGCGGCCCTTGCGCACGACCTCGGATTCCACGACCCGCACCATGCCCGTCTCCGAGCCGACCACCAGCAGACCGTCCCGCGTGACGCTGTAGCGCATGGGGCGCAGGCCGTTGCGGTCCATGCCCGCGACGACCCAGCGGCCGTCCGTGGCGCAGATCGCGGCCGGACCGTCCCACGGCTCCATGACGCAGTTGCAATAGGAGATGAGGTCGCCGTGCGGCTCCGGCAGGGTCGCATCCTGATTCAGGCTTTCCGGGATCAGCATGGCTTTGGTCATCGGGGCTTCGCGGCCGGCGCGGCACAGCAGTTCGAACACCGCGTCGAGCGATGCGCTATCCGATCCACCGGCACGGACCAGCGGCTTCAGATCCTCGATGGACGCGCCCAGGGCCGCGGAGGCCATGCGTGTCTCATGCGCCTTCATCCAGTTGACGTTGCCGGTGAGGGTGTTGATCTCGCCGTTGTGGGCAAGCATCCGGAACGGCTGCGCCAGCCACCATGTCGGGAACGTGTTGGTCGAATAGCGCTGGTGATAGATCGCGAAGCTCGACACGAACCGCTCGTCCAGCAAGTCCGGGTAGAAGCTGGTGAGCTGCTCGGCCAGGAAAAGGCCCTTGTAGATGATCGAGCGGCAGGACAGCGAGCAGATGTAGAAGTCCTGCACACCGGCGGCCTGCACCTTCTTCTCGATGCGCCGCCGCACGACGTAAAGGTCGAGCTCGAACTGCTCATCGTCCACACCGCGTGTGTTGCAGATCATGATCTGCTCGATCTCGGGCCGCGTGGCGTTGGCCTTTTCGCCGATCACGGAGACGTCGACCGGCACCTGGCGCCAGCCGTAGATCGTGTAGCCGGCGGCCAGGATCTCGGTCTCGACGATGCAGCGGCAGTCCTCCTGGGCGAGCAGGTCCGCCTTAGGCAAGAACACCATGCCGACGGCGAGATGCCCCTCCAGCGGGTCGTGCCCGGTGGCCGCGATGTGGACCTTGAAGAAGTCCTGCGGGATCTCGACGTGGATGCCCGCGCCGTCGCCGGTCTTGCCGTCCGCGTCCACCGCGCCGCGATGGAACAGGACCTTCAGGGCCTCGATACCGGCGACGACGACGTCGCGGCGCGGCTTGCCGTCGATGGCGGCCACCAGCCCGACGCCACAGGCGTCATGCTCTTGCGCCGGATCATAGGCGTGGTCGCGCTGCAACTGCTCGGCATTGGCGCGCCATTCGGCCACGAAGCGGGCACCGTCGGTCATTTGCGTCTCGGTCATGGCCGGAGACTCCTCTCGCGTCGAGTCGGATCAGTCGTTCAGTCAGGTCGGGCCGTCAGGTCGGGCAAACACATCGGGCACACAGGGCGGATGGCCCCCGTCCAGGCTCCCGGCGGGGATCAGGAGGCCAGAGCCATGCCCGATCCACCGGATACCGCATCCCCGGCCCCGCCGGCCTTGGCCTGGATGTAATCGTGGATGCCGACGGCGGCGTCGCGGCCGTCCCGAACCGCCCAGACCACCAGGGAGGCCCCACGCACGATGTCACCGGCCGCGAACACGCCCTCGGCCGAGGTCATCATGGTGTGGGGATCCACGGTCAGCGTGCCCCAGCGGGTCACCGGCAGGTCCGGCGCGCCGAACAGCGTCGGCAAATCCTCGGGCTCGAAGCCCAGGGCGGAAATCACCATCTCCGCCGGCATGCGGAACTGGCTGCCCTCAATCGGGGTCGGCGTCTGGCGGCCGGTGGCGTCGGCGATGCCCAGGTGCATGCGCACGGCCTGTACCTCGCTGGCCGAACCATTGGCGTCCAACACCGCCTCGGGCGCCGACAGCCACACGAACTCGACCCCTTCCTCGATGGCGTTGGAGACCTCGCGCTGCGAGCCCGGCATGTTGGCGCGATCGCGGCGGTACAGGCACTTCACCGAGGCCGCACCCTGGCGGATCGCGGTGCGCAGGCAGTCCATCGCGGTGTCGCCGCCGCCGATCACGACGACGTTCTTGCCCTTGGCGTCCAATTCACCCGAGTCGAACTCGGGCACGGCATCGCCGAGGCCAAGACGGTTGGAGGCGGTCAGGTAGGACAGCGCGGGCAAAACGCCCGGCAGGCCCGCCCCGGGCACCGTGAGCGCGCGGGCCTTGTAGACCCCGGTGGCGATCAGCACGGCGTCGTGGCGGTCGCGGATCTCCGCCAGGGTGGCGTCGCGCCCGACCTCGAAGTTCAGCTTGATCTTGACCCCGGCCTCGGCCAACAGCGCGGCCCGGCGCTCCACAATGTGCTTTTCCAGCTTGAAGCCGGGAATACCGTAGATGAGCAGACCGCCGGCGCGGTCATGACGGTCGTACAGGGTCACCTGATAGCCGTACTTGCGCAGTTGTTCGGCCGCCGCCATGCCCCCCGGGCCGGCGCCGATGATCCCGATGGATTGCGGGCGTTCCCGATTCGGCTGCACGGGCTGCACCCAGCCGTTGTCCCAGGCTGTGTCGGTAATGTACTTTTCGACCGCGCCGATGGTCACCGTGCCGTGCTTCGACTGCTCCAGCACGCAGGAGCCCTCGCACAGGCGGTCCTGCGGGCAGATGCGGCCGCAGATCTCGGGCATGTTGTTGGTCGCGGAGGACACGGCGTACGCCTCCTCCAGGCGGCCCTGCGCCGTGAGGAGGAGCCAGTCAGGGATATTGTTCTGCAGGGGGCAGTGCACCTGACAGTACGGAATGCCGCACTGTTCGCAGCGCGAGGCCTGATCCGACGCCCGATCCGGCGCGAACCCGCTGTAGATCTCTTCGAAATCCTGGCGGCGGTCGTCCGCGTCCCGCTTGTCCGGCATGGTTCCGGTCAGACGGGTGAACTGCATCATCTTCCGCCCCATGGCGGCCCTCCCTCACGCGATCCTAGGTTTGGATATCGCCCGTACCCTTTGCGTGGTCGCAACGCGCGTCGGGCCGATGGCCCGACCTTTTTTGCGGTCCGACCCGCTAGCCCTCGTCCGCGCCCGGTTCCTTGAGCGTCGACGTTGGCCGGGCTCGAGGTTGGCCGGGGCGGTCGCGCCGCCCCCGATACGGGTCTTTCTGATACGCGCGGCCTCGCCGGATCACAAGCGAAAACGACAAATAGGTCACAACTTCTGACCTATTTTTTTGATCACTTACACGCTAGCGACCGCGGACACGCGGCAGCCCCGTGTCCCAGGCGAGATTTAGTTAGCCGCGGGGTACTAATTTGCGCCGGAAGCCGACCGCTGAAAACGGCCCACATTCCGTTCCTATTTTGGACGCGCGGCTCTAAATAGAGGACGGCGGGGCCGACGTCAGGCGCCCAAAAACAGGGTCCGACCGCGAATCCTGTGCGAGGCGATCGGCTCTAGGCCCGTCCTGGGCCTCGTGGTATAAGGAAACCACAACATTTCGCAGGGGACACCGTGGTAACGCTTCATTTAGTAGTGCTCGCCCTGGTGCAGGGCATTACGGAATTCCTGCCGATCAGTTCGTCGGGCCACCTTGCCCTCGTTCCAATGCTGACCGATTGGCCCGACCAGGGCCTCAAGATCGATGTTGCCGTGCATGTCGGCACCCTGGGGGCCGTGCTGCTGTACTTCTGGCGCGACGTCTGGCTCATGATCTGCGGGCTGGCGCAACTGGTCACGGGCCGGTTCGGTCCCGGGGCGCGGCTGATCGCCCATCTGATCGTCGCCACCATTCCCGTGGTCATCGCGGGTGTCCTTCTCAAGGATATCATCGAAACGCAGTTTCGCACCCTCGAAGTGATCGCCTGGGCCACCCTGGGCTTTGGTTTATTGCTCGGGCTGGCGGATCACGTCGGCATGACGGTCCGCCGCATCGATCACATGCGCTTCGGCGACGCCCTGTTCCTCGGCCTGCTCCAGGCCCTGGCGCTGATCCCCGGCACCAGTCGGTCCGGCATCACCATGACGGGCGCCCGCCTGCTCGGCTATGAGCGGCCGGACGCCGCGCACTTCTCCATGCTGATGTCGATCCCCACGATTATCGCGGCTGGGGTGCTGATCGGCATTGACCTATACCGCCTGAACGACTGGGCGGTAACGGAGGAAGCCCTCACGGCCGCCGGCCTCGCGCTGGTTTCGGCGCTGATCGCCATCGCCGCCCTCATGACGTGGTTGCGGTACGCCGGTTTCCTGGCCTTTGTGGTCTACCGGGTGTTGCTCGGGCTGTTCCTCCTCGGCATCGTGTACGGCGTGTACGCGGTCTGACGCTTCCCGCGCACGACCCTGAAAGAGACCCTGTAGATCCACGCGAAACCGAGGACCCTTCATCATGCTGTTCGCGCCCCAGCCCGCCCCCCGTGCCGGCCTGCACTATCGTTTGTCCGGCACCTACGGTGCGCCCTGGCTGGTCTTTGTCCACGCCCTTGCCACGGATATGCGCCTGTGGGACCCGGTGATCGAACGCATCGGCGGCCGATTCCGCGTCCTCACCTGGGACCTGCGCGGCCACGGCCTGTCGGATACCCCGGCCGGCCCGTGGAGCATCACGGATTTGGCCGATGATCTGCTGGCGCTGACCGACTACCTGCGGATCGAGCGGTTCGCCCTCTGCGGTATCTCGGTCGGCGGCCAGGTCGCCCTCGACGTTGCGCTTCAGGCGCCGGAGCGCCTCGACGCCGTCGTCTTCTCCAACACCGGCCTGAAGATCGGCAATGCCGAGGGTTGGGCGGAGCGGATCGCCACAGCCACCACCCACGGCATGACCGCGGTGGCGGATGGAAACATTGAGCGATGGTTCACCGACTCGTTCCGCGCCGACCCGGCGCGCCTGACGCCCTGGCGAACCATGGTGACGCGCTCGCCGGTGGAGGGGTTCACCAACACTGCGGCCGCCCTCCGCGATGCGGACTACACCGGGCGGGCGGCATCAATCCGCGTGCCCAGTCTGGTCATCGGTGCGGAACACGACACCAGCACGCCCCCCGATCTGGCCCGCACCGTCGCCGCCACGGTGCCGGACGCCCGGCTGGAGATCATGGACGGCGTCGCGCACCTGCCCAACGTTCAGGACCCGGACGCCTACGCGGTGCTGCTGAACACCTTCATCCCGGAGGTCGCCCGCCGGACCCGCCCGGCATGATCGCCACCGACTCCGGCTCCATCGCGGCCGCGCTCGCGGCGGCCACCGCGCGCCTGGAGGCCGCCGGCGTGCCGGACGCCCGCTTCGATGCCCGCCTGCTGGCGGCGCATGCCCTGGACCTGCCGTCGCCCGGGGCACTAACGGTGCGCGGTTCGGATCCGATGCCGGACGCGGCCGCTCGTCGCCTGGAAGCCCTGCTCGACCGGCGCGCCGCGCGGGAACCGGTCGGACGCATCCTGGGGCGGCGGGGCTTCTGGACCCTGGATCTCGCGCTGGGACCCGAAACGCTCGAACCCCGGCCGGATACCGAAACCGTGGTCACGGCGGTGCTCGACCGCCTGCCCGATCCAGAGGTCCCGCTATCGGTGCTGGATCTCGGCACGGGAACCGGCGCGATCCTGCTAGCGCTGCTGGCCGAGTGCCGGCACGCCGACGGACTCGGCCTCGACATCGCGCCCGGCGCCGTGGCGGCGGCGGCGGACAACGCGGAACGCAACGGCCTTTCGGCGCGGGCCCGCTTCCAGGTTTCGGACTGGCGCGATGGCTTGACCGAAGCCCCCGGCCCTTACGACATCATCGTCTCCAACCCGCCCTACATCGCGACGGCGGAGCTTGCCACGCTGGCCCCCGAGGTGCGGGCCCACGATCCGGTCCAGGCCCTGGATGGCGGTTCGGACGGGCTGGACGCCTATCGCGTTTTGGTTCCCCTGGCCGCGAGTCGGCTGCATCCCGGCGGATGGCTCGCCGTTGAAGTCGGCGCCGGACAGGCCGAGACGGTTGCGGACCTGATGCGCGCCGCCGGGCTTGAAAACAGGGCGGCGGTCCCCGACCTAACAGGGACCGCCCGTTGCGTCATAGGCGCCCGACCCGGAAAAAAGCGTACTGGTCCGTGAAAAAAGGGCTTGGAAACGCGGGGCGTTCGCCCTACGGTCTCGACAACGGGCCTGCGGGCCGGCCATGACCCTCCTGACGCGCGACACATCGGATGCGGGACTCGGGTAAACCGATCCAACATCGCTCGGAATGCGTCGCAAGCTGGGTCCACGCCGACCCCGAGACAGGCGAAGCGGACCCCCAGCATATCGTCGGGCCTTGGCCGCCCGTGTCGGGCTGGGCTAACGAGGTTCTCGCGTGTGAACCACGGAGAAAGCCCGAGGACGAGTTCGGGGGCGGATTCCTCGGGGCCTTCAATGGAGGACGCCGCAGTGCGTTGCGCCGAAGTCGCCGTGATGGGCGATGGGCGGAGCGTGGGCTGGTCGGTGCACGGCCACGGCCTCCGAACGTGTGTTACAGCGATGACGCGACGACAACATGAAACCCCGGAGGTCCTCCATGAGAGGCCCGGTGGGTGAAGGCACAGGGTGGCATGGTCCATCGCACGTATGGCCCGCCCCGTTTTCACCGGTCTTTGTTGGAGCACGATGGTGCTCGACGTGAACCTGTTCTCCATTTGACTTAGACGGACTCATGAAACAAGGCTCGAATACCAGGGGACGTCCCCGCGGCCGCGTCGGCGGTGGCGGAAGCGGCGGCAAGCGGACACCCAACCGGAACCAAACGTTCGACAGCAACGGGCCCGGCATGCGCCTGCGCGGCAATGCCATGCAGCTGGTCGAAAAATACACCGGTCTGGCGCGCGACGCTGGATCCCAGGGTGATCGGGTTCTGTCGGAAAATTACTTGCAGCATGCCGACCACTACTATCGTGTCTATCTGGCGCTGACCGGGCAGACCGATGGCTTGCGACCCGGCACCCAGGGTCCGAATCGCACGCCGTTCGGCTCTGGTGGTCCGGACGATGGATACGGCGCGGACCCCCAGACTCTCCGTCGTCCGGGCGATGGCGACGGAAGCTATGAGGGCACGGACGACGACGGCGGTGCTGAGTCCGCGCCGCGCGGCAATGGTCGTGACGGGGGTCGTGACGGAAGCCGCGAGAGCGGTCGGGAAGGCGGACGGGACCGAAACCGACGCAGCAATGGCGCGGATCGGTCCGCCCCGGCACCGTCCGCGAGCCCGGCCCCTTCGGCCAGTGAGGACAACGTGCCTCAGGCTAACGACGGCGCGGGCGAGACCGAGTCCGAGGATGGGTCGGCGCGCGCCGAAAGCGCTCCGCCACCCCGTCGGCGCGCGCCGCGCCGATCGTCCCGCTCCACGGCAGCACGGGACACCGCCAGCGAAGAGGGCGCGGCGGACGAAAACGGCAGTTCCGAAGAAGCCGCGCCAGCCACTCCGCGCCGGGGTCGCCGGCCGTCGACGCGGCGCGCTGCGTCAGCCAACACGACCGCAGGCTCGGATGGCGAGTCCTCCAACGCCAGCGAGAACTCGTCCAGCGAGAACTCTTCGAGCGAGGCCCAAACGGCCTGAGGTCGCTGACCACGAACGAACACGGACCGAAGAACGCCCCGGCCCATCCCGTATGACCCGCCCGCAATCCGCGGCGCCGTCCGAGGGAAGCAAAGCCGGGGCGTTTTTTTGCGTTTCTGTCGTGGAGGCGTGATCCTGGATCGCTTGGACGGGCCCCTATTTTTTAGGCTTCGGTGAAATCATCACCATGAACGGAATCTCGCCGTGGGCGAGACGCAACGCCCCCAGGGCCGTGACCACCTTCAGATCGCGGTTCTTGAATGCCGAATAGATCTCGTAGCCGACGTCTTCCTTCGGCAGTTCGACGTGGTCGACGTGCTCCATAAAGGTGGCGATCAGTTCCATGCGCGGGCGATCGAACAGCGCCTCGTCGGCCTCGAATTCGTAAGTCGCTTCTGGCCCTTCCGCGGCATCCAGCATCTGAGCCATATAGGTAATGGTGCCCATGGCGGTGACGTATCCTCTCTCGCTTAGCGCCCGGGGATGCCGCCCCGAGCCGCCCGTCCAATGTCCGGGGCACGGCACCCGGGTCGGGTACGGTAGGCCAAGACCCGCGCGCGACCAACGCGATTGGCGCGCATCCGACCAGTCTTCATCAAAGCGCAACAGGATCATCCGGGACATCCGGGCGGCGGCGACCGTCCACCCATTCCAGCAGATCGTGCATGTGTCCGTCGCGGATGCCCAGTTCGTCCAGATGCGTCACCGTGCTGGCCAGATAATCGCGCGCCGATCCGCGCGGTCCGACCCCTTGGCGCAGCAGCCGGATCCGCTCGTCGAGGCCGAAATGCCCGGCGTACTGATCATGCCCAGGATCGGCGACGTAGGTATGCGCCTCTACCCGACGCCCGTCGTTCAAGCGCAGCGGGAGGCACCGTGGTATATAGGCGTAGGTCGTCATCTCCCGCTCATGCAGATAAGCACTAACCTCCGCCCAGAGGGCCGGCGCCACCCGATAGGCGATTCCCCGGCACGAGCCCCGTCCCCGCAGCCCCAGCACCAGACCAGGCTTCTCCGGGGTCCCGCGATACCGCAGCGACAGAATGCACATGTCCCGGTGATAGCCGTGCAGCAGGGCCGGGCGCCGCTCCTCAAACAAAAATCCCGGATTCCACATCAACGAGCCGTACCCGAACACCCAATGCTCTGGCGCAGTCTCGTTTTGGCTGTCCTGGTCCCCGGTCTCGTGCACGCGGAACTGGTCCCCGTCGGTCATGATGTCTCCCGTATGTGGCGCTGACCCCGGCGCACGCCGCCCGGTATCTCGAATACCCGGTGCGGCCGCGCCTTCTGGTCGTGTATACCAGTTCCGGGGAGCCGGCACCAAAGGCACGGCCGAGAACCGGAGGTCCACCATGCGCCCCGCGCGTACCACTGCACGTCCCGCATCCACCGCCCGTCCCGCATCCGCGAAGGCCGCGCGGCGGTCATCCCGGCCGGGCCGGGAGACCGACGATCCGAAGCTCCCGCCGTCACCACCCGACCCGCCACACCGCAAGCGCCGCCGCACGTCCCGGTGGGCGGTGGCGGTCCTGCTCCTCGGCATCCTCATGCTCGCCTACGGCACCGCATGGCTTTACACGGGATTGATGGTCAAGCGCGGTCTGGAAGGCTGGGTTGCACAGCAACGCGCCCAAGGGTTGGACGTGACCTATGAAACGGCGCGGGTCGGCGGCTTTCCGCTGGCGGTATCGGCCACCCTCAGCGACGTCTCGGCGCAGGCTTCGCCGGACCGCGGGGGATGGTCCTGGCGGACGCCGACGCTGCGCGTGGATGTCGCGCCGTGGGCGCCGGCAGACGTCCGGTTCGTTCTGCACCTTGCGCCGCACGAGGTTGTCGTGCCCCGCCCCGGCGGCCCGCTTCGTCTGAGCGCGCGTGCCGACGAAGCCGAGGCCACCGTGACCCTGGACCGCTCTGGGCCACCCGATGCGCTCCACGTGATGATCCGGGATGCCGTCATCGACTCGCCAGCCTGGCCGAACGACCCGGCGACACTGGATGCCCTGAACCTGGACTATGACCATGTCGGCGTGTTCGATCTGGCACCGGCCGACGCTTCGGATACGGTGACCGCCTCGCTCTCAGGGCTGCACCTACCCGCCGCGCTGCACGGCCCGTTTTCAAGCGACCTCGCGGACGCAGCGGTCGACGCCACGGTCATGGGCCCGTTGCCCCGGGATCGTTCGTTGGACGAGGCCCTGCGCGCCTGGACCGACGCCGACGGCGCGTTGCGGCTGAACCGGCTTGCGGTGACGTGGGACCCCTTGTCGCTCGAATCGTCCGGGACGCTGAAGCTGGACACCGCCCTTCAGCCGGAGGGCGCGATGAACGCTCGCATCTCGGGCTTCATGCCGGCCATCGACGCCCTGCAACGGCAGGGGTTGGTGCGCGGCCGCGATGCCACCATGGCCAAGGTCTTGCTGGGCACCATGGCCCGCCGGGGTCCCGACGGCACGCCGCGCCTCGACGTCCCGGTGGTGGTGCGGAACGGCGCGCTGTGGGCGGGCCCTGTCAAAATGATGCCGCTGCCTCGCATGCCCTGGGGGCCTCCGGAGGGCAGTCTCGGTGCCGTCGGCGTGCGGCCGGGCTTCAATGTCGACCGGGAGGGCTCTGTAGTCCCACGGGAATGAAGTCAGCCCTGTGCGCGGTAGATGTCGTCCACCGGCACGTCGATCGCGCTCAGCAGGGCGTTGAGCCGCGAGGCCGTGCCGACCACGCGCAGCAGATCGGCGTATTCCTCGGGAGTCATGCCCTTGTTTCTCGCGGCGGCGGTGTGCGAATGGGTGCAGTAGCCGCACCCGTTCGCGATCGAGACGGCGACATACAGCATTTCCTTCGTCTTCGGATCAAGCGCGGAGGGTGTGCCCATGACCGCCTTGATGTCGGCCCAGGCACTTTCGAGCAATCCCGGATCGAACGCGAGGTAGCGCCAAACGTTGTTGATGTAATCGGTGCCCCGCGCCTGCCGGATGTCGTCAAAGACGGCTTTGACGCGCGGATCGGATTCCGGATCGGCGGGGGGCGCAACGGTGGCCATGGTTCGGAAACTCCTGGTTTGGGCAGACGCGATGCCATGATACCCTGGACCGTCGGTTGAACAAGGTTCGCCCGGGCGCCTGGGTGTGGTGCGTTTGATTTTGGTGCGCTTAGCGCCCGACACGGGACCCATTTCGCAAGAGGGCCGCTTGGCAATGGCCTTCGCCCCCGGACGGATGATATGTTGGTCCGTTCAAAGGGACCGGTCGATCCCGACGACCTTAGCGAGAAGACGACTTACCAATACATGATGCGCCGGAGGGGCGCAGGTTTCGGTGGAGGACTGTGCCGTCATGACCGATGTGTGGACCGATGAACGGGTCGAGGAACTGAAGCGCCTGTGGGGGGAAGGCCTGACCACCGGCGAAATCGGCAAGGCCCTCGGCGTGTCCAAGAACGCCGTCGTCGGAAAGGCGCACCGGCTGGGGCTCAAGGGGCGGCCATCGCCGATCAAGCGCGTGAAGCAGGCCAAACCGAAGGCGGAGCCCAAGATCCGCTCGGTGATCGACCTGTCGGCCCACACCTGCCGCTGGCCGATCGGTGACCCGCGCGAGCCCGGCTTCCATTTCTGTGGAAAGCCGGCCATTCCCGGCAAGCCATACTGCCATGAACACGCGGCGATTGCGTACGTGAACTCCTCCAGCCGGGGCAGCAATAAGGACGAGGACGCCGCCTGACGGCTTGGCTCACGTCTCCGTGCCGGGACCGACGGCCCCCGGCGCGGGGCCAACGGCCCCATGCGCCCCCAGATAGTCGTGGTGCAGATTGACGGTAGAGCCTACCCCCACCGCATCGAGGTGCGCCTGCATCCAGGCATCGGCGGCCGCGCGGCCCCGATCGCGCAGGTCGCACAAGAACTCCCAGTCCGTGTTGAATTTGCTGGCGACGGACAGGTCGCACATGACGTGATCAGCCCGGATGGCGTGGAAGCGGACCCGGCGCAGCTTGCCCTTATGTTCCTCATCCAGCCAGTCCTCTTCGATCAGTTTCTGCACGAAGGCGATCGCCCGCATCTCGCCCAGAAGCGGACTGTTGAAGCTGATTTCATTGACGCGATTCATGATGTCGGAGGCGCTGCGCGGCACCTCCGCCCGCTCGACCGGGTTGATGTTCACAATCAGAACGTCGTCCGTTCCGGTGTAATAATAAAAAGGAAACAGGGACGGGTTGCCCATGTAGCCGCCGTCCCAATAGGCCTCCCCGTCGATGTCCACCGCCTTGAACAGGAACGGCAGGCAGGCGGAGGCCATGACCACATCCGCCGACATTTCCGGTGCGGTGAAGACCCGCACCCGGCCAGAGCGGACGTTGGTCGCACTGATGAACAGCCGGGTGCATTCGCAGCGCACCAGCGCGTCGAAATCCACCGTGCGTTCCAGAACGTCGCGGAGCGGGTTGAAGTCGAAGGGGTTGAGCACATAGGGCGACACTGCCCGGGTCAGCGCGTCGAACATCATGTAGAGCGGCGACCGGTCCATGTTCCACGAACCGTCCCACTGCTCCCACGGCAACATGCGCACCGGCGCATACAACTGACCCGCCCGGCTGACCTCCGACCAGAAGTCGTGCAAAGCCGCGCGCGCGCCCTCCGGCCCGCCCGTCATCTTTCCATAGGCATAGACCACCGCGTTCATCGACCCGGCGCTGGTGCCGGATAGGCCGTCGATCACGAGGCGGCCGTCCTCCAGAATGCGGTCGAGGACACCCCAAGTGAACGCACCGTGCGCGCCTCCCCCCTGAAGCGCCACGTTGATCGGTCGCGCGTTCGTTGCGCTGGTATCCGTCGCTGCCATCGTTGCCCCTTCCCGTCGCCGTCACGCACCAATCCCACACACGATGTGGGCGCGCGTCCAGCGCGATGCCAGGGCACGGGAACCCAGGCCGTCAGAGATCCAGCCGGCGCACCGACCAGACCACGGGCCACGTGGCGATCCGGGCCGCCAAATGCGCGGCCTCCTGCGGACCGGAGAGCGTGACGGTCAAGGCGATCCATTGCCCGGACGGATCGCACTCGAGCGGAGCCGTCGCCAGATGGTCCGGCACCCGCGAACGCCGCGCCAACTCGGAGACAAGCCGGGTCAGAAGATTCGGGTCGCGCGCGCCTTCGATACGGCAGATCAACCGCCCGGGATGCGGCGCGGCGGCATGGTGGGGAGCATCGTCGGGCAGGGCCGAGGGGCGGTCCAGGACGGCGGCGGAATCAAACATGGGTCGCATCCAAAACAGCGGGTGAGCCAGAATCGGACTCTATCCCCGGACGGGCAAAATGAGCTGCCAAAGTTTTCCCATTATGTCCGGCCCCAAGAAATTCAAGACGCGACAGGCGGGAGTTCCAAGCATATCCTTCTGTCGGAGGTGATGCTGATGACCACCCGTGACCCCGTACCGGACTCGCCGGCCCGTCCGCCCCCCGCCCGTCCGCCCCTCGACGCCATCGACCGACGTATCCTGCGCACGCTGTTCACGGACGGCCGCATCAGCAACGCCGATCTCGCAGCCCGCGTGGGCCTGTCGCCCAGCCCCTGCTGGAAACGTGTCCGCGCCCTGGAAACCCGCGGGTTCATTCGCGGATACGGCGCCCGCCTGAACCGGGACGCCCTCGGCTTTCCCGAAACCGTCATCATCAACGTGACCCTCGAAAGCCACAACGAGGATACACTCGCACGCTTTGGTGAAGTGCTCGCCGGCATCCCTGAGGTGATGGAGGCGTTTCTCGTCACCGGCGACTACGACTATCTGATTCGGGTGGCGGTGGCCGGCACACGCCACTACGAGACGTTTCTGCGCGACACGCTGTACAAGATTCCGGGCATCCGCCATTCCCGCTCCAGCTTTGTTCTGCGGGAGCTGAAGACGGAAACCTCGCTGCTGGACGCGTCGGCGGATGCCGCTCCACGCTGAGCCGCGAAGGACGGCGTCCGCGCCAGAACGATCCGGGCACCGCCTCGGCGCGTAAGCCTGGCACTGAAACGGGAGGTCCGATCCGATGCCACATAAGAAAACCGCACCGCGAAATGTGCTCGGTACCCGTCTGGAGCCTTGCTCCCTACGCCCCCTGACCGGTTTCTTTCGCGACGGATGCTGCAACACCAGCGCGGACGACGTCGGATCGCACACCGTGTGCGCCGTCATGACCCTGGAGTTCCTGGAGTTCAGCCGGCGGGCGGGAAACGACCTGGTGGCCCCGCGCCCCGACGCCGGATTTCCCGGCCTGCAACAAGGCGATCGCTGGTGCGTGTGCGCCACACGCTGGCTGGAAGCGTTCGAGGTCGGGATGGCGCCCCCGGTCGTGCTGGAGGCCACCCACGAGCGCGCGTTGGAGGTTCTGGAACTCCAGGAGTTGAAGGCGTACCGCGCCAAGGTTTAGGCCGCGACGGGGCCTCGTCCCGCCCCGTCGCGCATGTGGGCGCCGATCCGCGGCTCTGCGCGGTCCGTCGTGTTGGGTCAGGTCTGGGTCCGGGTCACGTCTGGGTCGGCGTCCGGATCAGACGGCCCTGCCCGTCCCGCTGCTTCCCAACGATGAGCACGAAAAACACGTAGGTCGTGTGAATGACGTCGATGAGCAAAACGAACAGAGCGAATGGGCTATTGAAGGCCAACAGCACACAGAACACCACGACCAATAAAACATCCAAAAAGCCGTGCAAGTGATTCCCGATGTAAAAATGATGAACACCCAAAACGCCGAAGACGCCGCAGAGGGCGACGGCCACGCCATAGCTCTTGGGGCTCGCCACTTCCTCGTCGGATCCCACTCCAGCGCGAGCCAGACCGCAGCGCGGACAGCGCGGCGCTGTGAAGGCGATGCGCTGTCCGCACCCGGCGCAGAACGCGAACGCGGCGCCAGGGTCGGGAGTCGGGCCGGACGCCGGCGCGTCAGCGGCGGGTGGTTGCCACGATGTCATGTCCATGCTCTCCGCTCATGGTGGTCCACCAAAGAACGCGATCGGCCATAGAACGGTTTCCTCCGTTCTATGGCCGCGGCCGCTTTGCAGCCCGGGTGCGATCACACCGGCCGGGCAACGCCTGAACGCCGTTCATGCGTCGGCCGGTCTCACACGTCCCGGAAAGCGCCGTCACGTTCGGGGGCTCGCCCTCACCGCTTCAGCGGAAGGCCGTCGCGATCCTTGAACGACCCGACGATGATCATGATCAGGTCGATCAGCGTCCAGATCCCCAGAGCCCCGAGGGTCACAAGCATCAGGATGCCGGTTCCGATCTTACCCACGTAGAATCGGTGAAAGCCGAACGAGCCGAAGAAAAAGCACAGCAGCGCGGCCGCCACCATCGTCTTTTCCGAGGTCCTTGCAGCAGCGCCCGTGTTCGGCGCCCCGCACTTCGGGCACGCGGGTGCCGTTCCCGCCATTTTCTGTCCACAGGTCGTACAATGAACCATACCGCCCATCGCGCCCGAACCCGCGTCGTTGGTTCCCGTCGCAGGAACCAAAGTCGAATCGGCCTGTTCCGAAGCCATCATCATTCCCTTTAGATGTCAAAACCCACGTGATCGCTCTCGTCGTGTTGGCGCCGATCAAACCGTGGCCGCGCCTTGGCACGGCCTGCCGCCATAACCAACACCATGCGATCACATATGCGTCGTTCGTTTACACTCCCAGACCGGCCCCGACGATTGTCCCCTGGACCCAACGGCTGGCCCAACGCCCACAGCGCAAACCAACCAGGTGGGTGCGATACCCCCCACGCAAACGCGCGGGCCCGCTGGTCGTTAAGTGTAATTTAGGCCCTTCGGTGTTAGCAACCGCAAGACACAGCGCCGTGTTCGGAAGTTTCAGGGCCACGGGATCGGCACACAATGGACATGGACAGTTACACCCGCTTTGCGCTCTCCCTGATCCTGGTCCTCGGGATGATTTTCATCGTCGCGGCGGGATTGCGACGGTTCGGCCCCACGGGTCCCGGCCTGCGGACCGGGCGCGGTTCGACGCGGCGGCTGCGCGTCGTCGAGGCGACCATGGTGGACGCGCGGCGACGCCTGATGCTGGTCCGCTGCGACGATACGGAGCACCTGTTGTTGATTGGCGGAACGCACGACCTCGTTGTCGCCTCGGGCCTTGCGGTCCCCGCCGCCCCTCCTCCCATACCGGATAGCCCGCCCCCCTCTGCCGCGCCCACAGGACCCGCGTTCCGGAGCCTGCTGGACCGGGTGTCCGGGGGCCGCCCATGACCACGCACCGTGCAATGACCAACCGCCCGGGTTGGGTTTTCGGGGCTCTCGCCGCCGTCCTGATGGCCCTGATCGTGGCGTTGATCCCGCATCCCGGATTCGCCCAGCAGCTCAACATCGATCTGGGCAACGGCGACGGCACGATTACCGGCCGCGTGGTTCAGCTTGTCGGGCTCATCACGGTGCTGTCGGTGGCGCCCGGGATCCTGCTGATGACCACATCCTTCACGCGGATCGTGGTTGTCCTATCGATCCTCCGGCACGCCATGGGCACTCAGACGACTCCGCCAACCATGGTGCTGATCGGGCTGGCGATGTTCATGACGGTGTTCATCATGGCGCCGACGTTCAATCAGGCCTGGGACGAGGGCATCGCTCCCCTGGTGAACGAGCAGATCGACGAGATTGAGGCCTTCGACCGGGCATCCGCGCCGTTCCGCGACTTCATGCTGCGCCATACCCGCGGCAAGGACCTGGAGTTGATGCTGAACCTGTCCGACGCCCCGCCGGAGACCTCGGCGGAAACCGCGTCGCTGGCGGTGATCGTGCCCGCGTTCGTCATCAGCGAGCTGCGGCGGGCGTTTGAAATCGGATTCCTGATCTATGTGCCGTTCGTCATCATCGACATGGTGATTGCCTCGGTTCTCATGTCGATGGGCATGATGATGCTGCCGCCGATGATGCTGTCCTTGCCGTTCAAGCTGGTGTTTTTCGTGCTGGTGGACGGCTGGTATCTGGTCGTCGGCAGTCTCGTGGAAAGCTTCGGGGAAGGCGCCGGATAGCGCCGCCCCGCGGGGGCGGGATTGGGGCCGGGGGGCGGCGCTTTTACGCAGCGACAAGCCGGAGAATGACGGTCGAGCCCTCGCCTTCGACACTCTCCACGGCGATGGATCCGCCTTGACGATCCATCAGTTCCTTGCAGATGACAAGCCCCATGCCGGTGCCGCTCTCGCCTGAGGTGCCCCGCGACGAGGGCCGACCGCCGAGCGCAAACAGCCCGGGAAGGCGATCGGCGGGAATGCCCACCCCGCTGTCCCGGATGCGCAGCACCACGGTCCGTTCCTCGTCGCCGACCGCACTCGACAACGCGATGGTATCGCCCGGACGGGTGAATTTGATGGCGTTGCTGATGACGTTCCGCACCACGGTGTCCAGCATCCGCGGATCCGCATAGGCGTGCAGGGGCGCCATGCCCTCCGTGCGGAAGCTTACGCCTTTCGCCTGCGCCGCCAGTTGGTACCGCGACAGATTGGTCTGCACCAACTCGACCAGGTCCACGGCCCCGGGATCGAACACGACGCGATCGAGTTGGATTCGCGACCAGTCGAGCAGGTCCTCCAGCAGCTTGAAGGCCTCCGTCGCGGCGCGATGCAGAAGGGCGCCGTACTCCTGGACCTTCTCCGGGGGCAGAGTGCCCCCCTGCGTCGCCAAAAGCTCCGAGAACCCCAACAGTGGATTGAAGGGGCTTTTCAGATCATGCGCGACGATCGAAAAAAACTTGTCTTTTTGGGCGTTGAGTTCTTCCAGGTGGGCGCGGGCATCCTCAACGGTTTCCGCCAGCGTCACGAGTTCCTCAGCCTGCGCTTCCAACCTCTGTTCCTTGTCGCGCAGGTCGTTGATCTGGCAGCCGAGTTCGCGGGTTTGGCGGGCGAGTTCCTCCTCCGCCCGCTTGAGCGCGGTCACATCCGTGTGCGCCCCAATCATCCGAACGGGTTCCCCGCGCGCGTTCCGGATCACGAGGCCGCGGCAGCGGACCCAAATGGTATGCCCATCACGATGGCGGTACCGCACGATCTGATCATAGGGATGATTCGGATCGGCCTTGTGCTTTTCCAGGTTGTCGAGCACATGCGCCAAGTCGTCCGGATGGATATTGGCCTGCCACCACGCCGGGGTGTTCTCCATCTCATGATCCGCGTAGCCGAACAGCTCTTTGAAGCGCGGGCTCAGCCACTCCTCGGTCATGCCGACCATGTCCCAATACCAGATCCCGTCCAGCGATCCGTTCTGGAGAAACTCGAAAATACCCGGCTCGTCGCGCACAAGGGCGTACAACTCGTCCTTGAGCCAATGCGAGCCCCCCTTCTGGGCTTGGTCCCCGTCAGCCGTGGACAGGTATGACATGCGGGATACCCCTATCCTGTCGACGTTCGGTCCTAGGCCTCGGCGCCGGGCGCGCCGCCACCCGCCATTCTGGACTGTTTGTTCTAGAATCATCTAGGCGCTGCATGTAGGGGGGCGCCATCCCACGCACAACCACCTGCCTTTGAAAGGTCAGAATCTGCCCCGACACCCGATATTACCGCGCCAGACACGTTAACGAAGCCCCAGGGCCTTCAACCTGTCCACTATTCTTCTCGGGATCGTATAACCTTGCAAGCTTTCTCCAATCAGCCGTGTGAGCGGGCCTTCCAGGTTCAAGTTCAATTGGAACGGATAGCCATCGAGGACTGCCGCATTGGCGCCGTCAAGACTCAGGGTCAGCGCCATGGTGTCGGCCGTGCTGCCCGCGACATCCATGGACAACGCCGTATAACGGAAGTCCTCCAGGGCGCGGCGGGCTAGGTCCACACCTGTGCCGGCCTCGGCGCCGCCCGGCAGCGCCCCCCCCCGATACTGCACCACACCCGGTCCGGTTGCGGCCAACCGACCGGCATCGATCCGCACGGCGCCCGGCGTAATCACCATCGGCACGGTGCCGTCCACCCGCCCCGACACGGTCAGATCGTCGATCGGAGTCATGGCGGCGAGCTGTCCAAGGTCCAGGCCCTGAACCGTCAACGTCAACGGCACGCGGTCGAACCCCGCAAGCGGCACGCGCGCCCCGTCGGTCACGATGGTACCGCCGGCCAGGGCCATGCTGGCCTCTTCCACGACGAAGGCCCCGGCGCCATCCAGACGGTAGCGGATCACGACATCGGTGAAGGGCAGCCCCATCTCCAACCCGGCGGCCACCAGTTCCTGGCTGGGACTCCGGAGCGGACTGAGGCCGGTCAGCCGCGCCACCCCGTTCAGGCGTCGCAGCGCCGTGGTGCCGTAGGCGGCATCCACGTCGGCCAGTCCGAACGACAGGTCCGGCCGCAGTGCGCCCCCGTCGGTACGGTCCACGGTGCCCTCAATCGCGACGGTCCCCGCCGAGGCCGACAGGTCCGCCAGGGCCGCGTGCAACTGCCAGGGCTGCACCCCCCCATCGCCGAGAGTCAGCGGCGCACCCCGGACCGACAGGTGCGCGTTGCGGGCATCCGCCGTCGCCCAACCACGCAGGGTGACCAGATGATCGCGCAGCGGCGCCCCCAAGTCGGCCGTGACCCGCAGGCGGCCCGGCTGTTCCGGATCGGGTGCAAGCTGCCCCTGAACGCGCAGGGGGCGCAGCGGATGGCCGGCGATGCTGTCGGTGCCGGCTTCACCGGGAAGGTGTGGCACCTGAAAGGCCAGTGTCGCGGTCGGCCCCTCCGGACGCAGGGTCGCATCCACGGTCGCATCTCGGGCAACCGCCGCCCCGCTTTGGACACGCGAGGCCGCCGCGACCAGCGTCAACGGCGCCTCGTTGCTCCACGGCACCGGCCCGGCAAGGTGCACGCGGTCCAGGTCGGCCTCGACCGTGCCCGAGACCGAAAACGGCGCCAGGGTGACATCCAGATCCGCCCGGGGCGTTCCGGGGCCGGCCAGATCAACAGCCACGGTCTGGTCCGCGTCCTCGGCCAGCACGAGCGTGAGAGCCGATCCGCCGTTCCACACGGACCCGAAAGCCGGCTCGGTCAGGATCACCTCGCCCGTGTCCAACGCCACGTCGATCCGGTCGGGGCTGGCCCGGAGCCGCCCGGACGCCGCCACCGTAGCGCCCGACAGACGCGCGTCAGGCACCGCAACGTCTTTGGCTTCGCCCGTCAGTGTGAGCGGCCCCGATAGAACCCCATCGTCCACGCTCAGGCGCGGACTTATGATCCGCACCGAAGGGATTGTGGCCGTTCCCGGCATCAGGCCGCCGACGTCTGTTCCCTCGAACACGACGTTGGTCAGTGCTCCCGCCAGCCCGGCCCATAGCGTCAGGGTGGCGTCCGTTTCGGCCCGGACCGTCCCCTCGGGCACCTCAAGCGACAGACGCGCATCCCTAACCTCGAGAGTCCGGATCGGCAGCGCCACCGCACCGCCCGCCCCGGAATCGCCGTCGCCCTCTCCACCTGACAGCCAGGGGGTCAGCGGTCCGGCGTCCAGGCCCGTTTCGGGATCCCAGGGGGCCCGCACCGCCACACCCTCAGCCTCGATGCGCTCCACTCCCAGCAGAGAGGGCACCACAAACAACCGGCGCGCCTGGAACCGGCCGTCGGCCAGCGCGACGTCCGTGATCACGAGGCCGTCCGTCTCAACGGTCTGCACGGTCAGGGCCACCGGCCCGAGCCCGGCACGGTCCAACGCCAGCCGCGCGATCCCATCGACCACCGGCACGCGCTGGGTCCAGAACGCCGCCCCCAAAGCCATCAGCAGCACGGGCACGACCAGAACGTCGCGCGCCACCATGCGCCAAAGCGGCGGCCGCCGGTGGCGCGGGCGGGGAGAGGGTTCCGACGGCTCCGACGGGTCTGAAACGGGGTCCGGTGCGGTGGTCATACAGGCTCCCTCGACAATACGGATCGGGTGCAGTGTAACCGAGCCCGACGGGCATGGCATCGCCCGGCCCGGCTGCGCTACCATGGACCGGTGTTAAGGAGCCGCCGCCCATGGGCCATCCGCCGCTGACCGATTCCGCGTTCGACGCCGCCTTCTGGCTGCTCGACCGGGCCTTGGACGACAACGAATACCTCAATCCGCGCAAACTGCACCGGCTGCTCTATCTGGCGCAGGCGTACTATGCCGTCGCCAACGCCGGGCATAGCCTGATGCCGGCCACCTTCGTCGCGGATCCGGACGGCCCGCTGGAGCCGACGCTGTTCCGGGCCTTCGCCTACAGCCGGCCCCGCATCGACCTGCAGCCCATCCCGGACCGGGGCAAACAGCTCCTGGACTCGATCTGGCGACGGTTCGGCGCCCATTCGACCGATCATCTGACCAAGGCCCTGAAGCGGCATGCACCCTACGCCGACGCCTATGCCCAGGCGCCCCGGACGGTGATCGAGGTTGCCGCCCTGGTCGCGTTCTATGGCCGGGCCGAGCGACCGGAACAAGGCATCGGCGCCCTGACCAGCCAGGGCGCGCCGCATATCGAGCAGGTGCTGCGCCCCCGCGTCATGCGATCGCAGTCGGGCCGGCCCGTCAGCGTCCACCAGTGGCGGCCGCGCACGCTGAAGGACCAATGACCCGGCCATGCCCGCCGTGACCGCTCGCCCCTTGCCCGTGGACGATGCCCTGCCCGCTCTGACGGCGGCGCTGGCGACTGGCCCCAACGCAGTCCTTTTGGCCCCCCCGGGCGCGGGCAAGACCACCCGTGTTCCGCTGGCCCTGCTCGACGCGCCCTGGCTGGCGCCGGACCACCGCCTTGTCGTGCTGGAGCCGCGCCGCATGGCCGCGCGGGCGGCGGCGCGCTTCATGGCCGCGTCCCTGGGCGAAACGGTGGGGGAGACGGTCGGCTACCGCGTGCGCCTCGACAGCGCGGTCGGGCCGCGCACCCGGATCGAGGTGGTGACCGAGGGCATTCTGACCCGCCGCCTTCAGGACGACCCGGGGCTGGAGGGCGTCGGTGGCGTCATCCTGGACGAATTCCATGAGCGGTCGTTGCAGGGGGATTTAGGCCTCGCCCTGTGCCTGGACAGCCAGGGCGCGCTGCGCCCGGACCTGCGCCTGCTGGTCATGTCCGCAACGCTGGACGGCGCGCCGGTCGCCCGCCTGATGGGCGACGCCCCATTGGACGCCCCAGGGGACGCCCCGGTGGACGCCCCGGTGGACGCCCCGGTGATCGAAAGCGCGGGGCGGCAGTATCCCGTCGCGATCCATCATCATCCCGCGCCGCCGGACACCCGTGACGGCGTGGTGGAGGCCGTGACGGCGCGGGCGCGGGCCGTTCTGGCGGACGATCCCGGCGACATCCTGGTGTTCCTGCCCGGCGAGAGAGAGATCGGCGCCGTGGCGTCCCGGCTGAGCGGACTGCCCGACGGCGTGGACGTGTTGCCGCTGTATGGCGCCTTGCCCGCCGCGCGCCAGGACGCCGCGTTGCGGCCCGCGCCGGAGGGGCGGCGCAAGATCGTGCTCGCCACCAACATCGCGGAGACCAGCCTGACGATCGAGGGGGTGCGCGCCGTGATCGACAGCGGTCTTGCCCGCGTGCCTCGGTTCGACCCGGGCAGCGGCCTGACCCGGCTGGAAACGGCGCGAATCTCCCAGGCCTCCGCCGACCAGCGCGCCGGCCGCGCCGGGCGCCTCGGCCCGGGCGTCTGCCACCGGCTGTGGCCGAAAGCCGCCCATGGCGCCTTACGGCCCTTCACGCCGCCCGAAATTGCCGAGGCCGATCTGGCGCTGCTGGTTCTGGAGCTTGCCGCCTGGGGCGTGACCGATCCGGCCGCGCTGCGCTGGCTGGACCCGCCGCCGGCCGGCCCGTGGGCGGCGGCCTGCGAGCTTCTGCGGGGGTTGGCCGCCCTCGACGACGCCGGACGGATCACGACACACGGCCGCGCGCTGGCCCGGCTACCCCTGCACCCCCGCCTCGCCCACATGGTGATCGTGGGCCGCGAGCGCGGGCTCGGCGGACTGGCCGCCGACATCGCCGCGCTGCTGTCGGAGCGGGATCTGCTGGTCAGCGCCCCGGGGGCACGCGAGGCCGACCTCCGTCCTCGGCTGGACGTCATCCAGGGCCGCGCACCGAAGGACCAGGCCCACCCCGGCGCGCTTCAGCGCGTGCGGGAGGGCGCCCGCCAGATCCGACGTCTGGCGCGCGTGGATGCGACAGCCGGATCGACGGAGACCGACGCCGGGGCCCTGCTCGCCCTCGCCTATCCCGACCGGATCGGACAACGCCGCACGGGTGGCGCCCCGGGCCGGTTCCGCCTGTCCGGTGGGCGTGGGGTGACGGTGGACGAGGCCGATCCCTTGGCCGGCGTGGACTGGCTCGCGGTCGCCGATATCGCCGACCGGCCGGGCGCGGAGGGCCGGGTGCGCCTGGCCGCACCGCTGGCGGACTCGGCGGTTCGATCCGGAGAGATCCGGCCGATTGCGACCGAAGACGCCATCGCATGGTCGCGCCGGGAGCAGGCCGTGCGGGCCCGGCGGCGAACCACGCTGGGCGCCCTGGTGTTGACGGAGGCCCCGTTGCCCGCCCCCGACACGGCCGCCGTCACCGCGGCCTTGCTGGAGGGCGTCCGCGACCTGGGCCTTGAGGTGCTGCCCTGGACGCCGACCCTACGGCGTTGGCGCACGCGCGTACGCTTCCTGCACCATACCGACGGCCCGGACGCCGGGTGGCCGGACCTGTCGGACGACGCCCTGCTGGCGACGCTGGAGGATTGGCTGGCGCCGTTCGTCGCCGGCATGACCCGGCGCGCACACCTGGACCGGGTCGACCTGATGGCGGCGCTGTCCACATCCCTGCCCTGGGACAAGGCGCGTGAGCTGGATGCCCGCGCGCCGTCCCATCTGGTCGTGCCCACCGGATCCCGGCTGGCGCTGGACTACGACGACCCGGAGGGGCCGGCGCTGGCCGTGCGCGTGCAGGAGCTGTTCGGCCTCGATACCCACCCCACGCTCGCCGGGGGGCGCGTGCCGGTGGTCCTGCGCCTGTTGTCGCCGGCGCGCCGACCGGTGCAGATCACCCGCGACCTGCCCGGGTTCTGGCGCGGCGCCTGGGCCGACGTACGCAAGGACATGCGGGGCCGCTACCCCAAGCATCCCTGGCCCGAGGACCCCACCGTCGCGCGGCCCACGACGCGGACGAAGGCCGCCAGCGGCGGAGCCTGACCACCACCGCCCCCTATCGTACGGAGCCCTACTAACCCCATGCCCACCGTCGAATGCTGCGCCCTATGGCGCGACGCCGCGACCATTGCCCGCGCGCGGCTCGCCGACCATTTCGAGCGCACGGCGACGCTGTTCGAGGACAGCCACGCCTGGCGCTATCTGCTGACCTGTCGGGACTGCGGTCAGGCGTACGTGTTCGACTTCTTTGAGGAGATCGACTGGTCTGGCGGCAACGACCCTCAGTTCAAACTGTGGGTGCCCGTTCCGCCCGGCCAGGACCCGCTGGCCATGGCGCGGGAAGACCGGAACACGCTGTTGGAGCGCACACCCCGCCTGCACTCGGATTGGCCCGCCGACGCCCCACAGCCCCGGATCCATTGGGTGCGCACCCCACCCCCAGCGCCACCACGCGACTGAGTTTCGTAATGAATCCGAGCGCGATGGCCCTTCCAACGGCCGCCACGATGTGGAATGACTCCCGGTCGCAGTCTGGTCGCCCACCGTCGAACCGGCTTAAGCTGTTGCCCGTTCCGACGTCCAGGACATCCGCCCTTATGATCACACCGTCCGCTTCCGATACCGCTTCGTCATCCGAGTCCGACCTCGCCCAGCTGACCGAGGACGGCCCGGCCCGTCGTGCCCTGCCCCTCCTGCTGCTCGGCGCCGTCCTGATCGGTTTTTCGCCGGTGTTCGCCAAGCTGTCCCCGTTGGAGCCGACCGCAACGGCGTTCTACCGCTCCGCGCTCGCCGTGCCGATCCTGATGGCGGCGGCGCTGATGACCACCCGCCGCGCCCCCGCCGGCCACCGAAAGGCGCGCCCGACCACATGGCGCGATCACCTGATGCTCGCCGCGCCGGGCCTCGCGTTTTCGGGTGACCTCGCGTGCTGGCACTGGGCCTTGCAATACACCAGTGTCGCCAACTCCACCGTGCTGGCGAATCTGGCCCCGGTGTTCGTGACCTTCGGCGCCTGGGCGCTGTTCGGGCAGCGGCCGTCGGGACTGTTCGTTGTCGGACTCGTGACCGGCATCGCGGGCGTTGGACTGCTGGTCGCGGACTCCTTGACCGTGGGCGCGCCCAACCAGGTTTTCGGGGACGGCCTGGGCGTGGCGACGGCCGTGTTCTACGGCGCCTACATTCTTGGCATCGGGTGGAGCCGCACACGCTTCCCCACGGCCGTGGTGATGGCCTGGAGCACCCTGCACACCGCGTGGGTTCTCCTGCTTCTTAGTCTGCTTATGGGCGAGGGGCTCGCCATTCCGACTCTGTATGCCCTGGCGCTGCTTCTGGGCCTTGCCTGGTTCTCCCATTCGGGCGGTCAGGGCGCGATCGCCTTTGCCCTCGCACACCTTCCACCCGCATTCGGAAGCGTTAGCCTTCTTCTTCAGCCAGCCGTAGCTGCTTTTCTCGGCTGGTTGGTGCTGTCGGAGCCCTTGACGCCCTTGCAGGGCCTCGGCGCGATCGTCATCCTATCGGGGATCGTGATCGCCCGCCGCGCCAGCGCGCGCCAGTCGGGCCTGTCCGCTCCCCCTTCGCCGGGGCCGCCCGCGTCCGCGAACGGCCCCACCGTGCTCTGACCAAGATCCTTGTGTGACGGCCCCTTTTTCGCACCGGGGGCGTGATACAAGGAGCGCGATGGGTACGCCGCCGCACACCAATGCGGCCGGCCCTCGCGGCACCCCCCAACACACAACGGCAGAACGAGGCGTACCAAAACCGCCCCATCCGGCCCGATCCACGGAGACCGCGCGCCATGACCCAGCAGACCCGCTGCGCAAAGATCGTCGCCACCCTCGGACCGGCATCCGCCAACGAGGGCACCATGGAAGCCATGGTCAAGGCGGGGGCCAGCGTGTTCCGCCTGAACTTCAGCCATGGCACGCACGCCGACCATGAGCGCAATTTCGACACCGTGCGCCGCGTGGAGCGAACCATTCAGCGCCCCATCGCGGTGCTGGCGGACCTGCAAGGGCCAAAGCTGCGCCTGGGCCAGTTCGTCGGCGGCAGCACCCGCCTGATGACGGGCCAGACGTTCCATCTGGATCTGTCGCCGGAGCTGGGCGATTCGAACCGGGTGAATCTGCCGCATCCCGAGATTTTTTCCGCCATCGAGGCCGGCACCGACCTGCTGCTCGACGACGGCAAGCTGCGCCTGCGTGTCGAGAGCGTCGGTGACGGCAGCGCGGTGACGCGCGTCGTGACCGGCGGCACAATCTCCGACAACAAGGGCCTGAACGTACCCAAGGCCGTGCTGCCGATCTCCGCGCTGACGCCGAAGGACCGCCGCGATCTGGATTTCGCCCTGCACCTGGGCGTGGACTGGGTCGCGCTGTCCTTCGTGCAGCGGCCGGAGGACGTGGCCGAAATCCGCAAGCTGGTGGCGGGACGCGCGGGCGTCATCTCCAAGCTGGAAAAGCCGAGCGCGCTGGACAGCCTGGATGAGATCATTGAGCTGTCGGATGCGGTGATGGTGGCGCGTGGCGATCTCGGCGTGGAAATCCCGCCGGAGCGCGTGCCCACCGTGCAGAAGCGCATCATCCGCGCCTGCCGATCCGCCGGAAAGCCGGTGGTCGTCGCCACCCAGATGCTGGAGAGCATGATCCACGCGCCCACGCCCACGCGGGCGGAAGCCTCCGACGTCGCCACAGCGATCTATGACGCCGCGGACGCGGTCATGCTGTCCGCCGAAACGTCGGTGGGCGAATACCCCGTCGCCGCCGTGGACATCATGAACCGCATCATCCGGCAGGTGGAGGCGGACGAGAACTATCGCGACATCATCGACGCCGGACGCCATGACCCGGAGAACAGCGCCGCCGATGCGATTTGCGCGGCCGCCCGGCAGGTGGCGCGAACGCTGTCCGCCGCATTGATCGTCAGCTTCACGACCTCCGGTTCGACCGCGCTGCGGGCCGCCCGGGAACGGCCGAGTGTGCCCATTCTCTGTGTAACGCCCCGGCCGGAGGTAGCCCGGCGAACGGCGCTGGTCTGGGGCATCAAGGCCGTGGTGACCGAGGAACTGCGCAGCTTCTCGGACATGGTCGACAAGGCGGTGCGCTACGCCGCCACCAGCGGCCTCGCCGAATCCGGACAGCGGCTGGTCATCATCGCGGGTGTGCCCTTCGGCCGCCCGGGCACGACCAACAACCTCCGTATTGCCTGGGTGGACTGACCCCTGTCCGAACGTCCATCGCGACCACGCAAGGCCCGGCCGGGAAACCCTGGCCGGGCCTTTTTTTGTGGGCCGCAGTCCGCCCCGCGACGACACGCGGCACACGCCGCGGTCGATGTACAGACGGAATGAGGGGTTTCGTGGTTTGCGAAGACCCCCTATGCTCCAAACGCATGACTGGTCACGCCATCGAACCGGGACGAACCCGGGCGGCGGGACCAGCACCGTCGCCGATCACGATCGACACGAGGTCGCACCGCAGCCCATGCGGACGACCGCACAGGGAGGACACTGGGTCATGAGCGCCATGAAGACCGTTACCCGTTTCGGCGGAACCGCCGCCGTCGTCGCCGCGCTGGCGACCACCACCCTTTCAAATGCCGCCGACGCCGCTGACCGCGTGCGCTGGCAGATGGCCATGAGCTTTCCATCGACCCTGAAGGCGCTGGCCGACACCGCGCCATGGGTGGCCGAGCAGATCCACACCATGTCCGGCGGGACCATGACCCTGCAGGTGTTCGAGCCCGGCAAGCTGGTAAAAGGCACCGAGGTGTTCGATGCCGTCTCCCAGGGCAAGATCGACTCCGGCTATGTGTGGGCCGGCTACGAGTTCGGCAAGCTGCCGGTCTCGCCCCTGTTCGGCGGCCAGCCCTTCGGCCTGACTCCCTGGCAGATGTCCGCCTTCATGCTGGAAAAGGGCGGCCAAGAGATGATGGAGGAGATCTACGCGCCGCATAACATCATGCCGATCTTCTGCGGCGTGGTCAGCGCGGAAGCCGCCGGTTGGTTCGCCTTCCCGCTGGAAAACCTGGATCAGGTGAATGGCTTGCGCATCCGGTTCGCCGGCATGGGTGGTCAGGTGCTGCAAAAGATGGGGGCCGAAGTCACGGTTCTTCCCGCCGCCGAGCTGTTCGAGGCCCTGGAAAAGGGCGTGATCGACGCCACCGAGTTCTCCATGCCCACCGTGGATGAGCAACTCGGTTTCTACAAGGTGGTGAAGTACTACCACCTGCCCGGCTGGCATCAGCAGTCCACGAGCCAGTACCTCTACGTCAACCTCGACAAGTGGAATGCCCTTGATGAGACCCAGCAAGGGATCCTGCGCACCGCCTGCACGGCCGGTGTCGCCAAGTCCATGGCCCGGGCCGAAGGCCTGCAAGGCGCTGTCCTCAATAAGTTTACGGACGAGTTGGGCGTCGAGGCGATTACGCTTCCGGACGAGATCCTGCGCGAGTTGAAGGAAAAGACGGATGAGGTCATGGCCGAATACTCGGAAAAAGACGCGGACTTCGCCCGGGTTTGGGGCGCCATGACGGCGTTCCAGGACGAAAACCGGCAGTGGGCCGAAAAGGGCTACGTGCAGCCCGGTTGGATGTCCGACGCCCAGGGTGACTAGAGCATGTCGGGGACCTGCCGGATGCCAGAAAGGCTCTAACCTACTGAGTCCATAGCACATTAACGTCGCGATCACGTCCAGGTCGCGCGGAATGTGCAGGCGCGCCGGGGCGCGGACCCTTCCCCTGGGAGCGCGCGGAGCGACGGCCGGTGTGCGGGGCCGCCGCTCCGCCCGCCCGATACCGCCACGGATCGGGGCGGATCGGCGCGGATCGGCGCGTCATGGAACCCGCCGCCGGCCCGGCACGGTCCGCGTCAGTGTTGCCGAGGATCGCCCCTCCCCCCTAACAAGACCAGGACCGAGACCATGAGCGAGACCACGCCCGCCCACTCCGAGTCCGCCCCCCCCGAGTCCCCCTACGGCGACGACGGCCGCGACGCAGACGGCCTGCCGGCCGAGCACCGCATGCTACCGCGCACGCGCCCGTCGAACGCCATCGACCACGTCATCATGAGGGTCGGCAATGCCGCGTCGTGGATCTGGGCCCTCCTGATCGTCGTCATCATCACGAACGTCACTGTGCGGTATGCGTTCGGCCGGGCCACCGTCTGGCTGGAAGAGCTTCAACTCTACTTCTACGCCATCGGGTTCATCGTCGGCCTGAGCTACGCCATCACCTGGGACCGACACGTCCGGGTGGACGCTCTGGCGGAACGGTGGAGCCGGCGCACCCGGGCATGGGTCGAGCTGTTTGGCACCGTGTTCCTGCTGCTCCCCTTCTCGGGGGCCATTCTGGTTGAAGCCGTGCCGTACGTGCGGACGTCCTTCACCTTGAACGAAGCCTCGTCGTCGCCCGGCGGCCTGCCGCACACATGGATCCTCAAGTCCTTCATCGTCTGGGGGTTTGGCCTGATCTTCCTGGCGGGCGTCTCGCGGCTGTTGCGCTGTACGGCCCTGCTGTTCCACCGGCCCCGGCCACTCTGGTAACCGCCGCTCTTGGTGACCGCGGCCCTGGTGACGGCCGCCGCATCGCATGCGTCGCCAGTCTGCGGCGCCGGCGCTCCGAACAGAACGACCAACGTCCGCCCCGTGGTCTCAGACCGCGCCAGGCACGCGCCGCGGCCCCGATCCGCACGGCCGGACGATCCACGGGAGACCCACCGTGTTTGAATATGAAATCCTGGTCGTCATCCTGCTGATCAGCTTCATGGGGCTGATCTTCACCGGCTTCCCGCTGGCGTGGGTGCTGGGCGGGGTGTCGTTCGTCTTTATGGTCCTCAGCCTGATCCTTCTGAACGGGTTCAACGTCGACACCTATTTCCTCGACGACTGGAACGATTTCGGCATCATCGTCGACCGAATATGGGCCCAGATGCAGAACTGGGTTCTGGTCGCCTTGCCGATGTTCGTCTTCATGGGCCTGATGCTGGACCGCTCCGGCGTTGCGGACCGCCTGATGGCGAACTTCACCAAGCTGTTCGGCGCCCTGAGGGGTGGCCTCGCGCTGACGGTGATCCTGATCGGCGTGCTGCTGGCGGCCTCCACCGGCATCGTCGGCGCCTCGGTCGTGCTCCTGGCCATGCTCGCGCTGCCGCCGATGATGGACGCCCGCTACAACAAGAGCCTTGCCACGGGCGTTGTGGCGTCCTCGGGCACGCTGGGCATTCTGATCCCGCCCTCGATCATGCTGGTCATCATGGCGGACCAGTTGTCGCTGCCGGTCGGCGACCTGTTCATGGGGGCCGTGTTTCCGGGGCTGATCCTGGGCGCGCTCTATGTCGGCTACGTCATCATCGCGGCCCTGATCCGCCCCGACATCGCGCCGGCCCCGGAAAAAGCCGGTCATGTGGGCTGGCGCAATGTGTTGGGTGTGGTCTGGTCGATCGTCCCGCCGCTGCTGCTGATCCTGGCGGTGCTGGGCTCCATCTTCGCCGGCATTGCCACACCGACGGAGGCCTCGGGCATCGGCGCGCTGGGCGCGACCGTGTTGGCGGCGGCCAACCGCCGGCTGACCCTCGAAGTGCTGCGCCGGGTGTGCCGCGAGACCATGCTGACCACCAGCTTCATCTTCGGGATTTTCCTGGGCGCGACCGCCTTCGCCCTGGTCATGCGCTCGCTGGGCGGGGACGAGTTCATCGGCGGGCTGCTGACCGGCCTGGATGTCGAGCCCTGGGTGGTGGTGCTCATCATCCTGTTCATCGCCTTCATCGCCGGCTTTTTCCTGGACTGGCTGGAGATCAGCCTCATCATCCTGCCGCTGGTGGCGCCGGTCGTGAAGGATCTGGGCTTTGACCTGATCTGGTTCACGGTGCTGTTCGCCACGACCCTGCAAACCAGCTTCCTGACGCCGCCGGTCGGTTTTTCGCTGTTCTACCTTAAGGGCGTGGCGCCCCCCGGCATCACCATCGGCCACATCTACAAAGGCGTGGTGCCGTTCGTGATCCTTCAGATCATCGCCATTGCCCTGGTGTTCTGGTTCGAGGACATCGTGCTGTGGCTGCCTGACCAGATGTACAACTCGACGCGGTGAGGCACCTGCGCGCCGCCCGACCGATCAGGCCAGCGGGACGAGCCCCAGCCGCTCGGCGTAGGCACGGGCCGTTCCCGCCAGTTCGGGCGGCACGGGCTCCCGCAGGTCGGGCATCCGGTCGGCCTGATGGGCGGGGTGGTAGGTGTCGAGCAGGCTAACGGTCATCCCGGCGCCCGCCAGATCGCGCACCGCATCCAGGGCCCGCGTCACATTGCCGATGTCCCGCGGCAGGAGCAGGTGACGGATCAGAACACCGCGATACGCCAGCCCGTCCGCGCCGCACCGTAACGGCCCCACCTGGCGCACCATCTCCGCCAAGGCCTCGCGGTTGACCGCCACGTAATCCCGCACCTTGGAATACCGGCGCGCGGCCATATCGTCGCCGTACTTGATGTCCGGCGTGTAGATGTCCACGACCCCGTCGAGCAACCCCACCGTCTCCGCCCGATCATAGCCCCCGCTGTTGAACACCAGCGGCAGGGTCAGGCCACGCCCGGTTGCGATCACGAGAGCCTCCAGGATCTGCGGCACCACATGGGAGGGCCCGACAAGATTGATGTTGTGGCAACCCTGGGCCTGCAGGGACAGCATGGCCTCCGCCAGAGCCTGTGCGTCCATCGCCTCACCGGCGCCCTGCATGCTGACGTCGGCGTTTTCGCAGTACGCGCAGCGCATGTTGCACCAGGCGAACAGAATATCGCCCGACCCCCGCGTGCCGACAATGGCGGGCTCCTCTTGGAAGCCCGGCCCGACGGAGGCCACGCGAGCCTGGCGCCCGGTTCGGCACACGGCCCCGGCGGCAATGTCGCCAGCCGACCCAGCATGCCGGTCGACCCGGCAGATATGCGGACACAGGTCACACGCCGCCAAGCGGCTCACGGCCGCTTCGGCACGACGCGCCAACTCCCCGGACTGGTACAGGGAGAGATATGCGGCGGACATGAACGCCTCCGAACCGACAGGAAGCGGCATCCATTCACCGAGCATTCACCAAGGCCGCTCCAATCGTATACCATGACGAGATTTTCCGACGCCTGCAACCCCACCAAACGGTAGGGTTGCAAGCGCGCCGGCTCATCCTTCTGGGCCGGGTCTGGGCAAGGTCACTCCGTCCGAGACAGGCAGTCGGCGATCGCCGCCCCCAGATTGCGGATCAAGGTCGGGTACAGATCCGGCCCCGGCGCCAAATCGGCACCGATGGGATCCAGCGTTCCGGTATGCACCGCCGTCCCCTCCGTCACGACACCGACCAATCGAGGCTCGAACTGCGGTTCCCGAAACACGCAAACGGCACCCGACTCGCGCACTTTCTCCTGCATGGCCTGCACCCGAGCCGCCCCCGGAGACAGACCGGGCGTCACCGTGATGGAGCCCACGGCCTCCACCCCGAAGCGGTGTTCGAAGTAGTGGTAGGCATCGTGAAACACGATGAAGGGCGTATCCTGCACGGGCGCCAGGCTGGCGCGCAGATCCGCCGCCAGGCCGTCCAGGTCCTGAATCGTGGTCTGGGCGTTGGCGAGGTACTGGGCGGCGTGCGCCGGATCGAGGTCCGCCAGGGTCTCGGCGATCGCGGCCACCATGGTCTCCGCGTTGCCGGGATCGAGCCAGATGTGCATGTCGACGTGCTCATGCTCATGGTCATGCCCGTCGTGGTCCGCGTGGTCGTGCTCGTCGTGGTCCGCGTGGTCCGCGTGGTCGTGCTCGTCGTGGTCCGCGTGATCGTGCTCGTCGTGGTCCACGTGGTCGTGCTCGTCGTCGTGGGCGTGGTCATGCTCGTCGTCGTGCGCATGCTCGTGCGCCTCGTCGTGCTCATGCTCATGCTCGTCGTCATGCGCATGCTCGTCGTGGTCATGCGCATGCTCGTCGTGGTCATGCCCATGCTCGCCGTGGTCATGCACATGCGGCTCGAACGCGCCCCCCTCGCGCACCGGCAGGCGGGTCAGCCCATCCACGTCCGCAAGCGTCAGAATACGAGCGTCAGACGCCAGGGCGTTCAGGGGATCCGCAAGAAACGCCTCCAGCCCCGGCCCGACCCACACCACGAGATCCGCATCCTGCAAGGCGCCGGCATCGGACGGCCGCAGCGAATAGGTATGCGGGGACCCTCCCCCCTGAACCAGCAGACGTGGGGCACCAACGCCCTCCATCACCGCCGCGACCAGCGAATGGATCGGGCGGATGCTGGCCACGACGTTCGGGGCTTCGGCGGCACAGGCCACAACCGGGCCGCCGACCGCCATCACCACGCCCGCCATGGCGCTTCCCAGTGTCATCCACCGCCGACCGGTGGCCGAAGTCCGTGTTCGGAACATGGGCTCGTCTCCTTCTCTAGCTCTCGCCTTCCAAAACAGGCGCCGAACGTTATATTATAACATTGCGCTTTCGCAAGCCCGCTGGCGCCGCCGATATGGATGGCTTAGATCCGGAGCGGCACGATCATGGGGGCCGGGCGAACGGCGCACCTTCTGAAGGCTTGGGATAGCAATGATGCGAGAAACACCCCCCGGTGACGGAGCGGCAACCGGTGCCGTTCTGGCCTCGGCACGGGATCTGGGAATCGCCCGCAACGGACGCTGGCTTGTTCAGGGCATCGACCTTTGCGTCCGACGCGGGGAGATCGTCACCCTCATTGGACCGAACGGGTCCGGCAAGAGCACGACCGCCAAGGCCGTCATCGGCCTGATGAAGGCCGACGCGGGGTCAGTGTGGCGCACGCCCGGGCTCCGCATCGGCTATGTCCCGCAAAAGCTCGCCATGGACCGGACCCTGCCCCTGACCGTGGCGCGGCTGCTGACCCTGACGCACCGGCAGCCCCGGGCCGCCGTGCACGCGGCGCTGGAGGCCGTGGGGATTCCGCACCTCGCCAATGCCCAGGTGCACGGGCTGTCCGGCGGGGAGTTCCAGCGCGCCCTTCTGGCGCGGGCCATGCTGCGGGATCCGGATCTGCTCGTCCTGGACGAGCCTGTGCAAGGTGTGGACGTACAGGGCGAGGCCGCCCTGTACAGCCTGATTTCCCAGATTCGGGAGCGCACGGGCTGCGGCATCCTGATGATCTCGCACGATCTGCACGTGGTCATGGCCGCCACGGATACGGTCATTTGCCTGAACGGGCGGGTGTCCTGCCGGGGTACGCCGCAGGCGGTGATCTCCAACCCGGCGTATCAACGTCTGTTCGGCCGCACCGGCGCCGACATGCTGGCGGTGTACCGCCACCACGAAGACGGCACAGCCCCATGCGGCCATGCGGGACACGACCATCAGGCTGAGCCCGACGAGGCCGCCCCCGGATCCCAGGCACCGACGAACCGTCCGGCGGAGGCGCGCCATGCTGGATGATTTCTTTACCCGTGCCCTGGTGGCCGGCATCGGCCTGGCCGTGACCACCGGCCCGCTGGGGTGTCTGGTGGTCTGGCGGCGCATGGCCTACTTCGGCGCCACCATGGCGCATTCCGCCCTGCTGGGCGTGGCGCTGGCCTTCGCGGTGGACATCAACCCGATGCTGGGCGTGTTCGCCGTCGCCGCCACAGTGTCCGTGGCGCTGCTGGTCTTGCAGCGGTCGGGCGTTCTATCGTCGGATACCTTGATGGGCATTCTGGCGCATGCGGCGCTGGCCCTGGGTCTGGTCGCGATCACGGCCATGAGTTGGCTGCGTGTGGATCTCATGGGGCTCCTGTTCGGGGATATCCTGGCCGTTTCGGTGCGGGATATCGGCGTTCTCTATGGCGGTGGCGCCCTGGTCCTGGGGGTGCTGGCGTGGCTCTGGCGGTCGCTGCTGGCCTCCACCGTCAGCGACGAACTGGCGCAGGCCGAGGGCCTGAACCCCGAGCGCGCCCGCATCGCCTTCATGCTGCTGATGGCCGTTGTGATCGCCATCGCGATGAAGATCGTCGGTATCCTGCTGATTACGGCATTGCTCATCATCCCGGCGGCCACGGCGCGTCGGCTGGCCTCGGGACCGGAAGCCATGGCCCTGATGGCATCCGGCCTGGGTGCGGGGGCGGTCGCTCTCGGGCTGTCGGGCTCGCTGGCCTGGGACACACCCTCGGGGCCGTCCATCGTGCTGGCGGCGTTCGCGCTGTTCCTGCTGTCGCTGATTCCGGGCCGTGTCCGCCGCCCCGCACGCTCGGAGACGCCACCATGACACGCGACGCCGCCCCCCATCTCCCCGACCGACCCGAGCCCGCGCTCACCCGCAATCAGGCGCTCGTGCTGGCCACGCTGGAGGCCGCCGCGACCCCTCTCGGCGCCTATGCCGTGCTGGACCGGTTGCGCGACGACGGCCTGAAGGCGCCGGCGCAGATCTATCGCGCCCTGAGCGCGCTTCAGGACAAGGGCCTGGTGCATCGGCTGGAATGCTTGAACGCGTTCGTGGCGTGCCGTCATGTCCATGATCCGGCAGAGGACGGCGCGCCGCCCGGCCCCGCCGTGTTCGTGATCTGCGACCACTGTTCCGCCACTCGCGAACTGACCGACCCGGTGATCGGCGGACAGATCGAGCGGCTGGCGCGGAACCAGGGGTTCGGTCTGCACACAAGCAGCATTGAAGTGCGCGGCCTGTGCGCCGCCTGCTCCCGCGCGACACAAAACGATCCCGGGACGACCTAGCCGCGTTGTACCCTTCACGGTCGGCTTTGCGTTTCGACAATTACAACACGGACCGGCTCGGCGAAAACTTGAGTCTTCGCCCATCGTCGAAGGGTCGGTCATGCCGGAGTCGCTGCGCGCGGCGCTTGAACAGGCGCTGGATCATGAACACCACGCCGAAGCCACCTATCAGGCGGCCATCGCCGCCTTCGGGCCTATTCCGCCCTTCGTGGAAATCGTGGAGGCCGAGCGTCGGCACGCCGACGCGCTTCTGACGCTGTTCGAGCGGCATGAACTCGATCCCCCACCCAACCGTTGGCGCGGTCGGGTCGAAAAACCTGCGGATTTCACGGCCGCCTGCCGCGCCGCGCGCACGGTGGAGGAGACCGGCGCGGCCCTTTACACCCGGCTGATGGCGGATACCGCGCCGGCCGACGTGCAGACGGTGTTTCAGCGTCTCCACGCGGAGTCGTGCCATGACCGGGTGTCCGCCTTCGCGGCCTGCGGCGAGGACCGAACCCGGCACCTTCACAAGACGTGAGCCCCCACCCGGCCCCCTGACATCAAGGAGACGGACCGCATGGCTTTACCCTGGACAACACACGTCGCCCTCAAAACGCTTGTCCTCACCGCCGTGATCGCCCTGCCCCTCGGTCTGGTCGTCGGCGTGCCGCCCGCCCACGCGGCGGATACGCCCACCAAAGCCTCCGCTCAGGTCAAATCCGGCTTGTACGTGACCGCGCTGGAGGCTTGGGATGTCATCCAGGCGCACCCCGACACCCTGCTGATCGACACCCGCGATCCGGTGGAGGTCATGTTCACCGGGTTCGCCGACGAAACAGACATCCATGTGCCCTATATGCTGGCCGACCCGACCCGGCTGAACACCGCGAAGGGAGGCTGGCACATGGTCAAGAATGCCCGCTTCGCCGACGAGGTGGAGGCCCGGCTGCGCGAGTTGGGCGCCGATCCCCAGCGCACGCGCCTGATCTTCATGTGCCGCTCCGGCAGCACGCGCAGCGCCCCGGCGGCGGATCTTCTTTACGACCGGGGCTGGACGCGAACCTACACCATGGTCGACGGCTTCGAGGGCGGCAAACGGCCGGATGGCCCATCGAAAGGCGTCCGCGATGTCTCCGGCTGGCGCAACAGCGGCCTGCCGTGGAGCTACACCCTGCCGGAGGATATCATCTACGTCCGCACGGACTGAGGCGAACGCCCGCAGGGGAGCCGGCCAGGACCGCACGTGCCGCGCCCCCTATCCGGCCGCCCAGGAGCTTTCGCTCTTTATATTCGATAAGAACATTTAACTCCCTTGGTATGCGTATGCGCCAGGACGCTAGACATACGCACCCGAACCAGGGAGCCCCCCGCTCATGCCAATCGCCCCGGAGCGGCGGCGCAGCAGCCCCGCGCTCAACCTCCGACCTCTCCTGAAGCGCGGCGCGCTGACCCTGATGGTCTATGTCACGCTGTCTGGCTTTATGGATGCGGGCGGCCCGATCGACGGACGGCGGATCGGGGTCATCTGGGGAACAGGGCTGGTCGGAACCACCATCCTGAGCTATGCCGTCATAGGCGTGTTCGACGGCCTGTCCGGCCGCTGTCTCGACCGGCGCACGGGTTGAGGCGGGGGCATCCCACCGCCACCATCCGGAGTTCCTATCCCTTGTCCGTCGCCTCTTCCGCCCCGACCGCCCGTACCCGCTGGGCGGTCGTGCTGACCGTGCTCCTGGGGGGCATGATCGCCGCGCTGCACGCCGGCAAGGTTCCCCCCGCCCTGCCCCTGATCCGGGTGGACCTCGGGCTCGGGATGGTCGACGCCGGTTTCGTTGTGTCGACCTTCAATGTGCTGGGCATGTCGCTCGGGCTGCTGACGGGCGTGGTGGCGGATCACATGGGGCGGCGCCGGCTGGTGCTGCTTGGGCTGCTGTCGCTGACCGGGGGCGGCGTGTTGGGCGCCGCCGGCGGCGGCTTCGCGGTGCTGCTCGTCAGCCGCGTCCTGGAGGGATTGGGGTTCATGGCCGTGTCGGTGGCCAGCCCGCCCCTGGTGCTGGCGGCCGCCGCGCACGACGACCGCGCCCGCGCTCTCGCCTTGTGGAGCATGTTCATGCCGGCGGGCATGGCGTTGGCGATGATGAGCGCGCCCTTCGCCCTTGCGTTCCTGGGGTGGCGCGGCCTTTGGCTGGCCATCGCGGTCCTGGCCCTGCTCGGCGCCATGGCGGTCGGCTATGCCACCCGCGACCTGCACACCGCCCACGGTCCGCCCGCCGGATCACGCTGGCGGGTCCTGGGCGAGACCCTGGGACGCCGCAAACTGCTGCTGTTAGGCGTCGTGTTCGGCGGCTATGCGTTTCAGTGGATCGCGGTCATGGTCTGGCTGCCGAGCTTCCTGCCCGCCGCCATGGGCGTGAGCGCGACGACGGCGGCCCTGCTGACGGCCCTGGTTGTGGCGGCCAACGTGCCGGGTAACTACCTCGGCGGGCACATGCTGCATCGGGGCTGGACCATTGCCGGCATCGGGCCGTTGGTGGCCGCCATCATGGCCCTGTGCGCGGTCGGTTTGTTCACGGACGTCCTGCCGGACGTGGTCCGGTTCGCACTTGTGCTCGTCTTTTCGCTGGCGGGCGGCACGATTCCGGCGGCCCTGTTCGCAACCGCGCCCACCCTGGCCGCCTCACCCGGCCATATGGCCGCCTCCAACGGCATGCTCATGCAAGGGTCGAACCTCGGCCAGTTCATGGGGCCGCCGCTTGTGGCCGCGGCCGTCACCGCCGCATCCGGTGCGTGGTCGGGGGCGCTGGTCCCCGTGCTCGGCGCAGCCGGAGTGACCGCCCTGGCGGCCGCGCTGGTCGGCGTCCGCCCGGCGGAGCGCGCGAGCGCCGTCGCCGAAGGCGCCCCGGCTCAGCGCGGCTCTGGCTCCGGATCGAACGGCTGATACACGATCCCGTCGTCGGTCTCGATGACGCGCCCGATCCGCTCGCCCGGCGTCTCCGCCACCAGCGGAGGAACCGGACGCCCGGCGGTGATCAGCACATCCTGATCCGGACTCAGCACACGTCCGGCCGCCGCCGTGCCCGAGGGCGCCACCAGCCAAGGCTGAAGGCCCAGCGACGCGATCCGCCACGCCGAAAATCCGCGCAGGTCGAGCAGGATGTCCCCGGCCGGATCGGCCAAGCGCAGATAGGGGCCGACACGGCCCTGCGCCGGGATCCAGTACAGCACCATGCCGAAGCGCCGGTCCAACGGCGCCGGAAACAGGTCCGTGTCGATGATCCACTGGCCCGCATGCTCGACCGAGACATGGCGCACCCGATACGGCGCCGCCCAGCCCTGGTCGGGAAACGCCAGCGTCAGGCGCCCGCCCCGTTCGGGCAGCGCGATGCGCACGGTGTCCGGTGCGGGCATCAGCAGGTGATCGCTGCTCAACACGCCGGTCCGCCACGCCGCCAGGGTGGCGGTTCCCACCACCACCGCCAGCGCGATCAGCGCCAACCAGGCCCAGGTGCGCCGGGTCATGCGCCAACCGCTCCCGGAGGCGCGACCCGGGTCAACAGGAACACGGCCTGCGCGCTGAGAAGATTCGCCCAGGGCCCCGTGGCCGACAGGCGGTGAACACTGCCGTCCTCGTTCAAAGCCACCCCGTGTTCAATCCGGATGTCCATGTGCCGGGCCAGCACCACAAAGTCCTTGATGGTACAGAAATGAATGTTGGGCGTGGCCCACCACTCCTCTGGCAGGCCCGCCGTGACCGGCATGCGCCCCCGGGTCACGAGATGCCACCGCGCCTTCCAATACCCGAAGTTGGGAAACGACACGATGGCGTGATCGGCAACGCGCAGAAGCTGCTCCAGCACCGTGCGCGGCTGCTGCATGGCCTGCAGCGTCTGGCTCAGGATGGCGTAGTCGAAGGCACCCGCCGGGTAGTCCGCCAGATCCGTGTCGGCGTTACCCTGGATCACCGACACCCCACGCCGCACCGCCGCGCGCACGCCCGCCATGGACAGTTCGATCCCGCGCCCGTCGACCGCCTTGGTCTGGGCCAGGTGCTGCAACAGGGCGCCGTCGCCGCAGCCCACATCCAGCAGCCGGGCGCCGGGACGTACCATGTCGGCGATGATCCGCAAGTCGAACCGCAGATCGCCGTTGCCGGTGGACACGGGTTCCCCCACCCGCGCGCCCGCCCCTGCCGGTGGGACGATCATCGGGCCCCCTCCGCCGTGGGCGGCAAGCCGCGATGACGGGCCGCGCCGTCAAGGAACCCACGCAGGGTTTCATGAAACTCCGGCTCGTCGAGCAGGAAGGCGTCGTGCCCCTTGTCGCTCTCTACCTCGACGAAGCTGACGTTCGCGGCGACGCTGTTCAGGGCGTGCACGATGGCCCGGCTTTCCACCGTCGGGAACAACCAGTCGCTGGAAAAGCTGATGATGCAGAAACGTGTGGGCGTGGCGCGGAACGCATTCGCCAGTGTGCCGCCGTACTCCGTCGCCAGATCGAAGTAGTCCATGGCCCGCGTGATGTAGAGATACGAATTGGCGTCGAACCGATCAACGAAGGTCGACCCCTGGTGTCGCAGGTAGCTTTCCACCTGAAAATCGGCGTCGAAGCCGTAGGTCACCGCCTCCCGGTCCTGGAGGCGCCGGCCGAACTTCCGGTGCAACGCGGTCTCCGACAGGTAGGTGATATGCGCCGTCATGCGCGCCACCGCCAGGCCGCGCTGCGGGATCACGCCGTGCTCGTGGTAGTCGCCACCGCGCCAGTCCGGATCGGCCATGATGGCCTGCCGTCCCACCTCGTGAAAGGCAATGTTCTGCGCGGAATGCCGGTACGAGGCGGCGATCGGCACCGCCGTGAACACGCGCTCGGGATACGACGCCGCCCACTCCAGCACCTGCATGCCGCCCATCGAGCCACCGATGACGCAAAACACCTGCTCAATGCCCAGCGCGTCCAGCAGCCGCGCCTGCACCGTCACCATGTCACCGATGGTGATGACGGGGAAATGCAGGCCCCAGGGCTTGCCGGTCGCCGGGTTGATGTCGCGCGGGCCGGTCGTTCCCAGACAGCCGCCCAGAACGTTGGCGCACACCACGAAAAATCGGTTCGTGTCGAGGACGCGGCCGGGGCCGACCAGGGCATCCCACCAGCCCGGCTTGCCGGTCACGGGGTTTATGCCGGCGACGTAGTGGTCGCCGGTGAGCGCATGGCAGATCAGGATGGCGTTGGAGCGGTCGGCGTTCAAGCGACCGACCGTCTGGTACGCAACCGTCACGGGACCAAGGTCGAGTCCGCTGTCCAGTCGGATCGGCCTGTCCTCGCCAACCCGGAGGGTGGTGTTCTGCGGTGCGTCCAACGGCGTCTCACGGGGCCCGGGGGCGAACAGGCGCAACGGGGCACGGGTGCTCCCGCCGCTCCGTGCTGGCCGCCGAACACCTAGGCGCGGCACCGTCGAGTGTCAACGTTTTCTTTGATTTCCAGGGCTTCGCGGCGTACATCTGTGCCCTCCATGATGTTGGAACGGAATCCGCTTAGATGAGCCGCCCCCCCGCCTCGCTCGACAGTCTGCGCGACGAAATCGACGCGCTGGATGACCAGATGCTTGACCTTCTTATGCAGCGATGCGCCGTGGTGGACCGGATCGCGGCCGCCAAACAGGGCGGGCCGATCCTGCGCCCAGGGCGCGAGGCCATGATTCTGCGGCGGCTCGTGGGCCGGTGGAAAGGCAGCATGCCAAAGCGCAATCTGGTCCGCATATGGCGCGAGCTGCTGTCGGGTCTCGTCGGCGTGCAGGGGCCGTTTTCCATCGCCGTCTGGATGCCGGAGCGCGGCGCCGGCTACCTTGAGGTCGCGCGCAATCAATACGGCGCTTACACGCCAACCAGCTCGCATCAATCGCCAAGCCAGGTCGTGCGCGAGGTCACCTCGGGCAATGCGACGGTCGGCATTCTGCCCCTGCCGCGCTGGGAGGACGAAGCGCCCTGGTGGCCGCTGATCCTGTCCAACGCCCCCGACGCACCCCACATCGTGGCGCGCCTGCCGCTGACGGGGCCCGGCCCGATGGGTATCGAGGCACTGGCCATCGCCTGCATGACGCCGGAACAGACCGAGGACGACCATTCCGTGCTGGCCGTGGAGACCGGCCCGGACATCAGCCGCTCGGCCTTTACCGATGTTCTAACCACAGCCGGCCTGCCGCCGCGCGCCGTGTGGGATGCCCGCCCCACGGCCGACGACGCCCGGATTCATGTGATCGAAGTGCGTGGCTTCGTCCAACCCGACGACACGCGCCTGTTGGCCCTGCGTGGGGCCAGCGACGGCGGCGGCATTCGCAACGCCCTGCTTTTGGGCGCCTATGCCACCCCCCTGCCGGCCGACGCCCTGGAATGACGCCCCAGGGCACTCCTGAAAGACCGCCGGCGTCACCCCTTTTCCCGGGGCGCAATGCCCTGTCCCTTCCTATCTGATCGCGGAACCGTGTCATGAAACAGCCCCCCGTTCGCCCCGGCATCCTGAACCTGAAGCCCTATGTGGCCGGTGAGTCCGCGATCGAGGGCCATGCCACGGTCATCAAGCTGTCCTCCAACGAAGGCGCGCTGGGCACCAGCCCGAAGGCCATCGCGGCCGTGCGGCAGGCCACCGGCGAGCTGTTCCGCTACCCGGACGGCGGCGCCGTCGCGCTGCGGGCCGCCATCGCAAAGCGATACGGTCTGGACGCCGACCGCCTGGTGTGCGGGGCGGGCTCCGACGAGCTGATTTCCCTGCTGGTGCGGGCCTACGCCGGTCCCGGCGACGAGGTGCTGTTCCCGGAGCACGCCTTCCTCATGTATCGCATCTATGCCCAGGGTGTCGGCGCCACCCCGGTGGCCGCGCCGGAAAACGGCCTGATCGCCGATGTGGACGCCCTGCTGGCGCATGTGACGGACAACACCCGGATCCTGTTCCTGGCCAACCCGAACAACCCGACCGGCACCTATCTTACGATTAGCGAGGTGCGTCGTCTGCGCGAGGGCCTGCGCGAGGACGTTCTTCTGGTGCTGGACGCCGCCTATGCGGAATACGTCGACAAGAACGACTATGAGCCCGGCGTCGCGCTGGTGGACAGCCACCCGAACACGGTGATGCTGCGCACGTTCTCCAAGATCCACGGCATGGGCGGCGCGCGCCTGGGCTGGGCCTATGCCCCCGCGCATGTGGTCGACATCCTGAACCGGCTGCGCAGCCCCTTCAACGTGTCGCTGACGGCCCTGGCCGCGGGCGCGGCGTCGATGGGAGACATCGCGTTCCAGGACCTTGCCCGCCAGCACAATGACTATTGGCTGGCCTGGACCACCGAACGGCTGCGCGCGCTCGGCTACGATCTGACCGACAGCGTGGGCAACTTCGTGCTGGTCACATTCCCCACCGAACCGGGCCGCACCGCCGCAGACGCCGACGCAGCCCTGCGCGCCAAGGGCATCATCGTTCGTGGCATGGCAGGCTATGGCCTGCCGAACAGCCTGCGCATCACCATCGGAACCGGCGACGAAATGCAGGCGTGCGTCGATGCCCTGACGGAGTTCATTACCGCATGACCGCGCCCGTTTTTGACCGGATGGCGATCATCGGCATCGGCCTGATCGGATCCTCCCTGGCCCGCGCCGTGCGCGCGGAAGGCTTGGCGCGCTCCATCGTCTGCTCCGACGCCAATCCGGAGCACGCGGCCCGCGCCAAGGCCCTGGGCATCGTCGACGAAGCCACCACCGATCCGGCGGAGGCTGCGGCCGGTGCCGATCTCGTCATGCTCTGCGTGCCGATCGGCGCCTACGGCAGCGTCGCCGCCACCATCGCGCCCGCGTTGAAACCGGGCGCGATCCTGACGGACGTCGGGTCCGTCAAACAGGCGGTGATCGAGGCGGTCACGCCGCACCTGCCGGAAGGCGTGCATTTCGTGCCCGGCCACCCTCTGGCCGGCACCGAGAAATCAGGCCCGGATTCGGGGTTCGCCGCCTTGTTTCCCGGACGCTGGTGCATCCTGACGCCGCTGCCCGGAACCGACGACACCGCCACCCGCACGGTCGCCGACCTCTGGCGCGCCTGCGGCATGACGGTGGAACGGCTGGAACCCGACCATCACGACCGGGTGTTGGCCATTACGTCGCACCTGCCGCACCTGATCGCCTACACCATCGTCGGCACCGCGACCGATCTGGAGGATCACCTGCGGCACGAGGTCATCAAGTACTCGGCCTCCGGTTTCCGGGACTTCACCCGCATCGCCGGCAGCGACCCGACCATGTGGCGCGACGTGTTCCTGAACAACCGCGAGGCCGTGCTGGACTGCCTGCAACGATTCACCGAGGATCTGACGGCGTTGCAGCGGGCCATCCGGCGCGGCGAGGGGGACGTGCTGTTCGACCTGTTCACCCGCACCCGGGCGATTCGCAAGGGCGTTCAGGACGCACGGCAGGCCTAGGCGAGACAGGGTGCGGCGGGTCAGTCGGCCCGCAAGCACATATCCAGATCCGCGATCTGATCGGGCGCAAACACGCGAATACCGCGACGCCGCAACAAGGCCGCGACCACGCCCTCGCCCGCCCGGCGACGCCCGTCGTGGTGGCCGCTGTACAGGACCGTTGACCCGCACGACGGGCTGCGATCCATCAGCAGCGCGTACCGGCATGTGTGGGTTTGCGCCAGGGCCAGCGCGCGCTGCGCCCCCTCTACGTAAGCCGTCGTCACATCCGCGCCTGTGACATCCATGACCCGCGCAGTGCCGTCCAGAACGGCGGCGCCGTCCCCGCCCGGTTCGATCTCCGCCGGAGCGCGCGGAGTCGGCAGCCCGCCGGCGGTTTCGGGACACAGCGCCACCACGCGGCCCTCCGCCCGCCACCGCTCCAGACAGGTGTCGGCCAGCGCCGCGCCCCGGCCGTCGTAGCGCACGGGCTCGCCCAGCAGGCAGGCGCTGACCAGAACGCGAGCGCCCTCATGCGGCACAGGCGCCACCATGGCGCAGCTCCTCTCTCTTGATGGCCCGCCCGTCAGGGGGCGGAGGTCTCGGCAGCGGAAGTCTCTGGGGCGGGAGTCTCAGCGTTCGTCCGCAGGGCGGGCGGACGCTCGGTCAGCGGCGCCCACGGAATGTCCGCCCCGGCCGAGGGCGGCAACAGCCCGGTCCGGCGCGGGTCGTCGAACTCCGTGACCCGGGGCGACCCGACGACCTGGAATCCGAATTTCTCATAGAAGCCGACGGCCCGGGGGCTGTCGTGAGTGCAGGTATCCAGGGCAATGCGCGACGGCCTCTGTGTCCAGGCATCGGCCAGCGCATGGGCGAACAGCGCGCGCCCCAGACCACCGCCGATGACGTCCGGCATCAGACCGAAATAAAGCACCTTGAAGCCCGCCGCCGGGTCGCGGCAATCCATCTCGCAGAACCCGAGGATCGCCCCGTCCGTGACACGCGCCAGGAGGTGAATCACGACGCCCGGATCCGCCAGGTGGGCGGCCTCGGCCTCCGGCGTGCGGTGCAGGCGGTCGCGCCACATCCAGGGCGCGCCCACGGCGTGGAAGATCGGGCCGAAGACATCCCAGGTCAGGTCCCCGGCGTGGCGAACCAACCGCACCCCCACGGGCAACGGCGGCGGCGGATCGGTCGGCGCCGTCCGGCATTCCATATCGGTGACGACTTCGCGCAAGCGGCCCGGGGGAATGGGACGGCGTTGCGCCTCGTCGAGCGTGAGGGACAGGGCGGGTTGCGGGCTCAGAACGTCAATCATGCCGCACCCTAACAGCCCCGAACCGGCCGGCACCAGATGACATTTGCCGCGCCGATCCGGCTGGCGTATCGGAGAGGCGAACACACGGGCGCCCCTGCCGCGCCATCCCCGGAGTCGCCCCCCGATGACCGCCCCACACGCCACCCGCCGCCTCCCCCCGCTCAACGCCGTGCGCGCGTTCGAAGCCGCCGGACGTCTGGGGGGCTTCACGGCGGCGGCGCGAGACCTCGGAGTCTCTCAGGGGGCCGTCTCACGCCAGATCGGCATTCTGGAACGCTGGCTTGGGCAGCGTCTGTTCGACCGCGTCACAGGTGGGGTGCGGCTGACGGCGGCGGGCGCGAGCCTGCTTCCGGCGGCCACGGAGGCCCTGGACGGACTTGAACGCGCGGCCGGCCGCCTCACCCGGGATCCGTGGGATATCGACGTCGCCGCGAGCGTCACCCTGGCCATGCGCTGGTTGATGCCGCGCCTGCCGGCGTTCCAAAGCGCCCACCCCCACGCGCGGCTGAAAATCGCCTCGGTTCCGCACGATGACGACGTCTCCGGCGAGGTCGCCGACGTCCGCCTCCGCTTTCAGCGCGGCGATACGCCCGACGCCGACGCGCACGTGCTGCGCATGGACCGAAGCGGCCCGCTTGCCGCCCCCGGGCTCATCTCGCGCGGCCAGCCGCTTCGGACTCTGCGGCCCATCATTGCCTCGCGCAACGCCTGGGATTGGACGGTCTGGAGCGCGCGTACGGGCATCGCCGCCCCCGACCTCTCGCACGGCTTGATCCTGGATACCGACGAGGCCGCCTTGCAGGCCGGTCGGGCCGGACTGGGCGTCGTCCTGGCGGATCTGGATTTCGCCGCGCCGGAGTGCGCCGCCGGCCACCTGACGCAGATTGGGCCGGCCGCCACGATGGGCTACTACGTGATCGAATGCGGGTCGGGTGCGGAGCGGCTCGGGCCGCGCCGGTTTGTGGCCTGGCTCGACACCCTGGTCGCCCCCGCATAGACCACACCGGAGTCCGCCGGCTGAACCGCGCGCACCCGCGTCAGGGCAACGCCTCCACCGACGATCAGGACGAACCCCACCAACGCCAGAGGCGCGGGAATTTCGCCGAACACAACGGCACCGAGACCCGCGGCGAACACCAACCATGTGTAATCGACGGGCCCCAGCACCGAGGCCGGCGCCATGCGGAAGCCGCGAATATTGCAGTACTGCGCCGTGATCGCCAGCGGCCCTAGCGCCACCATGACCGCAATTTGCCCCAGGGTTGGCGGCTGCCACAGCACCAGGGCCGGGCCGGCCATGAGCAGAACCCCGAACCCATTCACATAGAGCAGAACCGTCAGCGCCCGATCCGACCGTGAGAGCGTGCTGATGAGAATCGTCTCCAGCGCGATCAGAACCGCCCCGATCAACGCGAACCCAGCGCCCCACAGATAGGCTCCATCCAGCGCGAGCCCGCCTTGGCTGAGCACCACCAGCAGCGCCCCTGCCAGGGAAACCAGCGTGGCACCCCACAGCCCCGGCGACACCACTTCCTTCAACACCGCGATTCCCAAAAGGATGGTCAGAACCCCCGTCAGAAGACCAAGGGCGCTGGCGTTGGCGACCGGCATCAGCGTGGCCGCCTGGATGGTCGCGGCGCCGCCGAACGCGCCGCAGCACGCCCGGGTCAGGTGCGCCAAGGGCCGGCGGGTGCGCGTCACACCCGACCGGCCGGACAGCACGGCCACCACCGTTACCAGCACGAAGCCGCTCACATACCGGAAGAACAGCATTTGCAGCGCCGGAATGGCGCCACCCATCAGTTTTCCAGAGGCATAAATCACCGTGAAGATCGCCGTCGCGACCAACACCCACAGCACGGCGATGCTCTGCGAGGACGCCGACCGATCCCTCGTTCTCATGGAATACCCTACCTCTATGCGACACGATCCGGGACCATTGGCGCCATGACCACGGCCGTCGGCAACGCAAGAAAAGGCAGAGTGACATGAGAAAATGAGATGGGCTGGGTCTCATGCCCATCCGAATGTGCACGGAAGGGCCGGCGCACACGACAACGGCCCGCGCGGGGAGAACCCGGCGGGCCGTCAGGGGTGCAGCACCCATGCGTGGCGCGTAAGACGGACCGCAGCAAAGCCGGCAGCCCAATCGATGAGGGACGGTTACTCCGCCGCGACCCAATCAGCGCCGGGGGCGTTGTGCAGGAAGCCGTTGGCCACCTCGTGATCCTCCAGCAGATCGAGCAGGCGATCCTCCGCCTCCTCCACGCTGGCGCGCCCCGCCAGAAGATCGGCATAGGCGTTGCCGACCGCCACCATGTCCATATCAAGCGGCGAAACGCGCAGCACCGTGACCCCGGCCTCGATCAACTTGGGGATCTCGCGCACGATCAGGGTTACCGCAAACGCCTGCGTCTGAAGGCCATTCACGACCATGAACGGATCGCCGTCCAGGGTCTCGACCTCCAGGCCCTCCGGATCCTGCTCGCAGATCAGGCGACAGGTGGCCTTGTGCAGACCGTTGGCGCGGGCGTGGTAGCAGCGCGCCGAGATCGCCAGCGGAGCGCGGCCGAACACCGTCACACCGCAGTCGATGCCCAGACGCTTCGCGGTGCCCGCCAGGGCCACCACGTTGTCCATGGGCAGTTCCCAAGGCAGGGTCACACAGGTCGCGCCGCGCTCCGCCAGGGCGGTCAAGGTGCCCTCGTTGTAGACGTTGACCATCGGCCCGATTTGGTGCGGCTGTCCGGACAGCAGCGCCAGCGCGCCGACGTCGTTGGCCTCCACCAGCGCGCCGGCGTTGGCGGTGCGGGCGACGGTCTCCAGCGCGGTGACCTCCTCCTCGGCGACAGCGAGCCCGATCGTCGGCCGGATCACGGCGCGCCCGGCGGCCTTCAATGCCACCTCGGCCTCCGCCATCGCCTCCATCACCGGCGGGGTTTCCCGCTTGGCGCAGACGGTCTCGCCCAGAACCACCGTGTCATACGGGCCGTCCGCAGCGACCGCCTGATACAGCGCGCGGCGGCGGTCGGCGGACCAATGGTACAGCAGCGGACCAAGGGCGAGGCGGGCGGAAAGCTGGGTCATCACAACGTGTCCGATGGCGCGGGGTCAAAAAGAGAATGGGGAACCGACGCCCCCATTCGGACGTGGCGTCCGAAGCCGGTTGAAGAACGCCCCGGCTTAGTGCCAGGCGCCCGAGTAGACGCCGGTGGTCGCCCCCCCGGCCTCCATGAAGCGGCGGGTGGCGGTCGGGTCGGTCGCGGTCTGGCCGGCGATGGCGGCCTTCAGACTCTTGACCACCTGCGCCACATAGGCCTTGCCACGCTGACGGCCCTCGACCTTGAGCGCCGTCACACCGGCCCGCGCGAAGTCCGGCAGCAGCGACGTCGCGTCCAGGCTGCACGGGTCCTCAAACAGGTGCATCTCGCGACCCTGCACGCGGTAGCGGCCCTTGCACGGCGTGGGATAGCCCGCGGCCTCGCCCGCCCCGAAGCGGTTCAGGGTAAAGTTGCCGAGCCGGGAGGTCATGATCTCCCCCTGCTCCTCATAGCGCACATGGCTGGCCGGGGAGCACGCGCCGTCCTTGTTCGGCGAAATGCCGGTGGCGTAGCCGGACATGGAGCACCGGCCCTCCGCCATCACGCAGAGGCCGCCGAACACGAACACCTCGGTCTCGACATCCGGCACGGCAGCGGTCAGCGCAGCGATCTGCTCCACCGTCATGACGCGCGGCAGCACGACGCGGCGGATGTTGAAGGCGTCGCGGTAGAATTGCACCGACGGCGCGTTCGACGCGGAGGCCTGCACCGACAGATGCAGCCGCAGATCCGGGTGCCGCTTCGTGGCATAGCCGGCCAGGCCCATGTCGCACAGGATCACGGCGCCCGCGCCGGCCTCGGCGCAGATATCCACGTTGCGGCGCCACAGCGAGTCGTCCGAGGCGTCGGGGTACGTGTTGATGGCGATCATAGGGCGCGCGCCGCGCGCGTTGCAGGTCTCGATCCCCTCGGCCAATTCCTTCGGCGAGAAGTTCAGGCCCGGGAAGTTGCGCGCGTTGGTCCGGTCCCGAAACCCGAAGTACACGGCATCGGCGCCGGCCTCGATGGCGGCATCAAGGGCGGCCGGCGTACCGGCGGGGCAGACCAGTTCCATGGGCACGGCATTCATGGCGGGACCTTTCCGACTCGAGCTAACTGGCGGCGCGGCGGCGCTGGGTCCGCTGCATCTGACTTTCCATGCGGGACATGCGGGCGTCCTGGCGGGCGACCTCGGTGCGGACCGGCGCGAGAATGGCGTCCTGGATGGTCGCCAGATCGCGGCTGGCCGCCGCATGAACGCGCTGACCAAACCGCATGGCGTGCGGCAACGCGGCGCCGAACGGCCAGGGCATGGCGTTGGTGATATCGTCGATCCCGGCGCCGGCGTCTTCCAGCGCATAGCGCAGCGCCATGACCAAACTGGTGTCGCCCTCGATGGTCAGCGCGCGGGCGAAGAACGAGGCGTCGCCGTCCATGCCCTCGGTGTCAAGCATGGCCGTCAGCGTTTCCAACGGCGCGCGCACGGCGGCGACCGCGCCCATGGCCTCACGGGTGTCGGCCTCGATCAGGTCCAGTTCCAGCGCGCCATCGTCGATATCGAGCACGACCGCCACCGGATGCCCGGTCGGCACGATAGCGAGACGCCCCTGGAGACCCGACAGCCGGTCGCCGAGGCGCGGTCCCAGGTCCGCGATCAGCCCGTCCATGACGGGACGGGCCACGACACGCAGCGCAGACAGCGGAATCGGTCGGATCAGAAGGCCCAGCAACAGGCCTGGGGAGAACGTTCGAACGGACTGGGACATGATACACCTTGCGCGCAGGACGGCCGGTCCGGTGCGACACGAAACATACCGCCCCCGGACGGATACGGGCGCCGTAGTAATACTGGGGTCTTCCCCGAGGGGCAAGAGGCGTGCAGTGCAACAGTCGGATACGGGGCTCCACGCGCAGGGGTCGCGGTGACGGTCCTGTGGGTGTAAGACGGACCCGTTCGTTCCCGCCGAAAAGGAGCCGTTGCCGTGGACTCTGCCTCCGTGATTGCCCTCGCCGTCATCCTGTCGGCCAGCTTCGCCACCGCGATGACCGCCGCTGCCTACCGCCCGGACGATTGGTACGCCGCCTTGCGCAAGCCATGGTGGACACCGCCGAACTGGCTGTTCCCTCTGGCCTGGGCGATCCTGTACGCGCTGATGTCGGCCTCCGCCTTCCTGGTGTGGAGCTTCGCGCAGCCCGGCGAGGGGACGGTGCCGCTGGTCGTCTACGCCGTTCAGCTCGGGCTCAATGCCCTGTGGTCGCCGGTGTTCTTCGGCATGCGCCGCATGGGGTTGGCCTATCTGGTCGTGGTGTCCCTGTGGATCGCCGTTCTGGCCACGGCCGTCCTGTTCTTCCCGATCAACTACTGGGCCGGCCTTCTGTTGATGCCGTATCTGGTGTGGGTCACCGTGGCGAGCTTCCTGAACCTGTCGGTCTGGCGCCTGAATCGAACGAGCGCCTGACGACGGAGCGGGTTTGTGCCTCGCGCGTGCCCCCTACGGGTGGGCGGCGCGCGAGGCGGATCCCCCTATTGCCCCCTACCGGCCCTCGCCGGGGCCGTCGCCGTCCGGGTCCGGCAGGTGCACCGGCTTTGGCGTCGGCGGTGGCTCGACGGTCGGATCGGACTCGACCGGGTGGCCGCCCGACCCCGTCGCGTGGCGTCCCATCGCGGCCAGACGATCGACATGCAGATGGGCTGGTGGCGCGTTGCCCTCCTTGTCGACGCCGAAGTACAGCGTCGTGTGCGGGAACGGGATCTCGATGCCCAGCGCGTCGAAGCGGTGCTTCATACGTCGGTTGAACTCGCGGCCGACCCACCACTGCATGATCGGCTTGGTCATGATACGCGCCTTGATGATGACGGCCGAATCCTTGAACCCGTCAACGCCCAGCACCTCCAGCGGCTCAAGAATACTGGGGCCGTATTCGTCATCCGCCTGCAGCTCGGCACCGATCTCGTGCAGAATCGAGGTCACGTAATCGGTGTTCTCCCGATACGCGATTCCCACCTCCAACAGATAGTACGAGAAGTCCTTGGTCATGTTCGTGACCGTATCCACACCGCTGAACGGAATGGTGTGCAGATTGCCGGACAGATCGCGCAGACGGATGGAGCGGATGGACATGGCTTCGACGACCCCGGCATGACTGCCGACCTGCACCACGTCCCCCACGCCGATGGTATCCTCCAGCAGGTTGAACACGCCGCTGATGACGTCCTGAACCAGCTTCTGCGACCCGAAGCCGATGGCCAGACCGATCACACCGGCACCGGCCAGAAGGGGTGCAATGTCCACCCCGATCTCCGACAGCACGATCAGCGACGCCACCACCACCAGGAACACCGTCAGCACGTTGCGCAACAGGGGCAGCAGCGTGCGCTCCCGCTGACCGCGCTCGACCAGCTTGCCTTGCGCATCCGTCGAGGACAGGTAGCGCAGGATCATGTGATTGACGCCCTCCCACAGGGCCACCGCCACCGCTAGGACGAGCGCCAGATTCAACGCCATGGTGACGAAACGCTTGCCGCCGCCGTCCAGCAGCCAGGACAGGGCACCCAGATGCCAGGCGTCGAGAATCAAGGCCAGGGCGATCAGCCCGACCAGAACCCGCACCGCAGAGGTCGTCAGGCCGATATAACGCCGGCCGCGCTCCCGGGCGCCCCGATCCAACCGCCCCGCACCGTGCAGCCGCATCATGCTGGCGTCGCGCACCTTCTGCACCCAGCCGAACACGACCAGCCCGAGGAAGAACACCACGACGGTCTTCAGCGTGGCCAAGCCGGCCAAGGCGAACCAACGCTCGGTATCGACCACCCACGCGAAGAAAATGCCGATGGCATACGCCGTGGCCAGGATGTGCCAAATGTCAGCCAACCCGCGCAGCAGCCCACCGATCCAGGCCGAGGACGCGCCCCCGCGCACATTGATGCGGCGGATGTGCGCCTTAACGATGGCCCGCAGAGCGATCAGCGTCCGGATGCTCAACACAAGGACCACCAACCCGGCCAGATGCACCAGAAGCATCCGGCCGCCGTGCGGCATGCCGAGCAGCCGCGACACCTCCACCAGCAGATACCCGAGCACGAGAGCCATGCCGATCCGGCGCAGGCCCCGCGTCAGGATGGTGGCCGTCTCGTCCGACGCCGGCATCAGGCGGAGCGAAGCGTCCCCCGGAGACAGCAGGGCGCCCAGCACCAGATCGACGGCGCGCAGGATCACCATGGTCGTCACCACGACAGCGGCCACCAGTTCCGTCCGCCAGGTCGCATCGATCACCGGCATGGTGGCCTGGGCCGTGACCGCGAACACGCCGATCGGCAGCAGCGACAACACCAACCGGGTGACCAAAAGGATCAACCGGCGCGTCCCGGATGTCTCGGCCGCCTTTTCTTGCAGGCGTCGAATGGCGCCGATCAGCATGAACCGGATCAGAACGGCGGTCACTACACCCGCCAGGACCACCAGAGCGATTTGCCAACTTAGATGCAGCCAGACGTCCCGCTGCGTGTCGTCGAATTGCAGCCGGATCCAGTTCCAGATCTCCGGAACCTGGGTCGTGATTCCGCTGGTCCAGACCACATCCTCGTACAGATCGTGGAACAGGTTGGTCAGCGCCGTGATATCAGGGGCCGGAATGGGCAGGACGGACTCGCCCTCTCCGCCATCGCCGGACGAGTCCGTGGCGCCCGAGGCCGGCGCCGATTCCCCGGCTCCGGCCGGGGCCTCCGGGGTGGCGCTGCCAACGGCCGCCGCGGCAAGGCCCGAAAGCCCCGCCGAGGAGCTGGAGGCGGACCCGGATGAAGACGCGGGCGGAGACCCGGACGACGCGGATGCGCCCTCGCCTTGGCTGCCCGAGGGTGAGGCCACCCCCGGCTCGGTCGCCCGCAACAGGTCGACCAGGGCCGCCCGAGTCTCGGGATTGCGCAGGGCGGCCAGCAGGCCAGCCACGTTGTCCGGCACCGAGGCGGAGGGCGGCGCCGCCGTGGTCGGGGCCGGCGCGGCAGCGGCCCCGTCCGCAGGACTGCCGGCGGCCCTCTCGGCTTCGGATCCGCTGGCGCCGGAGGCCTCCGACGCCCCAACAGCCGAATCTCCCGGCGCGGCCGTCTCGGTGGTCCCGGATTCGGCGGCCCGCGCAGCGGCCTCCGTCCGGGACTCGATCATCGTTTCCAGCGCCTGCTGGGCTTCCGGCGACAACGCCCGCGACTGGGCGTGGGCCATGCCCCCAAACACGCCGCTCAACCCCGCGAGCAGACAAAGGAGACCCAACAGCGCGACCAGACGTCCCGTAGAGATTCGGCGACGGGGGGCAGGCGTTGTCACGGTGCGCATCTCCGCGTATGTGAACTGAAGGTAATTGGGTCCGTGTCCCCTCGGGACTGTGGGCACGGCCGAAGCGGGAGGGAATGAATGACCGTCGTGATGTATCACAATCCCCGATGCAGCAAGTCCCGCGCAACCCTGTCGCTCTTGCGGGATCGGGGCATTGAACCCGAAGTTGTTCCGTACCTGGACGCGCCGCCGGACGCCGATACGGTGCGACGCCTGTTGCAGCTGCTGAAGATGGCGCCGCGCGACCTGATGCGCAAGAAAGAGGCTCGGGAGGCCGGACTGGCCGATCCAGACCTGAATGATGAGGCCCTGATCGCCGGCATGATCGCCCACCCGATCGTCATCGAACGGCCGATCGTGGTGGCGAACGGACGGGCCCGGCTGGGGCGGCCGCCAGAGGCCGTTCTCGAGATTCTGTAACCGGGCCCCATGGCCCCCACCGGGGCCAGCGCCCACGCGACGCGCGTGTCGGTTTGACGCGCGTGTCGGTTTAAGGCTGTTCCGCCCAATGTTCCGGCCCTACACTGGCCGCTGTCGGCGCCCATCCAGACCTATGTGCGCGTGTATATCGGCTTGAAGGGCCCCGTCGGAATGGCCGTCCGCCTCCTGAAGTCCTCGCTCCTCTATTCCCTGCGCCGGCTGTTTCGCGGCTTCCTGGTCCTTCCGGGACTGCTGGCGTTCGGAGGCGTTCTGCTCGCCCTGGGCGGCGTCTGGCTCGACCGGCTGGCGCCGACGGCGGACATCTTCCAGGCCCTCGATTTCATGCGCATCCAGGCCGAGGGCGCGCGCACGGTGCTGGCCACCATCGCCGGCGCGATGATGACCGTCATCAGCCTCGTCTACTCCATCACCCTGGTGGTGTTCACCCTGGCGGCGGGGAACATCGCGCCACGACTGCTGGAGACCTTCGCGGATAACCGGTCGAATCAGGTCACGCTCGGCCTGCTGGGGGCCACGTTTCTGTACAGCCTGTTCGTCCTGTACATCGTCGGCCAGGACGAGGTTCCGCGCCTGACGGTCGCCCTGGCCATCGTTCTGGCGGCGGTCAGCTTTTTCGCCGTCCTCTACTTCGTCAACGACGTGGCGCGGCGGGTGATGGTCGACAATGAAATCGGCCGCACCCAGCGATCCCTGCGTGCGGCGATCGACAGCCTGCTGGCGGCCGAACCGCGCGCCGATCCGGAAGAGCAGGATACCAAGCCCTCCGGGGACGGCCGTCCGGTGCTGTCCGCACAGTCCGGGTACGTGATCGCGGTCAACGGTGAACGGCTGCTCGACCTCGCCACCCGCCACGAGGGCTTCATCGAGGTCATCGCGTGCCCGGGGCGGTTCGTCATCGAGGGCGAACCCCTGGCGCGCGTCTACGGCGCCGCCTTCGACGACGCCGATGCGACCATCCGCGAAGCCGTTGTACTGCATGACGCCCGGTCGCCCTCCGGCGACATCCGCTTCACCGTGCACTTGAACATTGAGATCGCCCTGCGCGCCCTGTCCCCCGGCATCAACGACGCCTACACCGCCATCAGTGCCATCGACCACACCTCGGCCTCCCTCGCGCGCCTGCTCCAACGGGGGGCGCCGTCCTCCCTGATGCGCGATTCGGACGAGACAGCGCGCGTCTGGCTCGACGTCATCAGCATGAAGGACATCCTGGGCGCCGCGCTGCATCCGCTGCGCCGGGCCTCCGCTGGCAACATGCTGGTGACCCTAAGGCTAGTCGAGGCGATCAACCGGATGGCCCGGGTCTGCCGGGCCCGCCACGCACCGCTGTTGCAGCGGCACCTGCGGCTGATCGCGGACGACGCCCGGCGGGAGGTCAAGAACCGCGACGACCGGCAGGAGTTGGCCGAGGCGATCCGCACCGCCCGCACCACGCTGGCCCGGCACTGGGGGAACGACTGACCCTGGAGTCAGGTCGCCAGCGCGAGCAGCGCGTCGAGGTCCAGGTGGCTTTCGAGGTGGGCGGCCAGCTCATCCAGCGTCTGCTCGACCCGTCCCTCGTAATTCAGGCGCGCGGCCTCGCCGCCCATCCGGGCGATCCAGTGCGCGCGGAAGGCATCGCCGCCGAATAGGCCGTGGATGTAGGCCCCCATGACACACCCATCGGCGGAGACGGCCCCCTCCTCGCGGACCGGGCCGCCGGGCGTGTCCGACAGGCGCAGCCACGGCCGCTCCAGCCCGGCGCCGGTGGTGCGGCCCATGTGCATTTCGTAGCCGGTGATCGGGCACCCGCTGTTCGCGTCGTTCAGGGCAAGATCGATCAGCCGCTTGTCGCCGCCGATCTCGGTTTCGATATCGAGCAACCCAAGCCCCGGGGTCTCCCCGGGCGGTCCCTCGATCCCCTGCGGGTCCCGGACCACGCGGCCGAGCATCTGGTAGCCGGCGCACAGCCCCACCACCTGACCGCCCTGGCGCACATGGGCCAGGATATCGACGTCCCAGCCCTCGCGGCGCATCACATCCAGGTCGGAGCGGGTGGCCTTGGACCCCGGCAGGATGACGACGTCGGTGTCCTTGGGAATCGGGGAGCCCGGCTGCACCCAGGAGACCGACACGCCCGGCTCAGCCGCCAGCGGATCGATGTCGTCGAAATTGGCGATGCGCGACAGGCGCGGCACGGCGATGCGCAGGTTGCCCGCGCCCGGTTCGGCGGGGCGTTCCAGCGCCAGCGAATCCTCGGCCGGCAGCCGGGCCCCGCCCTCGAACCAGCGCACCACTCCCAGGAACGGCCAGCCGGTGTGGGCCGTGATGGTCTCGCAGGCCGGTTCGAAGATGGTGAAGTCACCCCGGAACTTGTTGATGAGATAGCCTTTGACGCGGGCGTTGTCCTCCGGCCGCAACAGGGCGTGCGAGCCGACCAGCGCCCCCATGGTGCCCCCCCGGTCGATGTCGGACAGGAACACCACCGGCAGGTCCGCCTTCTCCGCCAGCCGCATGTTGGTGATGTCGGAATCCCGCAGGTAGACCTCGGCGCCGGACCCGGCCCCCTCGACGATCACGAGGTCGGCGTCGGCGCGCAACCGCTCCAGGCTGCCCAGCACGGAGGGCATCAGGGCGTGGCGCATCTTGTGATAGACGCGCGCCGGGCAGTTGCCGAGCACCCGGCCGCGCAGCACCACCTGCGCCCCGATCTCGGTTTGCGGCTTCAGCAGAACGGGGTTCATGTCGATGGACGGCGGCATACGGCAGGCCCGCGCCTGCAGCGCCTGAGCGCGCCCGATCTCGCCGTGCGGATAGGTGCCGTCCGGATTGGGCGGCGCGTCGCTGTCGACCGCGACCGCCGCGTTGTTGCTCATGTTCTGGGCCTTGAACGGCCGCACGGCCAGACCGCGCCGCTGGTAGGCCCGGCACAGGCCGGCGACCAGCAGGCTCTTGCCCACATCCGAGCTGGTACCCTGGATCATCAGCGCCCGGGCGCGTTTGGTCGCACCGGGCGGCGGCTGTGGGATCGGCAGATCGTCGGGAAGCTCGGGAGCCTTGGGAAGGGGCTTGGCAGGTGCGCGCGGGGAATCGTGAGTCATGAGTGTCCGGCCAGCGGGGAGAACAACGTGCCGCGGACCATGCCGCATCGCCCGGGCCGGATCAATGCCGCACGCCGAAGGGACTTTCCCGGGCTTCTCCCCGCCGCCTGTCAGGGTTTCCCGATCTCGCTCACGGCCTCGATCACCCAGGGCTCCGCCTGGGCCTCGGCTATCCACTGCTGCAGGGCGGGGAGATCGTAGAGGGCCTGCACGTACGCCCCGCACAGATCGTCCAGCGGCACGCCGTAGGTCCGGAACCGCGTCGCCACAGGGGCGAACATGGCATCGGCGTTCGTGAACCGCCCGAACAGGAACGGCCCGCCCGCCCGATGGTGCGAGCGGCAATCCCGCCACAGCGCACACACCCGATCCACGTCGCGCTGAACCTCGGCCGTCAGGGCGAGGCCTGGACGGCCCTCCCGCAGGTTCATGGGCAACGCCGCGCGCAGGGGCGCGAAGCCGGCATGCATTTCACTGGTCACCGCGCGGGCGAAGGCCCGCGACGCCTGGCTGTCCGGCCACAGCCCCGCCTCCGGATGGCGCTCCGCGATGTACTCCAGGATCGCCAGCGACTCCCACAGGGTCACGGCGCCGTCGTGCAGCACCGGCACCCGCCCGGCCGGCGAATGACGCAGGATGCGCTCCCGCGTGTCCGGCTGATCGAGGGCGATGACCTCTTCATGGAACGGAATGCCGGCCACCCGCAGCGCCAGCCAGGGCCGCAGCGACCAGGACGAATAGGCTTTGTTGCCGAGGACCAGGGTCAGATCGGACATGGGAGCAGTTCCTCTCCGTCTAGAAACCGGAATCGCTGTCAGGCACCGGGCCGGATGGGTTCGGGCGCGGGGGCCGCCAACAAAAAGCCTTGGACGAAATCGGCGCCACAGGCCTGGAGCCACGTGAGGTCCTCCGCCTGCTCGACGCCTTCCGCCACGACCTGGATGTCCAGATCATGCGCCATCTCGACCAGCCGCTGCACCACGACCCCTTTCACGGGGTGGGCATGCACGCCATCCACGATCGCCCGGTCGAGCTTGACGAAATCCGGTCGCAGGCTCGGCAGCAGGCCAAGGCTGCCATACCCGCCGCCCAGATCGTCCAACGCCACCTTGAACCCCGCATCGCGGTAGTAGCGCAGGACACCGGCCAGATGCTCCGGATCACCGATCCGGTCCGTCTCGATCACCTCGAACACCACCCGGCCCCGATCCAGGCCGGTCTGCTCCACGGCGTCCAAGGTCGTGCGCAGGCAGTAGTCCGGGTCGTAAATCGCGGAGGGCGTGAAATTGATGAAGATGTGCCCCGGCACCTGGCGGGCGGCCGCCGTCTTCACCGCCGCGATACGGGCCAGCCGGTCCAGGGGAAAGGTCAGGTCGGCCCGGCTCGCGAAGTCGAACATGTCTTTGGGGGGGATCAAGCCGCCATCGGAATCCACTCCGCGCAACAGGCATTCATGGGCAAAGACCCGCGTCGGCTCCGCGACGTGAAAAATGGGCTGGAACAGCATCGTGACCCGTTCCGCCGCCATCACCTCCAGCAGCCAGTGCCCCCGCGTGCGGGCCACATAGGTTTCCAGGGCCCCGACCTCGCCCAGGTGCCGCCGGTCGGGGCGCTCGCCATCGGCCAGGAACAGGGCCCGGGTGTCCTGGCATTCCGCCCGGGTAAGCGCGTCCTCCAGAACACGGGCCAGCGCCAAATGGTCCCGGTCTCCCACCGGGATGACCAGCGCGCCATCCACCATCTCCGGCGGGCGGAGGGCCGGCGACGCGGCCAGCGCCCGCCGCAGCTTGCCTGCGGTGTGCCCAAGCGGCGGCCACAGGAACAGTCGCCCCTGCCCCGTCGGTGCGGCGGGCACGCGGCCACACCGCGCGCAGTCCTGGGCCGTCATGATCCCTCTCCTTATCCCGTCCGGCGCGACCGTACGCGCGGGATCCGCCTGGCGTCGCAAAGGCCTCGCGTGAGCACCGGTCGACTGCAGACATATGCGCCGAGTCCGGTTCGCGCGCAAACCCTCGATAGCATACCGCCGGTCCCTCCCGAAAACGCCCCGGATGCGACCCGACCGAGGCCGGCCCCGCCGAGGCGGCGGTGGACAGATCCGCGCAGATCCGGTATCCGGAATACGTCCAACGCGCACCTCGCCGATCGGTCGGCGAATGCGGGCGGATTACGGGTCTTGGATCCCGGTCGTGCCCATGGAACCGAACCGATGGGCCGTTCGTGGAGTCCGGATCCGAACGGAACCGCCCCCGCGCCCGATTCCGGAGAGGCAGCCCCATGGTCACCGTCAAGCTGATCCTCATCATGGCCGTCGCCCTAGCCGGGCTCCTCAGCTATCTGGCGATCTTCATTTTCCAGCAGTGGTGGGTGATCTATCTGGTGCTGGCCCTGACCGCGCTGATGATGGTCGTCACCGTCATCCTGACCGGCGGTCGGGTCGAGGACGACCAGCCCGTCTCCTGACCCAGCCATGTCGTTAGGCGTGACGGGTCGTTAGGCGTGGCGGGTCGCCGTGCGCCCGAACGCTGCCGCTTACAGCGCCTGAATGGCCGCCGCGGCCTCGTCGAACGCCGACGGAAGACCTGGCACGATGGCACGGGGTGTTTCCGTATCGCCCTCCAGCAAGGCCGTATCGATGGCCCGGCACATCGCACCAAGCCGCAGGGCTCCGGCCGAGCGCGCCGCGCCGGACACGGTATGCGCCGCCTTGCGCGCGGCATCCAGGCGGCCGTCAGCGAAGGCCGCGACAGCCTCCGCCACATCCGCCTCCGTTGAGGTGAGGAACTCCAGCAGCAGCGTCTTGAGCGTCGCCTCGTCACCGCCGACGAGGTCACGTAGGTAGGTCGTATCCAAGACCGGTTGGTCCGCCCCCGGGACCTCGAACGCCCGGTTCTCGGCCGAAACGGGCTCGGACGGCATGGAGTCATCAGACGGCTCGGAGTCGCTCGGGTCCTCGAACACGGCCCCAACGCGCGGGCCCCCGTCCCTTCTGTCCCACATGGCCCCGTCACCCAGGGTCCCGTCGGGCCGGGTCCAATCGACCTGATTGTCGCCCCCTAGGGGCGCCGGTCCGGTGGGACGAGGCCGGCGCAGCTCCAGGGCGCGGGGCAGCCAGCGGACCACCACGGCCTCAAGATCGGCCACCGCGACCGGCTTGGTCAGGTAGTCATCCATGCCGCGATCCAGGCAGTACTTCGCGGTGCCGGCGATGGCGTCCGCCGTCAACGCCACGATGGGCGTGTGCGCCGCATCGGTGCCCCCCGCCTCCTGTGCCCGTATTCGCTCCGTCAGTTCATAGCCGTCCATGTCCGGCATGTGGCAATCGGTCACGACGAGGCCGTAGCGTCGGGTCTCGAACAGAGAGAGCGCCTCCCGCCCATCCGCCGCCACATCCGCCACCAGGCCCAAACGCGCCATCAGCATGCGGATCACCGTCTGATTGGTCGCGTTGTCCTCCGCGACCAGAATCAGGCAGCCGGCCGTCTCCGCCACGTCGCGGGGAGGGGGGGTATAGTGGCCGACACCCCCGCCAACCGGTCGATCGGACTGGCGCCGCCGCCAGGGGCATACGGCATCGGGCGGCGTACGCCCCAGGGCGATCGACAGGGTAAAGGCCACCTCAAGCCGATGCAGGGGCCATCCGATCACCCCGGCCACACCATCGCGTTCCGCCACGAGGCTGGTGGCCTGACTGCCGCGCGCCACCACGACCAGGACCGGAGGCGATGGCGACCCACCCAACCTCAGGACATCATCGACATACCGGGACCCGGGTCCCTTGTTGACCCGGCGATCAAGGATCACCGCGTCGAACGGCCGAGCCTCGACGAGCGCGTGCATCAGCGCCCCCTTGGCCGCGTCGAGATCGCCGGCCAGAACCGGCTCCGCGCCGCCCCACGACAACACCGCCTCCAGACGCGCACGCGAGGATTCCGCATCGCTGATCACCAGGACGCGCGCGCCCAGGATATCAGAGGGCTCCCGGTCCCGCCGTTCAGGCATCCCGCGCAACGGAACCTCGAACCAGAACTGCGCCCCCTCTCCCGCCGCGCTGTCCACGCCAATACGGCCGCCCATCAGAGTCACGAGAGTCCGGCTGATGGACAAGCCGAGGCCGGTGCCCCCAAACCGCCGCTGGGTTGAACTGTCGGCCTGGGTGAAGGGCTGAAACAGGTGCGCGATCTGCTCTTCCGTCAGGCCGATTCCGGTGTCGGTGACCGCGAACCGCACCCAGCCGGTTTCTGACTGGCCGAGCCGCTCGGCGTCGGCGGCCTGCGCCGGGCTGACGGAGACGACGACATGCCCGCGCTCGGTGAACTTGATGGCGTTACCGGCCAGATTGACCAGGATCTGACGTAGGCGGTTCAGATCACCGGCCACGTGATCCGGCAGATCCGGATCGCTCCAACACAGCAGATCCAGCCCTTTCTGCTCGGCGCGGGGCGCCAGCAGATCGGCGACCCGCTCGACCAGTTGGCCAAGGGACAGGCTGGCCGACTCCAGGGTCACCCGCCCCGCTTCGATCTTCGAAAAGTCCAGGATCTCGTCGATGATCGACAGCAACGCGCCCGCGGACTCGATCACCACGCCCAGCATGTGCCGCTGGTCCCGATCCAGCCGCGACTGGCCGAGCATCTCCGCCATGGTGATGACCCCGTTCATGGGGGTGCGGATCTCGTGGCTCATGGTGGCCAGGAACGCCGATTTGGCGCGCGCGCTGTCTTCGGCCGCCTGCCGGGCATCTTCCAGGGCCTCGGCCTGCTCCTTCATGTCGGTGATGTCAAAGACCCAGGTCAGAAACGCCGCCTGCCCCTCGAAGGTCAGGCGTCGCACGGACACAAGCACCCAGCGTAGTTCGTCATCGCCCGTGCGCAGGCTGACGTCTTCGTGCTCCACCCGCTCCCCCGCCATGACACGCCCCTGAAGCGCGGTCATTAGGTCCGGGGTGGTGAAGTTGAGGCCGAAACTGATCTTGCCGCTTGGCTCCGAGAACTGGCGCCCCAGCTTGAAAAACAGCGGGTTCCAGAACAGGAAACGGCCGCCCTGGTCCGCGATGCCGACGGCGATGGGCGCGGTCTCGATGATATCGAGAAGCTCCATTTCCGTCTTTTCGCGCTCCTTCTCCGCGCGCTGACGCTGTTCGATCTCACGCTGAAGGTACAGGGTGCGCTCGGCGACCTTCTGTTCCAGAAAGTCGTTCGCCTCCTTCAACGCCTCCTCGGCGTACTTTCGCTCGGTGATCTCGACCCCCAGTTCGCGGGTGCGTTCCTCAATGCGGTACTGAAGCTCATCGTGCAGGCCGCGCATCGCCTCGTCCGCACGATACCGATGATCGACGTTCTGGTACCAACTGACGATGGCGTCCTGGCCCTCGAAGCGCGTCGGCTGCCACGCGATCTGGAACCACATCGGCCGTCGATCGCCAGTGTCCGGATCCCGCGCCCACAAGCGAACCTCATGGTCCTGCACACGATTACGGAGCGCGAAGATCTCCAGCAGGCGCTCACGATCCGCCGGATCGACATACAGATCGTGGATGTTCAAGCCTTGAAGGTCATCGGGTGCGCGCCCCAGCAGCTCCGCCAGGCGCCGGTTCACCATAACCGCCTCACCCCGCATCCGCGTCACCGCAATGCCAAAGGGACTGCGCTCGATCAGCGAACGCAGATGCGCCTCGTTCTCCCGCGGATCCGAGTCCGCCAGCGGAGGGGCGCTCACGTCCCGCGCCACGGTCAAAAACAGATCACCTTCCGTTCGGTTGAGGACGCGGGCGCGAATCTCCACCGTCCGCAAAGACCCGTCCTTGTGCCGATGGATACCGGTATAGTGTTGGGTTGCACCGGTTCGCCGCATCTGGTCGCACGCTTCCGCCACCGGGGCGGCCGTCCGCGTTACCTCAATCTCCACCAGCGAACAGCACATTAACTCGTCGCGAGTGTACCCAAGGCTGTGGCACGCAGCGTCGGTAACGGCGCGGACCTGCCCCTCGCGATCATGCACGATAACGGCCTCGCCCAGATCGTTGAGTAGGGAGAGCGCGTGGTCTGGAAGTCCGTCGAGAGGCGTGAGGACATCGACATCCCGGTCCGCCGTCGTGGTGTGGGGCTCGGCTTTCGGTTCGCGCGATGCCCGTGCGGGCGCAGCGAACGACTCACCATCGGCGCGTGCACTGGACATCACGGCGTTCTCCCTGACCGACGGGGGGCAGGATACCGCCACGCGACGGATACGGAAAGACACGCGTCGCGATGGCGCGCTCCCCTTCAGACGGACGGGCGATGGACCGACTCGCCTGTTCGTTTTCCGCCTTCTTCGCTTTTCGTCTTCGGCTGGGAAAAAGACCTCCGAATCCGACCGGACGGTCGCCCAGACACGGCCAGGGTCACGGCCCTTGTCTCAGACCGGCCTGTGTCGCGGCACGGAGTAGGATCGGGAGGAAGAGGACACGGGACGAACCCGTCAAGGCGGGCCACCGTATTTCGGTAGGGCCCGTCTGGATGGCTCCGGCGGTAGGATTCGAACCTACAACCCTGCGGTTAACAGCCGCATGCTCTACCGTTGAGCTACGCCGGATCAACCATCGTACGTCGCACGGTCACTGACGCGCCGTGCGTGGAGGCCGGGGCCGGAATCGAACCGACGTACGGGGATTTGCAGTCCCCTGCATGACCACTCTGCCACCCGGCCCCGAGGGTCCGACACGACCTTGCGAAGCGGGCCGCGTCGTCGGAAGGCCGGCTTTATAGCCACACACCGCAGGCCGGTCAAGCGTCCGTCACACTCTTTTGTGCAACTTCTTTTTGCGACCTCGTGACCGGACCATGGACCGCGTTCGCGCGCCACGAAGGCGGCTCTCCCCCTGAAATTCCTCTCCCTAAGGTGGTCCGGACTCCGTCGTCGGGATTGTCTCGCCATCAGGGGCCCGCTATAAGCTCGGAGCATGGCTGATTGGCGAGAGGCTCCGATGGACTTCGAAAAAGCCCGCTTCAACATGGTCGAGAATCAGATCCGCGCGAACCGGGTCACCGATCCCGCGGTGCTGACCGCCCTGGAGCGCGTTCCGCGCGAGCTGTTCGTCCCGAAGGCCCTGCGCGGCATTGCGTATGTCGACGAGGACATCGCGCTCGACGACGACCGATACCTGATGGAGCCGCTCGTTGTGGCGCGCCTGATCCAGGCGGCGGCGGTCCAATCCACGGACATCGTGCTCGATGTTGGCTGCGCCACCGGGTACTCGTCGGCCGTGCTGGCCCACATCGCGAGCACCGTTGTCGCGCTGGAGTCCGACCAGGACTTGGTAATTCGCGCCTCGCGAACCTTGACGGACCTCAGCCTCGACAACGCAGTCGTCGTTGGCGGCCCCCTGATCGAAGGGTACCCGCAGCAGGCGCCTTACGACGTCATCATGCTGAATGGGGCCGTGCCCAGCGTTCCAGAAGCGCTGCGGGCACAGCTCGCGGACGGCGGGCGCCTGGTCGCCGTGCTCGGGGATGGCGGCTGGAGCAGCAAGCTGACCGTGATCGAACGGCATGGGAACGCCTTCGGGCAGCGGATCCTCTTCGACGCGGCGACCCCGGCCCTGCCCGGTTTCATCCAGGAGCCCCAGTTCGTTTTCTAACGCACTGAAGGCAGGCTTTTTTTTATCGTCCGCGGGCAACGCCAGGCGGTGCCCGTTTGCGGGAGGCGCGAGATTTTCCCTTGGGCCTTGCCCTTTAAAAGGGGGTGGGACGAGACGCACATACACGCGGGTGCGGCCCGCCCCGGACCTGCGGTCGAACGGACACACCGCACCGCGGAGCCTCCTGCATGCGCTAGGGTATTTTCCCCTTTCACACTTCGTGTTAGCATTCTCCTACAACGTGTCGTTTTGGTTACGAATCGCTGTCCTAGCCTGCGGTTTCGCGACGAAAATGGCCCTGTCGGCTCTATGGCTTTGCGTGGCACGCTGGCCACGGCTGCGCCGAGGGATCGGCCCGATGTGACGTGCGGATTGCGGCGGGATAGTCGGGCCGCTACTGTCGGGTCCCAAATCAGCGGGAATCGTGAACCGGAGTCGGCTTGCGGTCTCGTGTCGCCGTCGGGCTCGGTTGGACTTCGCCCCCGATGACGTGACCGATCGCGCCGCCGAAGGACGACACCCCGCGACGAGCATGGGCGGTACGTGGCGTGAGCGCCACCCGCTCGGCCCCAGTTCTTTCAGGAGCGCTGCACCCGGTATGAAACGTCTCAGTCTTCTGGCTTCGGCTGCGGCCGTCGCCTCTGTGGTTTGTTTCGCATCCTGGACGGATGCCCGGGCCCAGTCCCTGGAGGAGGCCCTGGCTTCCGCCTATCTCAACAACCCCTCGCTTCAGGCTCGTCGCGCTCAATTGCGGGCCGTGGATCAGGGGGTGCCTTTGGCCAAGTCCGGCTGGCGCCCTTCCGTCCAGGTCAGCGGCGAAACCGGGTGGCAACAGACCACGCGCGACCTGGGCACGAGCCGGTTCGACACGACGAACACCAACCCGTCCTCGGTGACGCTCAGCGTGACGCAGCCGATTTTTTCGGGCTTCCGCACCTTTGCCCAGGTCGATCAGGCCGAGAACAATGTTCTGGCGGAGCGCGCTAACCTGACCTCGGTCGAGCAGCAGGTGCTTCTGGACACCGCCGTTGCCTATCTGAACGTGGTGCGCGACCACGCGGTGGTCGACCTGAACCGCAACAACGAAGATGTCCTCGGGCGACAGCTCGAGGCGACGCAGGACCGGTTCCGCGTCGGGGAAATCACCCGCACGGACGTGGCGCAGGCAGAAGCACGCTTGTCCGGCGCCCATGCCGACACCGCCGACGCCATGGCCTCGCTGGAGATCTCACGGGCCAATTTCCTGCGGGTCACGGGTGTGATGCCGGGCGAGCTGGATCCCCCGCCGGTGGTGCCGAATCTGCCGGTCACCCTCGACAACGCCATCGAGCGCGCCCTGGTCTCCAACCCGAATGTCATCGCGGCCGAGTATTCCTGGAAGGCCGCCCAGGATGAGATTCGCAATCAGCGTGGTCTGCTCCTGCCGGAGGTGAGCCTGCAAGGGACGTATCTGTACGGTTGGGATCAGGGCAACATCGAGAACTCCGAACAGGAGACCCTGGCTGCGTCGATCAACGTGACCGTTCCGATCTACCAGGGCGGGGGCGTCTACGCCCAGCTAAGACAGGCCAAGCATTCCGCGGGTCAGGCCCGCCTGCAACTGGACGATGCCCGCACGGACGTACGGGAACGGACCCAGCAGGCGTGGGAACAGATGACCGCGACGACCGCGAGCATCGAATCCCTCGAGGATCAGATTGATGCCGCCGAAATCGCACTGGAAGGCGTGCGGCGGGAAGCCCAGGTGGGCGCGCGCACCGTGCTGGATGTGCTGGACGCGGAGCAGGAACTGCTGAACGCCCGGGTCAATCTGGTCCGAGCGCAGCGCGACGAACTGGTGGCCGGCTTCAATCTTCTGGCCAGCGTCGGCGGTATGACCGCGGCGGACCTCAATCTGCCGGTGTCGCTGTACGACCCGATCGAGAATTATGAAAACGTTCGTGACCAGTGGTTCGGGGGCACCGATGCCGCCGATGCCGACGCGGCGCTGGGGACCGAAGATTGAGTGCGACGACGCAACCCCGGACCGGTGGACCACGGTTGCGAAAGTGTGACATCCTGGGGGCTGCGGGCCGCCGCAAGGAACGGAATGGGCCATGAGCGATAAGGACGCCCAACAGGAACCGTCGATGGAGGATATTCTCGCCTCCATCCGAAAGATCCTGTCCGAGGATGAGGAAGAGGACGCGGCTCCGGAGCCGGCGCCGAAACCGGAACCGCGCCCGGACCCTCCGCCTGCGCCGCCCAAGGCCGAGCCGGCCCCGCCGAAGGCGGCACCTCCCCCGCCGCCACCACCACCACCACCTCCCCCTCCTCCGCCCCCGCCAGAACCGGAGCCGGACCCCGAGGTGGAGGATGATGTCCTTGAATTGACCGACGACATGGTCGACGAGCCGGAGCCGGAACCGGTGTGGGAGCCCCCGGCTCCCGAGCCGCCGCCAGCCCCCTCGATGGCGCTCGCGCCGCGTGTTGAGGAAGAGTTCGACGACACGCCCTTGGTGGAAGCCTCGGTCGCGGCGGTCTCGTCGCAGTACCTGTCGACCCTCACGGACTCCTTGCAGGGCCGCGACATTCCCATCGGGAACGGAGCCATCACCCTGGAGGGGTTGGTCCGTCAGATTGTCCGGGAGCTGGTCAAGCAATGGCTGGATGAGAACCTGCCCGAGATGACCGAACGGCTGGTAGAGCGGGAGATCCAACGACTGGCCAAGTCGGCCCGGAACCGTTAGAACACGCGGGCTTTTGTGCCCCGCCTCTTCCCCGGCCGGGCCCACGCCCGGCCGGTTTTCGTTTCCGCCCAGGACCAGCCGTCCGGTGCGCGCCGCGTCTCTCTGCGGCGTTTTTCGTGGTGACATCAAAGAAGGAAAGCGGTTCGGCCATGCTGGACAAGACGTACGATCCCCAAACCGTTGAGCAACGGCTCTACCGGGTGTGGGAGGACTCCGGCGTGTTCGGATGCGCCCCGGAGTCCAGCGCCGCCCCGTACACCATCATGATGCCGCCGCCCAACGTGACGGGCAGCCTGCACATGGGCCACGCGCTAACCTTCACCCTTCAGGACGTGCTGATCCGGTACTTCCGCATGACCGGCCGCGATACCCTGTGGCAGCCGGGCTCCGACCACGCGGGCATCGCCACGCAGATGGTCGTCGAGCGCAATCTGGCCGCCGAGGGAAAAACGCGCCACGATTTCGGCCGCGACGCCTTCGTGGACAAGGTCTGGGAGTGGAAGGCCCAATCCGGTGGCACCATCCAGAAGCAGCTCCGGCGCCTGGGCGCCTCGCCCGATTGGCCGCGCGAGCGCTTCACCATGGACGAGGGCCTGTCCCGCGCCGTCACCAAGGTGTTCGTGACGCTGCACAAGCAGGGCCTGATGTACCGCGACAAGCGGCTGGTCAACTGGGACCCCAAGCTGCACACCGCGATTTCGGACCTGGAGGTCGAGCAGCGCCCGGCCGACGGCCACATGTGGTACTTCAAGTACCCGGTGCAGGGGGAGCCCGACCGCTTCGTCGTCGTCGGCACCACCCGCCCGGAAACCATGCTGGGCGACACCGGCGTGGCCGTTCATCCCGAGGATGAGCGCTACACCGATCTGGTCGGCAAAACCGTGGTCCTGCCCATCGTCGACCGGCCGATTCCGGTCGTGGCCGACGACTACGCCGATCCGGAGAAGGGCTCCGGCGCGGTGAAGATCACGCCCGCGCACGACTTCAACGACTTCGAGGTCGGCCGTCGCTGCGGATTGGAGATGATCAACGTCCTCGACCGCGACGCCCGCCTGAACGAGAACGCGCCCGCCGAGTTCCAGGGCATGGACCGCTTCGAGGCCCGTACGCGCATCGTCGAACGCATGGAGACCCTCGGCCTGCTGGAAAAGATCGAGCCGAACCCGATGACGGTGCCCTACGGCGACCGCTCCGGCGTGGTCATCGAGCCCTGGCTGACCGATCAGTGGTTCGTCGACGCCGCCGAGCTGGCCAAGGAGCCTATCAAGGCCGTCGAGGACGGCCGCACCCGCTTCGTCCCCGCGCACTGGTCCAACACGTTCTTTGAGTGGATGCGCAACATCCAGCCGTGGTGCGTCAGCCGCCAGATCTGGTGGGGCCACCGCATCCCGGCGTGGTACGGCCCGGACGGCACCATCTTCGTCGAGGAAAGCGAGGAACAAGCCCAGGCCGCCGCCACGGCGCACTACGGCAAGGCCGTCGAGCTGAGCCGCGACACCGACGTTCTGGACACCTGGTTCTCGTCGGCGCTGTGGCCGTTCTCGACCCTCGGCTGGCCCGACGAAACGCCGGAGCTGGCGCGCTACTACCCCGGCGACGTGCTGGTCACGGGCTTCGACATCATCTTCTTCTGGGTCGCCCGCATGATGATGATGGGCCACCACTTCATGGGCGACGTGCCCTTCCGTGACGTCTACATCCACGCCCTGGTCCGCGATGAGAAGGGCCAGAAGATGTCGAAGTCCAAGGGCAACGTCATCGACCCGCTGGACCTGATCGAAAAATACGGCACCGACGCGCTGCGCTTCACCCTGACGGCCATGGCCGCCCAGGGCCGCGACATCAAGATGAGCGAGAGCCGTGTCCAGGGCTATCGCAACTTCGCGACCAAGCTTTGGAACGCCGCCCGATTCTGCGAGCTGAACGGCTGCGCGGTGCCGACCGGGTTCGATCCGGCAGCCGTGGGCAGCACCCTGAACCGCTGGATCGTCGCCCGCGTGGCCGACACCGCCGCCAAGGTCGGCGCGGCGATCGAGGCCTACCGCTTCAACGAGGCCGCTCAAGTCGCCTATCAGTTCACCTGGAACACCTTCTGCGACTGGTTCCTGGAGTTCGCCAAGCCGGTGTTCAACGGCACCGACGAAGCCGCCGCCGCCGAAACCCGCGCCACCGCCGCCTGGGTGCTCGACCGGATCCTAGTCACACTCCACCCCATCATGCCGTTCGTGACCGAAGAGCTGTGGGGCGCGTTGACAGACACCCGCGAGGGTCACCTGATGGCCGCGCGCTGGCCGGACATGCCCGATGTGTCGGCCCCAGACGCCGAAGCGGAAATGGATTGGCTGGTGGGCCTCATCACCGCCATCCGCTCGGTGCGGGCCGAGATGAACGTGCCGCCGGCAGCCCGGCTGGCCCTTCAGGTAAAGGACGCCAATGCCACCACGCGGGCGCGGCTGGACACGCACCGGGCGCTGGTGGGCACGCTGGCGCGCGTGGACGCGATTGACCATGTCGACTCCGCACCGGCCAGTGGCTCGGCGCAGATCGTGGTCGAGGAGGCGACGGTGATCCTGCCGCTGGCCGACGTCATCGACCTGGACGCGGAGCGCAAGCGGCTGGCCCGGGACGTGGCAAAGCAGGACGGCGAAATCGCCAAGCTGTCCAAGAAGCTGGCGAACGAAGGCTTTCTCGCCAAGGCGCCAGCCGAGGTCGTGGCCGAGAACCGCGAGCGGCTGGCCGATCTGGAAGCGACTCGCGAGAGGCTGAAAGAGGCCCTGACCCGGATCGGGTAGAGCCGCACCGGGGTCGGTCTTCGTTCCTTTTTGGAGATCAGCCGGCCCCTCATGGACAACAGCTACGGCAAGCGGCGATGGGCGCGACTCATCGCCGCTTTTTTGTCAGCGCTTTTGGGGCCGCTGGTTCTGGGCGCGCCAAGACACGCCAGGACTCGCGCACACCTGCCCACAACGCACAAAACCACCCGGTCCGGCCCCATCACTGTGATGGTCGGCCAGGGCGGGTGGCATCGTGCTTCGTGGTCGGTCGAGCGGGCCGGCCCGGGGCGAAGAGTCGGACGAACCGTCTACGCCCCAGAGACTCGGCCAGCGGCGCCGAAGGGCTCTAGAAGCCCTCGCGCTCCAGACGCTTGCGCTCCAGCTTACGGGCGCGGCGCACAGCCTCGGCCTTCTCGCGCGCCTTGCGCTCCGAGGGCTTCTCGAAGTTGCGACGCAGCTTCATCTCCCGGAAAACACCCTCGCGCTGCATCTTCTTTTTCAGCGCCTTGAGAGCCTGATCGACATTGTTGTCGCGCACAAGAACCTGAACCAGGGGTCTTCTCCTTTAGTGATCGGTGCCGGCGCCGGCCGGCAAGACGTCCGTACGAAGCACGGGCCAAAACAAAACGGGCATACTCGACAGAGTCGCGCGCACCACGAGGGGTCACCGCGCCCACAAAGGTCCTTTTACGGGACCGAAACGGAAACGTCGCCCACCCTGTCCGCGCCACCGTTTCCCGAAGGTGGAGCTGGACAGCCGGTCAGGCGCTTGACCCGGGATGCACGCCATCCCGCGCGATGTGCAGGCACATCCACAAGAGTGCGCGGACCCTACCACGCACGTCCGGTGAAGTGAAGAGTTCCAATGGCCCCAACACCGTCGTTTCCTTCCACCGCACGGATCGCGCACAATGGCGCCCGCAATTGTTCCTGTCGACCCTTGCCAGAGACGGACCCGGGCTATCATGGACAGCATTCCGACCCCCGCCCCCGACGCCACACGTCCCGCACCCGACGACTCCGGTCCCCTCTGGACGGCACGGCTGGCCGAGCCGGAACCCCGCGTGCTGTGCACCGATTGCGGCGTGTCGCGGATGGCGGACCCGCGCCGGTGCGGAACGGCTTGCCAGTTCATCCGGCCCGACTACCCGGCGATGGAAACCCGCGTTCAGGGCCGGCCGCGCGATCCCGAGCGGGAGGAGGAGCTGTTCTTCGGCCCCTACCGCCGCATGGTGCAGGCCGCCCTCAAAACACCGCGCCCCGGCGCGCAGTGGACCGGCATCACCACCCGCCTCGGCCAACGCCTGCTGGAAACCGGCGCGGTCGATGCTGTCCTGACCATGACGGCCGACCCGAACGACCGCTGGCGGCCGCGCCCGGTGCTGGTGACCGACCCGGCGGCAATGGCGGACTGCCGGGGCATGCGCATGGGCTATGCCCCGCTGTTGGCGTTGCTCGAACCGGCCGTGGCCCGGGGCTACCGTCGACTCGCGGTGATCGGCATCCCGTGTCAGGTGCATGCGCTGCGCAAGCTGGAGTCGGCGCTCGGCCTGGAGCGGCTGTATGTCATCGGCACGCCCTGTTCCGACAACACGACGACGGAGAACTTCCACACCTTCCTCGGCCTGCTGACCGACCGGCCGGCGGACGTGACCTATCTGGAGTTCCGGGCCGACTACCGCGTCGAACTGCGATTCACCGACGGCAAGGTGCGGCTGATTCCGTTCCTGAAATTGCCGATTTCGAAGCTGCCCCGCGACTTCTTCCCCCTCACCTGCCGAAGCTGCGCCGACTACACCAACGTGCTGGCCGACATCACCGTGGGATATCTGGCCGGACGCGGCGAGCAGTGGCTTCTGGTGCGCAATGAGCGCGGGGAGGAGATCCTGGGGCTGCTAGGCGATGAAGTGCGCACCCGCCCCGTGACCACCGCCGGCAAGCGCGCCAGCTCCGTCCAGGGCTTCATCACCAACACCGAGAAAGCCGCCGGTGGCATGCCGGTGCGGGGCATGCCGAACTGGCTGCGCCCCTTGATGGGCTGGCTGATGCCGAAGGTCGGACCGCGCGGCGTGGAAATCGCCCGCGCCCGGCTGGAAATGAAGGCCGCTGAAAGCGTCATCCACCTGCGGCGCGAGGCCCCGAAGCGGATGAAGCACATGATCCCGGCGCATGCGTGGCGGCTGGTCGAACCCTATGGCCTGACACCGAAGCCGGGCGAGCGCCCCGAATAGGGGCCCCGTGTCGGCGCGTCGCGTCAGTGCGCTTCGGTCCGGGCGACCTTGTCGACAGCCCGCAGGATGCCCTGGGCCACCGTGATCAGCGTCTGCCCCGACAGGAACAGCTCGTAGCACTCGTCGGGACCGACCATGACGAAGCCGTTGGTGTGGCACACCAGCGCCACCCGGCGGCCCTCCAGGAACACCGTCTGGGTGCGGGCCTGATAGACGCCCTCGATCATGGCACGGGCCAGCGTGTGAGCCTCGACCAGCGTGAACCGGTCCACCGTGCCATCGGCCCGTGTCTGGTTGAACCCAAACACCGCCCGCATCTCCAGGGTCGGCGGTTCGGCTCGCGCCGACAGCACGAGATGCAGCACGCCCTTACCGGTCGGGAACAGAAAACACCGCTCGTTCAGGTCCACGCGGACATCGTGCGAATCCGCAAGCACAGGCATCGCCGCGCCGTCGGTTTCCGTCGTCAGGGAAATGGAGCCACCGTGAGGGCCGTTGTTCTTGGGGCCAATCCGGGCCATGGCCATACCGATCCTCCGTAGGCCGGACAGAGAAGAGAAAGGGGTCAGCGCGCGCCCGGAGTATAGAAGTCCGGCCGGGCCAGATCCGCGCTGCCGGCGCGCCGGTCGTCGAGGCTGAGCGTCTGGATCGCACGTGCCAGCGCGTCACACCGCTGCCCCTGGACCCGCGCCCGCGCGGCGCCAGCCTCCGGCACGACGGGTGCGGCGCCGCCCGCGCACTCCGCCTGATAGCGCGCCATCAGTTCGGCCGGGTCCAGATCGGCGATCGCCGCCGCGTCCTGCGCGCCGGCCGTCGGCGCAACACCAACACCCAGCAGGGCACCCGCCACCGCGAGCGCCACCGCGCGGCTCCCGCGATTACACCGCACGGATTTTCACATACTGGCCGGGGGCGTCCTCAATGGGTTTGAGGCCCCCGCTCCCGGGTTCGCGTGCCGGCACCTGGCCGTCACCATGCTTGTCGATCCACTTCGCCCAGTCGGGCCACCAGGACCCCGGAACCTCCTTGGCGGCGGCCAGCCAGGTTTCCGGATTCTTGGAGCGGCTGGTTCCGATCCAATGGCAATATTTGTTGGCGGCCGGCGGGTTGATGACCCCGGCGATGTGCCCGGAGGCCGCCAGCACGAACCGCACCGGCCCGCCGTACAGATGCGAGCCCCGAAACGTCGAGACCCACGGCGCGATATGATCCTCCCGCGAGGACAAGAAATACGCCGGCGTCTTGATCTTGGTCAGGTCCAGCGGCACGCCGTCCAGGACCACCGCGCCCGGTTCCCGCAGCGCGTTCTCCAGGTAGCATTTGCGCAGATAGAAGCTGTGCATGGCCGCCGGCATCCGCGTGCTGTCGGAGTTCCAGTACAGCAGGTCGAACGGGAACGGCTCCTTGCCCATCAGGTAGTTGTTCACGACGAACGACCAGATCAGGTCGTTGGACCGCAGCATATTGAACGTGGTCGCCATCTCGGCACCGTCCAGATAGCCGCGCTCAAACATCTCCTCTTCCAGGTGATCCAACGCAGTCGGGTCGATGAACACCCCCAGCTCGCCCGGCTCGGAGAAGTCCAGCATAGTGGTGAAGTGTGTGGCCGAGGCGATCCGGTCCGCCTGCCCCTTGGCCTGCAACCACGCTAGAGTCATGCCCAGCAGCGTCCCGCCGAGGCAGTAGCCGATGGCGTTGACCGACGTCTCCCCGGTCGCCTTCTCGATGACGCTGAGCGCCTCAATCGGGCCCTGGTTCAGGTAGTCGTCGAACTGCGTGTCACGGTAGCTCTCGTCCGGATTGATCCAGGAGATCATGAAGACGGTATGCCCTTGGGCCACCGCCCAGCGCACGAACGAGTTCTTCTCGCGTAGATCGAGGATATAGAACTTGTTGATCCACGGCGGAATAATCAGCAGAGGCCGTTTGTAGACGCTTTCCGTGGATGGGCTGTACTGGATAAGCTGCATCAGCCGGTTCTGATGAATCACTTTCCCAGGGGTCGTCACGATGTTCTCGCCGACCTTGAAGGCGTCCTCATCCGTCATGGTGATGCGGAGCTGACCCTTGCCGCGCTCCAGATCGGCAAGCATGTTCTCCAGGCCGTGCAGCAGGCTCTCGCCGTTGCTTTCGATCGCCGTGCGCAGAACCTGCGGGTTGGTCATGACGAAGTTGGTCGGTGCCATCGCGTCCACGAACTGGCGGATGTAGAAGTCCGCCTTGCGCCCCATAGGACTGTCGTCGCCCTCCACGTCGTGCACCAGCCCCAGCATCCACCGCGAGGTCAGCAGATACGACTGCTTGATGAAATCATAGACCTCATTCTGCTGCCACATCTCGTCGCGGAAGCGCATGTCGTGCTTGTCCGGCTGGACCAGCGGTTCCGTGTCCTGGCCGAGCCAACGCTGAGCCGCATTCTGCCACAGCGCCATGTACTCCTGCCACAGGTTGAACTGCGCCTCCATGACCTTGGCGGGGTTGGACATCATCTTGGCGGTCATGTCGAGAAACGCTTCGCTCACGTTCAGCGGATCGCCGAACGGCACCGCCCCCTGGCCGGATGCCTGCCGGCTGAGGAAATCACTGAACAGCTTTTGCGCGTGCTCACTGATCTCCGCCATGTCCCGTGCAAACGCCTGCGGGTCTGGATGTTTTGGAATCTCGCTGGCTTTGCTGCCCTGTTGATCGGCCATCGTCCCTTCCTCTATCATCCGTGGGCGCTTATGCCCGGTTTTCCCCGAGAGGGCCGTTGGGTCTTGACGCGCATTCTGAGGGATGATCCCGTGCCGGCCAAGGGCCAAGCCACGAGCCGTTATGGTTTCTTCGATAATGGGGAATGCGGCGCCCGTCGGCAACCGGTTGTAGTGGCGCGATGGGAGCACACTAGGGCCGACATGGTCTTTATGAGCGAAAGGCCCGGACCGTTCGCCCGGTTCGGGCTTTCATTTTGATTGAAGGACCGGGCACACCCGGCCGCGCCTCCGCGGCGGTGGCGCGACAGAACCCAGCGGCGCAGCCGCGATGCAACTCGGCGGCGCAGCCGCGACCGAACAAGGAGTGGATGGGCGTGACGACACGGCGGTGCCACAGCCTGCTGGACCGGACCCGGGCCAGACCGATCCCCTCGACGTCCGACAGCCGGCTGACCTCGCCCGGGGTTGCCCTGCTGGCGGCGCTGTCGCTGGCGGGCGCGCTCGCGGGTTGCGCGGGCGACCCACCGCCGGAAGCCGCCGGAGCCTATCCGGATATTTCCGAAAGCCCGAGCCAGCCGCCACCGGTGTCCTCCGCGCGGGAACGCGAAGAGGTCGCCGAGGGCCTGCGCGCCGACCGCCGCGAAACTCGCTACAGCAACGAAGGCGGCACCCGCCAGCGCTCCAGCGAGGTTCGCCCGCCCGAATTCAGCCCGCCGGCCGAGGCCCCCGCCGAGACCTCCCTGGCCCAGCGCATGGACGCTGGGGAACAGCCGCCCGAGGCCCCCGCACCCGCGCCCTCCCCCGCTCCGGCAGAGGCGGCCGCGCCGGCCGAGAGCGGTGTGGACCGCAGCACCCTGCCGCCGCCGCCCGGCGCGGGACGCGACCCGCTCGCCAGCGCCCCGCGCGCCCCGGCACAGGCTTTACTCCCGCCGGAGACCCCGCCCGGATCAGCCGGACCGCGCGAACTCCCGCCGCCTGCGGTCCCCTCGCCCTACGGCACCGGGGGCCCGATTGTCGTGGATTCGCGCGGCGTGACGACGACGGGGCCCGGCGGCACCGTGTCATCGCCCGGTCCCTACCCCGTGGCGGCATCCGTGACGCCCGGCACCCAGTCGCTCAGCACCTATGGGCCGATGGCGGGCGCCCGGTCCCAGCGCGTCGCCGTGATCTATTTCGCCGACGGCTCCTCCCGCCTGTCCAACGCGGACCGGCAGGTCCTCGGGCAGGTCGCCGCCCTGCAGCGCCAATATGGCGGCCTCCTGCGGGTGATCGGCCATGCCTCCAGCCGAACCGGCGCCACCAGCATCGCCCAGCACAAACTGGCGAACTTCAACGTCTCCTTGGCGCGCGCGAACAGCGTGGCGGAAGCCTTGATCGGGGCCGGTGTTCCCGGGCGATTCCTGTATGTCGGCGCAGCCTCCGACAGCCAGCCGGTCTATCTGGAGATCATGCCGACCGGCGAGGCCGGCAACCGCCGCACCGAAATCTACCTGGACTATTAAGGAGACCTCAGGCCTTCACGCCGGCCCCGGTCCGCTTCGGCGCATCCGGGTCCAGGGGCCAGCGCGGGCGGGGTCGGAAGTCGAGCGGATCGGTCAGACCGAGGCGCAGGCGCTCCAACCCGGCCCAGGCCACCATGGCGGCGTTGTCGGTGCACAGTCCCAGCGGTGGCGCGACGAACGCCCAACCGCGCACCGCGCACAGCGCGTTCAGCCGCGCCCGCAGCGTCTGGTTGGCCGCGACTCCACCCGCCACCACCAGAGTCGGCGCGGACCCTGCCGTGCCATCCTGGTCCATTCGGGTCATGGCCCGCCCGGTCCGTTCCTCCAGCACATCCGCCACCGCACCCTGGACTCCGGCCGCAAGGTCGGCGAGATCCCGCGCCGACAGGGGGCCCGGCGGCAGCGTGTCCAGAACCTGCCGCGTCGCCGTCTTCAGCCCGGAGAACGACACGTCGCACCCCGGCCGCCCCCGCATGGGGCGCGGCAGCGCGAACCGGTCGGGATCCCCCTCGGCCGCCGCGCGTTCCAGGGCGGGCCCCCCGGGATGGCCGAGTCCCATCATCTTCGCCGTCTTGTCGAAGCATTCCCCGGCCGCATCGTCGATCGTGGTGCCGAGGCGCCGATAGGCGCCGACCCCGCGCACCTCCAGGAACTGGCAGTGCCCGCCGGACACCAGCAGCAGCAGGTACGGAAACGACACGGCGTCGGTCAGGCGCGCGGTCAGGGCGTGCGCCTCCAGATGATTGACCGCGACGAACGGACGGCCGGACGCGAGTGCAAGCGCCTTCGCCGTCATCACGCCGACGATAACGCCGCCGATAAGGCCAGGCCCCCCGGTCGCCGCCACGGCATCAAGGTCCGTCAGACGGACTCCGGCCACACGTAAGGCCTCCGCGACGAGTCCGTCGAGGTGGTCAAGGTGGGCTCGCGCCGCAATTTCCGGCACCACACCCCCGTAGGGACGGTGCTCGTCATACTGCGAAAGCAATTTTTGCGCGAGAACGCGGCGGTCGCAATCTACTACGGCGGCAGCGGTTTCGTCGCAACTGGTCTCAAGGCCTAGAACGATCATGGGCGCCAGAAATAAGGCTTTTCACGACGAAGATCACCCCTTACAACGCCAGCCCATGAGCACGACACCACTTCTCAAGATCGGCACGCGCGGCAGCCCGCTCGCGCTGGCCCAAGCCCACGCGGCCCGCGATGCCCTGGCCGCCGCCCACCCCGAATTGGCGGTGGACGGCGCGATGAGCATTGAAATCATCAAGACCACCGGCGACTCCGTGCAGGACCGCCCGCTGTCGGAAATCGGCGGCAAGGGCCTGTTCACACGAGAGATCGACGACGCCCAGACCAGCGGCGCCATCGACATCGCGGTGCACAGCATGAAAGACGTCCCGACGGTGCTGGAGGACGGCCTCGTGCTGCCCTGCATCATGCCGCGCGAGGATGTGCGGGATGCGTTCATCTCGGTCAAATACAAGAGCTTCGCGGAGCTGCCTGAGGGCGCCGTCATCGGCTCGGCCTCGCTGCGTCGGGCATCCCAAATTCTGGGCCGCTATCCGCACCTTAAGGTCATCAACTTTCGGGGCAACCTCCAGACCCGCCTGCGCAAGCTGAACGAAGGCGTCGCGGACGCCACCATGCTGGCCATGGCCGGCCTGAACCGCATGGGCATGAGCGAGGTTGCGACTCAGCCCATGGCCCCCGACGAAATGCTGCCGGCCGTCGCGCAGGGCGCCGTCGGCATCACGTGCCGCGCCGACGACGACCGCGCGCGTGCCTGGATCGAGGCGCTGGATTGCCGGGACTCGCACCTGCGCGTTGCGGCCGAACGCGCCTTCCTGGCGGGACTCGACGGATCCTGCCGCACCCCGATCGCGGGTCTGGCGGAGTGGACCGCGCCGGGCATGATGCGGCTGCGTGGCCTGATCGTCCGCCCCGATGGCCGCAACCCGCTGGACACGGAGCGGAGCGGCCCGGTTGCCGATAGGGCGGCGGCCGAAGCCATGGGCGCCGACGCGGCGGCCGAGTTGGTCGAGCGGGCCGGAGATGCCTTGCCGGCCTACCGGGGCGAGGTGGTGCACGGCGGCGGCCTGTAGGCCCCGCTACACACCTCCTTTATACTACCCTTCGAATGCCCTGCCGGCCGGACGCGGGACCGGCAGGGTTTGATGGTTTCAGGATCCGACGTTTTTGATCGCCCGAGGGAGAGCACGAGCCACGATGCGCGCCTTGGTCAGCCGCCCCCGTGACGACGCGGAACGCATCGCGGCTCCCCTGCGGGCGCTGGGTGTGGACGTCGTCGCCGAACCCTTGCTGGTCATTGTCCCCGTTGCGGGCCCCAACATCGACCTGCGGGACGTGCAAGCCCTGCTGATGACCAGCGCCAATGGCGCTCGGGCCCTGGCCTCCGCCATCGAGGAACGGGACATCCCCGTGTTTGCGGTGGGCGAGCAGACGGCACGGGCCGCCCAGTCGTTGGGGTTCGCGCGAGTCGAAAGCGCCGGGGGCGACGTCAACACCCTGGCTGCGCTCGTCCGCCAGCGCCTGACGCCGACCGACGGACCGCTGGTTCATGCCGCCGGGTCGGTGCAGGCCGGTGATCTGGCCGGGGCACTCACCGCTGAAGGCTTCCAGGTGCGCATCGCGCGCCTGTATGACGCCCGCCCGACCGCCGCCCTGTCGCGCGAGACCCAGGCAAGCCTGCGGGCCGGTGCGATCGATGCCGCGTTCTTCTTTTCCCCGCGCACCGCGCGTACCTTTGTGGAACACGTGCGCAAGGCCGATCTGGTCGGGGCCATGACGTCCCTCACCGCCTACGCCCTGTCGCCTGCCGTGGCCCGCGAACTGGCCCCAATACTGTCGGGTCGCGTTCGTGTGGCCGACCAGCCCACGCAGGATGCCCTGCTGGACGTCTTCAAAGCTGATTTGAAGGAGGCCGCCCTGAAACAGCCCGAAAACGCCCAAAAGGGCACGCCGATCCCGGACTCCGGACCGGACCGGCCCGTGGACTCCTCCGCCCCGGACACGCCCGAGACACTCACGCCCGAGACGGACGGCCCGACGACGGGTGCGCCAAAGACCGAAGGTTCGGACTCGGCCGCGGAGGAGAGCCGCGAAACCGAAGGCGCCCACAGCACGACGGGCGACGATGCCCAGACGGGGCAGGTCACGGCGGAAGACACCCCGGCCGACGCGACGCCCGCCGAGACGCCCCCGGCGGACGACGATCCCCACGTTGATGACAAGGGCCTCGACGACGGCGACGGGGTGTATGCCGGGTCCGCAGGAAACGGAGAGAGCGTAAAACCCGATACCCTGGTGGCGAGTGCCCAGGAACAGGCCGATCATCACACAATGCGGTCGGTCGTGCGCTGGCTTGTGATTCTCATCGTTCTGGTGGCCATCGGCTTCGGCACCATGCCCTGGTGGCGTGACTCGGTCCCAGCGCCGCTGCAAGCGCTGCTGCCCGAGCTGCCGGCGTCGGCCGACTCCACGGCCGTGACCGACTTGCAGAGCCAGGTGGACGCCCTGTCTCAGGCGCTGGAGACCCTCCGCGGCTCCGTCGCCACGGCCATCGACACCGCCGAGCAGGCGCGTCAGGCCGCCGAGTCCGGATCGGGTGCCCCGGGCGTGGATCCGGCCGCCGTCAATGCGCTGCGGGACCGACTGACGGCCCTGGAAGACCGTCTCACCCAACAGGCGGCGACCGGCACGGGCGGGAACGAAGCCACCGCCGCAGTCACCGGCATGTCGTCGGAACGCCTGGATTCGCTGGCGGCGGACGCGGCCGCGCTACAGAACGATCTGGCGTCCCTGACCGACCGTCTCGACACCCTTGAGCAGGATATCGCTCCGCTCCTTGACGCCCAGGACAATGGACAGGCCCGGGCCGTTGGGCTTCTGCTGTCGGTCGGCCTGTTGCGCGAACGCATCAACGCCGGCGAGCCCTATGACGAGGCACTCGCGGCGGTCACGGCCGTCGGACCGGGTGAATCCGTGGCGTCGGATATGGACACCCTAAGCGCGCACGCCGAGACAGGCGTCCCTACGATCCCGGAACTGCGCCGGGCCTTTGACGATATTGTTGACCTTGCGGCTCGCCGGACCATCGTGCCCGAAGGCGACGGATGGTGGACGGATACGGTGTCGTCGCTGATGGACTCGGTGACGGTGCGCCGCAAGGACGAAGTTGTCGCGGGCGGCGGCCTTTCCGCCCTGTCCTCCGCCGAGGTTCTGCTGGCTGAGGACGACGTGACCGGGGCAGTCGAAGCCCTCTCTAATCTCGAGGGCGACGCCGCCAAGGTGGTCGCTGATTGGATGGCCGACGCCAAAGCGCGTGCGTCGGTAGATGCTGCCCTCGCCTCGCTGAACGCTGCCGCTCTGGCGCGGATTGGCGGGGGCCCGACGACGGAGTAACCCGATGTTCCAAATACTTATCCTCATCCTCTTGGGCGTCCTCCTGGTGTCGGGGGGCCTCTGGCTGTCCGCCAACCTCGGCGCCCTCAGCGTCGACTGGCTGGGCTGGCAGATCGAAACCAACATGGCCGTGGGTCTGGTCGCGTTGGTGTGCCTGTTCGTCCTGTTCCTGCTCGCGCTGCGTCTGGCGCGCGTGATCGCCGGCATGCTCGGCCTGCGTGGCGTCAAAACGCGCGGCAACCTGGAGCGGGCCACCGTCGCCATGGGCGAGGCCTATGCCGCCCTGCGCGCCGGCAACGGTGCCGAGGGTCAGGTCGAGGCCGCCCGCGCCCGCGCCGCGTTCCGCGACCGCGCGACCTGCCCGGGGTCCCTGATGGAAGCCGACGGCTTTGCCATGGCCGGCAACATCCCGGCGGCCCGCGAGCTGTACACGACGTTGCTCGGCAATCCGAAGACCGAGATCGGCGCCTTGCGCGGTCTGGTCGATCTGGCCGTCGCCAGCGGCGACGACGCCGAGATCAAGGAGTGGACCGAGCGCGCCCTGTTCAAGGCCGACAACCCGGTGTGGGCCGCTGGCCCGGCGCTGGATCTTGCCCGCCGCACCTACCATCCGGAGGGCGTGGAACAGCCGCTCCAGATCCTGGAGCGCGCCGGCGCCATCGACGCGACGGAAGCCCGCGAGGCGCGCGCCGAGGCGTTCCTGCAGCAGGCCGCCACGGCGAAGGCGGCCGGCAAGCGCTCGGAAGCGCAGGCCCTGTGCCGCAAGGCGCTGGACCTGACGCCCGACAACGCCAAGGCCGCCGACATGCTGGCCCGCATGCTGATGGCGGAAAGCAAAGACCGCAAGGCCGCCAACCTGGTCGAGGAGATCTGGCGCCGCAGCCCCGATCCGCTGCTGGCCCGCACGTGGCGGGACATGGCCGGCAAGGGCGAGCCCATGATCGTGGCGAACCGGATGCAAACGCTGGCCGGCTTCAATCCGGAGCACCCGGAAAGCCGCCTCGCCGCCGCCGAAGCCTCGATCGACGCCAAGCTGTGGGGGCAGGCCCGCGCCCAGCTCGAGCCGCTTACGGCCGGTACGCCGTGCGTCCGCACGTGCCTGCTGATGGCGCGGATCGAGGAAGGGGAATCCAAGGACACCGCCAAGGTGATGGAGTGGATGAACAAGGCCGTCGCGGCTGCCGGTGGTTTGGCCGGTGATACGACCGAGGACTCGGCGACCGCCAAGGCCGCCTGATCGCCGGACGCCTGATCGGCCGACGGGGGAACAACGCGCTCGGGTTCGGGGCTTGGGGAGGTTACGGCCTCCCCGACCCTGGACCCGGGCGCGTTCCGCTTTCATACTGAAGCCCTGCTGATCCCCGGGGCGGTCCGGTTGAGCCGGATCGCCCCGTTTTTTGTGCGCACACGGCACCCTAGAGCAAATCCCGAGCGATCTGGACCAGATCGCGACGACGATTTGCTTAACTATCAATACAATAGAGCCTTTTGCGTGATCCAGATATCACGCAAAAGGCTCTAGGTGAGCACGCCAAACATCCTTTCACGCCAGACGACGGGCCACGCCATGCTTCCCTTGCGCGACGACAACCCGACCAGCCGCACGCCCTATGTCACATGGGGGCTGATCGCCGTATGCGTCCTGGCGTCCCTGTACCAACTGACGCTCGACCCCCGACAGTCGCAAATGCTGATCATCGCCCTCGGCGCCATCCCCGTGGTGCTGACTGGGCAGGAGACGCTGCCCCCGGCGCTCGCCCTGGTGCCCGCGTACGTCACACCGCTGACGGCGATGTTCCTGCACGGTGACCTGCTCCACCTGGGGGGCAACATGCTGTACCTGTGGATCTTCGGCAATAACGTCGAGGACGCCATGGGATCCCTGCGCTTCCTCGCGTTCTATCTGATCGCGGGGTTCGCCGCGACGGCGCTTCATGTTCTCCAGGATGCCGACAGCATCGCCCCCATGGTCGGCGCCAGTGGGGCGATTTCGGGCGTGCTCGGGGCCTACCTGATCCTGTTCCCCTGGGCGCGCGTGTTCGTCTGGTTCGGGTTCGTGTTCGTCTTCTGGGTGCCGGCGATCTTCGTGCTGGGGCTGTGGTTCGGCCTCCAGGCCCTCAGTCTCTTGAGCGACCCCACCGGCGCGGAGTCCGGCGTGGCGTGGTGGGCGCATGTCGGCGGGTTCGTGGTCGGCCTGATCCTGACACCCCTGATGAAGCGGAAGGAGGTTCCGCTCTTCAGCCGGCGCCGAACCGTGCGCCGCATCTCGGTCGTGCCCCGCGTGGGCGAGCACGCCGCGCCACGCCGCCGTGGCCCCTGGGACGATCCGAAGGGTCCCTGGGGAGCGGGCCGCCCCTAAACGGAGAGATCGCGGCCGGGGCCCTATTCCGGCCGGATGCCCTCACCGGGCCCATCGTCCTCCGTATCGGACGGCGCAGGTTCGGCCGGCTCCGCAGGACGCCGGATGCGCGGCCCCAAGGTGTCCATCACAACCCGCGCATCATAGGCGTCGGCCGCCCCCTCCGGGGCCGGCCCCGGTCGCATCACGATCATCGCCGTCGCGGTGTAGCGCTGACCACGAGCCACCGGCGCACCATAGTACGGATCGTCCCAAAAGGGGTCCCAGGGAAGAAAGCCGTAGCCATACCCGACGTACGACCCCGAGTGTCGGCAACATCCGAACCCCGACCCAAACCCCATGTGGATCGACGACCGGGGCGCCGCGTAGCCGTATCGCGTGAACCGCTCCGTATCGTGTTCGGCGACCACGAAATGGTCGAACCCGCGATGCACCGTCACCTCGGCGGCCCGGTACAGCAGCGCCGTTTCGACGGCCTCGCGGGGCGTGCTGGCGTTCCCGGAGAATGTCACGCGCACACGGTCGGGCTCGATCTCCTGCCCGGTGTAGCCGCCCTCGCCGTCCTCGCCCGCCGCCTGATAGAGTGTGGGGCTCTGGGTCGCGCACCCCACCACGAACAGCAGAGCCCCGGCCACGACCGGGCGGCACAATCCAACAAACATGGCAGACGTGGAAGGCATGGGGGCGATCCTCCGTGTGCGCCGTGATCTCCCGGGCTCCGTCCGATCGACGGCGGCCGATCGACGGTCACCCTCCGCCGCAGCCGGGCACGGGTTTCGGCTGCGGCTGCTGCAGCGTGATGCAATGAATGTTGCCGCCACCGCGCGCGATGACGGCCCCTTCGGGCAGCATCACGACGTCGTGGTACGGGAACGCCTCGCGCACGGCATCGCGCGCGACACGGTCCGTCTCCAGACCGAAACCGGGCATGACGATGCCACCGTCGGCAATGTAAAAATTGACGTAGGAGCGCGAGAGCGGCCGGCCGTCGGGTCCCACCGTGGCGGGGACGTAGGGCACCGACAGAACTTCGATCTGTCGGCCCAGCGCGTCGGTCTGCGCCATGAGCGCGGCCATGTTCGCCGACAGGCGCGCGTGGTCCGGATGGTCGCAGTCGTGCGGCGGCTCCACCGCCATCACCACGCCCGGCCGGACGAAACAGGCCACGTTGTCCACATGGCCGTCGGTGTCGGTATCCTCAGCCAGCCCATAAGGCAGCCACAGCACCGTCTCGACCCGCAGCAACGCCTGGAGATGGCGTTCAATCGAGGCCCGATCCAAATGCGGATTCCGGTTGGGACTCAGGAGGCACTGTTCGGTGACGAGCAGCGTGCCCTCGCCATCCGAACACAGCGCCCCGCCCTCCATCACCAGGGGCGCGCGCACGGCCGTCGCCCCCACCCGCGCGGCGATCGCTCCGGCCAGCGCATCGTCTGCGGAAACATCCCCCGCCTTGCCGCCCCAACCGTCGAAGATCCAGTCCACGGCGAGGCTGGTGCCCTCGTCATCGACGACAAAGGTCGGACCGGAATCACGCGCCCACGAGTCCGTGATCGGATAGGCCCAGATGTCGATATCGCCCCCGCACCGGGCGGCGGCATCGGCCACGTCCTCCGGTCGGGCGACCATCGTCACGGGCTCGAAGCCCCGGATAGCCCGCGCCACCGCCGCATAGGCGTCACGGGCCGCGTCCAGATGCGCCCCCCACAGGTCGGGCTTGGCCGGCCAGCACATCCAGCAGCGCACGTGCCCTTCAAACTCGCCGGGACAACGGAAGCCCTCGGGGACCGGCGACGTAAGTTCTCGGGAGACGGGCTCGGCAGACGGGGAATCGGGAGACATGACGGGGCGGCTCGCGCGCATTTGACGATGCGACCGAGTGTACCACTCCACGCGCGGCGCGTCCCGCCACCGATGGGTCGGCCGAAGCCCGTGTTACGCCGCCGACACCGACGCCGCCGCCGTCAGCTTGTGGCCGCGTCCAACAAGATCGTCGTAGGCGTCGATCAGCGTCCGCGTCACATCACCGGGCGTAAAGTGTGCGTCCGCGATCTGGCCGACCGGCGTGATCTCGGCGGCCGTGCCGGTCAGGAACACCTCACGGGCCTGCGCGATGTCCTCGGGCATGATGGCTCGCTCCACCACCTCATAGCCGGCGTCCCGCGCGAGCCCGATCACCGTCTGACGGGTGATGCCATTGAGGAAGCAATCCGGAATCGGCGTATGAATCGCCCCGTCCGGCATGACGAAGAAGACGTTCGCCCCGGTCGCCTCCGCGACCTGCCCGCGCCAATCCAGCATCAGCGCATCATGATAGCCCTGGCGTTCTGCCTCATGCTTGGACAGGGTGCAGATCATGTACAGGCCAGCCGCCTTGGCATGCACCGGCGCGCACTGCGGGTCCGGGCGGCGCCACGGGGCGATCATCAGCTTGATGCCGGCCATACGAGCCTCGGGCGAGAAGTACGACGGCCACTCCCACGCCGCGATGGCGAGGTTGATGCGGTTGTGCTGGGCCGAAACCCCCATCATCTCCGACCCGCGCCAGGCGAGCGGCCGGACGTAACCGTCGGCGATCCCATTGGCTTTCAGGACCACATCATGGGCGGCATTGATTTCCTCAACGGAATAGGGGATCTCAAACCCCATCTGGCGTGCGGACTCGTGCAACCGCTCGGTATGTTCGGTAAGCTTGAAGACCGTGCCATTGTAGACCCGCTCACCTTCAAACACCGAGGAGGCGTAGTGCAGACCGTGGGTCAGCACGTGTACCTTGGCCTTGCGCCACTCGATCATCTCGCCGTTGAACCAGATTTGGCCGTCGCGATCATCGAAGGGAATGTTTGCCATGGTTTTTCGCCTCCTGGAGATGGAATATGTCCTCGAATGACTCTGATGGCGTAACATCCTTAAGGCAATATGTCAACAAAGCTGACGTATTTTGGGATAGCATGCCAGCCACACGCCGACCGCATGACCGCGCTCCGACCGGGATTCGCCACGCATGACCGACAAGAAAACTGGCGCCAATCCGCTCTTCCTGCGGGAGGAGGAATTGCGTCAGGCCATTGAGTTGCTGTTCTTCGCCTACCGTGACTTCACCTCGGAGGCGGACGCCATGCTCGCGCACCAAGGCTTCGGGCGCGCCCATCACCGCGTGATCTATTTCGTGGGCCGCCATCCGATGATCTCGGTCAGCGACCTGCTCTTGATCCTGAAGATCACCAAGCAAAGCCTGTCGCGCGTGCTCAGCCAGCTTGTGCGCGACGGCTACATCGTGCAGCAACAGGGTACCGAGGACCGGCGCCAACGGCTGTTGCGCCTGACGGACAAAGGGGTAGCCATCGAACGCGACCTGACCGAGGCCCAGCGTCAACGGATCGCGCGGGCCTACCGCGAAGCCGGCGCCGACGCCGTGGCAGGCTTCCGCGCCGTGTTGTTGGGCATCATGGAGCCGCCGGACCGGAGCCGATTCGATCGCGGACGCGAGACATGACCACGGCCGCCGGACACGACGAGGCGGGCGATCCCCTGTCGATCGCCGATACGCCGCACGTTCTGGTCGTGGATGACGACGAGCGCCTGCGCGCGCTGCTGACGCGCTACCTCAGCGACAACGGCTTCGTGGTGACGGCGGCCGGCGGCGCAGAGGAGGCGCGGGCACACCTGTCCGCCGTCACCTTCGATCTGCTGGTTGTGGACGTCATGATGCCCGGCGAGGACGGGGTTTCGCTGACCCGGGCGCTGCGCGAAACCAGCACCGTGCCCATTCTGATGCTCACCGCGATGGGCGATCCGGAGGCGCGGATCCGCGGCCTTGAGGCTGGCGCGGATGACTACCTCGGAAAGCCGTTCGAACCGCGCGAACTGCTGCTGCGGATTAATGGCATTCTGCGGCGCGTCGCCGACCGGACCACGCTCGGTCCCGAGCCGGAGGAGCCGCCCGCCGCGCCCCCCGTCCTTCGGTTCGGTGCGCTGGCGTTGGACCTGCGGCGCGAAGCCCTGAGCCGCGACGGCGAGCCTGTGCGGCTGACCACGACGGAGACACAGTTGCTGATGGTCCTGGCGCGGCAGGCCGGCGAGGTCATCGCCCGGGATGATCTGGCCGAGCAGACCGGCACAGCCGCCAACCCCCGCGGCATCGATGTGCAGGTGACCCGCCTGCGCCGCAAACTGGAGCCGGACCCGCGCGTGCCTCGCTACCTTCAGACCGTACGCGGACGCGGCTACCTGCTGCGTCCAGACTAGAGCTTTTTGCGCGACATCCGGATCACGAAAAATGCTCTAGCATATTGTTATTTAAGCAAATCGTCGGCGCGATCGGTTCCAGATCGCTCGGGATTTGCTCTAGGGAGACCGTCCCGCCCCCATGATTCGTATCCGCCCGTTCCGTGTGCTCAAGCGCCTCGCACCGCGCGACCTGATGGCGCGGTCCCTGCTCATCATCGTCATTCCGATGCTGCTGTTGCAGATCATCACGGCCTACGTCTTCTTCGACCGACACTGGGACATCGTCTCGCGCCGCCTGAACACAGCCGTGGCCTCTGAGATCGGGTTCATCGCCCGATTGATCCACACCTACCCGGGCGAGGACATGCAGGAGTGGGCGTTCAGTCTCGCCCGCATTTCGCAAGGTCTGGTGTTCACGCTGACCCCGGGCGGCCGCCTGCCCGAGATCCCACCGCAGAACAGCGACCCCATCGAACGGGCCCTGGCCCACCGTCTGGGCGACTACATCCCCTACCCCTTCGTCATCGACCCGCACCCGGGCGAAGGCAATCTCACTGTGCATTTGAGCATGGCCGAAGGCCTGTTGTCGGTCACCCTGTCCAAGGAGCGGCTGTTCACGGAATCGATCTTCCTGTTCGTGTTCTGGATGGCGAGTTCGTCCATGGTGCTGTTCGGGGTCGCGGCGATTTTCATGCGCAACCAAGTTCGGCCCATGCTGCGCCTGGCCCGGGCGGCCGACGCATTCGGCAAGGGACGGGAGGCACCGAACCTCAAGGTCGCCGGCGCAACCGAGGTCCGGCAGGCCGCGCGCGCCTTCATCGCCATGCGGGACCGCATCCGCCGCCAGATCGACCAGCGCACCGGCATGCTGGCCGGCGTATCCCACGACCTGCGCACGCCGCTGACGCGCATGAAGCTGCAACTCGCCCTGCTGGAAGGTACGGAGGGGGTCGAGGCACTGCGCGCCGACATCGCCGAGATGGAACGCATGATCGAGGCCTATCTCGACTTCGCGCGCGGCACCGGTACCGAGGTCGCCCGTACCACCGACCTGAACGCGCTGCTACAGGCCGTCGTCGCGCGCCACCGGCGGGCCGGCGCACGCATAGACCTGACCATTCCGCGTCCCCTGACCCTTCCCCTGAAGCCGCAAGCGTTCGAACGCTGCGTCGGCAACCTGATCGGCAACGCCGTGCGGCACGGCACGCGCGTGATGGTGTCCGCCGTGGCCCAGCGGGAGCATGCCGAGGTTCTGGTGGACGATGATGGTCCGGGCATTCCGCCGGATCAGCGCGAAACGATGTTCAAGGCGTTTCAGCGGCTGGAGCAATCCCGCAACCAGAAGACGGGCGGCATTGGGCTGGGGCTGACCATCGCACGCGACCTTGCGCGTGGAATGGGGGGAGAGATCGCCCTGCTCGACAGTCCATACGGCGGCCTTCGCGTCCGCCTGACGCTTCCACTCTGACGATGCATCCCGACGCATTCGGCCAGACGATCGCAACCGGTCAGGTCGTCGGTGCGCCAAGCGACGGACCGGTCCCCTTGGTCGCGGCGTAGATGCCGCGCTGCCCGGGAACGGGCTTGAAGTGATCCGAAATGCCGAGAACGGTTTCGGCGCCGCCCAGGTACAGCACGGCGTCGTCCGCCATGACTTGGGAAATGCTGTGCAACACCTTGCTTTTCGTCGGCTGATCGAAATAGATCAACACGTTCCGACAGAACACCACGTCGAATTGACCGAGAGCGCGGAGATCACCAAGGAGATTCCATTCCTTGAAGGTCACCATAGAAGCAATAGACGGATCAATAACCCAGTTTTCTTCTTTTTTCTTGAAGTATTTGACCAGCAGAGCCATCGGCATGCCGCGCTGGACCTCGAACTGGCTGTACGCCCCGTTCCGCGCCTTCTGGAGAATCTCGCTCGACAGGTCCGTTCCGACGATCTCAATCCGCCAGCCGGCCAGCTTCGCCCCTTCCTCCTTGAGGATCATCGCCAGGGAATACGGCTCCTGCCCCGAGGAACAGGCCGCCGACCAGATCCGGAAGGATTTCCGCGACGCCCGCGCCTTCAGCAGGTTCGGCAGCACGATGCTGCGGAACTGATCGAACGGTTTATTGTCGCGAAAGAAAAACGACTCATTGGTGGTCATCGCCTCGACCACCAGTTTTTCGACGGCGGCATCGCGCTTGCGCACCAAGGCCAGCAGGTCATCCAGCCCCTTTAACCCGCGTTTGCGGGCAAGCGGCATCAACCGGCTTTCCAGCAGGTACGCCTTGTCCCGGGTCAGGACCAACCCGGACCGCTCCTTCAGGAGCCTGGATACGTAGTCGAAGTCGTCCGGTTTCATGACATCAGCGCTTGCTTGCGATTTTTGAGATATACGGACCAATCTCCGTCACGGGCAGAACCGCGGTACACAGTCCCGCCTGCGCTATGGCGCCGGGCATGCCCCAGACCACGCTGGAGGCCTCATCTTGGGCAACGATGGTCCCGCCAGCCTCGACGATCATGGCGCCGCCCTTCGTTCCGTCCGACCCCATTCCAGTCAGTACCACGCCCAGCACCCGACGGCCATACACGCGCGCGACGCTGCGGAACATCGGATCCACGGCTGGGCGACAGAAATTCTCGGGCTTGTCCTGCGTCAGACGAACGATGCGCTGCGCACCGCGGGTGTCGACGATCATATGATAATCGCCGGGCGCCACATAGACCCGGCCGCCCTCGACCGGTTCGCCGTCCTTGGCCTCCCGTGCGTCCAGGCCCGAGGCCCGCGCAATGTGCCCGGCCAGGATGGTCGTAAACGTGGCCGGCATGTGCTGGGTCACCAGGATCGGCTGACGTATCCCCTGGGTCTTCATCCCGCCCAGAACGGTAAACAGCGCCTGCGGTCCGCCCGTCGAGCTGCCGATGGCGATCACATCGACCGCCTCCTGCACCCGGGGCGGCCGGCGCAGCACGATGGACGGGGCCGGGCGCAGAGCGGTCGCCGCCGCCTGAGCCGCCGCAGCGGGCGCATGTCCCATGCGGGGCGCGACCTCACGCGGCCGCGGGCGCGGCGCGGGAGCGGCCGGCGCACCACTCCGGCCCCGACTTTCACGCCGCCGGGCGGCGCCCAGGGCGCGTACCTTGGACAGGAGGTCCCGTTTGAAATCGCTCTCGCCGGTGATCTCCCGCGACGCCGCCGGCTTCGGCACATAATCGGCGGCCCCGGCCTCAAGCGCCTGCAGACTGATCTCCGCGTTTCGCAGGGTCAGCGTCGACGCCATAATGATCTTAAGGCGAGGATCGCGCGCCAGCAGCTTGGGTAACGCCGACAGGCCGTCCATGACCGGCATTTCGATGTCCAAGACGACGACCTCGACATCATACCGGTCCAGCGCCTGAATCGCCTGCTGCCCGTTTCCAACGGACGCCACCACGGTCATATCGGGATCGTCGGCCAACATGCGCGCCTCCAGCCCCCGCACCACGGCAGAGTCATCGACGATCATCACGCGCAGCGGATCCCCGCCGAACTCACCCGGCCCTCGCGAAGTTCTACCGAACGTCGATGCCACCAAAACCGGATCCTTCGCCCTGTCGATCGCGAACACACAAAATGCGTGCGCGCGTCGGATTTCCGCAATCCTTAGCCCCTTTTTCGCAAAACCGCCCCCCCGGCCCCCCCGGTGCCGCGCCGCTTTGCGCGCGAAGGGCGTTCCGCTAGTCGTCGATCAGGCCCACCTGGGAGAACTTCGCTTGGAGAATCTCGCTGTCGAACGGCTTCATGATGTACTCGTTCGCGCCGGCCTCGATCGCCTCCTGGATATGCTCGATATCGTTCTCGGTGGTGCAGAACACGACCACGGGCGCATCGCCGCCCGGGAGGGCCCGCAACTCACGGAGGAATTCGATCCCGCTCATGACGGGCATGTTCCAGTCGAGCAGCACGGCCGTCGGAAGCCGGTCTCGGCAAAGGTCAAGCGCGCCCTGCCCGTCCTCGGCCTCTTCGGTCTCAAAGTTCAGTTCCTGAAGGATCTTCTTGGCCACCATCCGGATGACCTTCGAATCGTCCACGATCAGGCATGATTTCATGACGAACCTTCGTTTGCCGAGCGCATCACTGGACCAGCGGGCCGAGCCCTTCCGAAGGAAGTATGAGAGCGATGGCCACACACAGGCAATCCGAACCCAAGCCGTCGGAGCATTCAACCCTCATCAAGGTTTAAAGGCCAATTCGCGCGACCCGTCAAGGACCGCGCACAAAGTCATCGCCCGAGAGGCAAACTTACCCTCTATGCGGGTGCGTCCCCTGGCGATTGGCCCCGCGTCACCCAGCCGCCGCCAGGGCGCCCTTGATGGCCTCGAGCGCCTCGGCCGCCTTGTCGGCATCCGGTCCGCCGGCCTGGGCCATGTCGGGACGACCGCCGCCGCCCTTGCCACCCACGGCTGCCGACCCGGCGCGCACCAGCGCGACCGCATCATGCGCGCCCTTCAGGTCATCGGTCACGCCAACCACCAGGGAGACCTTGCCTTCGCTGGTATTGATGAGGGCCACGACGCCCGAGCCGATCTGAGTCTTGATCTCGTCGGCCATGCCCTTCAGGTCCTTCGGCGGCACGTCCTGCAACAGACGCCCCGCGAAGGTGACTCCGGCCACGGTTTCGTGGCCCGGCGCGGCCCCGGCGCCGCCCGCGCCCCCGCTGCCAAGGGCCAGCTTCTTGCGGACGTCCGCCAGCTCTTTTTCAAGCCGCTTGCGATCCTCCAGCAGCGCCCCCACCCGTCCCGGCACGTCGACCGGGGCGGTGCGCAGGGCCTCCGCCGTCTGGGTCAGGAGACTGTCGCGCTCGTTCAGCCACGCCAGGGCGGCATCGCCCACGACGGCCTCGATGCGCCGAATGCCCGCGGACACGGCGCTTTCTCCGATAATCTTGAGCAGCCCGATATCGCCGGTACGTCCGACGTGGGTGCCGCCGCACAGTTCCACGGAGAACACCGGGCGGCCGCTGCCACTCTCCAGAGCCCCCATGGAGACCACCCGCACCTCGTCGCCGTACTTCTCGCCGAACAGCGCCATGGCGCCGGCCTCAATGGCGGCTTCTGGGTCCATCAGGCGCGTGGTCACCGCCTCGTTGGCGCGGATCTGGCCGTTCACGATGGCCTCGACGCGGGCCACCTCCTCGGCCGTCAACGGCTTGGGATGGCTGATGTCGAAGCGCAACCGGTCGGGCGCGACCAGCGAGCCCTTCTGCGTGACATGCTCGCCCAGCACGCGGCGCAGGGCCTCGTGCAACAGGTGGGTCGCTGAATGGTGCGCGCGCAGGGCCGAGCGGCGCGAGCCCTCCACGTCAAACCGGGCCTCATCCCCAACGCTGATGGGGCCGTCTTCGACCGTGCCGCGATGCACGGTCAGATCGCCCAGCTTCTTGTGAGTCTCGCGCACCCGCACGCGACCCTTCCCGGCCACCGTAATCGTGCCCGTGTCGCCCATCTGGCCGCCCGATTCGCCGTAGAACGGCGACTGGTTGGCGATCACCGCAACTTCGGTCCCAGGTGTCGCGGCCTCGACCGGGCTGCCGTCCACCACAATGGCGGTGATCTGGCCTTCCGCGCTTTCGGTCGCGTAGCCGAGGAAGTCGGTGCCGCCCAGACGGTCCCGCAACTCGAACCAGACCTTTTCAATCGCCGCGTCGCCGGAGCCGGACCAGGCCACACGCGCCTCGGCGCGCTGGCGCTCCATGGCGGCGTTGAACCCGGCCTCATCCACGGTCATGCCCTGGCCGCGTAGCGCGTCCTGGGTCAGATCAAGCGGAAAGCCGTAGGTGTCGTAGAGCTTGAACGCCACGTCGCCCGCCAGGATCCCGCCTTCGGGCAGGCGCGCGGTCTCGTCCGACAGCAGGCGCAAGCCCCGCTCCAGCATCTGGCGGAAGCGGCTTTCCTCCAGCTTCAGGGTCTCGGTGATGAGGGCCTGGGCGCGTTCCAGTTCCGTGAACGGCTGGCCCATCTCCTTCACCAGCGCCGGCACCAGCTTGTACATGATGGGATCGGTGACGCCCATCATGTGCGCGTGACGCATTGCGCGGCGCATGATCCGCCGCAGCACGTAGCCGCGTCCCTCTTTCGACGGCAGCACGCCGTCCGCAATCAGGAAGCCGCAGGCGCGAAGATGGTCCGCAATGACGCGGTGGCTGACCTGATGTGGGCCATCGGGATCGGTGCCGCAAACGGCCGCGACGGCCTCAATCAGATTGCGCATCAGGTCGATATCGTAGTTGTCGTGCTTGCCCTGAAGCACGGCGGCGATGCGTTCCAGGCCCATCCCGGTGTCGATGGAGGGCCGGGGCAAATCGACGCGCTGGTCCTTCGTGATCTGCTCGAACTGCATGAACACGAGGTTCCAGATCTCGATGAAGCGGTCGCCGTCTTCCTCCGGGCTGCCGGGCGGGCCGCCGGGGATATGATCACCGTGGTCGAAGAAGATTTCAGAACACGGGCCGCACGGGCCGGTCTCGCCCATGGACCAGAAATTGTCCGACGTCGGGATCCGGATGATGCGATCGTCCGGCACGCCCGCCACCTTCCGCCACAGGCCGGCGGCCTCCTCGTCGCTGGTGTGAACGGTCACCAGCAGCCGTTCGGCCGGCAGGCCGTATTCCTTGGTCACCAGCCGCCAGGCAAAATCGATGGCATCTTCCTTGAAATAGTCGCCGAAGGAGAAATTCCCCAGCATTTCAAAGAAGGTGTGGTGGCGCGCCGTGTGCCCCACATTGTCCAGATCGTTGTGCTTTCCACCGGCACGGACGCATTTCTGCGAGGTCACAGCCCGGTTGTATGGGCGCGTCTCGTTGCCCGTGAACACGTTCTTGAACTGGACCATCCCCGCATTGGTGAACATCAACGTCGGGTCGTTCAGCGGGACCAGCGGGCTGGAGGCAACGTGCTCGTGGCCCTCACGCTTGAAGAACTCGATGAAGGTCTGGCGGATCTGTTTGGTGGTCTGCATGGCCTATCAGGTTCCGTTCACCGTGCGGGAAAAGCCCCGGCGCGCGTCCGCGCTTTTAACGCGCGGAGCGCCCCAGAGTCCAGGTGAGGCGCCAGGACCGCGCCATGAGGCGTCGATCCGCGCCCCCCATCAGGCGTCCAGGTAGTCGCGGCACAGGACCTCGGCAATCTGAACGGTGTTCAGCGCCGCACCCTTGCGCAGGTTATCGGCCACGCACCAGAACGACAGGCCGTTCTCGGTGGTCGCGTCGTCCCGAATGCGCGAGACGTAGACGGGATCCTCGCCGGCGCATTCGGCCGGACTGACGTAGCCCTCGTCTTCCCGCATATCCACAACGGTCACGCCCTTGGCCTTGCGCAGGACGGCGCGGGCCGCCTCGGCGTCGATCGGCTTGTCGGTTTCAATGTTGACGTATTCGGCATGGCCGATGAACACCGGAACCCGGGCGCAATTGGCGTGGACCTTGATCTTCGGATCCAGAATCTTGCGCGTTTCCACGTTCATCTTCCATTCCTCCTTCGTCGCACCGTCGTCCATGAAGACGTCGATGTGCGGAATGGCGTTGAACGCAATCTGCTTGGTAAACTTTTCCTGGTGATCGCGCCAGGGCTGGTTCATGAAAATGCCGCGCGTCTGATTGAACAGTTCGTCCATCCCGGCCTTGCCGCTGCCCGACGTCGACTGATAGGTCGAGACGACCACGCGCTGGATGCCGAACGCCTCATGCAACGGCTTCAGAGCCACCACCATCTGGATGGTGGAGCAGTTCGGGTTGGCGATGATGCCCTTTTTGCGGAACCCGGCGATGGCCTCCGGGTTCACCTCCGGCACCACCAGCGGCACGTCGGGATCCATGCGGAACTGGGACGTGTTGTCGATCACCACGCAGCCCGCCTTCGCGGCGCGCGGGGAATGTTCCGCCGACACCTTGGCGCCGGGCGAGGACAGCGCGATATCGACCCCGGTGAAGTCGAAGGTCTCCAGGTTCTGGATCTTCAGCACCTGATCCTCGCCGTACGAGACCTCCTGCCCGGCCGAGCGCGAGGACGCCAGGGCGATGACCTCCTTGGCCGGAAATCCGCGCTCGGCCAGAATGGCGAGCATTTCCCGTCCCACATTGCCGCTGGCTCCGATGACCGCCACGCGATAGCCGTCGTTGCGATACGCCATGAGATATCCTGTCTCCTGAGTGAATGCGTGTGGTTCCGTCGAGACCGCGCCGGCCAAACAAAAGCGGGGCGAGCCCTGCCGGCTCACCCCGCTGAATGGACCCGCCCGACATCCGGACGGGATATCGGGCTAACGGTCGTTGGAGCGCGCCAGCTGATCGCTGTCCTCTCCGGTCTTAGTTCGCGCCTGCTCATCGGTCCAGTCCGCAAACGTCATCGGCGGCGTCCCTGCCTGCTGCACGCGCGGCCCGGCCTCGCGGTAAAAATAGTGATCCCCGACGCGCGTCGCAAACTCCAGCCGGCCGCTCCACCCCGGGTCCACGGCGCGATTGTGGTACCACAGGGCGCCGCCGGTCAGATCGCTGATGGCGTTGTTGCGCATCAACAGCGACTTGGCGAGCAGGACGGAGGCCCGCCAGGCGGCGGGGTCGGCGGGCGTGTCCGGGCGACCGTCGCAGTACCACGAGAACTGGCACAGGCGCGGGCTGCTGGAGCGGTTTTCCGTCACGACGTCGCAGATGCTGTTGGGGAAGCGGGGATCCCGGGTCCGGTTCAGGACCACCTGGGCGACCGCGACGCGCCCGCGGGTATCCTCGCCCCGCGCTTCCCAGTAGTCGTTGAGGGCGAGACAGACCAGTTCATCGCGCGAGACGACCATGTTGGTCCAGTCGATGCGGATATCCGGCGGCAGGCTGGCGCCAGGGGCCATCGCCTGGACCGGCATGCTCGGCCATCCGGCCACGGTGGCGATCAGGCACAGCCCGGCGACCACGCGCGGCAGCAGGCGAACAACGGATCGGACGACTTTGGGCGTCAACGTAGAACCTCGCGCTCTCTCTCTTGGGACACACGGGTCGGAATCCTGCGGCGGTCCCGATCCGATATGCCTGGGGCCCCTCGCCCCCGTCTCGCCGAACAGAAAACACCTGTCCTGTAAGCGCGTGCCGCGATGCGCGCGCTTTGGCGTTGTGTGACGTCACTCCTCACTTGGGCGGCTTCTTCGACCACCCTGCGTAAACCGCCGCAAACCTGGGTCGGCCTCGGGGCCGCCTTGGTCCATCTGCTTCGGGTTCATTCCCGGCCGCCTTGCAAAACAGGCCTTCTGGCCTGCGACACGGTCCTTCTGGAACGGTATGCCCACCTCATGCACAGCGTCGGACGCGCGGCATGAGCATCACAGAACTAAGGCATAAACGTGGAACGAACGATTTCGTGGTACCGGCGCGACCGCCGTTCCGCAAGCCCTTGCTGCACTGCAACACAAAGCAGATCGAAACCGGTATGATTTCGGCCCCGGCGATGCTCAGACCGGAAAAAGGATTTTATGAAAATATGTTCCGCGATCCGGCTGCCTCAGAGTCCAACGCCTTCTTCGCGCATATAGGCGAAAAACACGCGCATAGAGTCTATCCGCTTCGCCCGACCCGTTGCCGCAGCACCACACACCTTTGCGCGATTTCGTGTCACAAAACGTCCATAATGAACCACGGCGCCGAATCGGAACCCTCGCAGACGCCAATCGACCGATTCGAATCCAGTGCCGGAGACCCCTTCCGACCGCCGCCCCAGGCCAACGACGATAGCCATTGGTTATAGAGACCGCGCGGCGACCACGAACCAGCATCCTGGCGGCAAGGATCGCTCAAGGGCGAACTACACCGCACCATGACGCAGTCCTATCCTGGACAATGTGCTCCCGCTATCCCCCTCAACACTTATTGACGTGCCGAAAAGGCGCCCCTTTTCTTGTCGGCGCATGTTTCTGCTTGACCGACGACCAGCCGCGCGACACGATCCCGGCCACGCACATTGTTCTATACCGAAAGACATAGACGATAGCTTGCCCTCTCGGGAGAAAACCGCATGGGGACATCGCAAAATGGCACCCCGAACCCAAGCCGCCCCGTCAATAGTGCTGAGGTCTACCCGTGAGCGCCCGTGATCCGTCCGATGTTACCGTCAGCCGCCGCGCCTGCCTGATCGGAGGCGGCGCTTTTGGGGCCACCGCACTGATCCCCGGCGCCCACGCCGCCGCTCCCCCGCTTCCCGACGCAAAGCCGACCGTGCCCCGGCTCTTCCGGCTGGGCCGCAAACCGGAACAGCCGCCACGCCTCGCGTCACAGGCCGGCCCCCAAGGCGCCACCGGTCCGGCGCGGGCCACGGCGCCGCAGCCCGCCACGGGAAACAGCCCCCGTCTTCGCGCGCTGGCCCTCGACAACATCAACACCGGTGAGCACCTGCACGTAACCTACATGGAACACGGGCGCTACATCCCGGATGCCCTGGCGGCCATCAACCACCTGATGCGCGACCGCCGGTCCGGCGCGGTGGCCACCATCGACCCCGGCCTGCTCGACCTGCTGAGCGACCTGAGCCGAACCCTGGGCGCGAGCGCGCCCCTGCGTCTCATCTCGGGGTATCGGGCACCGAAGACCAACAGCCGCATGCGCGCCCAGGATCATTCCGTCGCCCAGCAGAGCTACCACACGCGCGGCATGGCCGCCGACATCGCCCTGCCCGGCCGCAGCCTGGACGACCTTCACCGTGTCGCCGTCGCCATGGGACGCGGCGGCGTTGGCGCCTACCCAAGCTCCGGGTTCGTGCATGTGGATGTGGGCCCACCACGCACGTGGCAGGGCTGACGGGGGACGACTGACGGGGGGCAGAAGTGACGGGATGAGCCGCGGTCCCGGTCGGGACGGTTGCCGCCGTTACTCTTTCGGCGGCTTGATCGGGACCGGGCTGCCGTCCATGTGGAGCACCGTCCAAGCCGGCCCGCCATCCGACGGCGGCGGATCCAGCGGCTCGAACCGCACCGGCATGGCGTTGTGGACCGGCGGCCGGACCTTGCCGAAGCCCATGCCGCACAGCAGCGCCCGGAAGGTTCCGGAATGCGCGACCACGAGGGTCGGGACCGGTACCACAAGATTCTGGGCCGTTCGCCAGATGCGATCCGTGAAGTCCTCCCAGGTTTCCCCGCCCGGCGGGTCATAGAACGTGCTGGGCCGCTCCGACAGGGACCGCCCCTCCAGCGCCCCCCAATCGCGCTCGTTCAGGCCCGGCTCTACAAATGGCGCCAGACCCTTTTGACGCAGGATCGGCATGGCGGTCTGATGGGTCCGGTACAGACCGGTGACCACGACGCCCGCCAGATCGATACCATGGAACGCCTCGGCGGCGATGGCCGCTTGGTGGTGCCCGGTCTCAGTCAGGTGCGCATCAAGCAGCCCGGCGACAAGCGAGTCCGCGTTGGTCGTACTTTCGCCGTGGCGCATGAAATAGAAAGGGCCGTCGAGAAGCCTTCGCTGCGTGCCCGAGTGCATGGCGGCGTCAGTACCCCGCATGGCGGTCAACCTGGTGAGCGAGGGGCTCGCCCCGCTCCAGTCGACGGATGGTGTCGGCAATCTGATCGCAGGTGGGCTCCACCTTGGTCACGGCCGCGATATGCGGGGTCAGGCGAACCCGGGGATGCCTCCAGAAGGGATGGTCGTTCGGCAACGGCTCCGGTTCGAACACGTCCAGTTGCGCCCCGCGCAGATGCCCCGCGTCCAGCAGGGCCAGAAGGTCGGCGTCCACAATGTGCGCGCCGCGGGCGGCGTTGATGACGGCCGCACCGGCCGGCAGGCGCCGGAGCGTCTCCGCATTGAGAAGACCCCGCGTCTCGTCGGTCAGCGGCACCAGGCAGACCAGGATTTCGGTCTCCGCCAGGAACGGCGCGAGACCGTCGGTGCCGTGGAAGGTCTCGACGCCCGGCACGGTCTTGGGGCGCCGGCTCCAGCCGCGCACCGCGTAGCCCAGGGACACCAGGACACGTGCCACCGCGCCGCCCAGGACGCCCAGGCCCATCAGGCCGACCGTGGTCCGGGGCGCTGGTCTCACCGGCAAGCGGGTCCAACGGCCGGCCGCCTGCTCGCGCGCATAGTCATCGAAGCGGCGCTGAAAATGCAGCACCCCGTGCAGGACCCACTCCACCATTTGCGGCGCCATGCCCGCATCGGCCAGTCGCACCACCGGCACACTGGCCGGCACGGCATCACGGGCCGCCAGAATGGCATCGACCCCCGCCCCCAGATTGAACACCGCCCGGAGGTTCGGCAGCGACGCCAGCAGTCCCGGCGGGGGCGACCAGACGAGCGCGTACTGGATCGCGTCGGCGGGGCCGACGTCGGGATGGATGCGAAACCCAAGATCGGGCAACCGTGCAGCCATAGCCTGCCGATAGTCATCGGCGCGATCCACAGCGCTTGCAAACAGGATGGTCATTGTTGGCTCTTTATGATCGACACCCAGCGGGCTGGACCGCATCCCTCTGCCCACCGTCGTACTTAAGACCATAGCAAACACAACCGGGGGCGAGGTGCGCATCCCGCGCAAGGGTCGGTCGTGTTAAAGGCGCCCCCGCCGAGCCGAAGCCGGGCGGGGGTATGGCGGGATTTGGGGGGTGATTGTGGGTGGGACGAATGCGGATGACGCGCCGTCAGAGCCGCTTGATCGGAATATCGTGGCGCCGGAGAGCATAGCCGACCTGACGCGGGGTCAGCCCCAAAAGCCGGGCAGCCTTCGCCTGCACCCAGCCGGACTTTTCCATCGCGGCGACCAGACGGTCACGCTCCGGCAGGCGACCGGACACCCCGCCACCGTCGCCATGCCGGGCGTCCATCGCGCCCACACCGCCCGCGGCGGCATCATCCGACGCGGGCGACGCCGACGGGGTCGCCGGGGGAGCCATCGGAGGCGGCGTCGCGGGTGGCGTGCCCAACGGCGCGCCGGCTCCGTTCGGCGACCGGCCCGCGCCCATCATCACGTCGTCGGACAGCGGCATCGGCCGCCCCCCTCCGGAGGCACAGGACCCGCAGTTCGACACGCCGGTCGGGGCTCCAAGTCCCCCGATGGCCTGTGTCGGCCCGTCGATTTCGCGCCCCAGCGTGGCCGACAGACACCCGACTTCCCGACACGAGAAGTCCTGGGCGCTGATCACCTCGCCCCGCACCATCGTGGCGACGCGGGTCACGCAGTTCTCCAGCTCCCGCACGTTCCCCGGGAAGGCACAGGCGCTCAACAGCGCGATCGCGTCGTCCGAAAAGCCGAGGCTATCGCCATTTTCCTCGTTGAACCGCTCCAGGAAATGCCGCGCCAGGGGTTCGATGTCCTCGGGCCGCTCGCGCAGGGGCGGCAGCACCAGCGTGACCACGTTAATGCGGTAGTACAGGTCGGCGCGGAATTCACCGCGCGAGACCGCTTCTTCCAGGTTGCGGTTGGTCGCGGCGATGATGCGCACATCGACACTGCGGGTCTTGGACGAGCCAAGGCGCTCAAACTGCCCCTCCTGCAGCACCCGCAGCAGCTTCGCCTGGAAGGTCGGGGAGATCTCCCCGATCTCGTCCAGAAACAGAGTCCCGCCGTCCGCGGCCTCGAACCGGCCTTTCCGTTCGCCGCTGGCGCCGGTGAACGCCCCCTTGTCGTGGCCGAACAGTTCCGATTCCAGCAGGGTATCGGGCAGCGCGGCGCAATTGACGCCAACGAACGCCTTGTCCGCGCGCGGGCTGACCTTGTGCAGGGCGCGCGCAATCATCTCCTTGCCGGTGCCGCTCTCACCCCGGAGCATCACAGGCGCCCGGGTTCGCGCCACCTGCCGCACCTTGTCGAGCACGGCCACCATGGCCGGTCCCCGGCCGACGATCTCGCCGAAGCGGGGACCGCGCTCCTGCTGGCTGCGTCCGGCGCGTTCCGCCCGCGCACGCTTCTCCAGCCGCGCCGCATCGGCCAGCAGGGTGCGCCGATCCGCCGCCACCAGCCGGTGCAGACGCACCGTCTGGCCAACGAGGTTGGCCACCATGGTCAGGAACCGAAGATCATCGTCGAGCGTGGTATCCAGGGGCCCGTCGCGCCAGCGCTCCACCGAGAGGGTCCCGAGCGCCGACTCACCAGCGCGGATCGGCACGCACACGAACGCCACCTTGTCGCTTTCCAGCACGCCACCGTGTTCCAGATAGGCCGTGAAACGCGAGTCCTCCCACATGTTCCCGACCAGGACACGCATGCCCGTGCGGTGGACCCGCGTGGCAACGTCGAGCGGATAGGCGCCCCGTCCTTCTCGGGCCCGTTCCAGCGACAGGCCGATGCTGGCGACGAGAGACAGGTCGGACGACTCCGCCGACGCCAGGGCAATCGTTCCCCGGCGCATGTCGAGGTAGGCCCCCAGCACGTTCAAGACATCGTGCAGGGTTGCCTCGAGATTGAGAGCCCCCGATAGGATCTTGCTAATCTCGTAAAGCGTTAGAAGAGAACGGGCGCCCCCTCCCGGTCCCTCGGCTTCCATCCGGATGGGCTGGGCATGGGTGGCGGTCGAAGACGACGATACGGCAGCGGCTGTGGGCACGACCATGGGCGGTACCACGTAGGCTTGAGTTGGGGCAGCATGTATTGCGATGCAGCATTATCGCGCGTCACTGCCTTGAAATCAATCACTGACCGCAGAGTGACTAAAAAATAATCACATCCAGATGTCACTCGGGCATCCCGAGCATCGACATTGCCTCGGGCACACCACCTAAAGAAGGAATGATACGACGGAGGGCGGGAGCGTTCCACCGCCTTACGCAGCGTATCCGGCTCAGCCCCGCGCGCATATTGGACGCATCATCGGTAGACTGAATCGATAGCCTTGACGCAACAAATCGTATGTCGAGTTTCGGCCAGACGTAGGGCGGTCATGGTTTTATACCCTGACCGCCCTTACGGAAACCCGGCTTCGTTCGCCTAGCGCACCAGCTCTGGCGTCTTGCCGGAGTCGCTGCCCGTGCCGCCGCCGCCGTCCGACGACCCAGACGATCCGCCCTTCCGGCCGCCGCGTTCTGAGTCGATGTCAAACACCGGCTTGTTGTCCTCGATGTTCACGCGCACCAGACCGCCCTTTGTCAGACGCCCGAACAGCAGTTCCTCGGCCAGCGGCTTCTTGATGCTCTCCTGGATGATGCGGCCCAGCGGACGCGCGCCCATCAGCTTGTCATACCCCTTCTTGGCCAGCCACTTGCGCGCCTCGTCGGACAGCTCCACCACTACGTCGCGGTCGGCGAGCTGCGCCTCCAGCTGCATGATGAACTTGTCGACCACCTTGCCGACGACGTCCCCGGACAGGCTGGCGAACGGAATGACCGCGTCGAGCCGGTTGCGGAACTCCGGCGAGAACATCCGCTCGATCTCTTCCTTGTCCTCGCCCGACCGGTCCTCGCGATTGAACCCGATCGCCGCCTTCACGAGCTGCTGAGCGCCCGCGTTGGTGGTCATAATGAGGATCGTGTTGCGGAAATCAACCGTCTTGCCCGAGTGGTCCGTCAGCTTGCCATGGTCCATGACCTGCAAAAGGATGTTGAACAGATCCGGATGGGCCTTTTCGATCTCGTCGAGCAGCAGCACCGAGTAAGGATGCTGATCGACAGCATCGGTCAGAAGCCCGCCCTGATCGAACCCGACATACCCCGGCGGCGCACCGATCAGGCGCGAGACGGAATGCCGCTCCATGTACTCGCTCATGTCGAAGCGGACGAGTTCCACCCCCAGCGTGATCGAGAGCTGGCGCGCGACCTCGGTCTTGCCGACACCGGTCGGACCGGAGAACAGGTAGCAGCCGATCGGCTTCTCCGGCTCTCGCAGGCCGGCGCGCGCCAGCTTGATGGCGCTGGATAGGGCGTCGATAGCGCCATCCTGACCGAACACCATCGTCCTCAGGTCACGCTCCAGGTTGGCGAGCGCGGTCTGATCGTCACGCGACACCGTCTTGGGCGGGATGCGTGCGATCTTGGCGATGATGTCTTCGATGTCCTTGACGGTCACCGTCTTACGCCGCTTGCTCTCCGGCACCAGCATGCGGGCCGCGCCCACCTCGTCGATGACGTCGATGGCCTTGTCCGGCAGCTTGCGGTCGTTGATGTACTTCGACGACAGAGTCACCGCCGCGCGCACCGCCTCGTTGGTGTACTTCACGTGGTGGTGATCCTCGTAGTACGGCTTGAGGCCGGTCACGATCTTGATGGTATCGTCGACGCTCGGCTCGTTGACGTCGATCTTCTGGAACCGGCGCACCAGCGCCCGGTCCTTTTCGAAGTGATTGCGGAACTCCTTGTACGTCGTCGACCCGATGCACCGCAGCGATCCCGCCGCCAGCGCCGGCTTCAGCAGGTTCGACGCATCCATGGAGCCGCCGGACGTCGCACCGGCGCCGATCACCGTGTGGATCTCGTCAATAAAGAGGATGGCGCCGTCAAAGGCCTCCATCTCCTTGATGACGGCCTTCAGCCGCTCCTCGAAATCCCCGCGGTAGCGGGTGCCGGCCAGCAGCGCGCCCATATCGAGGGCGAAGATCGTGGCTTCGCGCAGCACCATCGGGACCCGGTCCTCAATGATGCGCTTGGCAAGCCCTTCGGCGATAGCGGTCTTGCCCACGCCCGGGTCGCCGACCAGCAGCGGGTTGTTCTTGGTGCGGCGGCACAGGATCTGAATGGTGCGTTCGACCTCGAGGTCGCGCCCGATGAGCGGATCAATCCGTCCATCCGCCGCCTTGCGGTTGAGGTTCACGCAGTAGGTGTCGAGCGCCTCCTGACCCTTCTTCACCACTTCTTCCTCCCGCGTTCCCTCGGCTGTGCCCTGGGGTGCCCGCGCTTCGCCCTTATCCGTGGACTTGGCGATGCCGTGCGAGATGTAATTGACGGCGTCCAGGCGCGTCATGTCCTGCATCTGGAGGAAATACACGGCGTGCGATTCGCGTTCCGCGAAAATGGCGACCAAAATGTTGGCGCCTGTCACCTGTTCGCGACCGGAACTCTGCACATGAATGGCGGCCCGCTGCACGACGCGCTGGAAGCCTGCCGTTGGTTTCGGATCCCCGTCGAGCCGATCGACCACAAGACCATTCAACTCGCCGTCCACAAACGCCGAGAGCTGCTCCCGCAACTTCTCCGTGTCGACGGAGCAGGCCTTCAGCACGGCCAGGGCGTCCTGATCGTCAACCAGCGAAAGAAGGAGGTGTTCAAGGGTTGCATATTCGTGGTTGCGCTCGGCTGCCAAGGCCAGCGCCCGGTGAAGGCTCATTTCAAGATTGCGGGAGAGCATGGGCCGCTATTCCTTCTCCAGGGTGCACTGCAACGGGTGCTGATTCCGGCGCGCCAGATCCATGACCTGGGTCACCTTGGTTTCGGCCACCTCGTAGGTATAGACACCGCAGATCCCGACGCCCCTCTGATGGACGTGCAGCATGATCCGCGTCGCTTCCTCGTTGGTTTTTCCAAAGAAGCGTTCCAGGACCATGACCACGAACTCCATCGGAGTGTAGTCGTCGTTCAACAGCAAGACCTTGTACATGGCCGGTTTCTTGGTCTTCGGCCGTGTCTTGATGACGACCCCGGTATTTGGGCCGCCTCCGGTCTTCCCGTCGTCACTGTCCGAACCGCGCATGGGAACAGTCATCGGCTCTATCTGCTCCTGAAGTCCTTCGCTCGTATCCGGTCGCGGTGCCGGCCGGCCCGTTTTGCTCCAAACGCCCCCACGGGACCGGGCCCAGAGGGCCAGATCCAGATGGATCGGGGCAACGAGGCCAGCCGTGGGTCCGCGACCCATTCAGTCTACGGTGCCGCAACGGAGGCGATAAAGACCCATCGCTGTGCGCGTTGCAGCAAGTCGCGAAACCCGCCATCCGCTTGGATATGGGTCCCCCGCGAAGCCGATACAACAGGGCGCGCGCCCTCCGTCCAAGAGGCTTCGTCGACCGCCGAGTCGGCAAAACGATCAATCACCGGTCACTCCAACACCGTCGCGATTTCCCGATTCAGACCGTCAACCATGTCGGCGCCAGCGGCCCCGCCGTCGCCCTGCATCTGGCGGTCCAGGACCGTCTGTATGGCTTCGACATGCAACCGGATGACCGCAAGCTGCGCCGGCGTCGGTGGGTCCCCGATCGCTTCCAGAAACCGGCACAGGGCGTTGCCCACCTGCGTGATCAGGTCGTACCCAAAGCTGCCGCCCTGCCCTTTCAGGTCGTGTGCGATGCGGAAGACGTCGGCTTTCGCGACCGCCGGATTCGGCGGGTCGGCTTCCAGGCGCCGGACCGCCAAACCAAGCGCGGCAACGTCCTCGCGCGCCCAGGTCACATAGTCATCGTGGAGGCTCGCGATCAAGGCCTCGGCTTTTTCGACCGCGCTCCGGTCGACGCCAGCCGGGAGGCCGCCCTCGGTCGGCGGTGTGCTCTCCGCCGCCGCGCCCGGGCCCTGTATCGGCCCCTGCGTCGGGCCCTCCGCGCTGGGATTTCCGCTGTTCCGCGCCATCGACCGGTTCCCGTGCCTGCGCTGGCAGCGCCCCCCTCCCTGGGCGACACACCATCAATCGTCACAAAAGCCTAGCATGGGCCACGTGCCAGGGTCACCGTAGACGCATGGGATAGACGCTGGCCCGCGGCCTCTCAGCCTTCTGCATAGGGTGGGCCGCGGGGGAGAAAATCGGCTAGGTCGATATCAGGTGGCCGCCGCAGCCAGGGCGCGCGCTGCTTTCGAGGCCGGCTCTCGCCCCAAAGCCCGGCAGACGTCCGTGCCAGCGCGGAGGAGAGCGGCCATGTCCACGCCGGTCTCGATGCCCATGCCGTCGAGCATGTACAGAACATCCTCGGTCGCGACGTTGCCGCTTGCCCCCTTGGCGTAGGGACACCCACCGAGCCCCGCCACCGAAGCATCGACCACCGCAATGCCGCGGTCCATCACCGCGAGGATGTTCGCCAGCGCCTGACCATAGGTGTCGTGGAAATGCGCCGCCAACCGGTCGCGCGGCACCCGTTCCGCCACGACATCGACCATGGCTTGCGCCGCCGCAGGCGTGCCGGTGCCGATGGTGTCGCCCAGGGACACCTCATAGCAGCCCATGTCGAACAAGGCGCCCGCCACACGGGCTACTGCGGCTGGCGCGATGGCGCCCTCGTACGGGCAACCCAGCACGCAGGAGACATACCCGCGCACGCGCAGGCCATGGTCGCGCGCCCGCGCCACCACGTCGGCGAAGCGCCCCAAGCCCTCGTCGATCGAGCAATTCGTGTTGCGGCGGGAAAAGCTCTCCGACGCCGCACCGAACACGGCGATCTCCTCCACGCCCGTCGCCGCCAGCGCCGCGTCGAGGCCGGTCCGGTTGGGCACGAGAACGGGATAGGACACGCCCGGACGAGGTGTGAGAGCGGCCAGCACCGCCGCCGTGTCGGCCATCTGTGGCACCCATTTCGGCGAGACGAAGCTCCCAGCCTCGATCACGCGCAGGCCGGCTGTCCCGAGCGCCTCAATCAGCGCCACCTTGGTCGCCGTCGGGATGGCCCCGGGTTCATTCTGAAGACCGTCGCGCGGCCCGACCTCCACCAGCTTGACCCGCGCGGGGATCATCGACGGTCCTCCTTCCGAGGGCGACACATCCGGGGGGTATTTTGGGGCGCGCACCGCTACGCGGGGCCCGGAACCTCCTGTTCCAGCCGCGTCACCAGCGCATCGACGCGACGCAGCGTGTCACCAAACGAGTCCAAGCTGCTGCGCGCCCGGTCCAAGGCCTCGGGGTCCGCCCTAAAACTAGCATCGGCCATGGGATGACGCACAAAGAAGTCCTGGACGAGACGCTCGCGAACACGGCGCAGGTCGCTCAGCGCCTGCCGGTCCGACACCGCCAGCCAATCGCTCAGACCACGGCCCCCGCCGGCCAGGGGCGCCGCCCCCAACAGGGAGTCCAGCACGACATCGAAGTCGCTCACATCCTCAATCGTGTCATCGACACACCCCACCACATACACAATGCGGCGCGTAAAGGTCTGCACCTGCCGCATGCAGAGGGCATAGCTGCACAAAATATCGGTGGGGACGGGACTGGTGTCGGTCATGGTGTTACGGGTCTCCGGGTTCGAAGGCCAGAAGCGCGGCGCCATCCTCGACCGGATCGCCGACATCATAATGCACCGCCGCGATCGTCCCGCGCGCGTGAGCCCTTATGGTATGCTCCATCTTCATGGCTTCCAAGACCATCAAAGGCGTTCCCGTGTCGACCACGTCGCCGACCTGAACCAGCACCCTCAAAATTTTGCCCGGCATGGGCGCCGCCAACCCGGTCCCGCCGGTCTCGCGCTCCGCCGCCCGCGCGGCCGGGTCGTCCAGGGTTAGACGATGCTGGCGACCCCGGTCCAGGATCACCCGGTCGAGCCCGCTGCGGACCACCGTCACCCGGCGCCGAAAGCCGTCGATGTCGCACACCAGATCGCCGTCCGCGGCGATCTCGCCCCGCGCCATCACGGACCCACCGGGCAGATCGAGCCGATAGCCGTCCGATCGGTAATGCACGGTCACCGGACGGGCCGCCTCGCCCTCCAGAAACGCCATGCGCTGGTAGTTGTCGTCGTTCAGGCGCCACCCGTCCGTTCCGTGCCAGGGCGAGAACGGATCGCCGGAACGCGCGGCGGCAGCGGCCGCCTGTTCCTGGCGGTGCAGAAGGGCATCCAGCGCGGCCAGCGCCAACACGGTATCGTCGGCGGATTCCGCCTCTGGGAACAGGTCGGCAGTGTGATCGTCAATGAAACCCGTGCCGACGGCCCCGGCGGCAAACGCGGGGTGCGCCGCGACCCCACCCAGGAAGGCAAGGTTGGTCGCCACCCCCACCACCTGATAGGCGGCCAGCGCCGTCCGCAACCGGCGCAGGGCCGCCGGCCGGTCCACGTCCCAGACCACGAGCTTCGCAATCATCGGATCGTAGTGCATCGACACCCGGTCGCCTTGCCGGACCCCGGTATCGACGCGCACATGCGGCCCCTCGGGCGGGGTGCGCAGGTGGTGCAGATGGCCGATAGAGGGCAGGAAATCGTTGGCCGGATCCTCAGCGTACACCCGGGCCTCGATGGCGTGCCCGGTGACCGCCAGATCCGTCTGCGCGCACGGCAGCGGCGCGCCGGACGCCACCCGAAGCTGCCATTCCACCAGATCCTGGCCGGTGATCATCTCCGTCACCGGGTGTTCGACCTGAAGGCGGGTGTTCATCTCGATGAAAAAGAACCGCCCGTCCTGCACCAGGAACTCGACCGTGCCGGCCCCCACATAGCCGATGGCCCGCGCCGCCGCGACGCCGGCCGCACCCATCGCGGCGCGGATGTCGGCGGGCAGGTCGGGGGCCGGGGCTTCCTCCAGCACCTTCTGATGCCGACGTTGGATGGAGCAATCGCGCTCGAACAGATGCACGACGTTTCCCTGGGTGTCGCCGAAGACCTGGATCTCGACGTGACGCGGCGCGTCCAGGTATTTTTCGATCAGCAGCCGGTCGTCGCCGAATGCGTTGGCGGCCTCACGCCGGGCGCCCTCGACCGCGTCCGACAGCGCCGCCGGGTCACGGACCACCCGCATCCCCTTGCCGCCGCCACCGGCCGAGGCCTTCACCAGCACCGGATAGCCGATCCCGTCGGCCGCCGCGCGCAAGGCGTCAAGGGACTGGTCGGTGCCGTGATAGCCCGGGACCAGCGGCACCCCGGCCTGCTCCATCAACCGCTTGGACTCCGACTTGGACCCCATGGCGTCGATGGCCTCCGGCGTGGGACCGATGAACACCACGCCGGCCGCCGCGCAGGCCCGGGCGAAGGCGGCGTTCTCGGACAGGAAGCCATAGCCGGGATGGATCGCCTCCGCCCCGGTGCGGCGCGCGGCCTCTAGGATCGCCTCACCCCGCAGATAGGACTCGCCAACGGGCGGCGGCCCCAGCCGCCACGCCTCGTCGCACAGATCGACGTGCATCGCCTCGGCGTCCGCGTCGGAGTAGACCGCGACCGTGGCGATGCCGAGCCGCCGGCAGGTGCGGGCCACGCGCACCGCGATCTCCCCCCGGTTGGCGATGAGGATCTTGCTGAACATCGCCGGCTTACTCCTTGATCCAGGACGGCGTTCGCTTGTCCAGAAACGCGCCAAGCCCCTCCTGCCCCTCGGGTGAGACCCGGATGGCGGCGATGCGCCCCGCCGTCTCCTCCATCACCGTGTCGGGCGGCTGATCCGCGACCGCGCGCAGCAGGTCCTTCACCGCCGTTTGCGCCGCCGGGCCGCCCTGCATCAGCGCGCGGATCATGAGTTCGCCCGCGCCGATCAGTTCCTCGGACCCGACCACATCGTGGAGCAGACCAATGCGGTGCGCTTCCTCGGCGTCGAAGCGCTCGCCCGTCAGCATGTAGCGGCGGGCCGCGCGCGGGCCGATGGCGTTCAGCACGTAGGGGCTGATGGCGGCCGGAATGATGCCCAGCTTGACCTCCGACAGGGCGAAGGTCGCCCCCGCCGTCGCGATGGCGATGTCGCACGCCGCGACCAGCCCGACACCGCCGCCGTAGGCCGCGCCCTGCACCAGGGCCACCACCGGCTTCGGGCACCGGTCGATGGTCTCCAGCAGGGTGGCCAGGGCCAGCGCGTCCGCCTGGTTCTCGGCCGCGGAGTAGCCGGCCATGCGCTTCATCCAGCTCAGGTCGGCCCCGGAGGAGAAGCTCGGCCCCTCCGCCGCCAGCACGACCACCCGCACGTCCGGGTCGGCGCCCACGGTCACGAATGCCTCCGTCAGGCGCGCGATCAGGGCATCATCAAAGGCGTTGTGACGCGCCGGGCGGGTCAGGGTCACGGTGGCCACGCCGCGGTCGTCACGCTCCAGGCGCAGGGCGTCCTGACTATCGGTCATCGCACTCTCAATCCTGCCAAGGGAGTTCCCAACCAGCGGGCTAAAGTCTCGTCCTCACATCCGGAACACGCCGTAGCGTGTTTCGTCGATCGGCGCGTTGAGCGACGCGGAAATCCCCAACGCCAGCGTCATGCGGGTTTCCGCCGGGTCGATAATGCCGTCGTCCCACAGCCGGGCGGAGGCGTAGTACGGATGCCCTTGGGTTTCGTACTGGTCGCGGATCGGCGCCTTGAAGGCCTCCTCCGCCTCGGGCGTCCAGTCCTCCCCGCGCGCCTCCAGCCCGTCGCGGCGCACCTGAGCCAGCACCGCCGCCGCCTGCTCCCCACCCATGACGGAAATGCGCCCGTTCGGCCACATCCACATCAGCCGCGGCCCATACGCCCGGCCACACATTCCGTAGTTCCCGGCGCCGAAGCTGCCGCCGATGATGACGGTGAACTTGGGCACGGCGGCGCAGGACACCGCCGCCACCATCTTGGCGCCATCGCGGGCGATGCCACCGCTTTCGTACTTCCGGCCCACCATGAAGCCGGTGATGTTCTGCAGGAACACCAAGGGGATGCCGCGTTGATTGCACAGCTCCACGAAATGGGCGCCCTTCAGGGCGCTTTCCGAGAACAGGATACCGTTGTTGGCGACGATGCCCACCGGATAGCCCATGATGCGGGCAAAACCCGTCACCAGGGTCTGCCCATACAGCGCCTTGAACTCGTCGAACCGGGAGCCGTCCACCAGCCGGGCGATGACCTCCCGCACGTCGTAGGGGGTGCGGGTGTCCTTCGGGATCACGCCGTACAGCTCCGCCGGATCGTACAGCGGCGCTTCCGGCGCCCGCACGTCCAGGCCGACGCGCTTGACCCGGTTCAGGTTGGCGACCACGCGGCGCGCCAGATGCAGCGCGTGGGCGTCGTCCTGGGCGTAGTGATCGGTGACACCCGAGATGCGGCAATGCACGTCGGCCCCGCCCAGATCCTCCGCCGTCACGACCTCCCCCGTCGCGGCCTTCACCAGCGGCGGGCCCCCGAGGAAGATGGTGCCCTGGTTGCGCACGATGATGCTTTCGTCGCACATGGCCGGCACATAGGCGCCGCCGGCCGTGCAACTGCCCATCACCACGGCGATCTGGGGGATCCCCGCCGCCGACATCTGGGCCTGATTGAAGAAGATGCGGCCGAAATGTTCCTTGTCGGGGAACACGCCGTCCTGACGCGGCAGGAACGCCCCGCCGGAATCCACCAGATAGACGCAGGGTAGCCGGTTCTCGCGCGCGATCTCCTGCGCGCGCAGGTGCTTTTTGACCGTGAGCGGGTAGTACGTGCCGCCCTTCACCGTGGCGTCGTTGGCGACCACGACGCACTCGACGCCCTCGATCTGGCCGATGCCGGTGATGACCCCGGCCGCCGGCACGGCGTCGTCGTAGACCTTCCAGGCCGCGAACTGGGAGAACTCAAGAAATGGCGAGCCCACGTCCAGCAGCGCGCGGACGCGATCGCGTGGCAGCAACTTGCCACGCTCCAGGTGCTTGGCGCGCGCCCGCTCCCCGCCGCCCTGCTTGATCCCCGCCACCTGCGCCCGCAGGTCCTCGACCTGGGCACGCATGTGGTCGGCGTTGGCCCGGAACTCCGCCGAGCGGGTGTTGAGGGCGCTTTTCAGGACGGTCATGGGCAGAGTTCCGGGGCGCGGTGGCAGAAGGACACGGGACGGGCGACCGACGCGCGGGCTTTACCAGCCGCCCCGGGCCATCCATTCATCCATCAGGGGCAAGCGGTCGACACCCCAGAACGGTTCCTCGTCGACCAGGAAGAAGGGCGCGCCGCACACCTTCAGCTTGATGGCATGATCGACGGCCGCCTTGGTGCGGGCTTTGATCGCGGGATCCTGGATCGCCTGACCGAGCGCCGCCGCGTCGATCCCTTCGTCCGCCGCCACGGCCAGGACACCATCGGTCTCGCCGATGTTGCGGCCGTTCGCGAAGTAGGCCCGGAACACCGCCTTGGCGAACCGGATCGCCTGCTCCGCGTCCTGGTCCCACAGCGCGTAGACCGCCCTCGCGGCGGCCACCGTGGCGATGGGAAAGGGCTCCGGCCACGCGAAGGGAATGCCGTGCCGGCGGCACAGCCGGGGCACGTCGTGGCGCATGTAATCCCCCTTCATCGGCTGCGCGTTCAGCGGCCGGTTGCCGGACACCTCAAACACCGGTCCCAGCAGGATCGGCCGCCACGTCACCGAGCGAATGTGGCGATCGGCCAGGGCGTCGATGAGGTTCGCCGCCACGTAGGAATACGGCGACGAAAAATCGAAATAGAAATCAATGGGTTCCGGCATAGTGAACGCTCCCTTCCCTCTCACCTCTTCCGTTGCGGCCGCCTCACCACGGGATCGTGGCGCCGTCGTAACCCCGGAACGTCCCGCTGTCCGCCGTGGAGGCTCCGGCGATCACGGCACGCAGACCGGTCACGCTCTCGGTCGCGTCGATCAGGCCGTTCGGCCCGCCCATGTCGGTGCGCACCCAGCCCGGATGCAGCGCCAAACAGATCACGCCGCGCGACGCCAGTTCGATGGACAGGCCCTTGACCACCATGTTCACGCCGGTCTTGGACGTGCGGTAGACCACGGAGCCGGGCGACGAGGCCTCCGCGATGCTGCCCATCTTCGACGAGACCGTCGCCAGCACCGGCCGATCCGCCCGCTCCAGGTTGCCGATGAAGGTCTCGGCGACCTTCCACGGCGCGATGATGTTGGTGCGCAGCGCCTCCATCCACGGCTCAACCGGAATGGCGCCGAACGCACCCTGCGGCCCCTTGAGGGGATAGATGCCGGCGTTGTTGATCAGCACATCGATGGTCCGGCCCGCCAGCGTGCGCCCCATGCCGGCCAGCGCCGCCTCGTCGGTCACGTCCAGGCCGTGCACTTCCGCGCCGGTCGCCTGAAGCTCCGGCGCGTTCTCGGGCGTGCGGCAGGTCGCGATGACGTCCCAGCCGTCGGCCCGGTACTGGCGCACGAATTCAAGCCCAATTCCTCGGCTGGCACCGGTGATGAGAACCGTGGGCATGGTGTGGTCTCCCTCCAAGCGTGAGTGTAGGCGCTTTTGGCAGCGCGCGGCTCAGCCCCCCTCAGGCCATCATTTCGACCGCGAGGGCCGTGGCCTCGCCGCCGCCGATGCACAGGGTGGCGACGCCGCGCCGCTGGCCGTGCACCCGCAGCGCATTCAACAGAGTGACGATGATGCGCGCGCCCGACGCCCCGATGGGATGCCCGAGCGCACAGGCGCCGCCGTGCACGTTCAGACGATCGTAAGGAATGCCGAGATCCCGCTGGGCCGCCATGGCGACGACCGCGAAGGCCTCGTTCACCTCCCACAGATCCACGTCGCTGACGGACCAGCCGACGCGGGCCAACAGGGTCTCAACCGCGCCGATGGGCGCGGTGGTGAACCAGTGCGGCTCCCGAGCGTGCGTGGCGTGGCCCACAATGCGGGCCAGCGGCGTCCAGCCCTGAGCCTCGGCCACCGACGCGCGCGTCAGCACCAGCGCCGCCGCGCCGTCGGAGATGCTGGAGCTGTTGGCCGCCGTCACGGTGCCGTCGGCGCGGAAGGCCGGCTTCAGCGTGGGGATCTTCTCCGGCCGGGCGAGGCGTGGCGTCTGGTCGGTGTAGACCGTGGTGGTCCCGGCCTTGCCGGACGACACGGTCAGCGGCGCGATTTCGGCCGCGAACACGCCGTCGGCCGTCGCCGTCTGCGCCCGCTCCAGCGAGCCGATGGCAAAGGCGTCCTGATCCGCGCGCGAGAAGCCGTACTGGTCCGCGCAGTCCTCGGCGAAGGTCCCCATCAGGCGCCCGGGGTCGTAAGCGTCCTCCAGCCCGTCCAGGAACATGTGATCGCGCACCTGCCCGTGGCCGAGGCGATAGCCGCCGCGCGCTTTGTCGAGCAGGTAGGGCGCGTTGCTCATGCTCTCCATGCCGCCCGCCACGATCACATCGGCGGATCCGGCGATGATCTCGTCGTGGCCGAGCATGGCCGCCCGCATGGCGGAGCCGCACACCTTGCTGATGGTGGTGCAGCCCACGGACCACGGCAGCCCGGCCGCGTGCGCCGCCTGACGAGCCGGCGCCTGCCCCAGACCCGCGTTCAACACGCAGCCCATGAGGACGCCGTCCACCGCATCGGCCGGCACGCCAGCCCGGTCCAGCGCGGCCCCGATGGCATGCGCGCCAAGGGCCGGCACGGTCACGATGGCCAGTTCGCCCTGAAACCCGCCCAAGGGCGTGCGCACGGCCCCCACGATGACGACGGGATCCCGGTGCGGACCGACCGTCATGGCCTCGGGTCTCCGGCCCCTGTTAACGCTATGTCCGGCAGCAGGAGCGTGCGGTACAGGGCGTCCGCCGCCGCCGGATCGGGGCTGCCCTCGGGCAGCGCACCGCAGCGCTCGGCCGCCGTATCCAACTCCGCATTGATCCAGTGATAGAGCGCGGGATGGGTCTCGATGCCCGTGGTCCGGATCGCCTCGATCTCTGCCCGCACCGCCGGGGGCAGGCTCTCCTGGTCCATCAGCGCATCGAGCGGCAGCGGCGGCAGGTCGCCGCCCGCCTCCAGCCAGCGCAAGGCCAGCAGCGCGCGGGCCGCCTTCAGCGACTTGGTCGCCGTCATGGCCTCGCCCCGATCCAGGAACGCCGTCAGCGCCTTGCGCGCCTCGCCCCACAACGCATGCCCCAGCGCGCGGCGGGAATAGCCCTCCTGCGCCAGCCGGCGAAGCGCGTCGCCCACCCCCGCCGGATCGGCCAGGACATGCGGGCTGGACAACCACGTCCACACCATCGGGTTGGAGCGCAACAGCAACCGCAGCACCTTGCGCAGATCCCAGCCCCACACGTCCGCGTCGCCCCCCTCGCCTGGGCCGTCCCCCGGCCCATCCAGAGTATCCGGCCGCTCAGCGAGCGTCAGGTACCATTCGGCGGGCCGCACATGGATGAAGCGCACCCCGGGCGCCGCGGGAACATTGGGCGCGGCGACGGTGCCCTCGACCGCCTCGCCGATGCGGATGGCGAACAGCAGGCGGGCGCCCTGGGCCGCGACATGGTCGGCCAGGGCGGCGGCATTCAGGACGGCAGAGGAGTCGGAACAGACCTGGATCATGGGGCTCACGCAGTTTCGGCGAACAGTTCACGGCCGATCAGCATACGGCGGATCTCGCTGGTCCCCGCGCCGATCTCGTACAGCTTGGCGTCGCGCAGCAGGCGGCCGGTCGGATACTCGTTGATGTAACCGTTGCCGCCCAGGCACTGGATCGCCTCCAGCGCCATCCAGGTGGCCTTTTCGGCGGCGTAGAGGATAGCCCCGGCCGCGTCCTTGCGGGTCGTCTCGCCCCGGTCGCAGGCCTTGCCCACCGTGTAGACATAGGCCTTGCAGGCGTTCCAGGTGGAGTACATGTCCGCGAGCTTGCCCTGCATGAGCTGGAATTCCCCGATCGGCTGACCGAACTGCTTGCGCTCGTGCACATAGGGAAGCACGACATCCATGCAGGCGTCCATGATCCCCAGCGGTCCGGCGGCCAGCACGGCACGTTCGTAGTCCAGGCCGCTCATCAGCACCCGCACGCCACGGTCGACCTCGCCCAGCACGTTCTCCTCGGGCACCTCGCAGTCCTGGAACACGAGTTCGCAGGTGTTGGACCCGCGCATGCCCAGCTTGTCGAGCTTCTGGGCGGTCGTGAAGCCCTTGAATCCCTTTTCGATCAGAAACGCGGTGATGCCTTTCGGGCCAGCCTCGGGCGTGGTCTTGGCGTAGACCACCAGCGTGTCCGCATCCGGCCCGTTGGTAATCCACATCTTGGAGCCGTTGAGGATGTAGCGGTCGCCCGTCTTCACCGCCCGCGTCCGCATGCCCACGACGTCGGAGCCGGCCCCCGGCTCGCTCATCGCCAGGGCGCCGACATGCTCGCCCGAGAGCAGCTTTGGCAGATAGCGCGCCTTCTGCTCCGGCGTGGCGTTGCGCCGGATCTGGTTCACACACAGGTTCGAATGGGCGCCGTAGGACAAGCCGACCGAGGCCGAGGCGCGGCTGATCGCCTCAACCGCGACCATATGTTCCAGATAGCCGAGCCCGGCCCCACCGTCCGCCTCGCTCACCGTGATGCCCAGCAGGCCCAGGTCCCCGAACTTGCGCCACAGATCATGCGGAAACTGGTTGTCCTGGTCGATCGCCGCGGCGCGGGGCGCAATCTCGTCGGCGGCGAACGCAGCAACCGTGTCGCGGATCATCTCGGCCGTCTCACCGAGATCGAAGTTCAGGGTGGGAAAGGTGATCACGGCGGCGCCTCCCCAGCCGGGCGTTCGAGCGTGATGGCTCGACTCCGGGCGTTCGTTTTGTGGAGCGTTGCAATCCCGGGTCGGGTCACACCCCTGGTTTCCATGCGGTACCGTATATTACTCCCTGGGGGACATCAACTCCCCAGTTCAGACCATCCTGCGGCTGGCCGCCTACCACCGGAGGCCTATCCGACTGTGCTGTTTCGGTTGTTGCGATGCAGGCCCGGCGATAGAGTGGGGCCTTGGCACCCCAGCGATGAGGGGGCCCGTTTTGGGTGGGACGAATGGGCCAGCGCGCGGACCGGATTACGATCGAACGGGCAGATGGAGACGCGGCCTGGGTTGGATCCATGCCTTCGTTCCTTCGAGGCCTGGCCCGGACCTGGGACTCACGGAGCGACCGTGCCCGGGACGCTCGTATGGTGCGCATCGTACAGACCCTTTACCCCACCCTGTGCCGCGTCGAGCGCGAGACACGGGGTCAGCCCGCGGACGACGGCACGTCGGTCAAGCTGCGGCTGGACGGCGTCCCGTTCGAGCAGGCGGTGAACGACCATCGGGCCATTGAGCGCGGCCTGCTGGTGTTTGACGAGGCCTGGCACGCAGGCGCCATCGCCCTGCGGTCCGCCAACGGCAAGCTGATCCCGCCCAGCCGAGGCAAGGCCGTCGTGCCGGCCTGCGGCTATTCCGTTGAGCATGTCCGTCGATACTTCCTGGACCGGGCGGCACGGCTCATCCTGCGCCGGGTGCCGGACGTCTACGACCGCGTCGCGGATGCCGTAACCGACATCGCACTGTTGCCGCGCCTGCGCCGGATTGGAACCCTGCGGCCCGCCGTCATCAACGAGATCGTGCGCGGCTTCCACGGCGACGCCCGCAAGGCACTGTTCAGCACCGAGGACGCGGTGCTCGATGCCATCATGGCCATCCAGCCGCGCGTGCTGAAGGCGTTGCGCGAAACCCTCGACGCCGAGTTCCCGCGCCTCATGACGCAGGCCGGCAGCGAGTACCTCGTCGCCCTTGCCGAAAGCCTGACCGTACCCGAGCAGGTCCAGGACCTCGGCAAGGCGCTGCTGCGGCTTCAGACGCCGGAGGCGGTGCGGGCCATAGGGAGCTGGGATGTCCATGACGTCACGGAGGCCATCAACGCGGACCGGGAAGCCAAGGACATTCCGCCGCTGAAGGTCCCGGCCCACACCACAGACATCCGCGTGCTGCGCGGCCACCTCGGCCCGGAGTTCGACGCCCTGATGGCGGCGTCACCGAGCCTCCTGCGGGTCTACGGCCATGCCACGCGGGAGCTGCGCGACATGGACCCCGGCCGGCGCGGCAAGCGCGTCGAACTGATGGCTCTGTTCTGCCAGCGCTACATGAGCTACCTGACCGAAGCGTCGGTGATCGGCCTGTTCCTGCTCGCGCCCACAGACCAGGCCAAGGTCCCCGGCCCCCTGTTGCCCAACATCGCCGAGGCGTTCTTCATCCTTGAAGGGCTATGGGGCAAGAAGGGCTACGGCCGGAAGTTCTTCGAAACGATCCTGGGCAGCGACGAGGGTGGTCGGGCCATGCGGCTGCTGATGCTCGATCTGGTCGGCCTGAAGCAGCGCGGCTCGGTCAAGAGCGCCGACGATCTGGAGCAGATCGTCGCCAACTCCGACCTGCTGGACTCCCATATTCTGAAGTACATGGCCGGCCGGTAGAGACTCCGCGCCCGGCAAAGGGGCGCAGCCTACAGGATGAACGCGGCCGCCAGCCCCAGAAAGGCGAAGAACCCGACCACATCGGTCACCGTGGTCAGAAACACGCCCGACGACACGGCGGGGTCGACCTTCAGCCGCTCCAGGGCGAGCGGAATCGCGATGCCCGCCAGCGCCGCCGCCAGCATGTTGATGATCATGGCGGCGCCGATGACCAAGCCGATCGCCATGTCCCCGAACCACAAATAGCTCACCGCGCCGGTCAGCAGCGCGAAGACAACCCCATTGATGAGGCCGACCACCGTTTCCTTGCCGACGATGCGCATGGCGTTGGCGGCTGTCAGTTCCTTGGTCGCGAGCGCCCGCACCGCAATGGTCAGGGTCTGCGTCCCGGCGTTGCCGCCCATGGACGCCACGATCGGCATCAGCACCGCCAGCGCCACCACGGCCTGAAGCGTTGATTCGAACAGACCGATCACCAGCGACGCGAGAACGGCGGTTCCAAGGTTCAGAATCAGCCAGGTGGAGCGCGACTTGACGGTGTCCACCACGGCGGAGAACAGGTCCCGCTCCGACAGACCGGCGAGGCGGAACATGTCGTCTTCCGCTTCCTCGTCGATGACGTCGACCACGTCGTCCACCGTGATCCGGCCCACCAGCCGGCCCGAAGCGTCCACCACCGGCGCAGACAACAGGTCCTGTTGGCGGAACAGAAACGCGACCTCTTCCTGGTCCATGGTCACCGGAATCTCGAACGCCTTCGATTCCATGATCTGGCTCAGGCGCACCGGCCGCCGCGACCGCAGCAGGGCCGACAGGCGCACACTGCCCACCGGCCGATGGCGCGGATCGACGATGAAGATCTGGTAGAACTCGTCGGGCAGGCGCGCGCCGGAGCGCAGATAGTCGATGGTCTCGCCCACGGTCCAATAGCTGGGCACGGCCACCAATTCACGCTGCATTAGACGGCCGGCGCTGTACTCGGGCAGGGCCAAAGCCTGCTCGATGACCGAACGCAATTCGGCGGGCAGCTTCGCGAGCACGGCCGCCCGCTCGTCGTCATCCTCGATCTGACCGACCAGATAGACCGCGTCGTCCGATTCCACCTCGCGCAGACAGGCGGCGAAGTCCTCGAAGCCGAGCTCCTCGATCACCTCCTCACGGACCGCGTCGTCCAGTTCGGGCAGCACCTCGGCGTTGAAGACGCTCTTGATGGCCCGCACGAAGCGGGCGCGATCGTCCCGGTCCAGGTTCTCGATCAGGTCGGCGACATCGGCGTAGTGGAGCGGCTCGACCAGCTCCAGCACCTGTGCGTCGTTCTCGCTCTCCAGCGCATCGTGCATCAGCGAGACGAACTCCGGCAGGAGGCCGTACGAGTCGTCGCTACGAAGCACGTCGCGGTGGAGCTGTTCAGGCATGGGCGCGGTCCTGGGTACACGGTGAGGAGACGGGAGAGCGGCGAAGCCCGGATATCGGGATATGGGACGGTCGACCCGGGGCGCTAGCCTCCGGCGAGAGCCTCGAGCGCCGCCGCGTGGATCGCCGGCGTACCGGCGGACACGATCCAGCCGTTGCAGGTCAGGCTGGCCGGCGCGCCGGTGCTATCCGTGACGACACCGCCCGCACCCTCGATCACCGGCACCAGCGCCATGTAGTCGTAAGGCTTCATGCCGGGGTCGAGCGCGATATCCACCCAACCGGACGCGACCATCCCATACGCGAAGCAGTCGGCGCAGAACCGCCGGTCCGCCACCCGTGCCGACAGCGCCTCGAACCCGGGACGGTCCACATCGGTGAACAGGTCGGGTGTCGAGGTGTAGAGCAGCGCGCGGCTCAGATCGCCGGGATCGCGGGTCCGACAGGGCGTTCCGTTGCGGGTCGTGGGCTGGCCGACGCAGCCGATCCAGCGTTCGCCGGCTGCCGGGGTATCCAGCACGCCCAGAACCGGGCGACCACGCCAGCTCAGCGCGATCAGCGTGCCCCACAGCGGGCTTCCCGTCACATACGAGCGCGTGCCGTCGATCGGGTCCAGCACCCACACGAAATCCCGATCCAGCCCACTGGCGCCCTCCTCCTCGCCCAGGATGCCGTGATCCGGGCAATGCTCCGCCAACAGGGCGCGCATCGCCGCCTCCGACGCGCGGTCGGCCACGGTCACGGGCGATAGGTCGCCCTTGGTCTCGACAGCGAGGGCCGGGGAGCGGAAATGCGCCATCGTCGCCTCCCGCGCGGCATCTGCCAGACGGGTCGCCAACGGCAACAGGGCCTGGATCTCGGCGGTCGGAAGGTCGGTGACGGTGGACATCGGCGAGTCCTTCGCTGCGGGAGGGCCGCACACCCGCAGGTGCGCGCATCGTGGCCGGCAGAGTGCTGGGAATCGATGGCCGGATCAAGGCGCGTTGCCGGGGCGCGCCCTGTTACGGCATGCTTTGGGACGGCATTCGCCCACGATTTCGCCCCCGATGTCACATGAGGCACCCGCCATGGCCGAAATCATCAACCTTCGTCAGGCCCGCAAGCAGCGCGGCCGCGCCGACAAGGCCCAAACCGCCGCCGACAACCGCGCGCGCCACGGCCGCACCAAGGGTGAGCGGGAGCGGGACTCCACCACCCGGTCGAAAGCGGAGCGCGACCTGGACGCGCATCGCCTGGACGGCCCGGATCGGACGGATGATCCGCCCGATGAGCCCCCGCCGTCGGCCTGACACCGAGCCGTGAACGCGGCTTTCGCATTGTGGAACCGCGCCGCGGGCCTCGAATTTGCGTGAACCGTCAAAGGGTTCAACGCACACACGCGACCTCTCGCGATGCACACTTCTGAAAACCGGTTCCATGATATGGAAACGGCCGTAGCGCGAATGGGTCACGGCGCCGATAGTCCGGGCATACGAAACGGCCCCGGACCAAACACGGGGCGTGCCGCGAGGAGGCGTCCGATGTCGAACCCCAACCCCATCTTCATTCCGGGGCCCACCAACATCCCGGAGCGGCTGCGGCGCGCCATGGACGTCGCATCGCGGGATCATCGCGCGCCGGACTTCGTCGATCTGATCCGGCCGGTGTTCGAAAACCTGAAACCCGTCTTCGGCACCTCAGCGGGTCAGGTCGTGCTGTTCCCGGCCACAGGCACAGGCGGCTGGGAAGCCGCCATCACCAACACCCTGTCACCGGGCGACACGGTTCTGGCCGCGCGTCATGGCATGTTCTCCCAACGCTGGATCGACCTGTGCCGGCGTCACGGCCTGGACATGCGCGTGTTCGAAGCACCGTGGGGCGAAGGGGTGCCCGTCGAGGCGTTCGCCAAGGCGCTGGCCGCCGATACGGACCACCGCATCAAGGCCGTGCTGGCGACCCACAACGAAACCGCCACCGGCGTGCGCAGCGACATCGCGGCCGTCCGGCAGGCCCTGACCGTCGCCGACCACCCGGCCCTGCTGTGCGTGGACGGGGTCAGTTCCATCGGGTCCCTCGACTTCCGCATGGACGAGTGGGGCGTGGATCTGGCCGTCGCCGGCTCCCAGAAGGGATTCATGCTGCCGGCCGGGCTCGCCATCGTCGGGGTCAGCCCCAAGGCCCGCGCCGCCATGGAGACGGCCACCTGCCCGCGCGCCTTTTTCGACATGCGGGACATGATGGCCGCCAACGCCGCCGGCAGCTTCCCCTACACGCCGTCCGTACCGCTGTTGTGCGGCCTGCGGGAGTCGCTGGCGATGCTGGCGGAGGAAGGACGCGAGGCGGTCCACGCCCGCCATCACCGCATCGCGGAGGGCGTGCGCCGCGCCGTCGCCGCCTGGGGGCTGTCGCTGTGCGCCCGACGCCCGGCGCTGTACTCCGACACCGTCACGGCCATTCTGGTGCCGGACGGATACGACGCCGGTGCGCTGGTTGCGCATGCGTACACCCGCTATGGCGTCCCTTTCGGCATCGGCCTGGGCGACGTCGCCGGGACCGTATTCCGCATCGGCCACCTGGGGCAGATGACGGACGTGATGGCGCTGTCCGGCCTTGCCACCGCCGAAATGGCGATGGTGGATCTGGGCTATCCGATCACTCTCGGCTCCGGCGTCGCGGCCGCGCAGGCGTATTATCGCGAAACTGCTGCGCACGCCGTCCCGGCGGCGGCTGCGGCCTGACCAGTCGCGCACCCGCCCAGTGTCCCAAATCCCAAAGCCGTCCCACAAAGGCCACTCCCATGCATATGAGCGATCCGCAGGTTCCCCCGACCTACGATGACGTCCTGGCCGCGCACGCGCGCATCCAGCCGTACATTCACCGCACCCCCATCCTGACCTGCGCCACGCTGGACCGGATGAGCGGCGCCGAACTGCTGTTCAAGTGCGAAAACTTCCAAAAGGGGGGTGCCTTCAAGGCACGCGGCGCCACCAACGCCGTGTTCAGCCTCGACGACGCGACCGCCGCCAAGGGCGTCGCCACCCATTCGTCGGGCAACCACGGCACGGCACTCGCCTACGCCGCCGGGCGGCGCGGCATCCCGTGCGAGGTCGTCATGCCCCGCACCTCGCCGCAAGCCAAGAAGGACGCGGTGCGGGGCTACGGCGCCACGGTCATCGAGTGCGAGCCCTCCACCTCGTCGCGGGAGGCCGTGTTCGCCGAGGTCGTGGCCCGCTCCGGCGCGGATTTCGTCCACCCGTTCAACGATGCGCGGGTGATCGCCGGACAGGCCACCTGCGCCAAGGAACTGTTCGAGGACGCCGGCCCCCTCGACGCCGTGATCGCGCCCATCGGCGGCGGCGGGCTCGTCTCGGGCTCCTGCCTGACGCTGTCCACCCTGTCGCCGACCACGCGCATCTACGCCGCCGAGCCGGCGAACGCCGACGACGCCCACCGGTCGCTGAAGGCCGGGCACATCATCACCGACGACGCGCCCCAGACCATCGCGGACGGCCTGAAGGTCTCCATGAAAGAGCTGACGTGGCACTTCGTCTCCCGCCACGTCGCCGACATCCTGCTCGTCAGCGAGGAGGAGATCGTCGCCGCTATGATGCTGATCTGGAAGCGCATGAAGATCGTCATGGAGCCCTCCTCCGCCGTGCCGCTGGCGGCGGTGCTGAAGAACCACGACCTGTTCGCCGGCCAGCGCGTGGGCGTCCTGATCACCGGCGGCAACGTCGATCTGGACCGGCTGCCCTGGACGTCCGCCTGAGACCGCTTCACACGGAGACCCGCCATGAACGCCATCACCCGCTCCACCGCGCCGGTCGTCGGCCTGACCGTCCCCGCCGCCGTCGGCATGTCGATCGACGAGATCGGCACCCCGGCCCTCATCGTCGATCTGGATGCGTTCGAGAAGAACGTGAAGACGATGAAGGAGTTCATTGAATCCAAGGGGTTGCGGCTGCGCGCCCACGCCAAGACCCACAAGTCCGCCGACATCGCCCTCTATCAGATCGCACAGGGCGGCGCCTGCGGCGTGTGCTGCCAGAAGGTGGCCGAGGCCGAGGCGCTCGTGGACGGCGGCGTCACCGACGTTCTGGTGTCCAACCAGGTGGTCGACCCGAAGAAGATCGACCGCATGGCCGCCATGGCCAAGAAGGCCCGCGTGCTGTGCTGCGTGGACGACGCCGGCAACATCGACGACCTGTCCGCCGCCGCCACGCGACACGGTGTGACGCTGGAATGCCTTGTGGAGGTGGACGTGGGCGCCGGTCGCTGCGGCGTCGGCCCCGGAGCCCCCGTGGTCGCGCTGGCGAAGCAGATCGACGCGGCCCCAGGGCTGACCTTCGCTGGCCTTCAGGCCTACCAGGGCGCCGCCCAGCACGTGCATGACTTTGCGGAGCGCAAGGCCCAGATCGAGGCCGCCATCGCCATGGTCCAGGACACCGTGGACCAGTTGAAGGCCGAGGGGCTGGACTGCGCGATCGTCGGCGGCGCCGGCACGGGCACCTACTACTTCGAGGGCGCGTCCGGCCTGTATAACGAGCTTCAGTGCGGCTCCTACGTCTTCATGGACGCCGATTACCAGCGCGTGCTCGACCCGTCTGGACAGGTGATCTCGGAGTTCGAGAACAGCCTATTCATCCTGACGTCCATCATGTCGCACGCAAAGGCGGACAAGGCCATCTGCGACGCCGGCCTGAAGGCGCAAAGCGTGGACAGCGGCCTGCCGGTGATCTTCGGCCGCGACGACGTCGAGTACATCAAGTGCTCCGACGAACATGGTGTGATCGCCGATCCGAAGGGTGTGCTGGCGCTCAACGAGAAGCTGAAGCTGATTCCCGGGCACTGCGATCCCACCTGCAACGTCTACGACTGGTACGTCGCCGTGCGCGGCGGCCGGGTGGAGGCGGTGTGGCCCGTCACGGCACGGGGCCTGGCACTTTAATCGCCCGCCCCTCGCCCGGATCAGGGGTGCCCCCGGCCCGCATACAGCGCGGCGCACCCCGCCCTGTTCCCTCCCCCGTGTCAGGACCCGCCGCCATGTACATCGTTCCCGAATCCCTGGCCCGCGATCTTGTCTCGCAGGAGGCCGCGACCGAGGCCATCGAAACGGTGTTCGCCGCCATGGCGCGGGAGGAGGCCCGCAATTTCCCCGTGGTGCGGGAAACCCTGGGCCACGCCGACGCGGTCTATGGCTTCAAGTCCGGTTTCGACCGCGCCGGCAAGGTGCTTGGACTGAAGTCCGGCGGCTACTGGCCGGGCAACGCCGACCGGGGCCTGACCAACCACCAGTCCACAAACGTCCTGTTCGATCCCGACACCGGCCGCCCCTACGCCCTGGTCGGCGGCAACCACCTGACCGCCGTGCGCACGGCCGCCGCCAGCGCGGTCTCGATCCGGCATCTGGCACGGCCCGATGCCCGCGTTCTGGGGCTGATCGGCGCGGGGCATCAGTCCGGCTTTCAGCTCAAGGCTGCCGCCGCGCAACGCCGGTTCGAGAAGGTGCTGTGCTGGAACATCGACCCCGACCTTCTGTCCACACCGGCCAAGGCCGCCGAAGACATCGGCCTGCCGTTCGAGGCGGTGGACCGCGATATGCTGGGGGCCGAGGCGGATGTGATCCTCACCATCACCTCGTGCTTCGAGCCCCTGCTGATGAAGCACCAAGTCAAGCCGGGAACGCACATCGCCTGCATGGGCACGGACACGATCGGCAAGCAGGAGGTCGACCCCGCCCTGGTCGCCGCCGCGACCGTGTTCACCGACGAGGTCGCCCAGGCCACCGTGCTGGGCGAGTGTCAGCACGCCTTTGCCGCCGGTCTGCTAGCGGCGGAGGCCATCACGCCGCTCGGGCGGGTGATCACCGGCGCGCACCCGGGGCGCACAGACATCGACGAGATCACGCTGTTCGACGGCACCGGCGTCGGACTTCAGGATCTGGCGGTGGCGGACGTCGCTGTGCGCCTCGCCGTAGCCCAGGGCGCGACCCTGACCGTGGACATGTAGCCCGGCTTGGGGGAGAGTGGGCGCCCACGCATCCCTCCCGTCCCCATTGGCCCGCCATCATGCTCAACCCTGCCCTCGATGCCCTGCCGGACAGCCCGTTCACCCGCATGAACGCGCTCATCGCCGACGTGACTCCACCCGCCGATCCGCCGCCGCTGCTGATGTCCGTGGGGGAGCCGCAGAACGCCTATCCGGCCTGGGTGGCGGAGACCCTGGCCGAGAACGCGCACCTGTGGGGCAAGTACGTCAATCCGCGCGGCACGGACGCGCTCAATGCCGCGATGATCGGCTGGCTGGAACGGCGGTTCGGGCTGCCGGCCGGCGTGATCCGCCCCGGAGAATCCATCGCGCCGCTGGCCGGCACGCGCGAGGGGCTGTACCTGCTGCCGGAGGTCGTCACCCCCCGCCGGGCGGAGGGCACCAACCGGCCGCCCGCCGTTCTGATCCCGAACCCGTTCTACCACACCTATGCCGGGGCGGCCCTGACGGCCGGCGCCGAGCCGGTGTTCCTGCCCACGACGCGGGAGACCGGATATCTGCCCGATCTGGACGCCGTGGATCCGGAGCTGTGGGCACGGACGTCGCTGTTCTACCTGTGCTCCCCGTCCAACCCGGCGGGCTCCGTGGCCGATGTGGACTACCTGAAACGTGCGGTGACGCTGGCCCGAACGCACGATTTCTGTCTGGTCGTCGATGAGTGCTACGCCGAGCTGTACTACGGCGCCCCGCCACCCACCGCGCTTCAGGCGGCGCTGGCGCTCGACGGCACGCTGGACAACGTTGTGGTGTTCCATTCGCTGTCGAAGCGCTCCAGCCTCGCGGGCCTGCGCGCCGGGTTCTGCGCCGGGGATCCCCGCATCCTGAAGCCGTTCCTGAAGCTGCGCGATTACGGCGCGGTGTTCATCCCCCTGCCCTCCCAGGCCGCCGCCGCGCGCCTGTGGGCCGACGACGACCATGTGGCGGCCAACCGCGCCTACTACCGCCGCAACTTCGCAATCGCGGAGCAGTATCTGGGTGACCATCCGGGGTTCGCCTGGCCGGAGGCCGGGTTCTTCCTGTGGCTGGAGGTCGGCACGGAGGCGGCGGAGCCGTTGGCAAAACGCCTGTGGGCGGAGGCCGGAGTGAAGGTCGTGCCCGGCGCCTACTTCGGACGCGCGGATGCCCACGGCGTTAATCCCGGGGCACCCTATCTGCGGCTGGCGATGGTGCACGACGCGGCCACCACCGAGGCTGCAATGCGCCGGATCCGCCCGCTGTTGTGCGGCGGCGGGGACGCGCGCTAGATTCAGGTTATGATGATCGGCCATGGATCGGACTCATACGGTTCCTCGTCCGATCCATGGCCTCCGCCGCTTCGCGGCGCCGGCGCGGTTGCGCCGGCCTTGACTTGATCTCTCAACGCGGAGATGTCCCGTGGCTTCCCCCCCGCCCGAGAAGGGTGTCCTGATCCCGCCGCCCAAGCGCGCCGGCCTGCGCTCGCGCGCCGCGCGCCCGGCCGTCGCCGCTGGAGACGCGGAGCCGCAGCGCCCGCCCAACACGGTGTGCCAGCGCTGCGGCGCCGAATTCGGCTGGGAACGCGCCGACAAGGCTGGAAGTCGGGCCGTGCAATGGTCCGCGCGGCTCATCAAGGGCTCGGAGAAGTGCGATTGCGGCTATGGGGAGCGTCGCACCGGCGCCCGTCGCGGCCCGCACCCCTAGAGGCGATCGTGATCGATTTGAATCACCTTGTGTTTCGAATCGATCACGTGAATCGGCTCTGAATCAAAGAGTTCAGGCGCATCGACGGTTACGGTGACTCGCCGCGCGCCGGAATCCCCGCGCGCAGGTGTCGTACAATGTCGCGCAGCGATGCCGGCTTGCGCAACAGCGCGTCGGCCCTCTGACGCAGGCGGTCCAGTTCCTTCGTGGAGCGCGCGGCCTGCCCGGTAATGATGACGATGAAGACCGGCCGCCCCCCGGCGCGCAAGCGATCAATCAGCCAATGCCCGTCCCGTTCCGGCATGCGCAAGTCCGTGATGACCGCCCGCGCCGGATCGGTCACATGAATCTCCAGCGCCTGCTGGCCGTTGAGCGCCACCGTCACCCGGTACCCGATGGCATCGAGATAACCCGCGATCTCCCGCGCCGCTTCCTCCTCGTCGTCGACCACCAGCACATGCGGACGGCCGCCATCGCCGTCGTCCGGCATCACCACATCCGGGGCTTCGGGTTCCCCCGTCGGGGAGTCCCCCGACGGCTCGTCCGGAACCGGACGGCGGGCCTGCCGCACCCGGGGCAGCAACAGGTGGAAGGCCAGCCCCTCCTCCGTGTTTTCCGCGCTCAGCGTGCCGCCCATCTCGTTGATGAAGGCCAGGCTGATCGACAGCCCCAGACCCGTGCCCTGATCGCCGGACTTGGTGGTGAAGAACGGGTCGAACATCTTCTGGCGCACATCGTCGGACACGCGCGGGCCGTTGTTGGTCAGCACGATGGCGAGCCGATCACCGTCCTCGGTCGGTGTGGCCGAGACCTTCACGCGCGGGGTCTCGCCAGCCAGAATCCGACGCCCTTCCGACGACAGCAGGGCGTCGCGGGCGTTGCGCAGAATGTTGACGAGCACCTGCTCAAGTTGGTGCTGACGGCCCAGCGCCTCGATGGAGCCGAGTTGGTCGTCCACCTCAAGACGGATGTTGTCGTCGCGGAACTGCTTGTCGACCAAGGTCCGCGCCGCCTGGATGGCGCGCGAGACACTGAACGGCTGGACCGTGCCGGTGTCCCGCCGGCTCAGCCCCTGCATGTACGAGATCACCTCGAACAGGCGCACCACCTGCTCATCGATCGCGGCGAAGCCGGCCTTCGCCCGCGCGGCGTCGAAGCCCTGCCGCTTCAGGCGCTCCAGCGCGCCTTCGGCCTTCAGCCGGATGATGTTGAGCGGCTGGCTGATTTCGTGCGCCAGACTGGCGGACATTTCGCCGAGCAAGGTGAGCTTGGCGGCGTGCTGGAAGCGGGTTTCCAACTCGCGACGCTCCGTCATGTCCTCGATGATAACCAGTCCCTGCACGCCCTGGCCGTCGTTCGAGGGCATGATGGAAAAGGTGACGCGGGTCATCAGCCGCCGGTCGCCGCGCCCGCGCAATTCGCGCTCGAACACATCGACCCAGCCGGGGCGGGGCTGACCGTCCGCCAGCCGGTGCGCCTCGGTCGGGGTCGTGTCCGGCGCGAGCAGGTCGGTGTAGGTCATGCCGCGCAGTTCCAGCGCCGACAGGCCCAGCATGCGACGGGCCGCCTCGTTCGTTTCCATCAGGCGGCCGTCCTGGGACAACGTCATCATGCCGAACGGCGCCAGCGTGAAGATGTTCCGGAACTTCAGTTCGCTGTCGGACAGCCCGCGCTCGGCCTGCTTGCGCTGCGAAATGTCGTTGAAGGTGGTGAGGCAGGACCGCACGAGGCCCGACAGTTCACCCGGCGTCAGGGCCTCGTCGCTGTCGCGGTCGGTGTTGGGCTGGCTCTGCACCAGACAGTCCAACTCCCGGCCGTCCCGGCCCATGACCCGGATTTCGTCCGTCGCCGCCTGTCCCGCCAGCACCTTGTCGAGGTGCCGCGACAGGATCGCATGCGAGTCGGGATGGATGAACAGGTGGATCGGCTTGTGTTCGACGTCCGAGACGGCGGCCTCGAACATCTCCGCCGCGCGGCGGTTGGCGCTGATGATCGCGCGCCGGTCGGAGATGATGCAATAGCCCACGGGCGCGCCGTCGAACAGCGACGCATACCGGGACACCAGCGCCTCGTTGAACTGGCGGGCCGCGCGCAGTTCCTCGTTCTGGGCGCGCAGTTCCTCCTGGTGGGTGGCAAGGTCCTCAAGCGCCGTCTCCAGCGCATATCGCTGATCCCGGAACGAGGCCAGTTCCATGTCCCGGGTTTTCAGACGGGCGCGCAAGTTCGCGACCTCGGCCCGCAACTCTTCGCTCACCCGCAGTTCTTCGTTCGATTTGGTCACCGTACTCGACCTTCCTGGCGCCTTCGCCTGTCCGTTCTCTCGTCCGCGAGTCCGGACCCCGAGGCAAGCGGCGGAGCGTAGGCCATATCCCCGGCCGCCGCCACAGTCGCGAGGCACCGGGATGGCCCGTCAGGGTGGGCCGTCGTACTCAGCCTGCACGGTCGCGTCCGATTCCGTCGCGCGCCGTCCCTCAAAGACGGCCGCCTCGGTCGCCGTATCCGGCGCCAGCCGCCGCACGGCCCACACGGCGGCCCCGCGCACCAGCGGCGCCGGATCGTCCAGGCGCGCCGCCGCGACCGGCAGAAGATCCGCCCGCCCGCTGTTGCCCAACGCGATCAGCACGTTGCGCACGAGGCGATCCCGACCGATGCGTTTGACCGGGGACCCGGAAAAGACCGTCCGAAACGTCGCGTCGTCCAGCCTCGCCAGATCCGCCAGACGCGGCGCCATCAGTTCCGCCCGGGCCATCAGGCCGTCGTGGGGCGTCCGCGTCGCGAAGCGGTTCCACGGGCAGACGGCCAAACAGTCGTCGCAGCCATAGATACGATTGCCCAGTTGCGGCCGCAAGGACCGGGGGATCGGCCCCTTGTGCTCGATCGTCAGGTAGCTGACGCACAGCCGGGCGTCGATGCGATAGGGATCGTCGGCGCGGATGGCCCCGGTCGGGCAGGCGTCCAGGCAGCGGTGACAAGACCCGCACAGACCGTCGTGCGGGTCGTCTGGCGGCAGCGGCAGAGTCGTGAAGACCTCCGCCAGGAACAGCCAGGATCCGAAGTGGCGGGAGACGAGGTTGGTGTGTTTGCCGGTCCACCCCAGGCCCGACCGCCCGGCCAGCGGCTTTTCCATCACCGGCGCCGTATCGACGAAGACCTTGACGTCGGCGTCGAAGGTCGCATGAATCCATCGTGCCAAAGCCTTGGCGCGGGATTTGAGCACGTCATGGTAGTCCCGGTTGCGCGCGTACACACTGACAGCGCCGCGGTCGGGATGCGCGAGCATCGAAAGGGGATCCGTTCGTCCTGGACCGTAGTTCAGCCCGAGGGTCACTATAGAGACGGCCTCGGGCCACAGCACGGTCGGATCGCGCCGCCGCTCCCGGGTCTCGGCCATCCAGGCCATGGTGCCGTGGCGGCCCTGGTCGAGGTACAGGTCCAGATCGCGTCGGATCGCCTCGGGCAGGACGGCCCGCGTGACGGCCGCCGCATCCAGGCCCAGCGCCTGGGCCTGGTCCAGGATGCCGACCTTGGCGGCTTCGGGATCCGGCCCGGATGAGGGCGGGAATGAAGAAGACGTGGCGGGGGAACGCGAGGTCATGATGGACGCGGGGGCTCCGTTCGGTGCGGGGCGCGGTGTCGATCCAGGCCCGAGCCCGCTACCGTGCCAGGGCGCGCCCCGGGGGCACAACAGGTATACGGGCGCCAGGGAGCGCGACGTTGAAACGCACGCCGGCATCACGCCGGCCGCAGCACACGGACAGGCACGACAGGGGAAACGGGCATGGCACTTCGACGGGTAACGGTGTTCGGCGGCAGCGGCTTCATCGGGCGCCAGATCGTGCAGCGACTGGCCAGCCAGGGCGTGCGCGTGCGGGTGGCGGTCCGTGACCCCATCGGCGCGGAGTTTCTGAAGCCGCTGGGCGACCTGGGGCAGATCGCGCCCATGAAGGTCAACGTCATGGACGAGGCCGCCGTGGCGCGGGTGGTCGACGGCGCCGACGGCGTCGTCAACCTGATCGGCATTCTGTACGAAAAGGGCCGGCGGACCTTCCAGGCGCTGCACGTCGATGCCGCCGAGCGGATCGCCCGCCTGTCGGCCGCCGCCGGGGTTGCGCACATGGTGCAGATATCCGCCATCGGCGCGGACACCAACGCCGCCGCCAAGTACGCCCGAACCAAGGCCGAGGGCGAGGCCGCCGTGCGCCGGCACATGCCAGCGGCGTCCATCCTCCGGCCCTCCGTCGTATTCGGCCCCCATGACGATTTCTTCAACCTGTTCGGCGGCATGAGCCGCCTGCTGCCCGTCCTGCCCTACTACGTGAAGGACGGCTTCCGACTGGTACGCGACGAACAGGGCCGTCGCGCCATCGACCTGGGCGGCTCGGGCGGGCCGCGCTTCCAGCCCGTCTACGTCGGCGATGTCGCCGACGCCGCCATGACCTGCCTGCAGACCCCGGCCTTCCAGGGTCAGACCTTCGAGCTGGGCGGGCCGCGCGCCTACACCATGCGCGAGATCATGGAACTTGTGGTGGAACAGACGGAACGCAGCACTCATGTGGTGCCGGTGCCGTTCTGGGTCGCGCGGGTTCAGGCCTCGGTGCTCCAGGTCATGCCCAAGCCCCTGATCACCCCCGATCAGGTCAAGTTGCTGGAGACGGACAACATCGTCTCCGGCACGCTGCCGGGGTTCGAGGCGCTCGGCATCGAGCCGACGGCCGCCGAGGCTGTGTTGCCCACCTACATGAACCGGTTCCGCCCCCACCACCGCAATGTGATTCTCCGCGTTCCGGGCTGAGCCCCGCCGCGTGCACGCCGCTCGGCGCGTCCCGAAACCGTCATGCGCGTTCGCGTTGACAAGGGCCGGGCGCCCGGGGCAAAATCCTCGCTTTCCTGGGCCGTGCGCCACCAAGCGCGCGGCCCGTTAATTTTCGGGCCCTGCCCTTTCGGTTGGGTCCGTCCAGTCTGGACAGGCCCAGATGACCATGCCGGCCCTCATGCAGAACTACGCGCGTGTCGATGTCGCTTTCGAGCACGGGGAGGGCGCGTGGCTGACCGCCACGGACGGGCGACGTTATCTGGACTTCGGCGCGGGCATCGCGGTCAACGCGCTGGGCCATGCCCACCCCCGACTGGTCGAGGTTCTGCGCGAGCAGGCGGCCAAGGTCTGGCATACGTCCAACCTGTACCGCGTGCCGGGCCAGGAGCAGGTTGCGGCGACGCTTGTCGCGAACACCTTCGCGGACTCCGTCTACTTCTGCTCCACGGGGCTGGAGGCCAACGAGGCCGCCATGAAGATGGCACGCAAGGTGTTCCATGACGCGGGCGCTCCCGAGCGCGACCGCTTCGTGGTCGCCGGTGGCGCCTTCCACGGCCGGTCGTTCGCCTCCATCGCGGCCGGCGGCAATCCGAAGCACATGGAAGGCTATGGCACGCCCATGGACGCCTTCGACCGGGTCGCCTTCGGCAACATGAACGAAGCCCGGCAGGCTGTCGGAGAGCGCACCTGCGCCGTACTGGTCGAGCCGGTGCAGGGGGAAGGCGGCATCCGCCCGGCCCCAGTCGGATATCTGCGCGCCCTGCGCGAGATGTGCGACGAGTACGGTCTGCTGCTGATCCTGGACGAGGTGCAGACCGGCATTGGCCGCACCGGCACCCTGTTCGCCTACGAACACGCCGGCGTGTCGCCCGACATCCTGACCGCCGCGAAGGGCCTGGGCGGCGGCTTCCCGGTCGGCGCGGTGCTGGCGACGGAGCGGTGTGCCCGCGCCTTCACCGCTGGGGCCCATGGTACGACGTTCGGCGGCAACCCGCTCGCCATGGCCGTGGCCCAGGCGGTCCTCGACGAAGTGCTGGCCCCCGGGTTCCTCGACCGGGTCGCCCGCGTGGGTGCTTATCTGGGCGATGCCCTGACCCGCGTCGTGGCCGACTATCCCAAGGTTCTCACCGAAACGCGCGGGATCGGCCTGATGCGGGGCCTTGTGTGCACGGTCCCCAATGGCGACGTCATCACCGCCTGCCGCGACCAGGGTCTGTTGCTGGTACCGGCGTCCGACAACGTGGCGCGCCTGCTGCCGCCGCTGATCATCGACACCGCCGAGGCGGATCTCGCGATCGAAAGCCTGCGGGCCGCCTGCGCAACCCTGGCGAAGTAGAATGAACAAGCAGAGCGTCAAGCCCGCCTCCGGCATGCCGAAGGCAGCGGGAACCCCCCGGCATTTTCTGGACTTAGACCAGATCGACACCGACACCCTGCTCGGCATCCTGGAGCGTGGCCACGCCCTCAAACGCGGAACCGCCGCCGTCGCGCTCGGGTTAGACAAGCCGCTCGCCGGCAAGACGCTGGTGCTGATCTTCGAAAAGAACTCAACCCGCACCCGCGTGTCGTTCGAGGTCGCCATGCGCCAGCTCGGCGGCGACGTCATCGTGCTGGAGGGCGACAAGAGCCAACTCGGCCGGGGCGAGACCATCGCCGACACCGCGCGCGTGCTGTCGCGCTACGTCGACGCCATCATGATCCGCACCAATGCGCCGGAGAAGCTGGCCGAGATGGCGCACTACGCCACGATCCCGGTCATCAACGGCCTGACCGACGCCGCGCATCCCTGTCAGGTCATGGCGGACCTGATGACCCTGCGGGAGCACAAGGGCACCGACCTCTCCGGACGAGTCGTGACATGGAGCGGCGACGGCAACAACGTCGCCAACTCCTGGATCAAGGCGGCGGCTCACTTCGGCTTCGAGATGCGGATCGCCTCGCCGGACGGGTTGCGCGCCGATCGGGGCGCGGTCGAGTGGGCCCAGGCCAACGGCGCCCGCATCGTTGAGGGCTCGGACCCGGAAGCCCTGGTCACGGGCGCGGATTGCGTGGTCACGGACACGTGGGTTTCCATGGGCGACCAGGACGCCACGAACCGGCACAATCTGCTGCGCCCCTATCAGGTCAACGAAAGCCTCATGGCCCACGCCAAGCCCGACGCGGTGTTCATGCACTGCCTGCCCGCCCACCGGGGCGAGGAGGTGACTGACGGCGTGATCGACGGCCCGCATTCGGTGGTCTGGGACGAGGCGGAAAACCGGCTGCACGCGCAGAAGGGCGTCCTGGCCTGGAGCCTCCTGGGCTAGGCCCGGCCTTTCGTTCACGGAAGGCCCTGGATCCGGCCGCAGTGCAGCCACGGCGCCCCGCCCGTGACCGGACGCGGTGGTACCTTCCGCCCGTGACCGGACGCTCCGGCGTCCTCGGGCGATCCTCAACCCCTGAACCCTTCGGGAGCACGGTGTGAACGACGGCGGACCGACCCCCTGGGACGATACCCTGTATGGTTTCCATCTCGCACACGGCCTGGTGCGCGGCCGTCTCATCCGGCTGGGCAGCACGCTGGACGATATCCTGGGTCGACACGCCGATCCGCCCGCGGTGCAGACGCTGCTGGCCGAAACCGCCGTGCTGGCCGCGGCCCTCGCGGGCGGGCTGAAGTACGAGGGGGTGTTCACCCTCCAAACCAGCACCGACGGGCCGATTTCGACCCTGATGGCCGATGTCACCAGCACCGGCGACATCCGGGCCGTCGCCCGGCTGGACCCGGAGCGGCTGGATGCCACGCTCGCGGCCATGGACACCGCCGATCCGGACGAACCGACTCCGCCCGACGTGTTCCGGCTTCTGGGCCGAGGTCACGTCGCCTTCACCGTCGACCAGGGGCCCCGCACCGACCGCTACCAGGGCATCACGGAACTGGTCGGCACCTCCTTGGCCCAATCGGTCGAGCACTACTTTCTGCAGTCCGAGCAGCTCAGCACCGTGGTCGTGACCGCTGTGCGCCGTGATCCGGCCGCGCCAGAGGGAACGGGCTGGTCGGGCGGCTGCCTGCTGATCCAGCGGATGCCGCCGGAGGCCGGGGGCCGCAACGATGCCGCGGCGAACGACGCTTGGGAGACCGCCGGTGTGCTGCTGCGGACCCTGGGCGCGGACGAACTGCTGGATCCCGCGCTGACGCCGGACCGGATCGTACACCGACTGTTCCATGCCGAAGCCCTGGTCCCCGGCGAAACCCGCTCGTTGCGGTTCGGGTGCCGATGCTCGCGCGAAAAGGTAGAAGCAGCCCTGAGCCGATTCCAGCGCAGCGAGTTGGAGGCCATGAAGCAGGAGGATGGAGTCGTGACGGCGACTTGCCAATTCTGCACCGCACACTATACCTTTACTGACACGGACCTTGACGCCCTGGCCAGCGATGGGGCCTCCCCGAACGGCTCAGACTCGGCCTGACACCCCGATGGGCGAACCAGTGATGCGAGCGCAGCGCGAACAGAACAGCACCCCGTCCGATCCCAATGCCCCGATTCCGTCCGCCGTTCCGCGACGGCGGGTCCTTCGGGGTGGGCTTGCCCTTGCGCTCGTGGCGGGCGTTGCCGCCTGCACGGATCCGCCGCGTCAGCCGCGTTTCCCGACTCTGGGGTTCGCCCACCTGCCGCCGTTCCTGTTCCGGGCACAGCGGGTGGACGTGCGCTCCGAATACAGCCGCCCCAACCGGCCGCCCAACATCGAACACGAAATGCCCCTGGCACCGGACCGCGCCGCCGGGCAATGGGCCGAGGACCGCTTGCAGGCCAACGGCGAGGGCGACGTCGTCGTGCGCTTCACCGTCCACGACGCCAGCGTGGTGGAAAAGGAGCTCGCCGTGGAGCGCGGGCTGAGCGGCCTGTTCCGCAGCGAACAGGCGGAGAGCTATCACGCCCAGCTTGAAGGCACGGTGGAGATCGTCGATACGATGACGGGAATCGCCCTGGCGGCGGCCACCGCCAAGGTCTGGCGCAGCCAGACCGTGTCCGAAAGCGCGACGATCAACGAGCGGGACAGCATCTGGTTTGGGCTGGTCGAGCGCCTGATCACTGATTTCGACGCGAACATCACCACCCAAATCGAGACCCACCTCTCCGAGTATCTGGTGAACCGGTCGCGCTGACCGAATGGCAGGGCGGTCGGCCGCACACCGCACGCCCGCCGCAATCCGGCCACGGTTCGCGGTATGCTGGGATGCGCAGCGCGGCGCCACCCACGTGCGCCCGCGCTCGTCCTGTGTCCGACCGCCCCCGTGTCCGCCTGTCGTCGAAAGGAGACTGCCTCATGTCGCCCTGGACCCGTGCCGTTCCCGCACTCGCCCTGGCCGCCGGCCTCGCCGCGCCGCTGTCGTCGCCGGCCCGGGCCTCTGTGGTCATCGAGGGCACCTTCACCGCGCGCGCCGAGTGCCCCGCCTATCACAGCTTTAACGCCGGCTCCAATCCAGGCGCTGTCATCCTCGCACCAGGCACCGTTTACGGCGCGTTCGAACTGAACCGGCCGGACGGCCCGTGGGTGCGCCTGCGCGTGCCGGGCGCCAATCCCCAGGAACGCTGGGTGGCCCGGGAATGCGGCCGGCTGACCGTCTACCAGAGCGACGCCGCCACGACGCCGGAGACAGAAGGCGGCGGTGCCATCGTCGCCTCGCCGCTGCCAGCGCCGATGGACACGGCGGACGCATCCGTCGACGCCCCGGCTCCGACGGCCCCGGCGGATCCCCTGCCGGACGCGGGGACCATCGACCCTCTGGCGCCCGTCGACGAGGCGACCCTCCTATCCCGGTCCTCGCGCGCCTTCCCCTGGTTTTTCGACCGGGTGGACGACGGTCCGGATGACCCGACTCCGCCCCCTCCCCAGCTCGGCCAAGTGGATCAGGCGGTGCTGAAGCTGTGCGGCGGCTGGGGCGACGACGTGCCGGCCTATACGTTCTCCGAGTTCCTGGAGGAGAGGCCGTCCCTGCGCAGCGGACTCCTGGCCCAGCTTGGCGCTGACGAGGATACCCTGGTTACCGCGTGGTTCGCTGAGAACGGCTTTCGCCACATCTTCTGCGGCGAGCCGGAGATCAAGGACGACGATCGCTGGGTGCTCGGCGGCATGCACTACATGGGCCGGTATGCCCAGGCGCAGTTGAATGGCTGGGCCGGGCGCCTGGAGGGGGGCTGCTCCATCGTCGAGACCGCACCGCCGATCTACACGTCGGGCGTCCAGTTCCTCGCGCCGGATGGCAGCACGGGCATCAAGTGCATCAACGGGTACGCCAAGGGCCTGACCGCGTCCGATATGCTGTTCGAGGTCACCAAGGCCTACCGCGAAGCGCGCGGGACCATGGGCGTCGAGGCCAGCGCCTGCCGGCACCGGGTGCTGGACGACGGGAACGCCTATGAGGCGGTGCTGGTCATGCGCGCCAATGCCATCGTGACGTTCTACCCGGACGCCACGCCGGACGAGACTCTGCCGTACTGCGGCGAATAGGCCCGACCGTTCTCTCTTCCCTGCATCTCCCCGCCCCTCACGACCCCGCGCCATTCCCGGCGCGGGGACCGAGCGAGGATGCGCACCGGCCTGAACGAGGGTATCGTGGTGCCCGAACCGGTCCGGAGTCCGCCCCGGCTGCGTGGTGAAACCGCGCGCGAGGGTCTCCGGGACGGCGTTCGGGCACCAACGGAAGCAGGGTGAGCCAAGCGTGCGTGATGTGTACGGATCCGTAGGGTTGTGGCGACCGCCCGGCCTGCCGATCAGCATGATGCTGGCCTTCATGGCGTTCATGCTGCCGCACCTGATCTTCGCGGTAAGCTGGGGCAACTTTCCCCTCCTGCGCGCCTCGCAGATCGCCGCCGTCGGGCTCTTGATCTTCGCCAGCGTCCTGAACCGGCGGGACGGTTGGCCCCCGTCGTGGCCCGCCATCGTTCTCGTCGCGGAGCTGGTCATCTCGCTGATCTACACCGTGCTTGCGGACGCCTTCGAGCGGGACACCTTCGATATCGACCTTGTTCTGAAGGGCACGGTCATCATCACGTTAATAGCCCTGCTGGATCGCGCACGCGGCTATGGGTTCCGGGCCTTCGCCCTCTCGACGGTGCCGGTATCGCTCCTGATCGTCGCGGCAACGGCCGCCCACTTCGTGCTCAACCCGAGCATCATGTTCGGACGGCACCTGTTTTTCGGCCTCCACCCCAACCTCGGCGGCGAGGTCCTTTTCGGCTGCATCATCACGGTGGCGTTCGCCCCCTCCCGGTTGCTCCGCCTCGGGGTCGGCGCCGTCATCCTGGTCCTGCTGACCCTGTTGCAGTCGCGCGCGGCCTTCGGGGGTGCGGTCCTGGTCTATGCCGGAACCGAAGCCCTGTATCTCGTGCGGGGCAAATCGTGGCACGTTCAGGGTCGGGTCGTAGGCTTCGGGCTGCTGGTCGTCGCGGTAATTGGGCTCACCGTGATTCTGGTCAATCCCCGCACGCCCGTCAGCGCCGCCGACTGGGTCAGCGACCGGATCCTGTTGCTGGACAATCCCTATCGGGGCCTGAACACTGGGTTCGCCGGACGAACGGAAACGTGGTCTGTGGCGCTGGAGTCCTTCCAGGAGAGCCCGTTGATGGGCGAAGGCATGGACCGCAGCGGGACCACCGCAACCGGAACCCAGGTGCACAACGGCTATCTGGCGCTCCTGGCGGAATATGGCTTGGTCGGTGTGGGATTTTTCGTAGTCCTGGCGCAGGGCCTGATCCGAACACTGCGGCGCGGATCCATTTCCTTCGTGATGCTCGTGGCCTGTCTGTTCGTCTTTCTTTTCAATGCCCGGGCCGTAAACCTGAACGTCTTTCCATTCCTGATGTGGCTGCTCTGCCTGCCCTGGCGAGAAGACGAACCGGACGAGGCCGCGGGGACGACGACGGCGCTCCGGCCCTAAACACGGGGCGGGCTACCCGTTGCGATCCCGCCGGTCCCGTTCGCGTGCCAGCACCGCGAGATCACTGCGCACCATCTCGCCGACGAGGTCCGCGAACCCCGTCGTGTGGGTCCAGCCTAGGCGCTCGCGTGCCTTGCTCGGGTCGCCGAGCAGCAGATCCACCTCGGTCGGCCGGAAGTAGCGTGGATCGATGCACACCAGCGTCTCGCCGGTGCGCGCGCAACGACCGATCTCGTCCACGCCCGTGCCCGACCATGTGATCGTGCGATCAATCTCCGCGAACGCGCGCTCCACGAACTCCCGCACCGAATGGGTCTCGCCGGTCGCCAGGACATAGTCCTCGGGCGTGTCCTGTTGGACGATACGCCACATGCCCTCGACGTAATCGCGAGCGTGGCCCCAGTCGCGGCGGGCGTCCAGGTTCCCCAGAAACAGCCGATCCTGAAGGCCCAAGGACATCGCCGCCACCGCCCGCGTGATCTTGCGGGTCACGAAGGTTTCGCCCCGGATCGGGCTTTCGTGATTGAACAGGATGCCGTTGGAGGCATGCAGGCCATAGGCCTCGCGGTAGTTCACCGTGATCCAGTAGGCGTACAGCTTCGCGGCGGCATAGGGCGAGCGCGGATAAAAAGGGGTCGTCTCCCGCTGCGGCGTCTCCTGGGCCTTGCCGTACAGCTCCGACGTGGAGGCCTGATAGAATCGGGTCTTGGTGTCGAGGCCGAGGATACGAATCGCCTCCAGCAGCCGCAGGGTGCCCAGCGCATCGCTGTTGGCGGTGTACTCCGGCGTCTCGAAGCTCACTTGGACATGGCTCTGCGCCGCGAGGTTATAGATTTCGTCCGGCTGGACCTCCTGCACCAAACGGATCAGGTTGGTGGCGTCGGTCAAATCGCCATAGTGCAGGCGAAAGCGAACATGCGTCTCGTGCGGGTCCTGGTACAGGTGATCGACCCGCTCGGTGTTGAACGACGACGACCGGCGTTTGACGCCATGCACCGCGTACCCCTTGCCGAGCAACAGTTCGGCCAGATAGGCGCCATCCTGCCCGGTCACCCCGGTGATCAGGGCCGTTTTCTGCGTCACGTCGGGTCCCCTCCCCTGTTCGACCGTCCGGCCCTGACGCCGTCATGCGGTCACGCGGTCGATATGCTCCAGGAACCATGCGTAATACCCGGCCAGCCCCTCGCGCAGGGACGTCCGCGCCGTCCAGCCCAGATCGGTCAACCGCGACACGTCCATCACCTTGCGCGGCGTGCCATCCGGCCGGCGGGTGTCGTAGGTCAGCGCCCCGGTGTAGCCGACCGTGTCCCGGATCGTCTCCGCGAACGCGGAAATCGACAGGTCCTCCCCGGTGCCCACGTTGATCGGGTCGGCTCCCGCATAGTGCCGCATGAGAAACACGCAGGCATCCGCAAGATCGTCGACATGCAAAAACTCGCGGCGTGGCGTTCCGGTGCCCCAGACCACGACCTCGGGCGCACCGGACATTTTCGCCTCGTGAATCCGCCGCAGCAGAGCGGCCGGCACGTGGCTGTTCTCGGGATGGAAGTTGTCGCCGGGGCCGTACAGATTGGTCGGCATCGCCGAGATGAAGGCACACCCATGCTGCGCCCGGTAGGCCTGACAGAGCTTGATGCCGGCGATCTTGGCGATCGCGTACCATTCGTTCGTCGGCTCCAGCGGGCCGGTCAGCAGCGCGTCTTCCCGGATCGGCTGCGGCGCCTCGCGCGGATAGATGCATGACGAGCCGAGGAACAGCAGCTTTTCCACCCCCACCCGCGCGCAGGTGTGGAGGATGTTCGCCTCGATCATCAGGTTGTCGTAGAGAAAATCGGCCGGGTAGTGGCTGTTGGCGTGAATGCCGCCCACCTTCGCCGCCGCCACGAACACAGCATCCGGCTTTTCCGCCGCCACGAAGGCTTCGACGTCCGCCTGACGGGTCAGGTCCACGCGATCGCGGCCGTCCCGGATCAGCGTGCAGGGTTCGCGCTCCAGCCGCCGCACCAGGGCGCCGCCGACCATGCCCCGAGACCCGGCCACCCACACGCGCTTGCCCGCAAGGCTGTAGGGATCGGTCATATCGTACGCCCTTCCTCGGTGTCGGGGACGCGCGTCCCGGCCGGACGCGGCGCCGGTTGCGGTGGGGCGTCCGCCGCGCCCAGAACCAACGCCCGGTAGGCCGCGCGGCAGGCGCTACGCCCGGCCGTCGCCTCCACATAGGCGCGGCCGTTCCGCCCCAGACGGGCCCGCTCCTCGGGCGCGTTGATCAGCGCTTGGACAGCATCGGCCAACCCCTTGGGGTCGCGCGGCGGGCAGATGACAAACGCCTGCGACTCCGCGCGGATCGCATCCAGGGGCGATCCAGGCACCGCGGTACAGACGCACGGGCGCCCGGCCGCCATGATCGCGTAAATCTTGCTCGGCACCGCGAACGCCGCGCCGGCCGGATCCTGCGGCACCAGATGAATATGGCCGTCCGCCAGACCGTCGCGGAGCTGATCGGTGGGCGTGAACGGTTCGAACCGTACGACCGCGTCGAGGCCCCGCGCCGTCGCCTCATTCTCCAGCGCCGCCCGGCTGTTGCCTTCGCCCCGGATGACGAGGCGGACGGGCGTGCCCCGGTCGCGCAGGGCCTCGGCCATGTCCAGAAGCTGCTCCAGTCCCTGTTTGCGCCCAAGGTTTCCGCTGTACAGCAGTGTGATCGGGCCGTCCCGTTCCGGCAACGGCCGCACGGCCTCGTCGTCGATGGTCGGCGGGACGATCCGGATCGGCGTCAGAACCCCCAGCGCCCGCAGCGAGTCGGTCATGGCCGGGGACAGCGTGACGATCTCGTCCATCCGCGAGAGCACATACCGCTCGGTGGCGCGCAGCACCCGCAGCACCAGCCCCAGGGACGCCAGCTTCAGGGACGCGGCCAAGCCCGACTGGATGTCGTGCACCACCGCGATGCGGCGGGTCCGGCGCGGCATGGCGGCGACCACCGCAAGCACCGTCAGGATGGACGGGCACACCGCGATCACCACCGGCGCGTCCCGGCGACGGCGCAGCGCCCGCCACAAACGCCACGCGAACGCGAGGTCCGGCCCCAGCCGGGCGCGCACCCCGGCCCCCTGCGGAGGCGTCATCGGCAGACGCACGATGGACACGCCGTCCTGGGTCTCCCGGTCTCGTTCACCGTCCCTATAGCCGTCGAACACCTCGCGGTAGGGATAGAACGGCCGGGCGCACAGCACCGTCACGGATCCGATCGCCGGATCCGCGGCAAGCCCCTCGGCCATCTGCTGCACGGGCGGCGCGCTGCCCGCCACTTCCGGCCAGTAGTATTGCGACGCCACCAGAACATCGGTCATACGGGCCCACCTCTGTTCCGGTCCTGTGTTCCGGTCATGGCGCCGAACCCACGCATACCGTCAGGCATCCCCGGAAAAATAGGCGATGGTGCGCGCCAGCCCCTCGCGCAGAGGCACGGTGGGCTCCCAGTCGAGCGCCGCGCGGACCTGGCGGATATCCGGACACCGTTGCATCGGGTCGTCCTCCAAGGCGGGCTGGAACACCAGGTCCGACCGCGACCCGGTCATCGCCACGACGGTTTCAGCGAGCGCCCGGATGGTCACCTCCTCCGGATTGCCGATGTTGAGGGGTCCGATCACAGACGCATCGCTGTCCATCAAACGCATCAGGCCATCGATCAGATCATCGACATAGCAGAAGGACCGCGTCTGCCGGCCGTCGCCAAAGATGGTGATCGGCTCCCCCCGCAGAGCCTGATTGATGAAGTTCGAGACCACTCGGCCGTCGTTCGGATGCATGCGCGGCCCATAGGTGTTGAAAATGCGCGCGACCTTGATGGAGACCCCGTTCTGCCGATGGTAGTTGAAGAACAGGGTTTCGGCGCAGCGTTTGCCCTCGTCGTAGCAAGCGCGCGGTCCCAGCACATTGACCGCGCCCACGTAGTCCTCCGGCTGCGGCGTGACCTGCGGGTCGCCGTAGACCTCGCTGGTCGACGCCTGGAGGATGCGCCCTTTGACGCGCTTGGCCAGCCCCAGCATGTTGATGGCGCCGATGACACTGGTTTTGGTCGTCTGCACCGGATCATGCTGATAGTGCACGGGCGAGGCCGGACAGGCGAGATTGTAGATTTGGTCCACCTCGACATAGAGGGGGAACGTGATGTCGTGGCGCATGACCTCGAACTGCGGGTCGGCCAGCATGTGCGCAATATTGTCTTTCGACCCGGTGAAGAAATTGTCCACGCACAGGACACTGTATCCTCGCGCCAGCAGACGTTCGCACAAATGCGAGCCCAGGAAGCCGGCGCCGCCAGTCACCAGAACACGTGTACGCGCCCCCCTCATGATCGCTCCCACCCATCAGTACGCATTGCCATCCCCGCGCAGAACTTGTACCAGCGTGCGAATAATAATGACCAAATCAAGAAACAGGCTCCAGTTCTCGACGTAATACAGGTCGTACTCGACGCGCCCGACGATCTGGTCCTCCGTGTCCGTGCTACCGCGCCAACCGTTGCATTGCGCCCACCCGGTAATCCCAGGCCGAACCCGATGCCGGCTGGCATAGGCCGCCACGACGTCCTCGTAAAGGCGTCCGCCCGCCTTGGCCTTGACCGCGTGCGGGCGCGGTCCTACGACCGACATCGTCCCCTCAAGGACATTCAAAAGCTGGGGCAGTTCATCCAGGCTCGTTCTGCGAATGAACGCACCCACGCGGGTCACCCGGGGATCACCACGCTCAGTCAACTGCTCCCCGGCCGCATCCGCCGTGTCGTGCCGCATCGACCGGAACTTGTAGACGCGGATGAGGTTGCCGCTGAAGCCGTAGCGGTTTTGCACGAACAGGGCCGGCCCCGGGGACTCCATTTTGATCGCAAGGGCAATCAGGGCCAGCAGCGGCCCCAGAACGATCAGGGAGGGAATGGCGATCGCGAGATCCTCGATCCGCTTGACCACCGCGTTCCAATCGCTGATCGGACGGTCCTTCAGGCTCAGGACATGCATACCACCGAGCCGATAGAGGGGGCGGTCCGAAAACCGCAGGCCCAGCATATCGGGCGCCATGTAGATGTCCGTTGGCCACACGGCCAGCTTATCCACCAATTCCGACACCCGGGTATACGCGCTCCACGGCAAGGCCAAGATCACGAGATCAATGGTCTGATCGCGCACGAGGGTTTCCGCCATCGCCGAGCCGCCCAGCACGGGAAGTCCCCCGACCACGGCCGGAATGCGGTCCGCGCGATCATCCAAGAATCCAATTATATGGACACCTTGAGCACCAAAGCTCCGAAGGTGCTCCAGAACACCCAGGCCGTTTTCACCCGCGCCCACGATCACCGCGCGGCGCAGGGCGTAGCCCCGCTTCTCGGCTTGGGCGAAGAACACCATCAGAAAAGCCCGGCTTATCAGGACATAGGCCAGAAAGCTCGTAAACCAAGCGGCCCCCCAGATCCGGCTGTAGTCCGCCGAAGTCTTGAACGCGAACGCCACCAGCAGGGCCGCGCCGAAGGCAAAGACGGCGGCCCGAAACGCGGGCGCCATCTTCGCTGCATTCATGCGGAAGAAACGCCAATCATACAGTTTGCTGGAGAAAGAAAACGTCGAAAAAAATACGCTTACAAAAAAAATGGCCTCCAGGTACCGTTCCAGAAAATCATCGAAAAGCCCGTACAGCCAACACGATAACACGCCAAACACGACGAGCACCGTTACGTCAGCATAAAAAACGATAAAATTTATAGATCGGTAAATTCGCGTTCCAGACCGAATACTTGCTGCACTTTTGGACTTGTGCGGCAAGGATTCATTGTGAAGCTGAACGAAACGCATGTTTTCTTCTTTTCTGGAGGCCGAGCGCACAACCCATGCGTTCTGATGCGGGAGAACGAGATCCTCCCGGTCGTCGCAGCGCCCCCCAATCGGCCCGCCCCGGACAGTCGATGGCCAATCGCCCGAGTATACGTGCTCCCGCACACAGGTAGAATCAAGAATCGTCCGTGAAAAAGCGCGACACGCGCCGATCCGCGTGTGCGATCCCGATGCCGCCAGGCGACACGCCTCAGGGCCTGGGCGTTCCCCCGCTGCCCGCGGGGACGGTTCCCTCGGGCGGCAGCATGCCGAGGCCCCGCCACAGCGGAATCCGCTCCGGCCGCAGGCGATCGAGCATTTCGGTAAGCACCGCGCGGCACTGTGCCCCATCCTCGATCCGTTCGCCCTTGTGGACGAGCCATTCCCCGGCCGCCTCGAAGGGCGCCCAAACATGCTCCACGAGGGCCGGCGTATCGTTGGGCACGCCCTGCCACAACCCATCAAGAACGCGGGCTTCCAAGCCACCGACCGGCAGTTCGGAGCCGACGCGCGGCGCGGGCACCGCCCCGCTCTCCCCCAGCCCCAGCCGGCACGCGCGCTCCGCCAGATCGAAGACCGCGCGCTGCACCACGGCGCTCACCTCGGATGAGGGCGGCGGCAAGCAGGGCCAGGCCAGACCGCTCGACACTAGGATCGCTACCGCTTCGGCCGCTGAACTCCCCGACCCCGCCAGCGGACCGTCCAGAAGCGCCCGCAGAGAGGTCGGGCCGTCCCGCCACAGGACCTGTCCGGCCTGCAAGTAGGGGGCCGGCACCTCCACCTCGCCCGCCGGCCAGTTCAGGGTCACCGGATTGCCGTCCTGGCGCGAGGCTGCGCAGAACAGCTGATCCCGCAAGACCTCCTCCCGGCCCGCGCCACTCATGCGTGTCAGGCCGCGCATGTACAGGTCCCGCCGCAGAATTCGTTGCAGGAACATGTCACGCAGGGTCTCGCGCACCGCCGGAAGGGCAATATCCTCCAGGGCCTCCAGCTGGGCCGGCGTCAGCATCGCGTTCGGAAAATTCTCGTGCGGCACGGCGCTGCCAGCGTAGTCCAGGCGCGCCGCCGCCATGTCGGCCGCAACCTGGCTGTGGTACAGCGCGTCCCAGGACTCGTTCATGTATTCGTGCACCAGATAGGCTGTCGGCGCCGACTCGATCTTCTCGAACAGTTCCTTCATCAGCCCATCGCGGACCAATTGCCCGGCACCGGCCGCCCGCAAGGCCTTGATGCGGTCCTTGGCCGCCTCAAGACGCACATCGCTCCGCCCCACGGACAGGCGGGAGGCCTCGAGCAGAGCGCGCTGAAAGACCGCCATGTCCTGGGAGCCGGGCAGCACGTTGTAGCTGAGGAAGACCAGTCCACCGGACCGCACGCCCTGGCGCAGCAGATCCTGCAACGCCGCGCGCACCGGCGCGCCGACCCAACTGTACACGCCGTGGATCACGGCCAGATCGCACGGCGGCAGAGACCCCGGCCGCGCCGCCAGCTCGGCGAAATCCGCCTCCAGCAGCTCGATATTGGTCAACCCGAGGGTGGCGATCCGCCGCCGCCCACCGGCGATATGCGCCGGGTTGAAGTCGACACCGACGAACTGGCACTCTGGATAGGCGGCGGCGGCCGAAATCAGGCCGTTGCCATATCCGCACCCCAGCTCCCACATCACGCCCCCACGTTCGAAGGGGGCCACATCTACGCCCGCCACCAAGGCCGGCAGGCGCAGGTTCACCGGGGACAACCCGACGAAGGCGTTAGACGTGTACGGGAGATCATTGACGTAGCCGTCGTGGCCCAAAGCCATAGCCCATGCCCCTCGTGTTGTGTGGTCGCGTTGTGTGCTTGCACGCCGGGTGCGCCGGCCCGCGTCGGCTGGACGTCCGAAGCGCCGTCAGGCCGTCCAGCCGCGATCGTTCCAGGCGCCGTCGAAAAAAGCCACGGCCGCGGAGGGGCGCGGCCAACCGGTGACCCGCACAAGGCCCGGCGCGACCCGCTCGGAGCCGTCCGTCCACCACAGGCCGGCCTCGCCATCCAGGCCGAGGTCCTTGGGACCGTCCAGCAGCCAGGAGACCGCCGCCGTCCCCTCGGCCGCCGTCTCGCCGCCCAACGGCAGCCAGATCCCGGGTTGCCCAAGGCCCAGCGGGGGCCGGTCCGGCGGCGCGGGCCAGACCCACTCCAAGGCGTTCAGTTCCGCCTCAAGGTGGTCGGCGTCCATCGGCTCGCCGTCCTCCAAGACCGCAAGCGCGAGATCCTCCATCGCATCCAGGAGGGGGCGTCCGTCCCGCATGGCGGCCGGCAACGAGGCCGGACCATCGAGGGGGGCACTCAGCACCAGGGGAAAATAGCGCCCGACCCGGTCCACGCTGGGCACCATCACACCGGTCTGTGGCTGTCCGGCCACCCCAGCCCCAAACGCGAAGCGCCAGATGGGACCGGTCAGATACAGCTCCAGCCACTCGTCCTCACCCAGGTCGTCGCGCACAGCCGTCATCAGGCGCCCCAACCACGCGTCCCACGGCTCAGTGACCGTGTGGTCGAGCCCCCGGCGCACGAAGTCGCCATGCGCCGGAAGCTTGCCGTAAAACCCGAGGCCCGCCATTCAGAGGTTTCCGGGGCAGCGGAACGCCTTCAGCTCCCGCAGGTTGAACGGGTTCGTGACACTGCCCGCGCGGATTTCGAAGATCGCGGACAGGCCCCCGGTGCTGAACTGGATCCGGAAGCGGTCGCCGGTGCCGCCGTCCAGGCGTCGGCCCTGGTCCAGCAGCCGGAAGAACGCCCAGGGTCCGGAAAAGCCGGAGATCGACGGCAGACCCGGCCCGGTGCTCTGGAACGACACCCGTGTCTGCGTTCCGGGTCCGGGCCACGACAGCCGCGCCGGCAGGACCGGCCCATGCGCATAGCTCACCTGCTGGCCGTCGATTTCCATCACCACGCTGTTGGCGTCGGCGTCCAGGGAAACGGGCGTCACCTCGAACGGCACATTGAGCTGGCTGCCCCCGGTCGGGAAGAAGGCGTCCCGGATGACGGCCGCCCGTTCGAACTGCGCCAGCGTCGCGCGCGACAGCCCCAAGTCGATCCCGTTGTGGCGGCGGCTCGTCCAGGGCCGGCGCCCCATGTCGACATAGGGCATGAGATTCTGCCGGAAGAAGGAGTCGATCAGTCCGTTGGGCGCGAACAACCGCACGAAATCGGCCATGGCGACGTCGCTGCCGCTGCCCGAAGCGAACGGATAGCGGTTGTTCAGCGCCTGCCGACAGAGCGGCAAGACGTCGGCGGACCAGACCGTTTCCAGGCCCTGCTGGGTGCTGCTGACCGCGATGGACTGCCCGCCGCTCGCGATGTGCTCCAGCCAGCCGCTGAGCGGCGCGGGCACCTGCGTCGCTTGAGTGCCCAGCCGCCGGACCGCGTCCACGCTGCCGCCCCCGCCCCCGCCGCCGATGACAGCCGACAGACCGCCGCCGCTGTCGGCCACGCGGCGGAGTTCGTTGTAGGCCTGCCCAAGCTGGCGGATCAGGTCCTCCAGCGGCGGCGTGCTGCCGTCCTGGGCCAGAACATAGGCGTGAAGCTGCTGGAAGCGATCGTTGACGTACTGGCCGGGCAAGGCCCGCTCGCTGGCCGCGCCACCGCTGGAACGGCGGCTGCCGCTGCCGCCCACGAAGCTTGAATCCGAGAAAATGCCCGCGAGCCGCTCGACCACCGATATTCCGCCCGTGCCGAGCCCGAGCGTCTGCCCGACGTTGCGGGCCTCGCTGGCGGCGCCCTCGACCGCCTCCGCCCGGGCGCCGACGTCGCCGCCGGATCCCAGCCCGGCGATCGCGGCGCCGATGCCGCCGTCCTCCTCCGGCCGCGCCAGACGGGTTTGCTGGGCCACCTCGTTCAGGACGTTCCGCAGCGGCGAGTTGGCCCCAGACAGCAGGGCCAAGACGTCGGTGGCGTCGTTGGCGGTGTCGAAGGGCCGCAACTCCACGTCCGCCAGCAGGCCATCCCACTGCGCGACATAGTCGTCCATGTAGAGCGCCGCCAGATCCCGCTCCAGCAGCCGGATCTGCGCATCGTCAAGCGTGGCGCTCTCCCCCAGCACCCAGCTTTCGGACGCCACCCGCTGGGCCACCTGCACCAGCGACGGCAGGAACACCTCATGGAAGCCGGTGTAGGTGTAGAAGCCGTCGACACCATCGTCGAGGTCCGCGCCAGAGCGCCGCACGAACACGCGGCGGGCCGCCGGACCAGCGGCGTCGATCACCCGCCATTTCGGCAGTGCCTTGGCCGCTTGGCTGTTCTTGATCAGCGCATAGGCCCGCTCCGCCAGGGGCTGCTGCCTCAGGATATCCCGCACGCGCTCCACAAGCGGGCCGTCGATCGGCATGGTGCGCAAAACCCCATCAGTCAGCGCCACCACATGCGCGGCGACCTCCTGGCGCAGAGGTTCGTTCCGCGGCCCGGGATAGCGTTCACCGAGATCGAAATCCACCCAATTGCGCAACGGCGTCGCGCTGACGGGCCCCTGTCCCCCGACCATCAGGTACAGCTTGAGCAGGCCATAAAGGCGTTCGGTCTCCCGGGTCTCGGTCAACGACTCCCGCAAACGAAAGGTCAGGCGTGGCAGAAGCAGACCGTTCAGCGCCTCGGTGTAGGCGGATTGCGCCTGCTGGCCCAGCTTGTCGCCCTGGTACAGCCCGAACCCGGCCCCGGTCGGCGTCGGCGCATCCCGCTCCGCATACCCGAGCGGTAGGTCGCGCAGCGTCGCCAGCGGGGGCAGCACAGGCCGCACGTCGGCCGAATCCACCAGAACGGTCTCGCCGTCGCCCGGCACGATGTCCGCCACCTGGGTTCGGTAGGTCGCGATACCTGCCTCGGTGCGGGCGATCAGGTCGCGATTGACCAACGTGCTCCAGGTCCACAGACCGATCCCGGTGAGCAGCAGGACCGACGCCAGGGCGATGGCCCCGCCCCGAACCAGCCGTTGCCGGCGCTCGACGGCCCGGTTGCGGCCCACCATGCCCGCTTCCTTGAACAGCACCTCCCGCAGCAGCCGCGTCAGGAAGAAACTGCGCCCCTGGCCCCGATAGGCCCCGAAGCGCGCCGGCGGCACTCCGAACCGGCCCGCCAGCCCCGCCATGACGCGGTCGATCGGCGTGCCTTCCTGCGTGCCGCTGGTGAAGTAGACGCCGCGCAGCAGGATCGGCTCCTCATAGCGCCCAGCGCGGAACGCCTCCTCCAGCACCTGCATGACCGGATCGCGCAGCGCCGCGACCTGAAGCGGAAAGCCGGTGATGAGGCCGGCGCGGGCGAAATCGTCCTCCTGGTGCAGGCGGTCGAGCCGGCCCTGCTCCAGCCGCTCCAGCAGCAGGTCGAACTCCTCCGGGAACAGATCCAGCGGGTCGGTATCGTCGCCCTTCTTCAGGTCGAGGAACGGGTAGGTCATGCCCCAGACCTGCGCCCTATCGTCCCGGCGCATGTCGCCGAAGAACTCCATGAAGCCGGCGACGAGATCGGCCTTTGTCAGCATCACATAGACCGGCGGCCGCAGGCCGAGCCGGTCATACAGCTCCGCGATGCGCTTGCGGATGGCCAGCGCATGGGCGCGGCGCTCCGGCTCCGACGCCGTCATGATGTCGGAAATGCTGATGGCCACGATCAGGCCGTTAACCGGCTGACGCGGCCGCGCCTTGCGCAGGATATCGAGGAAGCCCTCCCACGCCGCCGCGTCCATGGTGGCGTCGGAGTCCTGGGTCGTGTAGCGCCCGGCGGTGTCGAGCAGGACCGCCTCGTCCGTAAACCACCAGTCGCAATTGCGCGTGCCGCCCGCCCCGGACACCTTGGCCTGCTGCGGATCGTTGCCCAGCGGGAAGCCGAGGCCGGAGTTCAGCAGCGCCGTCGTCTTGCCGCTGCCCGGCGGCCCGATGATCATGTACCAGGGCAGTTCGTACAGGTACTGGCGGCCGCTCTTGCCATCCTTGCGCCGCATGCGCTGCAACTCACCGAGTGCACGCTCCAGCCCCTTGCGCAGGGCCTCCACCTCGGGGCCGGCGGCGCCGCCGGCCGCCGCGTTGCGGGTCACGCCATCGACCAGTTCGGTCTGACGCTTGCGGCGACGGAGCAGGCCCCACACCACGAAGCCGGCCCAGATAACGAGAAACACCAGGGCGACCAGCAGGCGGGCCGCGATACCCTCCAGCGGGCGGCTGTCGCCGAACCCGATCAGCGGCCCGAGGAACCACACCAGCAGGATCAGGAACAGGGTCCCGATCAGTCCAATGAACCAGCCGCTCTTGAGGATGGAGACGATCTTGCTCACGGTCAGCGTCCGTTCTGAAGGGGGGTCGCCCAAAAGCGCACCTGGTCCAAGGGGGGCGGTGTCTGGGGCGCGGCGCCCAAGGTCAAAGACCCTGCCTGACAGGGGTCATCATTGACCCTGCTTGACGAGAATGATGTCGGTGCGCCGGTTGGCCTCGCGCCCATCCGCCGTGCCGTTGTCCGCGATGGGTTCGGTTGCGGCCTTGCCTTCGACCGTCAGGCGGGACGGATCGTCCAGGTACGGCGCGATCTTGGCCTGCACGGCCTTGGCACGCCCCAGAGACAGGTCGAAGTTGGACGGGAAGCGGACGGTCCGGATGGGGATGGAGTCCGTGTGACCCTCGATCACCACGGTGCCCGGTTCGTCGTTCAACGCCAGCCCGACCCGCCGAATGACCTCGGTAAAGCGGTCGCTGACGGTGTCGGAGCCGGACTCGAACATGCCGGCCGCCCGCAAGCGGACCGTGATCGACTGGGGCCCCTCCAGCACGGACACCAACCCCTCGTCGATTTCGGGCTGCAGGAAGCCGGTCACGCGCTCGGCCTGCGTCACCACGTTCTCCGGCGGCGGCGGAGGGGGCGGTGGCGGCGGCGCCTCGTACTCGATGACGATGGCCCCTTGCGGCGGCAAGCCGGCGTAGGCGGCGTACAGGTCATCGCTGTCCGCATTGAGCCACCACGCAAAGCCAAGGTACAGCAGCACCAGAAGCGCGGCCGTGGCGCTGGCGATCACCCACACCGGCAGCAGCGCCGAAATCGGACGGTGCCCGGCCTCGACCCCCCGCCAGTGCGGCGACAGATCCTCGGGCAGGTCGCCGCGGATATCCGCGAGCAGCCGATACAGGCCGTCGCGGGTGCGGCGATGTTCGCTCCGCCCCCGGTCCAGCACGCGCATCTCGCCCTCGAACCCGATCGAGAGGCACAGGTAGATCAACTCCAGCACCCGACCATTCCGGCCGGGGTTATCGCTCATGCGCTTGAGCAGGTTGAAAAACCGTTTACCACCATAGGCTTCGCCGTGAAAATTCACGGTCATGCCCTCGCGCGCCCAGATCGAGCCCGAGCCCCACGGCGTGTTCAGGACCACGTCGTCCATGGTGGCGGACAGGACGTAATGGGCCGTGCGGTGCTGGTCCTCCGGCACGTCGGTTTTTTTCAGACGCCGATTGAAGCCCTCGAACTCGTCCATGACGCGGTCGCGCAGGGCCTCGGGATCGCGGTGCGTCCCGCCCAGGCGAAGGCGCGCGATCAGGCTGAGCAGCGGCGCGGCCGCCGCCACGATCGGGTTGTGCTTCGACCGTTCGGCCAGCGCGGCCGCGATGTCACCGACCGGGGCATCGGCGCCGCCCCCCCCGCCGTTGCCGCCCCCTTGAGAGGAACGCCGCGCCTCCCTTTCCTCCCGAGGCATGCCCCGCCCGCGCGACGGCGTGGGACGCTCATCCCGCGGCGGCGTCGTGGAATAGGCCGCGCCCTCATCGTCGAACGGAGAGGCGGCGCGTTGCGGCGGCGGTCGTGTCGACGAGCGGCCGCCCGGCGGCACCGTCTGCCCCCGATTGCCCGCGGCACCGCCGTTCCCGCCCCCGCGACGGCCCGGCGTGGGACGGATCACGGTGCGGTCGATATCACCCGGCTCGCTGAACGGGTCCAGGTTGTCGTCGTCGGCCATTGCTGTCCGTTCCTTCCCTTCGCCCGCCGGGCCGGTCCCCACCTCGGCCGCACCAATCCTTGGCCCAAAAGCCTTTCGCTCGATCGTCCCACGCCCGCCGGTCGGAGCCTGGACCGGCCCTTATTGCCGGATCGCCCACAACTCCATGTCGATGCCGGGGAAATCGCCACCGACATGAATCCCGATGCCGCCTGACGTGGCGAGACGGCGCCAGAACTCCCCGCTCTTGTCGAGTTCAAAATAGACGTAGTCGGCGTGATACGGAATCTGTCGGGGCGCCACCGCCAACGGCCGCGCGTCCACCCCAGGCAGCGCCGAGTTCACAAGCTGGCGGATATCCTCCACCGGACCGATCTTGACCTGATGGGGGAAGTGCCGCCGCAGCACCTCGGTCGACACGTCGGCGCGCGCGGCCAGAACAAAGACCGCCTGATTGAGAAGGCTGCGATCGCTGATCGGCGACACCATGACGCCCGACTTGGTCGCCCGCAGTTCGAGCTGGATCGCGGTCTGCTCCAGCACCGCGCTGAGCGACAGGCGCAAATCCGCGATCACCGGCGCGAACGAGCCCTCCAGATCCTCGTGCTTGTAGGGCGGGAAGCGTGCCGGCCGCCGCGATTGGGCGGCAAAGGTGGCCAGCTCCCCGGCCATTTCCAGGCACAGGGCATAGAACCGCTCGGGATGCACATCGCCGCCGGTTCCCCAATGCGCCAACACCGGCTCATACCGGTTCGTGGCCTGCAACAGCAGGAAATCGGCGATCTCCGCCACGCCCTTAGTGCCCGACTGCCCCAAGCGCGCCGCCAGGGCCTCGCCCCGGTGATGCAGCAGGCCCTGCAATTCGGTCAGGAAGGCGAACAGGGGCCGCGCGGCCCGGCACACCAGCGCGGGCGGAATGTAGGCCGGGTCAAGCTTCACACGGCCGTTGGCGTCCACTTCGACGATGCGAGCCACCCCCAGGCAGGCATAGCCGGCGCGGTCCTCGCCCTCGATGCGGTAGCGCAGACGCTGGCGCGCGACCTGCACGTCGGCCGTCACATCGGACCCGGCGATGGTGTCGAGCGCCTCGTAATCCGCCGCCATATAGCGCGCCGTGGCCTCGCCCCGGCTGTCCATGGCGACTTCCGACAGGCCCGGCCGCCGCAACGGCAGAGTCAGGAAGACTTCGGCGCCGCGCGCGCGCTCCGTCACCTCCAGCGGTGGAGGGGCGTCCGTCTCCTCGGGAATGGAAAACGGTGTGCCGTCCGGCAGAACGCCCCGGCATTCGGTCACCGCGAAGCGCCCGGTTTCCAGAAGCTCGGCATCGACGGACAGCGCCGTCACCCCCCAGGGGTGCGGCGTCATGTCCATGGTGCGGTCGTGGATCAGGCTTTCGAGGGCCCGGTCGGCCTGCTGGAAGTGCTGGGCCCGGAGAAACATACCCTCGGACCAGACCACCCTGTTACGCCATCCCATTCCCGCCCCCGATCCATCGCCCTGCCGCCACGAACATCCCCTTGCCGCCGCGCTTGAAGTTTTGCCTTAACGCGCCGCCAGGGCCGAGGTCGGCGCCGTCTGTCGTTCAGACATCGCCGTCGGCACCGCCGCGCCAAGAGACACGCCCCCCTGCACCAGAGTGACCCCGACCCCGGAGCGGGCGTTCGGGGGCACGGCCGTCACCGCGCGCCACACTACGCCGTCAAGAGACCGATAGGCGGTGACGATGCCGACGTGGGACACCCCGGGATCCACACGCCGCATCAGGCTCTGCTGACTCGAGGGGCGCACCGTCATCACCTCGTGCGACGCCAGTTCCGCGCCGAGGGTGGCCGACGGATCGCCGGTCAGGTCGAAGAAATCCGCGCTCTCGAAGTCCGTCGCGCCCCGCAGCCAGTAGATGTGAACCTGGGCTGGGGACGGCCGACCCGTCGGGTCGGGATTGATGGTATCGTCCGCCGAAATCGCCAGCACCACCTCCGTCGGCGGCGGGGGTGGCGGGGCCGACGCGCAGGCCGACAGCGCGGTGAAGAGTGCGGAGGCCAAAGCAACCGTCACAGCACGGCGCGTGCGGGCGGTGGACAGCATGACGTATCTCCAAGCCAAGGGAACGGACCGGCCAGGGCCACTCTCAAAACTCTACACGAAACGCTCCGGGGCGCTACAGGTCTTTGACCAGCTTTTCATAGGCCTTCCGGAATTCGCGATTGAACCGACTGTCGAAATCCTCGGCCGCTTCATCCGCGAGGTCGCGATAGTGAGCCTCGTACAGCTCCCACAGCCGCGCCCGGCGACCGCCCGACAGAAGCCCGCCGATACCGGAGCGGCCCTCCAGCTTGCCCTCCAGCGCCGCCGGATCAAAGGCCGACAGGACCGCGCGGATCGCGGCGCTCGACCCCGCCATGGTCGCGATCTCGTGGCCGCGCAGGTCGCGAAACGCCTCCTCGGCGGCGGCGCGCCCATCCATGTACGCCCCGGCCGGCGGTGATAGCAAACGCTCCAGCGCCTCCTGCGCGCTGACCGAAAACTTGAGCGCGTTGTTTCCCCGCGCCCGGATCATCGTCTGTTCAGCCCGCATTTCGCTCTTCAAGGTCGCGCGCGCCGCCAGCAGGTCCCGCACGCCATCGGTCATGACGGCCAGCAAGGCGCCCGCCGTTTCCATCAGGACTTCGGGCGCCTGCCCGCCCGGCCGACCGGCCAGACCAGCCCCGCGCAGGAAGGCCGCAACCAGCGCCTCGGCATCCCCCGCACTCGCTCTCCCCGATCGGGGCGCGGACGCAGACGAGGGGGGAGCGGACGAGGGGGACGGCGCTGGAGTTGGGGCGGACGGGGCCTCCCGTTGCGCCCGCCGCGGCGGCCCGGCGGGCGTCGCCTCGCCGTCGTCCCCGAAGGGATCGTCCTTCGTATCCGGCCCCGGTTCGGGCGTCCGCCGGCCGGGCTCCCGAGCCGAGCGCCGCAGCTCCGCGTCCAAGGGCTCGTCGCCCAACAGCGTATCCAGGTCGTCGGGCGTGCCGACCGGTGTGGGTGGCGTGGGCGGCGGCGCGGACTCCGAGGTCTGCGACTCGCGCCCGCTTTGGCCGCCCGAGCCCCCGTTACCCTGCAACGGCGCATCGCCGAGCAGCGCCTCCAGTTCGTCGTCCCAGTCTTCGCTCAGGGTCTGTGGCCGCCGCTGATGCGACACCCGCTGGATGGGCATACTGTCGCGCTCGGACGGAATATGGTCCGACGGCGTGGCGGGCGGACGCGGTTTCGCCGCCGGCCGGATCGGATCGTTGTTCCAATCTGAAAGGTCGTCGTCGAACGGGGACAGGCCGCCCAGCGCGCCGGCGCCGCTGCCGCCAGCCCCGCCCCAGCGACCGCCATCCGCATCGTCATCCAGACCCGACGGCTCCGGCTGGCTGCCCGCGCCATAGTACGTCTTGTCTTCAAATTCCGGCCACGGCGCCGCGTTGCGCTGGTAATCCACGACATCGTCGCGGGCCACATCGTCTTCGATCGCCACGCGCAGCTCGTAGTCGCCCAGGCGCAGCACATCGCCCTGATGCAGCACCATGGTGTCGCCACGCCCCACCGGACGATCCGCGCCGTTTATGTACACCCCGTTCGTGCTGGTATCGGTCACCACGAAGGCATCGCCGGTGTAGGCGATCTCGCAATGCTGCTTGGACAGGTGACGCTCCGGATCAGCCAGAATCCAGTCGTTGTCGGGACCGCGCCCGATGGTCAGGGCGCCCGTGTCCAGCACGCGCGTATCGCCGCGCGGGGACCCGCCGGTCGGTGCGGTTACAAGAACAAGGGACAGCGTCGCGGCCATACGTGCTCCGTCACATCCGTGCATCGTTCCGTGGGGACATCGGAGACGGCTACGGCATCACGGCTTAGCGCCGGGTGCGCTGCCCTCCATCGCTCCGGTTCCCCCCTCGGCGATATTGCGCCCCTGGGCGAGGAAACGCCGAAACCGGTCCGGCGCGCCGGCCGGGTCCCGCGTGACCGCAGCGAGGACAATCGCGTTCGCGACCGTGCGCGCGGTCAGGCTTTCCTCGGGCGGAACGGCGGGCACCGTATCCGCCGCCTCCGGCGGAACAAGACTGCCGCCACTCCAGGCTGCCGCAAGTGCGGTCAAGGCCGCCGGACTGTGCGGCCGGGTCGCATCCACCGCACGATAGCAGGCTTGGCGCCGTTCCTCGACTGGCTTATAGACCCACGCTTCCGCCGCCTCCAGGCAGGCAAGCACGGCAGGCGGCGTCTCCTCATCCAGATCGAAACGCGAGGCCAGGCAGGCCCACCATACGGCCTCGCGCTTGGGCAGCGCGAACGCCAGCAGCGTGACCGCCTCCGCGAACCGATCCGCCCCGGCCAACCGCTCGATCGCCGCCTGCGGCGCCTCCGCCGGAGACACACCCTCCGGCAGCTTCGGACGGTCCCCATCCCATGGCAGCCCCAGATCGGCGACCCGCTCGACCCGGACCTTTGTCCATCGGCCGGTAACAACGGCCCCGTCACCCGTCTCCACGACCGACATGGCTTCCCCCGCGTGGTTCTCGAAACGATCCCAAGCGATCTGGACCAGATCGCCACGACGATTTGCGTCCCCATCAAAAGACGAAAGCGTGTTTCGCGACCCTGATGTCCCGCGCAACCCTCTAATTGATCATCACAATACCGCCGGTCAACGTCAGCGTGCCGTCGCCATTGACCGTGGTCATCGGCGCCGTGACATCGACTGACGCCGTGCCCTCGACCATAATGCGCATCGAACTCAAGGTGATGCTCGACTGATCAAGTTTAATGTACGTCTGCCCCACTCGAAGTTCGATCGACGTCATCGCCTCGTGTTCAGACTTGCCGAGCTTCACATGGGTCCGGTGATCTCCCTGGCTGATCTCGACATATTCATCGCCGGTCTCGACGGTTTCGGTCCGGTTGCGGTGAATGGTAAGGCTCTGGTCGTTGCCGACATTCAGGGTGTCGTCGTTTTCCACCACCCGGTCCATGTTCTTCTCGGCATGAACATAGACCTGCTCGTCGCCTTTTTTGTCTTCGAAGCGAAGTTCGTTGTAATTCTCCGGCCCGCCATTCATCGAGCTGCGGGTCTTGATACCGCTTTGCGTCTTGTTGCCCGGTAGGCTGTAAGGCACAGCATTCTCGGCGTTGTACACATACCCCGTGATGATGGGTCGGTCCGCGTCGCCTTCGAAGAAGTCGACAATCACTTCCATACCGATACGCGGAATGAAGATGCCGCCCCAGCGGTTTCCAGCCCAGGGTTGGGACACACGGACCCAGCACGAACTCTTCTCGTTCTTCGTTCCCTCGCGGTCCCAATGGAATTGGATCTTCACCCGGCCATACTCATCCGTGTAAATCTCCTCACCGGAGGGACCGACGACCACCGCTGTTTGCGGCCCCGCGATGACGGGCTTGTGCGTCGGCCGATCCGGCCGGTACACAACGTCAGACGGGATACACAGGAACGTGTTTTCATATTCCGGTGGATCGGCCTGGCCGGAGATTTGGGTATAATCCCGCGCCCGGTGGATGACGCGCGTCAGCGCATAGGCCCCCTGTTCCGACGGGACCTCGTGCTCGCTTAAGGTGAACTTCGCGCCCGCGTAGAATCCAGGGCAGAAGCTGTCGCCCTCGACGAGAGAAAAATCGCGCTCCGACAATTCCATCCGCTTGCGCGTCAGGTCGTCTCCCCGCGCCTTGTCGTAGTACCGGCTGGGGTAGTCGTAGACCTCCCAGTTGGTCATGCCGGGAACGGTCTTGATGGTCGTGGTGGTCGTTGTCAGATCGGTCGAGGGTTTCTGAAAATCGTAGTCGCGTTGCGTCCACTTACCCGAGATGAAGCTTTGCACGGGTTCCCAGCGGCTGATGATATCCACCAACGTTTTCTGGGCGCGGAACGGAACGGCGTTGTCGAAGGTCTCCCCATAGCCGCCGGTACTGTCGGCGATGTGCATCGTATTCTTTTGCTCTTCATGCTCAAAATAATAGTAAAGCCCCTCTTCCGCCATCAAACGGGTCACGAAATCGTAGTCCGTCTCCCTGTACTGAACACAATATTTTCGCACCGGCGGCTGCGTCTTAACACCACCGAAGTCAAAATCCGCAAACCCATGATCTGAGAAAACCGATGTAATGATCTCGATCGCCGTCTTGTCCTGAAAGACACGGCTGTCGCTGCTCAGGGTCAAAAACCAGAGCCAGGGCCGGATCTCGCAGGTGTAGTAGCGGTAAGTGCGGGAAAACATGGGACCGGCGCCGAACCGGGTGACCAAACCGGAAAAATAGCGCGGCGTTTCCAAACGGGGCCGCTGCAGGATGCCCGTGACGCGCTTGCCGACGATATCCTTCGCGGCGATTTCGGTGTGTGCCGACAGCATTTCGAACTGAAAGCTGAACAGATCCGAGACGGCTTCCTCGCCATCCAGCCGGGTCAGGATCATGGCATCCTCGCCCAGCGGCGTCCGAAGTCGCAGGTAACGGTCGCCTTCCTGAATGGTAAAATCGTCACTCATGGTCTGGTCTGGTCCCGCATCGCGCTGGATGCGCCCCCCTCATGGCCCCGTCCGCAGCCGGATCCGCCCCTTTTGATCCGCCTTCTGTGATCTGCCCTCTGTATCGTCACCGGCGCGTCCCGTCTCCCCCATCACGCCGTTTCCCCCATCGAGCCCCCCATGGGGTGGCGCACTCATGGGAGTGGCGAACGAACCGGGCGGAGCGACGCCGCCGACGGACACGCCGCCAACGCCGCCCCGGACCCGATGGGAACCGGGATCAGCCGCCCTTCGTGGTCGCCAGATCGTACCAAGCGGTCGCCGGGGTCCCCTTGCCCTTTTCATCGTAAGAAATGTGCTTGTATTCCATCTTGGTGAAGTTGAACGAAACCGACTCCACCGGGCGGTCGCCGCCCGACGACATGCTGTACGCGCTGACGAGCGTGTTGGTGAGCTTGAACTCGGCGTAGGTGCGGCCGGGTTTGCCGGTGGACACCAGATGGATCAGGCACTCCTTGCCGTCGTGCCCGGTGCAGGCTTCTTGGAACAACGACACGGAGCCGACGTCCATCGTCTGGGTCACCGTCACTTCCGAGATCTGCGGCTCGGACGCCTCGCGGTTCTGGGACGAGCCGGTCGGCGTGCTGATGGCACGTCCGACGCCCCACTGCACGCTGTCGACATCCAGCCAGTCCTTGTGGTCCTGCTGCGTCGCGTTGCCTTTGATATTGCCGTACTTCACATAAATGGCCATGGCCCAGCTCCCTGATAAGTTCGACGAGTTGGAGTTGCTAGCGTACGCGTCCTCTCTTTAACATCTCTTCCCGAAGGAGGAACGCCCGCCGCGTCCGGGTTCCGCCCGACCCTGGCGGTACCCGTTCGGGATTCGCGGCGTGTCCTGAGCGGTGGTCGGCGTCACGCCTCCACCGCGCACAGGATGCTGTCGCCCTCTCCGGCCCGCAGACTGGCCCGGGTGACGGGCTCGCCGTTCGCCATCCGGGTCAGGATGCGGGCGGCCAGATCAGGCAAAACGTTGCGCGTCAGGATACGGTCGATGACACGGGCGCCGGACTCGACCTCGGTAGCCCGGGTCGCGATCAGATCGATGACGGCCTCGTCCACATCCAACTCCGCCTTGTAGGCGTCGCGCACGCGATCCTTTACCCGCCCGATCTGCAACCGGACGATACCCTTGATGATCTCGGTCGGCAGCGGGAAATACGGAACCACCGTCACACGGCCCAGGAACGCGGGCTTGAAGACCTTCAGCAACTCCGGGCGCAGCGCATCGTACAGTCCATCCGAGTCCGGCATGGTCTCTGGATCGTCGCACAAGGCGTGGATGGTGTCGGTCCCCGCATTGGAAGTCATGATGATGACGGTGTTCTTGAAATCAATGTCGCGGCCTTCGCCGTCCTTCAGCATGCCCTTGTCGAACACCTGATAGAAGATGTCCTGCACGCCGGGATGCGCCTTTTCCATCTCGTCGAGCAGCACGACCGAATAGGGTTTGCGGCGCACGGCTTCGGTCAGGACCCCACCCTCGCCGTATCCCACATACCCGGGCGGCGAGCCCATCAGCAGAGAGACTTTATGCTCTTCCTTGAACTCGGACATGTTGATGATGGTCATGTTCTGCTCGCCGCCATACAGCAGCTCGGCGAGCGTTAGCGCCGTCTCGGTCTTGCCGACGCCGCTGGTGCCGACCAGCATGAACACCGCCAGCGGCTTGCGCGGGTCGGACAGGCGGGCCCGACCCGACATGACCGCCTCGGACACCACCTCCAGCGCCGTGTCCTGCCCGAGGATCCGCTTGCCCATCTCCGTCTGGAGATTGAGGATGGTGTTGATTTCGTTGGAGACCATGCGCCCGACCGGTATCCCGGTCCAGGCGCCGACCACGGCGGCGACGGCCTGACCGTCCACCACGGCCTGAAGCAGCGGATCCTCGCCCTGTAGAGCGGCCAGGGCGACGCTTTTTTCCTCGATCTCGCTGCGCAGGCCGGCCACATCCTCCTCCGTCGGCGCGGCGGGCGTCCGTGCGTCGGAGGGCAAAACCGCTCCCTCAGCCTCCGGGGGCGACCCGGATCCCGCCGTGGCGCGGTCGGTTCCGTGGGCGGCCTCCAGCCGGCCGCGCAGGTCGCGGATCTCTCCAACGAGGTCGAGTTCCTGCTGCCACCGGGCGTCCAAAGCGGCCAGATCGGCCGCGCAGGCATCGCGAGTCGCGCGCATGTCGTCCGCGTCGACCTGGCGCGCCTTTTCCACCTGCGCTTCCCGCTCCGCGATGCGAATCGCGGTGTCCAGGCTCTCGATCCGGCGGCGGAGGTCCTCCACCTGGGACGGCGTGGCGTGCTGGCTCAGGGACACGCGCGCGCAGGCCGTATCCAGCAGGCTGACGGATTTGTCGGGAAGCTGGCGCCCGCTGATGTAACGGTGGGACAGGCGGACGGACTCCACCACGGCCTCGTCCAGGATGCGAACACCGTGATGCTGCTCCAGGGTGTCGACCAGCCCGCGCATCATCTGCACGGCCACGACCTCGTTCGGCTCCTCCACCTTCACGACCTGGAACCGCCGCGCCAACGCCGCGTCACGCTCGAAGTACTTCTTGTACTCGGCCCAGGTGGTGGCCGCGATGGTGCGCAGTTCGCCGCGCGCCAGCGCCGGCTTCAGCAGGTTGGCGGCGTCGCCCTGCCCCGCCGAGCCACCCGCGCCGATCAGCGTATGGGCCTCGTCGATGAACAGGATGATCGGCTGCGTGGAGGCCCGCACCTCCTCGATCACCGACTTCAGACGGTTTTCGAACTCCCCGCGCATACCGGCCCCGGCCTGAAGCAGGCCCAGGTCCAGAGTGCGCACGACGACGGGCTTGATCGACGGCGGTACGTCCCCGGCGGCCACGCGCAGGGCGAAGCCCTCCACGACCGCCGTCTTACCCACACCCGCCTCACCGGTCAGGATCGGGTTGTTCTGCCGGCGGCGCGTCAGGATATCGATGATCTGGCGAATTTCCTGATCCCGGCCCAGCACGGGGTCGATCGCACCGTCCCGCGCGCGCTGGGTCAGATCAATGGTGAACTGATCCAGGGCGCCGCCTTTCGGCACCGGACCGCTCGACCCGCCCCCCTCGCCGCCGACGCCGCCGCCAAGGTTGGCCGCCGAGCCCTGCTGATCCTCCGACGAACCGGCACACACTTCGGGCAGCGTGTTCGTCAGCGCCTCGAGGGATACGCCCTTCAGCGGGGGCACGGAATTGAGCACCGTCGCCGAGAGCGTATCGCGCTCCAGCACCGCGAGCAGCACATGCCCGGTGCGCACCTGCGGCGCGCCGAACCGCAGCGAGGCAATGTTCCACGCCTCCCGCGCCGCCTCGATAATCTGCGGGGACAGGCCCGGGGTCCGCGCATTGCCGGTCTTCAGGCCATCCACAACCCGGTTGAGCGCGGTCGAGACCGCCCCGACGTCCACATCGAACTGCCGCAAAATGGTTTGGACGTCGCCGTTGGCGTCGTCGAGCATGCGCTGCAGCCAATGCTCAATTTCAACATTAAAGTGAGACCGCGACACCGCTATGGCAACGGCCTCTTCCAGCGCGCGCCGCGCCTGCGGGTGGAGCTTGGACAGAAGGGCGTTGAGATCGACAGCCGACATCGCGTGGTCCTTTATTGTTGTCCGATCTTTCGGATCTTAGTTCATCTCCGCTGGGGCCATCCCGCCCGTCGCCGGAGGAACCGGCAACGGACCTATGCCCCGGACACCAACACGGTATGGCGTGATTCCGGACGACGGAATGCCCTCTCCTGAACCCGGAACACACGGCCGTTCCAGAAACTCACCTGACCAGCGCAGAGTATCACCGGACCGGACCACTAGCCTACTCGGCGACTCGGATATTCTCATAGATTCGCCTTAACTTCGAGCGGAACCGTCCGCTCTGGTTTCAGCGTACCGGGGTCAACGATCGCCCTTCACCAGCGCTTTGGCGCCCGTCCGCGTCGACCGGCGCCGCGTGTCGGCAGCTCCACTGCATCCAGCCGAGGGGGGCCGCCGCTGTCTCGATAACGATGTCGCCCTCCTCCGGCAAGAGACGCCAGACCGGTTCGCGCACGAAAGGACAGTGCAAAGCGAACCATGCGCCGCGCAAATCGTCGGCCATGCCGGCCAGATCGCGGGCCCAACGCGGATCGATATCCAACCGAACCACAAGAGACGACGCCCGCGCCGCCACACCGGTGACCTGCGCCGTAGAACACACATGCTGGTTCTGGAAGTAGGGAACGGCCCAGGCCAATGCAGCGCGGGTGCCGGCCCGGACGGCCGGGGTGGTTTCGGGAGCGGCCAAAACCGCCGTCGGAGCACTCAGGCTTCCGCCGACAAACAGCACGCCGACGGCCCGTGCAAGCCCAAGCGGCTTACACCGGGCGCCACGACGTCGCGCCTCCCAAGGGCGCACCGGCGTGCTGGGATCGCGGCGCGACACATCACAGCCCCCCAAAACGTCAGCTCCTCCCGGCAAGACAGCGGACGGCGGCGACGTCCGTCCGCGCGAAATTAAGCCGGGATGGGTCGCATGCCGTCAACCCGTCACACTGGGATGATGTGATTACCGATCCGGCCGATAGGCCGACAGATCGATGTTGGGATGCCGCCCGGCCACGAGGTCCGCGACCAGCCGACCGGTCGCCGCACCGGCGGTCAGCCCGATGTGCTGGTGGCCGTAGGCGGCGATCACCCGCCGCGCGCCGGGCAAGGCACCGATCACAGGGACACTGTCCGTGGGCGGTGGGCGCGGCCCCATCCAAGTGGACGTTCCCTGGTGGCGCAGCCCCGGGAACAGTTCGGCCACGCCGCGATTCAGCACGGTCGTAGGCCCCGATGCGGCCGGGGCCTCCAGATCGGCGAACTCGACCAGACCGGCGGCGCGCAGTCGGCCCTCCATCGGCACCAGCACCATCTTGCGGGCCGCGTCCATCAGCGGGTGACGCGGTCCGCCCTCGGCGGCCGCCAGTTCAAGGTGATAGCCCCGTTCAGCCGCCAGGCGGACTGTGGCCCCCAACGGCCGCGCCAGTCGATCCGACCATGCCCCGGTCGCCAAAACCACGTGGGAGGCCCGCAGGTCCGCTCCCTCCGTCCGGACCGTCACCCCGGTTTCATCCGGCTCCAACGCCCGCACCATAGCCCGCTCGAAACGCCCGCCGGCCGCCACGACGGCCTCCGCCAGAGCCTCCACATAGGCGCCCGGATCGGTGATGACCGCGTGGTCCGGCATCGCCACGCCGAAACGCCGGGCCATGGGCGACAGGTCAGGTTCCAGCGCCCGCAGGGCCTCGCCCTCCAACTCCCGCCACGTGAGGCCCGCCGCGTGCCGATGCGTCCACGTCAGACAATCGCGCTCATACGCCGCACGATCACGATAGAGAAAGACGTAGTCCGTGGGGCGAATGAATGGAGCGGCGTCGGTTCCCTCGGCCAGCGCCTGGTGCTGGTCCAGGCTGTCCAGCAGCAACGGGGCCAACGCACGCACCGCGGCGTCCAACCGGGCGGGGGTCGCCGTCGCCATAAAGCGGATCAGCCAAGGCAACAGACGCGGCAACGCCGCCCAGCGCAGGAACAGCGGCCCGTCCCGCGACAGAAGCATGCGCGGCGCGTCACGCCACAGGCCGGGGGTCGCGACGGGCAGGATGGAGCAGCGCGCCAGGATGCCGCCGTTGCCGTAGGAGGCTCCGGCCGCCGGCCCTTCCCGATCGACCAGCACCACCGGATACCCCAACCGACACAAGTGCAAGGCGCTGGCCACCCCAACGATCCCAGCCCCCACGACGACCACCGGCGAAGCGAACGACCCATCAGGCGCGGCGGTGGTCTGCGAGGGCATGGTGTTTGGCGATCTCAAGGGGCTGAAAGAGCTGGCTCAAGGGGCGGTCGGGCGCGGTCCGACATCACCGCGCGGTTCCACGTCCAGGCGCGCGCAAAGCCGCGCGTCGGGACGGCCAAGACCGGGCTCAAGCGGAAAGCGGCGAGTCTCAGGCTCACGGGCAGGCGTTCGAGATCGCCTCGTGCGCGTTGGTGAAGCCCATAAGCGAATAGGTGTCCGTGGTCACTGTGCCACGCGACGACGTGCCCTTGACCACCATGCGGCCGCCGGCCTTCATCGCCGTGACCAGCTTGGTGTCGTCCTCGTCATAGGCCCAGGCGGCGTCGCCGTGCGTGAACAGCGTGAAGCTGTTACGGCCGTCGATGCTCACGCTGACTTCGCTGCCGTCTTTGTACGGATAGCCGGCGATGAAGCTCACCACGTTGCGCGCGCCCTCGGCCGGGCGATGACTGACGATCGCAAAGACCTCATCCCGGCGCGTGTAGTTGCCCTCTTCCTTTTCCGGACGGGTCGCGACGTAGCACACCGTGTTGCCGCCCTCGTCATGGGTATAGGCGGTCCAGTCCCGGAACTTGCCGATCGTCTTGACCTCTTGCGCTACGGCCGGGGTATGCAACATCGCCAGGGCGACGCCCGCCAGCAGCGCGAGAGCGGGCAGACCGCGCGTGGAAACCTTCATCGCTGTCGATCCTCCTGGATGGACGGCCCCAAAACCGCCCGCTCCGGGTGCCACCGGGACGGACGCAAATGGGGAAACGGAAACATTCGTGTGGACCGGAGGTGGCCTTACGGATGCCCCCGGCGCGGGGTCGCAACCCGCCCGTCGGCATGCCGCCGTTGATCTGGCACCCTCGACCCGCGCGCCCCGACTGTGCCCCGTGGCACCGCCGGGATCAACCCTTGAACGGCGACCACCGAGGCCGCCGGTCGCGGACCGCGTTCGACGCCATACCTTGCGTGAAGATGTGGCAGAGTCGTGGCAGAGTGCGCTTACCCTGCCTTCGGACGTCGCGACCGGCCCTCGCGGTCCAATTGCTCGGTTTCCGCCAGTTCGGCCACCGGGGCCGGCGCACGGTACGCCTGCATGGTCCGAAACGTCGGCCCGCCGTGCACATGCTCGGCCAGCGGCGCAGCCGGCCCGCCCTCCGCCACCGGGCGGGGCGCAAACCGGCCCCGGCTGATGACGCGATCATACATCACCAGTGCCCCCGCAAGCCCCAGATTGAGCGAAAAGCGCGTTGGGATCTTGACCACATAATCGCACCGCGCCGCCACCTCGGGCGACAGACCGAACCGCTCCGCCCCCAAAATATAGGCCGCGCGCAGCGGATGCTGGAACGACGGCAGTTCGATGGAGTCCTCGAACAGCTCGATCCCGACCAGCTTGCAGCCTTCCGGCAGGACCAGCGAGGCCGCGTTCGGAAACGTGTAGAACGGCACCTGCCCCACGCTGTCCGACGTGTCCGTGGCATGCCCCCGCGGCCGTTCGTATTGCGCCGCGACGGTAAACACGAAGCCGGCCCCGAACGCATGGGCGGACCGGAACACACTGCCCACGTTGTAGGCCTTGCTCACCCCGTCGACCCCGATGCCAAAGTACCCGCGCATGACCGTATCCCTATGTTCGTGCGACCTCACGGTGCGACATCGTCGTGCCACCGCGTTGCGGTTTGGTGGCGTCGCAAAGTCGGGCATCATGCCGATCCCGCCGTGGCAATCAAGGCCGCCCGCTCACCCGACCCGATCCGCCACCCCCGATCCGATGGAGCCCCCCCATGCGCGCCGCCGTCTGTCATGCCTACACGTCCCACCGAGATCTGCGCGTCGAGGACATCCCGCCACCGCCGATGATCTCGGGCGGCGTTCGAATCCGGGTCAGCCACGCCGGCCTGAACTTCGCGGACAGCCTCATCACCGCCGGTCAGTATCAGGAAAAACCCACGCCGCCCTTCGTGCCCGGCTTCGAACTCGCCGGCACGGTGACGGAGGTCGCCGACGGCGTGACCGCCGTCGCGGTCGGCGACCGGGTGATGGCCATGCCGGCCCACGGCGCCTTCGCCGAGGAGGCCGTGGTCCCCGAGGCCTCGGTCTGGCCGCTGGGCGACGGCATGAGCCCGGCGGTCGGCGCCGCCTTCCCCATCGCCTACGGCACCGCGCACTTCGGCCTGTTCGACCGGGCCCGTCTTCAGCCCGGCGAGGTCGTGCTGATCCATGGCGCTGCCGGGGGTGTCGGACTTACGGCCGTGGAGTGCGCCAAGGCCGGGGGCGCCACCGTGATCGCCACGGCCAGCGGGCCTGAAAAGCTCGCGGTGGCCGCGGAGCATGGCGCCGATCATGGCATCGACGCCCGGACCGAGGACATCCGGGCGCGCGTGCTGGCCCTCACCGACGGACGCGGCGCCGACGTGGTCTACGACCCGGTCGGCGGCCCCGTCTTCGACGCCTCCCTGCGGTGCACCGCGCCGGACGGGCGGCTGCTGGCCATCGGGTTCGCCAGCGGTACGGTTCCACAAATCCCGGCGAATCGACTTCTGGTCAAGAACCAGACGGTCATCGGGTTCTATTGGGGCGCCTACCTCCGCATCGCGCCGGAGCGGGTGCGGGCCTGCATGGCCGCGCTGGTGGCGTGGCACGACACCGGCATGCTGCGGCCCCGTGTCTCGGCGGAGTTCGCGCTGGAGGACGTCGTTTCCGCCATCGATGCCCTGGTGGCCCGGCGCGTGACCGGCAAGGCGGTGCTGCGAATGGCCTGACGGGCCGGCGTGACGGTGGCGGCGGTTAAGGGCCGTCGTTCAGGCGCCGTCGTCCGGATCCAGCGGCTCGGGCACAGCGCCCTCCCCGTCCGCGTCCGCATCCGTGTCCGGCAGTGGAGCGTCATCCCGCGCCCGCGCGCCATAGGCGGCAATGGCCGGCCGGGCGTCCAACAGTCCGGCCGCGCGCATCTCCTCGATCCCCGGCAGGTCCTTGAGACTTTCCAGGCCGAAGTGGTCCAGAAACGCGTCGGCCGTGCCCCAGGTGAGCGGCCGCCCCGGTGTCTGCCGCCGGCCCCGGGGCCGAATCCACCCCGCCTCCAGCAGCACGTCGAGGGTGCCCTTGGAGACCGCGACGCCCCGAATTTCCTCAATCTCCGCCCGTGTCACCGGCTGGTGATAGGCCACGATGGCCAGCGTCTCGACCGCCGCGCGGGAGAGCTTTTTCGGCTCGATCGCCTCCGTCGTCAGGATCTCGGCGAGATCCGGGGCGGTGCGGAACGCCCAGGTCGCCCCTCGGCGTACGAGGTGCACACCGCGCGCGTCGTAATGCGCGGCCAGCGCCGCCAGAACCGCCCGCACATCCGTACCGGCCGGCAGGCGCGCGGCCAGAGCCTTCTCGGTGAGGGGTTCGGCGGCCGCGAACAGGATCGCTTCCGCCATGCGCCGGACCTGAAACGCCTCAACCTCCGGCGCCACCGGCGCCGCGTCGGCTCCGTCCAGCACACCGCCGGTCTCGTCATTCGCCGCCATCGTCATCCTCCGGATCCCGGCGACGCACGTACAGGGGAGAGAACGGCCCCCCGTCCTGGCGCACCTCCGCCTTGCCCTGCCGCGCCAATTCCAGCGTGGCCACAAAGGTCGCACCGATGGCGGAGCGGCGGAGCAGCCCATCCCCCAGGCCCGACGCCAGATCCTTTGGCAGGAACCGAAGCAGCGCGGTCCACTCCACCGTCGTACCCAATAGGCCGTTCAGCCGGGCCAGCGCCTGCTCGACCGAGTACAGGTCGAACGGTTCCACCGACAGCGCCGTGTTTTGCGACCGCCGGTGCAGGTCGGCATAGGCCCGCAGCAGGTCGTGCAAGGTCACATCAAAGACCGTGTGGTGAATGACGGACACGGCCTCCGGCGCCCCCCGCACCAGCGTGTCCCGCCCCAGGCGGGGCCGCTCCATGAGCGCGCGGCCGGCGGTGCGCATCGCCTCCAGCCGCTGAAGCTGGAAGTGCAGCGCGGCGGCCATTTCGGCGCCGCTGGGTTCATCATCGGCCTGCGGCACCGGCAGCAGCAAGCGCGACTTCAGGAACGCCAGCCACGCGGCCATGACCAGATAGTCGGCCGCGAGGTCCAGGTGACGCTCCCGCGCCGCGCGGACGAACGCCAAGTATTGCTCGGCCAGATGCAGAATGGACAGGCGCGCCAGATCGACCTTCTGGTCCCGCGCCAGGGCGAGCAGAACATCCAGCGGGCCGTCGAAGCCGTCCAGGTTCACCACCAGCGCGTCGGGCACCGACGGAGCACGCTCGCCATCGTCGGCGAACGGCGGTGGATCCCCGGGGGGCGGTGCGTCCTGTCGCGGGGTCGGCCCGGTCATCGCGCTCCTCGCCGGTGGAAGTCAGGTCCGCGTCGTTCCGAGCGGGAGTGCTGGCGTCGCCTGGCGCGCGTTACACGACGTCCGGATCAAGCAAACCGCTCTATAGTATTAATATTTGGGCAAATGGTCGTCGCAATCCGGTTCCGATCGCTCGGAATCTGCTCTACAGAAACGCGATCGTCGCGATCAACTGATCGACCCAGGCCACCACCGGCAGCAGCACGGCCCGGAATGGGTCGAACCCGATTCCGAACTCACGCAGCAGGAACGGCAGCACCAGCAAGCCGCCGATCAGGATCACAAATCCGAACCGCTCCATACGCGCCAGCGGCAACGCCAGAGGGCGCGGCAGAATACCAACGGCGACGCGCCCACCGTCGAGCGGTGGCAATGGAATCATGTTCACGACCGCAAGCAACACATTCAACAGAATCATGTTGTTCAGCGTGCGCCACGTCCACTCGCCCATGACCTCCGGCGTGTACGGCACCAGATGAAGCAGCAGCGCCGCCCCGAAGGCCATGAGCAGATTGCTGGCCGGGCCCGCCGCCGCAACCAAAACCATGCCCCGGCGCGGCTGGCGCAACCGGCCGAAGTTCACGGGCACCGGCTTGGCCCAGCCGAACAGGAACGGCGCCCCGGAGAGGAACAGCATGCCCGGCAGCACGACGGTTCCGATCGGATCGACGTGGCGGATCGGATTGGCCGACACCCGGCCCAAACGGTAGGCGGTGTCGTCGCCCAGCTTCCAGGCGGCCCAGCCATGCGCGGCCTCGTGCAGCGTAATGGCGAGAAGAACCGGCAGAATCCAGGTAGTCGCAGCAACAATGATTTCGGGGCTCATGGTGCGAGCAGGTCCTCCAGACGGGCGGCGGCCGCCGCCGCGTCAAACGGAGCGGGCCCTTGCTGTACGGCCCGCGCCCGGGCGACGCGGTCCAGACCGGCCGCGTCCAGCGGGCGACAGCCGGCGACGACGGCCCGCATCTCGTCCCAATCCCCGTTGCAGTGCAGCACGACGTCACACCCCGCCTCCAGCGACTGCCGCGCGCGGGCGGTGAAGTCGCCGTTCAGGGCCTTCATCGACAGGTCATCGGTCACCAGCAAGCCATCGAAGCCAATATGGGTCCGGATGATCTCCTTCACCACAATCGGCGAGAGCGTCGCGGCGCGATCGGGGTCAATGGCGCTGTAGACCACATGCGCCGTCATGCCCATCACGACGTCCTTCAGGGCCCGGAAAGGCGAGAAATCGACCGCTTCCAGGTCCGCCCGGCTGGCCGGCACGACGGGCAGATGCTTGTGCGAATCGGCCAGCGCCCGGCCGTGGCCCGGCAGGTGCTTGATCACCGGCAGGACCCCGCTTTCCAGCAGGGCGTCGACGCACACGCGCCCCAGATCGGCCACGACCTCCGGCGCGGACCCATAGGATCGGTCGCCGATGATGTCGTGCCCATCGGGGTGGCGTACGTCCGCCAGCGGCAGACAGTCCACATCGATGCCCAGGGCAAGAAGATCCTGTGCGAGCAGGCGCGTGTTCAGGCGCACCGCCTCACGGCCCAGCGCGGGGTCGCGGTCATACAGGGCACCGAACACGCCCTGGGGCGGCGCGGCCCGCCAATGCGGGGGGCCGAGGCGGCGGACCCGCCCGCCTTCCTGATCGATCAGGACCATGGCATCGGGGCGGCCGGCGCTCGCGCGCAACTCTCCAACCAGATCGGCGACCTGGGAGGGCGAATCGACGTTTCGGCCGAACAGGATAAAGCCAAGCGGACGAACATCCGCAAACAGGGCACATTCTTCCCGGGTCGGACGCAGTCCGGCACAGCCCAGGATGGCCGCCAGAGGCGCATCACTCACGGACAATCAGGCACTCCACATCCCGCAACTTGAGAGCCTGGCACAGGGACTGGGCCGCATCGGCGCTTCCAAGCGGTCCCGCGCGCAGGCGATAAAACTGCCCCCGATCCCCCAGATCCGCGAACACGATCACGTGCGGAACCGACCCCAGGAGGTCCGGATGCGCAGCTTTGAGCTGCGCCCATTGCCGCTCGGCCAGGGATCGTTCGCGGAACGCGGCCAACTGCACCTGCGGCCCCTGCTGGGCCGTCGCAGCCACGTTTTCCGGTTCGGGTTGGGGTTCGGGCGCGGCCGGAGCCGGTGGCGGCGCCGGCGGACGCTCCGTAACCGAAGGCACCGCGGGGGCCGCCGGTGCCGGAGGGGGTTCGGGTGCAGCTTCCGGCTCTGCGCTTTCGGATTCCGGTGTCTCCGGCAAGAAGGGCGCGGGCACGCCACCATTCTCGGACGTCCCCCCGGGAGCTTCTTCCGCCACGTCCCCCGCACCGCCCGGCATCGGCGGCGCCCCAGGCACAGCATCCGGCGCGCCCTCGGACCGCTGCGGTGCCAGCTCGGGCTTCGGATCCGGCTGCGGCGGCGGCTGAGGACGCGCCGGAGCCGGCAGCAGTTCCTCCACACCGGCGCCCTCGCCCGCTTCACCCTCGCCGTCGAGCCGCCCGTAGATCAGCTTATCCTTGTTTTCGACCTGCATGCCGCCCGGGGACTCCGGCGCCTCGCGATAGGGCGAGTCTTCCGCCCGGACCACCGGAAGTTCCGGTCCGTCCGCCGTCCCAGACGCAGCCCCCGAAGCGGCGCCGTCGGACGGCATCGGCTCCAGAACCGCAACAGACGACCCTCCGGAGGGCATCGTCACCGTGTCGTCGCTGGACGGAGCGAACACCAACCACAGGCCGCCCGCGACGACCACCAGCGCCGCCAGCCCGCCGAGCAGACCGACGTACGGCAGGCCGTCGCGCTGCCGGGCGCGGGGTTCCGCCACCAGGTCGTCGTCGTCCAGATCAAAGTCGAAGTCGACCGGCTCCCGGTCCACCGGCTCGCGCGACGGTGGCGGCTCCTCGAACGGGTCGCGTCGGCCCTCGGATCCCATCATGCCAAAGATCTCGTCCCCGAGGGCGACCGGTTCCTCTCGTCCGTCACCGCGCGCCCTCTTGATTCCAGGCATCAGCGTAGTTCCTCAACAGGCTGAACGCCAAAGACGTGCAACCCAGAGGCTAGCACCGTCGCCACACCCTGGACAAGCGCCAGACGGGCCAGGGACAGCCGTTCGTCGTCCGGAACGAGGAATCGCAGCTCTGTATCGTCCTTGCCCCGGGTCCACAGTCCGTGGAACGCCGCCGCCACATCGGCGAGATAGTAGGCCACGCGGTGCGGCTCGTGGGCCTCCGCCGCGCTTTCGATCAGGCGCGGCCAGCTCGCCAGCACGCGCACCACCTCCAGTTCCTCCGGCGCCTCCAGGCGCTCCAGAGCACCGCCCGCGAGTGCGGCCGGGCTCAGGTCCCGGCCGGGGAACATCTCACCGGCGTGACGCAACACGGAGCAGGCCCGGGCATGGGCGTACTGGACGTACCACACCGGGTTGTCGCGGCTCTGCTCCGTCACCTTGGCGAAATCGAAGTCGAGCGCGGCGTCGTTCTTGCGCGTCAGCATGATGAAGCGCACGACGTCCTTGCCGACGCGGTCCACCACATCCCGCAGGGTCACGAAGGTTCCGGCGCGCTTGGACATCTTCACCGGCTCGCCGTTATCGAGCAGCTTGACGAGCTGGCACAGCTTGACGTCGAGGGTCGCCTGGCCGCCGGACACCGCCTTCACCACGGCCTGAAGGCGCTTGACGTAGCCGCCGTGATCGGCGCCAAGCACATTGATGAGGTCGTTGAACCCGCGCTCCACCTTGTCGCGGTGGTATGCCATGTCGCCGGCGAAGTAGGTCCAGGCGCCGTCCGACTTCCGCACCGGGCGGTCCACGTCGTCGCCGAAATCAGTCGCCCGGAACAGCGTCTGGGGGCGCGCCTCCCAGTCCTCGGGCGCCTTGCCCTTGGGCGGCTCCAGCACGCCGGTGTAGATCAGGCCCTGCTCGTCCAGCCAAGCCAGCGTCGAGTCGACCCGCCCGGCCTGGACCAGCGCCCGCTCGCTGCTGAACACGTCGAACACAACCCCGAGCGCCTGAAGATCATCGCGAATCATGTCGAGCATCATGTCCACGGCCGCATCCCGGACCGGCGCCAGCCACTCAGCCTCCGGCGCGTCGGCGTAGGTGTCCCCGAAGCGATCCGCCAGCGCCTGACCGGCCGGCACGAGGTAGTCCCCGCCGTACTCCAGCTCCTTGCGCGCCAGCATACCGGCAATGTCCTCGTCGGACAGGCGACCAAGGGCCTGCCGGTAGCGGGCGTGCACGGCCCGGGCCAGCGCATCCACTTGAGACCCGGCATCGTTGATGTAGTACTCCCGGGTCACCCGATACCCGGCCTTTTCCAGCAGGGCGGCCAGGGCGTCGCCGACCACGGCGCCGCGCGCGTGGCCCACGTGCATCGGGCCGGTCGGATTGGCCGAGACGAACTCCACGTTCACCCGGCGGCGGTCGCCCATCCGGCTGTCGCCGTAGGCCCGACCGGCGCTCAGGCAGTCGCGCAAACAGTCAAGCCAGATCGCGCGGGCCAGACGCAGGTTGATGAATCCGGGACCGGCCACCGTCGCTTCGACGACGCCCGCCGCCTTGCCCAGTTTCGCGGCCAGCCGCTCGGCAAGGTCGCGCGGCTTCAACCCCGCCGGCTTCGCCAGCACCATCGCCGCGTTGGTCGCCATGTCGCCGTGTGCGGGGTCGCGCGGCGGCTCGACCGTCACGCGGGACACATCCGGCGCCCCGGGCAGAACGCCCTCTTCCACCAGGGCGGCGACCTGCGCCAGCACGATATCCTTATAGGCGGTGAAAATATTCATGGGTTCATCATTCCGTTCGGGCGTACGAGAGGGACCAGGAAGGCAGGCGGCAGACAATCCGGCTCAGGGCTTAACGGTCGGATCGAAGAGGCGGGCGTGTTCGTCCAACGCGAAGCGGTCGGTCATGCCGGCGATGTAGTCCGCCACCACGCGCGCACGCTTTGTGGTGTCGTCCTCGGCGGCGCGCGCCCGCTCGGCCCAGCCGCTCGGCAGAAGGATCGGTTCGGCCAGCAGAAGGTCGAACAGATCGCGGACGACCCGCCGCGCCTTGCTGGTCATGCGGTTGACCCGATGATGCCGGTACATATTGGGAAACAGGAACGCCTTGAACCCCTGATCGTGGGTGCGCATGGCGTCGGAGAACGCTACCAGCGGCCGGCCCATGGCGCGCACATCGTCCACCGACCCCGGGCGGTCCTCCTCGAACCGGCGCGCCGCCTCGGCGCACAGGTCGGCGACCATGGCGTTGATGATCCGACGCACGGACTCATGAATCAGCCGGCCGCGGTCCAAGCCGGGATGCTTCGCCGCGACCGCCGCGAACACCGGTCCGGCCAGGGGGACGTCGCGCAGGTCATCCTCGGTGAACAGACCCGCCCGCAAGCCATCGTCGATGTCGTGGGCGTTGTACGCGATGTCGTCCGACAGCGCCGCCACCTGGGCTTCCGGTCCGGCGTAGGTGTTCAGTTCCAGGTCGTGCGTCCCGGCGTACTCCTGGATCGCCAGCGGCAGAGGCTCCGTGTTTCCCGGTCCGGTCAGCGGCCCATTGTGCTTGACCAGCCCTTCCAGGCTCTCCCAGGTCAGGTTGAGCCCGTCGAACGCGGCGTAGCGGTGCTCCAGCTTGGTCAGGATGCGCAGGCTCTGGGCGTTGTGGTCGAACCCCCGGTGGGGCGCCATACAGGCCTTCAGCGCCATCTCCCCCGCATGGCCGAAGCAGGTGTGGCCCAGATCATGGGCGAGCGCCAACGCCTCGGCCAAGTCCTCGTTCAATCCGAGCACGCGGGCGATCGAGCGCGCGATCTGCGCCACCTCCAAGCTGTGGGTCAGCCGGGTGCGGTAGTTTTCGCCTTCGTGGTAGACGAACACCTGGGTCTTGTATTGCAGCCGCCGGAAGGCGCCGCAGTGAATAATGCGGTCCCGGTCGCGCTGGAATGCGGTCCGGGTCGCGGACTCGGCTTCGGGCACCAGACGACCGCGCGTGCGGACGGGGTCGCTGGCGCAGGCGGCCAGGACCAAGGGTGGTGGCGGCGGCGGAAGGGGAACGGCGGTCCAAGGTGTCATGGAAGCACCCTATACCCGCCGACCGTCAGCGAGGCAACGGCCGGCGGACCGGGCCGCCGATGTCCCCCCCAGCGACGAAGCCGGATCCGCGCCGGACCGGGCCCTTCCCCCGGTCCGGCCGCCGCTCCGGCCTCGCGGCGTTCTGGCGGCCCTTAGGCCGCCTGGAGACGCTCGTACTTCGCCTGAAGCTGCGCCGGGGTTTCCGCGTGCGCCGGGTCCTTCACGATGCATTCGACCGGGCAGACCGCCATGCACTGGGGCTCGTCGAAATGGCCGACGCACTCCGTGCACCGCTCATGATTGATTTCGTAGATGATAGAGCCGGCCGCAATGGCTTCATTGGGGCATTCGGCGGGGCAGGCATCGCAGTTGATGCACTGGTCGGTAATCTTCAGCGCCATGGTGTTCCGTGTCCCGGTTATGTGTTCGTGTGCCTCACTGCGCCTAAGGCGCCGAGACCTTTCGCGGAGCCGGCGACAAGACAGCCGGCTACTCGCAACGCTATGTCAAATCGTACCGCCAGTGCAACGGCCCCGGCGACACGACACAACGTTCCGTTCTGAGCGTGAACGGATCTGTTCCGCTATCGGGAAACGCCCCGGACCGCATTGACACGGATCAATGCCCATGGCGATCCTCCCCATTGCGGGTACCAATCCGCCGGTCCTGGCCACACGGCACGGACGTGTCCATTGATATCCGCCGCGAAACGGGGCTATACCGCAGGCTTTCATGTTGGTCTGTCATCGACTCTCTGGCGCGCGTGCCATACGGACCCGATACACGGCCCCATGACGACGGAAACATGCTGGAGCAAGTCCAATGGCGCTCACCTCGGTCTCCATCGCACTGACGGGAAGTGGCGGTGCAGGTGTGATGACGGCTGGCCAGATCCTGTTGGACGCTGCCGCCAAGGCGGGATACCACGGCCTCATGGGTCGAACCCTCGGCCCACAGATTCGCGGGGGCGAGTCTGCCGCGCTGTTGCGGCTGGCGACACGTTCGGTTCAAAGCCCCGATGACGGATACGATATCCTGGTCGCGTTCGACTGGGGCAATATTGAGCGGTTCCGCGACGAACTGCCGATCAATCCCGGCGGCCTGATCGTCGCCGACCCCCACGCCGGCCCGGTGCCGGACATCATGCTGACCAGCCAGCCGCATGTCGCGGCCGTGCCGTTCTTCGATCTGGCGAAGAAGGTGCCGGGCGGCCGCGTCAACATGGTGGCGCTGGGTCTGGTCGCGACCCTGATCGGGCTGGATCACGAGTACCTGATGGAACGGTTGGCGATCCAGCTTCACGGCAAGGGGGAAGCCGCGCTGGAGGCCAGCCGGGCGGCCCTGGACGCCGGCGCGGCCGCCGCCGAGGGCCTGGAGCATGTGCCCCGGCTGCATGCGGCCACGCCGCCCACCACGGAGCGCTGGTCCATCACGGGCAACGACGCCGCCGGCGTGGGCGCCATCCAGGGCGGTGTGCGGTTCTGCGCGGCCTATCCGATCACGCCGGCCACCGACATTCTGGAGTGGCTGGCGCCGAACCTGCCCAAGGTCGGCGGCAGTCTGGTCCAGTGCGAGGACGAATTGGCCTCGATCAATATGATCATCGGCTCCAGTTTCGGCGGGGTTCCTTCCCTCACCGCGACGTCCGGGCCCGGTCTGGCTCTGATGATGGAGAGCCTCGGCCTGGCCGTGGCCTCGGAAACCCCGGTCGTCGTCGTCGACGTCCAGCGCGGCGGCCCGTCCACCGGCATTCCGACCAAGTCCGAGCAGGTCGACCTCAACATCGCGGTCAACGGCCTGCACGGCGACGCGCCCCATATCGTGACGGCCCCGTTGTCGATCGCCGACTGCCTGTTTACGACCCAGTGGAGCGTCCACTTGGCCGAGGCGATGCAGACCTGCGTCATCGTGCTGTCGGACCAGATGCTCGGCCAGTCGCGCACGATCATCGACAAGCCGGCGGAGTTGGCCTTCGTCGGGCGCCGGAAGGTCGCCGAGGCCACGAACGCCGCAGAGGCCGTGCCCTACCGGCGCTATGCTCTGACCGCGGACGGCGTGTCGCCGATGGCCCTGCCGGGCACGGAAGGCGGCGCCTACACGGCCGATGGCCTGGAGCACGACGAGTTCGGCCACCCGTCCACCCAGACCACACACCACACCGACCAGCTCGAGAAACGGCGCCGCAAGATCGAGTCGTTCGACTACGGCGATCACTGGGCGCTGGTGGACGGCGACGGGGACGCGGATGTAGCCATCATCACCTGGGGCTCAACGGCCGAGGTCGCGCGCGAGGCCATGGCCCGCGCCCGTGAACAGGGCGTGTCCGTGCGCCTGATCGCCGTGCGCCTCATCGACCCTTTGCCGGTGGATCAGCTGTCCTATGCCCTGGCCGGCGTGTCCCGCGTGCTGGTCGTCGAGCAGAACCATGAAGGTCAGTTCCTGCGCCACCTGCGGGCGCGCATGGACCTGCCCGGCCGCGTCGAGGCCCTGCACCGACCCGGCCCCCTGGGGCTGCGTCCTGGTGAGATCCTGAACCGTATTCTTGCCCGGTAAGATCAGAAAGGAACGTGACATGGATGCGGTCGTCAAGAAGCCCCAGGACTACAAGTCGGACCTGAAGCCGGTCTGGTGCCCGGGGTGCGGGGATTACTCGGTTCTGGCCAGCGTGACCCGGTCCCTCGCCGAACTGGACCTCGATCCGCACACCGTCGCCCTGATCTCGGGCATCGGCTGTTCGTCCCGGCTGCCGGCGTACTCGACCCTGTACGGCTTCCACGCGGTACACGGGCGCGCCCTGCCGGTGGCCACGGGCCTGAAGCTGGCCCGCCCGGACCTGACGGTGCTGGTCGCGGGTGGCGATGGGGACGGGTTCTCCATCGGCGGCAATCATTTCGTCCACGCGTGTCGGCGCAACGTCGACATGACCTATATCGTCATGGACAACAGCGTGTACGGCATGACCAAGGGACAGGCCTCGCCGACGACGGAGTCGACCTGGACCGGATCCAAGCTGACGCCCGAGGGCCCGGGCCTGGCGCCGTTCCGGCCACTCGAAATGGCCCTGTCGGCCGGCGCCACCTTCATCGCGCGGGCGTTCGCCGGGGATCCGCTGGAAATGACCCGCCAGATCTGCGCCGCCATCGCACATCCGGGCTTTTCGTTCATCCACGTGCTCAGCCCCTGTGTCACGTACCGCCCCGAACAGAAGGAATGGCGCACGCTCGTCCACGCCGAGTTCACCGAGCCGGAAACGGACCGGAAGGCTGCGTTCCTGCGCCTGCTGGACGACGACGGGTTCAGCACGGGCATCCTGCTAAAGAGCCCGTCCGCGCCGTTCCGTCCCACCACGGCGGCCAGCGAGCCGATCTCGGCGCTCGGCCGTCAGTTCGCCATCTGATCCGACCCGGCGCCCCTGTCCGGGGGCGCCGCCGCAGGAGTGCCCCCGCCTATGGACAGCCTCGAAGAGTTCATCGCCCACGCCGTCGCCCTGGAGGAGGATTCGGCCGTCCGGTTCGACGACATGGCCGATGCGCTGGACGTGCATCAGAACCACGAGGTCACAGACCTGTTTCGCAAGATGGCGCATTACTCCCGTCTGCATTTGGCCGAAGCCCAGAAGCTGGCCGAAAACAAGGAATTGCCGCGCTTCAAGCCCTGGGAATACAAGTGGCCGGACCGGGAACCCCCGGAAACGCCGGCCATGGATGCCACCCATTACCTGATGACCCCGCACCATGCCCTGGTCATGGCGCTGGACAGCGAGAAGCGCGGGCATGCGTTCTATGAAGGGCTGGCCCTGACGCACACCGATCCGCGCATCCGGGAACTGGCCCTGGAATTCGCGGAGGAAGAAGCGGAGCACGTGGCGATGCTGGAGACGATGCTGACCCGCTACCCCGCGCCCCCCGCCGACTGGGACGAGGATATGGATCCCCCCGTGTCTGTAGACTGACCGCAGCGTAACGACACCGGCCGGCCGCGATCCCTGCGCGATCGGCCCGACGACGAAGGAGCCCGCCGCATGACCGACGCCCCGCCGCCCACGCTTGACGGTCCCTCCGCCCGGCCCGCCTCGGGCGGCGTGCCGCGTCAGCTCGTGGTTCTGCTGCACGGCTATGGTGCCGACGGAAACGACCTGATCGCCCTGGCGCCACATCTGGCCGCCGACCTGCCGGACGCGGTGTTTCACGCCCCGCATGCGCCCGACGCCTGCGAGGTCATGCCCTTCGGCCGGCAGTGGTTCAGCTTCACCCAGTACGATCCCGAGATGTGGCGGCGCGACGCGGCCAATCTCGTCCCGGCCCTCGACATGATGGGGGCTGGCGCCGACAGCGTCGCCCCGGCCCTGAACGCGACCCTCGACGCCCTCTTGGCGCAGTACGGTCTTGGTGCGGACGCCCTGGCTCTGGTCGGGTTTTCCCAGGGCACCATGATGGCCCTGCATGTCGCCCTGCGCCGCGCCACGCCCATGGCAGCGGTCGTCGGCTTCTCCGGCGCGCTGCCCGGCGCGTCGGCCCTGCCGGGCGCGGTCACCGCCCGCCCGCCGATCACGCTGATCCACGGCAAGCAGGACCCCGTCGTGCCGTTCGCGGCCATGGCGCACGCGCAAAGCGCCCTGGCCGAGGCTGGCCTGACCGTCGACACCCATGCCCGCCCCGGGCTGGAGCACGGCATCGACGACGCCGGCATCACGATCGCGCGCGAGACGTTGCGGCGCGCCTTTTCCTGACGGCACCGCGCCCGTCGCCCGAGTCTTGGCGACACGCGGAGCGCACCCGGACCGAGGGGGACAATGCGGTCCGGACCGACACAACGTTAGGGCGCCAACGCCGCCCACATCGGGCTCTTTGGTCGTCGGCGGACGAAAGGGTCCGCCGCCCGACGGACCGGCCGATCCACGTTGACGCCGGCCGGCACTCCGGTCGGCCCGACCCGCCCGCCCCTATCGAAAAATTGCTTTTTTCAACGCTATAGCCGCCCGCCGCGCCCGCAGGACCGCCGTTGCGACGAAGACGCAGCGCGCCGGGTCTCCCGCCGTGCCGCTACCGCCCCCGTTGATAACGGAAATTCATGTTTTCCGTCTGGTCGTTCAATCCTTCCGCGAATACCGTTGTCTCAGGGATGGATCGTGGCGACAGCATCGCAAACGCCGCCACGGGAAGGGGGGGGAGATTTCGGATGAGCATCGTTGCGCGGTTGATGGTGGCCCTTGGCGCGTTTTCTCTGGTTTCAGCCGTCGCGATAGCGCTGGTCTTTACAGTGTTCATGGAAGACCTGACGACCGAAGCTCAACACCGCCACCTTCACGGGCTGCTGGATACGCTGCGCCAGGAATTGAATGCCGAAGGTGAGAAAGCCCTGGCCCTGGCCACTCTCGTGGCACAAACGCCAGCAACCCAGGCCGCCCTGGCGGAGGGGGATCGCGACGCCCTGCTGGCGCAGTACCAGGGGGCGTTCGCCCACCTTCGCGACACCTTCGGCGTCCGGCAGTTCCAGTTCCATCGGCCCCCGGCGACCTCGTTCCTGCGCGTCCACAAACCGGAAACGTTCGGCGACGACCTGTCGAGCTTCCGGCGGACCGTGGTTCAGGCCAACACCGACCGAACCCCGATTCACGGCCTGGAACTCGGCGTCGCCGGGCTTGGCATGCGGGGCGTGACCCCGGTCGAGTACAACGGCCAACCCGTCGGCTCCGTGGAGGTCGGACTGTCCTTCGGCCCGGCGTTTTTCGATACCTTCGCGCGCGACCATGGCGTCGATGTTGCCCTGTACCTGCGCAAACCGGGCGGGCGCTGGGACACCTTTGCCGCCACATCCGAAGCCCCCGCCGATGAAGGCCGGCTTCGCGCCGCCCTGCAGGATGGCATCCAGGTCTATCAAGCGCAGGGCGCCGATCACGAAGAGGCGGTCATTGCCGCGCCGATCCCGGACTACGAGGGCAAGACCATCGGGGTGGCCGTGATTGCGCTGGATTCGTCCCCCTACCTCGCCCAGATCGCGGACGCCCGCGCGCGGGCCGTGATCGCCTCGCTGGTGACCCTGGCCGTGGCGCTGATGGCCGGCTTCGTGATCGCGCGCGGGATCGGGGGAACCCTGCGGTTGGCCTCGGACGCCCTGAGCCGCTTCGCACAAAAGGACTTCTCGGTCGACCTGCCGAAAGCCCGGGGCCACGGCGAGACCGCGCGCGTGATCCAGGCCCTCCATGACTTCCGGGCCCAGACGCTGAAGCTGCACGAAACCGAAAACGAGCAGGCGGCGTATCTGGAGCGCGTCAACGCCCAGCGCGATGACCTGGAGCGTCAGTCACGGAAGGTCCTGCGGGGCGTCGTCGCGGCGACGGTGGAAGCGAACGAGGCGATTGTGGCCCTGATCCACATGATGCGCGACGTCGACGTGGCGACCGAGCAGTCCCAGGCCATGGCCTCGGCGGTCGAGGAGATGGTGGCCGCAACCCGCGAGATCTCCGAATCGTCCGACAACGCCGCCAGCGAGGCCGAAGGCGCGCGCGGCGCCGCCGGTGATGGCGTGTCGGGCGCGACCCGCGCCGTCGACACCATGGAAGGCATTCACAGCGCCGTCAGCGCGGCCAGCCAGCGGGTCGATATCCTGGCCGATGCGTCCTCCCAAATCGGCGACATCGTCCGCCAGATCGAAGAGATCGCCGACCAGACCAACCTGCTGGCGCTGAACGCCACCATCGAGGCCGCGCGCGCTGGCGACGCCGGCAAGGGCTTTGCCGTGGTCGCCAACCAGGTCAAGTCGCTCGCCAATCAGACCGCGCGCGCGACAGAGGATATCCGGGGGCGGATCGACACCCTTCGCGACGAGATGGCCTCCATCATCCACGCCATGGAAAACGGCGCGTCCGCCGTCCAGGATGGCCGGGGCGTCGTCACCGACATGGGCACCCAGTTGCAGACCATCGCCAGCAGCATCAGCACCGTCACCACCCGGATGCACGATATCGCCTCCATTCTCGGCCAGCAGACGAAGGCGACCAACGAAATCGCCGAGGGCACCACGTCCATCGCATCGCTGTCCCAGCGCAACAGCGACGAGGTCAAGGAAGCCCTGATCGCCATGGAACGGGCAACCACGGCGCTCAACGCGCATGTGGCCGCGTTCGCAGGGCATGGCGGACCGATCGTGCTGGTCGAGATCGCCAAGAACGACCACATCATGTTCAAGAAGCGGGTCCTGGACGCCGTGACGGGTCGCGTGCCGTTGGCGGAACGGGATCTGCCGGACCACCTGACGTGTCGCCTGGGGCGGTGGTACGCGCAAATCACCGACGCGCGCCTGAAGGCCCATCCCGCCTTCGCAGCCCTGGAAGCGCCGCATCGGCAGGTTCACAACTGCGGCAAGGAGGCCGTGCATAAGGCGAGCGTCGGCGACGGGGACGGAGCGCTGGAAGCCATGGATTGTCTACAGACCGCGAGCCATGACGTGATTCGCCTGCTGACCGACATGTCCACGGCCATCGAGGCGATGGAGGGGGCGGAGCGGGAGGCCGTGTCGTGACCGCCCGCACGCTCCCCTCTCTGCATGCCAGCGCGGCGGACGGGCCGGCGTGACAGCCCCACCCGGCCGCGCGCTCGGCCCCTGCCCCCTGTGCGGGCGACCGATGGTCGACGGGCCGAGCGTGGAGTGGCACCATTGGATCCCCCGGTCGCGAGGCGGGCGCGACAGCGCGCCCGTGCACCGCGTCTGTCACCGCATGATCCACCGCCGGTTCGACTCCGCCACGCTCGCCCGCACGATGAACACCCCCGACGCCCTCCGCACCGATCCCGCCATGGCCCGGTTCCTGGCCTGGGTCCGCAAACAGCCGCCCGAATTCGTCGCCCGCACCGAGGACCCCGCGCCCCGCCCCCAAAGCGGCCACCGCAGGCGGACCCGGACCCGCCGATGACGGCCGCCGTCTCACGCGCCTGGACCATCGGCCGGCCCCGTCTGGCCTGGGACCCCGACGGCACACCGCGCAGCCTGGATGTCGACGACGGGTTCGCGTCCGCCGCCGACGCCCTGGGCGAGGCCCGGCATGTCCTGCTCGACGGCATCGGCGCGCCCGCCGTCTGGGACCGGCCGGGGCCGTTCACGATCGCCGAGACGGGGTTCGGAACCGGCCTGAACCTCCTGGCCACTTGGGACCTCTGGCGCCGCACCGCACCGCCGGACGCGCGCCCGCACTGGGTCTCGGTGGAGGGCTGGCCGCTGCGCCCCGACGAGGCCGCACGTGCCTTGGCCCGGTTTCCGGACCTGGCGGATCTCGCCGCGACCCTGCTGGCCGCGTGGCCACCACCGGAGCCCGGCCTGCATGTCCGCGCGCTCGATCACCGGGTAACGCTGACTCTCGCCCTCGGCCGGGCGGACGAAGCCCTGCCCGCCCTGACTGGCCCCGTGGACGCCTGGGCGCTGGACGGGTTCGCGCCCGCGCGCAATCCGGATCTGTGGAGCCCGGCGGTGTACGCGGAGGTCGCCCGGCTCAGCCGCCCCGGCGCCCGCCTCGCCACCTACACCGCCGCCGGCTCGGTCCGGCGCGGACTGGAAGCGGCGGGATTCGCGGTGCGTCGCGCACCCGGCTTCGCCGACAAGCGGGAGTGCCTGCGGGCGACGTTCCAGGGACCGGCCGGGACACCGCCGCCCACCGTCCCCTGGGCCGCGCCTCCCAGCCCCGCCCCGGTGGGCGCGCGCGTGGCGATCATCGGGGCCGGGCTGGCCGGGTGCGCGGTGGCGGAGGCCTTGCGGCGGCGCGGCGCCGGTCCGGTGACCGTTGTCGACGCGCGCGGCCATCCGCGCGACAGCCGGCCCGCCGGTCTGCTTGGCCTGCTGGAGCCGCGCCTGGAGAAAGAGGCCTCCCCCGTGGCCGATCTGCACGCGGTCGCGGCCCCTACCGCCATCGCCCTGTATGACCGGCTGGCCCGGGAGGGCGAGGACCCCTGGCGCGGCCCACGGGGTGTGATGGCCGTGGACCGGGCGCGCCGCGACGACGCCTGGCGGGCGGCGGTGGTGGCCCGCATGGGCTGGCCGCCGGACTGGCTGGAGGCCCTGGACGCACGGGACGCCGCAACCCGCCTGGGTGGGGTGGCGCCCCCCACCGAATCGGCGCTTTGGCACCCCCGGGGCGGCTGTCTGGCGCCGACGGCCGTGCTGACCGCGCTGCTGGCCGACACCCCCGTGCGGACGGCGGTGGTCGACCGGCTGGAGCCGCGCGACAGCAGCGATTGGATCCTGCGCGCCCCGGACGGCCGCCCGATTCTGGAAGCCGACGCGGTTGTGATCACCGCCGCCACCGATACCGCCCGCCTGTGGCCCGCCGCGCGCCTGCCGCTGCGCCCGACCCGGGGCCAGATCAGCCTGCTGCGCGCGGCCGGTCCCGACGCGCCCCCCCGCGTCGCGGTCTCCGGGCCGATCTATGCCACGCCACCGGTGTCGGATGGCGCCGGCGGGTGGCGACGTATCCTGGGCGCCACGCAGGTGCCCTGGCGCGCGGACGCGGGCGATCCCTACGCCCCGCGCCCGCAGGACGACGAGAGGTTGCGCGCGACCCTGGCGACCGACTGGCCGGCGCTGGCCGACGCCCTCGCCGAGGAACCAACCGAAGGCGCGCTGGCCGGACTGCGCGCCACCACCCCGGACCATTTACCCCTGGCCGGCCCCCTGTTCGATGCCGAAACCCTGGCACGCCAGCATGGCGAGGCCCTGCGCCACGGCCGGCGCCCCGGGCGGCGGGTCCAGGACCCACCCGGCACGGACGGACCGCCCGGTCTCTACACGCTATGCGGCCTGGGGTCGCACGGCTTGCTGCTGGCGCCTATGATGGCAGACGGGATCGCCGCACAGATCACCGGCACGCCAGGACCGCTGCCCCCGACCCTGGCCGCTGCCGTTCATCCGGCGCGCTTCACCGCGCGTGCCCTTATCCGGGGTCGGGTCGTACCGCCCTGACGGGTAGCGACACGCGGGACTTTCCCGAGCGCGCCTCTTGGTGCATGGTACCGGCGCGCCGCCCCCCGGCCGGGCGCGGCCCCGGCACCGGCGCGCGGGGCTCGATCACCCGAGGAGTTGTTGACGGATGGGTACTTTTAGCATTTGGCACTGGATCATCGTTCTGGTCGTCGTCCTGCTCCTGTTCGGGGCGGGCAAAATTCCGCGCCTGATGGGCGACGTCGCGAAGGGCGTCAAGGCGTTCAAGAAGGGCATGGCGGACGACGACGACGAGACCGAGTCCACTTCCGGCAAGACGATCGAAGGCGGCAACGCCAACGAGAAAAAGACCGACGAGACCGTCCGCAGCTAGGCCGCAGAACCGGACCCGCGCCGCCGGCCACGCGATGGCCGGCTTGCGGGAACCGGACACGCCCCTCCCCCGGCTCCGCTCGTGGTTCGTCGCGCGTGCGCCAGTGTGCGTGTGCGCTTCCCATGAATTAGGCGTGCTCTCCGATGCTTGATTTCGGTTGGACCGAACTCGCGGTCATTGCCGTGATCGCTCTCGTGGTCATTGGCCCCAAGGACCTCCCCAAGGTGCTGCGCACCATGGGACAATGGACGCGGCGTTTGCGCGGGCTGGCGCGCGAATTCCAGGGCCATATCGACGATGTGATACGCGAGGCGGAACTGGACGATGTCCGCGACGGCATCAAGAAGGCCCGGCGCACCAACATCGGCCAGTCGATCAACAAAATGGTCGATCCGGACGGCACCGTCACGCGCGAGCTGAACGACATTGGCCGGGACGGCGGCCGTCGTCGGACCGCGACGCCAGCGCGCGAGACGTTGGACCACGGCGAGGGCGTCGACCCCACGGGTCCGGCCGCGACGGCGGCTGATCCAGCATCCAGCCCCGCCCAGGCCGGATCCACGGTCGGCCCAGAAACGACACCAAAAACAACGACCGCAAAAACACGGACCGACGAGGACTGACCGGTGGCCACCTACAGCGACGACCCCGACGACAACAAAATGTCGCTGGTGGAGCATCTGACCGAGCTGCGCACGCGCCTGCTCTGGTCCGTCCTGGCGTTCCTGATCGCGTTCTTCGCGTGCTACGGCCTCGCCCAGCACATCTACGACTTCCTGGTGCAACCGCTCGCCGACATCATGCACGAGGTCGGCGGCAGCCAGCGCATGATCTACACCGCGCTGACGGAAGCCTTTTTCACCTACGTGAAGGTCGCGGCGTTCGGCGCCGCCATCATCACCTTCCCCATCATCGCGACGCAGATCTGGCTGTTCATCGCGCCGGGTCTGTACAAGCACGAGAAGAAGGCGCTGCTGCCGTTCCTGCTCGCCTCTCCGGTGCTGTTCCTGATGGGGGCGTCGCTCGTCTACTACATGGTCATGCCGCTGGCGTGGCGCTTCCTGCTGGGGTTCCAGACCACCGGCGCGGAGACCGTGCTGCCGATCGAACTGGAGGCCAAGGTTGGCGAATACCTCGGCCTCGTCATGAAGCTGATCCTGGCGTTCGGCCTGTGCTTCCAGATGCCGGTGGCGCTGACCCTGATGGCCCGGGTGGGCATGCTGACATCCAAGACCCTGTCGGCGGCCCGCAAGTACGCCATCGTCGGCGTCTTCGTTCTGGCGGCCGTGGTCACGCCACCCGACATCATCAGTCAGGTCGGGCTCGCGGTGCCGCTCATTCTGCTGTACGAGGGGTCGATCTGGTCCTGCCGTCTGGTCGAAAAGCGCCGCGCCGAGCGCAATGGTGAGGACGACGATCTCGACGACCTCGACGACGACGATGACGGCCCCGACGACGATGGTCCCACGGGGGGTCCCAAGGGTGGTCCCAAAGGCGGAGCGGACGGTGGATCGTCCCGCCGGAACCCGGCCCCCGAAGCGACGGGCGCGGCCGGATCGGCGGCCCCCGCCTCGGCTCCCACCTCCGCCTCCCCGGCGCGCTCCGACACCCGGAGCGGCCCCGGCCCCGAGGCGGAGGCGGACCAGGGCGATGAGGGGGACGAGGACGACGGCCCCCCGGACACCGACTTCAACACGGGCCGCTAAAGGCGCGCCGGACCGGCCCCCCACACACCCCGGGGGCACCCGAACAGCAAGCGAACGGATGGTATTGGTCGATGCATGACATCAAGTGGATCCGCGACAACCCGGAGGCCTTCGACGCGGGGCTGGCACGCCGGGGGCTGGAGCCCGTGTCGCCGCTCCTGATGGCCCTGGACGAGCGGCGCCGCGCGTCGCAAAGCGAGCTGAACGCCCTTCAGTCCCGCCGCAACGAGGCGTCCAAGGCGATCGGCAAGCTCAAGCGCGAGGGCCGGGATGCCTCCGCCCAGATGGAGGAGGTCGCCACCATCAAGGCGCGCATCGCCGAGCTGGATGCCGACAACGCTGCTGTCGATGTGGAGCTTCAGGACCGGTTGGCGGCGATCCCCAACCTACCGGACGCCGACGTGCCGGACGGCCCGGACGAGGATCACAACGTCGAGATCCGACGCTGGGGCGAGCCGCGCGCCTTCGACTTCGAGCCCAAGGATCACGTCGATCTGGGCGCCCCGCTGGGCATGGATTTCGAGACCGCCGGGCGCCTGTCCGGCGCGCGCTTCGTCATCCTGAAGGACCAGATCGCCCGGCTGGAGCGCGCGCTGGTGCAGTTCATGCTGGAGCTGCACACCACGGAGCATGGCTACCGCGAGGTCAACACGCCGGCCCTGGTGCGCGACGAGGCTCTGTTCGGCACCGCCCAACTGCCCAAGTTCGCCGAGGACCTGTTCAAGGTGGAGGGCGGCTTCTGGCTGATCCCCACCGCCGAGGTGACGCTGACCAACATGGTGAGCGGGCAGATTCTGGAGGAGGCGGCCCTGCCCCTGCGCTTCACCGCGTTCACGCAGTGCTTCCGCTCCGAGGCCGGCTCGGCCGGCAAGGACACGCGCGGCATGATCCGCATGCACCAGTTCGAGAAGGTGGAGCTGGTCAGCATCGTGCACCCGGACCGGTCCCGCGAGGAGTTGGACCGCAAGACCGCCTGCGCCGAGGCGGTGCTGAAACGCCTCGGCCTGCCCTTCCGCACCGTGGCCCTGTGCACGGGGGACTTGGGATTCGCCTCCCACCGCACGCACGACCTCGAGGTCTGGCTGCCGGCCCAGGGCCGCTACCGCGAGATTTCGTCGTGCTCCAACGTCGGCGCCTTCCAGGCCCGCCGGATGGACGCCCGCTTCCGGCCCGTGCCACCCGACGGCGGCAAGGCTAAAGGAACCGCGCCCGTGCACACCCTGAACGGCTCCGGCCTCGCCGTCGGCCGCACCCTGGTCGCCGTGCTGGAGAACTACCAGAACGCAGACGGCTCGGTGACCGTGCCCGAAGCCCTGCGGCCCTACATGGGCGGCCTTGACCGTCTGCGTGCCGATGTTTGAGCCGCTCCCCGATCTGTCGCGCGCCCGCATTCTGGTCTCCAACGACGACGGCCTGGACGCCCCAGGCATCAAGGTGCTGGAGCGCATCGCACGGACCCTGTCGGACGACGTCTGGGTGGTAGCGCCGGAAACCGAACAGAGCGGCGCCGGCCATTCGCTGACGCTGCACGACCCGATCCGCTATCATCAGCGGGGGCCGCGCCATGTCGCGGTCCGGGGTACGCCGACGGACTGCGTGCTGCTGGGCGTGAAGCTGTTCACGGGCGACCGGCGGCCGGATCTCGTCCTGTCGGGCATCAATCGCGGTGGCAACATGGGGGAGGACATCACTTACTCCGGCACCGTGGCCGTGGCGATGGAGGGCACGCTTTTGGGCATCCGGTCCCTTGCCCTGTCGTTGCCGTTCGCGGATCCCGACGCCATCCCCTGGGACACGGCCGAGGCGATCGCGCCCGACGTCATCCGACGCGCCTGCGCGGTGCGCTGGAACCGCAACGTGCTGATCAACGTCAATTTTCCGGACTGTGCCCCGGAGCAGCTCCAGGGCGTGCGGGTGGCGCGCCAGGGCAAGCGGGTCGGCTCCAGCCGGTTTTCCGAAAACCTTGTGGAGCGGGTGGACCCGCGCGGCCGCCCCTATGTCTGGATCGGAGTCGAGCAGATCACAGACCTGGAGGGCGCCGACACCGACCTGCACGCGGTGGCCGCCAACCATGTCGCGGTCACGCCGCTGTGCATCGACCTAACGGACGAGGGCACCCTGGCCGAGATGGAGACCGCCTTTTGAGTGCCGGCGACGACGACGGCTCCCCACACAGTCACAAGATCCGGTTGCTGATGGATCTGCGGCTGGCGGGGGTCACCGATACCCGGGTGCTGTCCGCCCTGGAAACCGTGCCGCGCGAGGTGTTCGTCTCCGACCCTTTCCAGGAGCACGCCTACGACAACCGCGCGCTACCGATCGAATGCGGGCAGACCATCAGCCAGCCGCTCGTGGTCGGCCTGATGACGCAGTACCTGGAGCTGGGCCTGCGCGACAAGGTGCTGGAGATCGGCACCGGGTCGGGCTATCAAGCCGCGATTCTGTCGCGGGTGGCCCGCCGGGTGTACACGGTGGAGCGGCATCGGCCCCTGCTGGACCGGGCGGAGGCGCGGTTCCGCCAGATCGGCCTCAGTAACGTCGTGACCCGCCACGGCGACGGCATGAAGGGGTGGCCGGCCCAGGCGCCGTTCACCCGCATCCTGGTCACGGCGGCGGCGCGCCAGATTCCGGAAAGCCTGACCGACCAGCTCGACGACGGCGGGGTGATGGTGCTGCCCGTCGGCGACGAGAACAAGCAGTGGGTCATGCGGGTGCGCCGCAAGAGCCACCGTCTCGCCACGGAGCGTTTGCTGGCGGTGCGGTTCGTACCGTTGTTGGGTGGGCTGGGCGAGTCGGAACGCGGCGCCAATGGCGCCAGCTTTTAGACCCTGCGACCGCAAGCCCGTATAACGCCACGGTGGTCTGGTTGTGGCCGGGCGTCGCCTGTATAGTCGTCTCATGGCCCGCGCACCCCGTCTTCTGCCCGTCGTTCTTGCCGCCGCCGCCCTGGCTTCGGCGGGGCTTGCCACGTCCGGATGTACCCGGGGCTGGCGCGACACGCCCTACGGCACCCCCTACCCCACGGCCAGCGCGCCAACGCGCTTCCAGGGCGATCCCACCCAGGCCCGGCAGGTCACCGTGGTCCCGGGGGACACGGTCTACGCCATCTCCCGCCGCCTCGGGGTTCCCACCCGAGCCATCATCGTCGCCAACGACCTGGCGCCGCCGTTCATCCTGCAGCCTGGGCAGGTTCTGAGCCTGCCGCCGCAGCGGGTGCACGTGGTCGCCCCCGGGGAAACCCTGTACGCCCTGTCGCGCCTCTACGGCCCGCCGGTGTCGGCCATCGCCAACGCCAACGGACTGGCGCCGCCCTATGTGATCCGGGTTGGCGAATCCCTGGTGGTCCCGCTGGACCACCCCGAGACGCCAGCCGCCGCAGCCCCGACGGTGATCGCACGAACGCCGCTTGGCGCACCGCCACCTCAAAGCACGGCGCCGGCCTCGCCGACGACGACCGTCCCCGCTGACCCGGTCCCGCTTCTGGACCCGACGCCGGGTCGGTCGGCGTCACCGACACCCGCGCCGAGTCCAACCCCGACCCCGCCGCCCACAGCCTCCCCGGCCGCCGAACCGCCGCCGCCGCCCCCCATGCCGTCCGCCGCCGTTGCGCGCGATGCCGTCCCGGGGAACGCGCCGCCGCCCCGCGCCGGCTCGCTGTTCCACTGGCCGGTCGAGGGCACCGTCATCACGGAATTCGGACCGAACGACACCGGCCAACATAACGATGGCCTCAACATCGCGGTGCCCGAGGGCACACCGATCCGCGCCGCCGACAACGGCGTGGTGGTGTACGCCGGCAACGAGCTTCAGGGCTTCGGCAACCTCATCCTGATTCGGCATGCCGAGAACTGGACCACCGCCTACGGACAAGCCTCCCGCCTGGACGTCCGGCGCGGACAGGTCGTTGAGCGCGGACAGGTCATTGCCCGCTCCGGCCGCACCGGCAACGTGGATCGCCCGCAAATTCACTTCGAGATCCGCCAGGGCACACGGCCGGTCGATCCGCGGGACCATCTCGTCCCGCCCGGCACGTCGTAACGGACCCGCCATGGCCAAGGGCGATCTGCACGCGGTCATCCGCCTTGCCACGATGGAGATCGACGAGTTGCGCCGTCAGATCGGCGCGCTTCAGCGGCGCGAGGACGAACTGATGGCCCGGGACCGCGACCTCGACGCCCAGCTTGCGCGGGAATCGAAGACCGCGGACGACCATCCCGAAGCGGCGTTCACCTTTGCCTCGTTCCTGTCGGCGCACAGCACCCGCAAGCAGCAGGTCGCAGCCGCCCTGACCGAGGTGCGCGACGAGATCACGGAGGTGCGCGACGCGCTGGCCGATCTGTTCCGGCAGCGCAAGACCTACGAACTGGCCCAGGAGGCCCGGGACCGCAAGGCGGCGGCGGAACGGGCGCGCAAGGAACAGGCCGTGCTCGACGACATCGGGCTGGAGATGCACCGCCGCCGGACGGCCGAGGACGACGAGGCCGATCAGAGCCCGCCGGGGGGACCCGACATCACCGGCTCGTTCTGACCGGCCGGCGCGGCGAATCCTCGTCGCGCACGGCGCGCGGATCGTATAGGACGGGTCCCCACACGACAGGATCAGGACAGGAGACACCCCGTTGGCGGATGTATGGCGGATCGAGATGGTGGTGCCGGCGGCGGCCGTACCGACGTTCGAAGCTGGCTTGGACAGCACGTGCGATGCGCTCATGTGCTTCGAGATCGAGGAGGTCGGCCCCCTGAAAGGGTCCTGGCGCCTGGAAGGTCTGAGCCAATCGGCCCCCGATGCGGACGCCCTGTCCTTGACCATCGCCCTCGCGGCCCGCGCGGCCGGCATCGGCGAGCCGTCGGTGTCGGTGGAGCGGCTGGGACCGCGCGACTGGGTGGCGGAGAACCTGCTGACCTTCCCGCCGCTCGACATCGGGCGCTTCCACATTCGCGGCTCGCACGTCACGGAGCCGCCCCCGGTCGGCCGCCACTGCCTGACCGTGGACGCGGCGACCGCGTTCGGCTCTGGCGAGCATCCGACCACCCACGGCTGCCTGATGGCCCTCGACACCCTGGCGAAGGACCGGAGCCGGCGGCCCGAACGCATCCTGGACATGGGCTGCGGCACCGCCGTGCTCGCCCTGGCCGCCGCCGCCCAGTGGCGCCGCCCGGTGCTGGCGGCGGATCTGGACGCCGAGGCCGTGCGTGTGGCGCGGGAAAATGTGCGCATCAACGGCCTGTCGCGCTTTGTGCGCTGTCTGCGCTCCGACGGCTACCGTGACCGGCGCGTGCACGCCGGCGGCCCGTACGATCTGATCCTGGCCAACATCCTGGCCCGCCCGCTGGCCCGCATGGCCCCGGACGCGGCTCGGGTTCTGGCGCCGGGGGGCCGCATCGTCCTGTCCGGCCTGCTGCGGGCCCAGGAACCGCGGGTCGCCAACGCCTACCGCACGCAGGGGCTGGCGCTGATCCGCCGCTATCCGATCGAGGAGTGGGTCACACTGGTCATGGGCCGACCGGAGCACGCCTGATCCCGCTCCCCTCTTGCCGCCGGGACGCGGCGGGCTCAGATCCCCTCAACGGGCGGTAACCGCCCCACACGAAACACAGCGCAGGACTCGCCGCTCATGACCGCAGTGCCGCACGCCGTTCCGACCTCTCCCGACGCGCTGGAGGCCGTCCTGGAGGCGCTGCGCCCCTGGCTGGGGGACCGCTTGAGCACCAGCGCGGCGGTGCGCGAGCAGCATGGCCGCGACGAGAGCTATCACGACCCCATGCCGCCGGACGCCGTGGCCTTCGCGACCAGCACGGACGAGGTCGCGGCCATCGTCCGCACGTGCGCGGCGCACCGGGTGCCGATTATCCCCTTCGGCACCGGGACCTCGCTGGAGGGGCACATCGCGGCCGTACGTGGCGGCATCTGCATCGACCTCTCGCGGATGAACGCCATCGTAGAGGTGCGGCCGGAGGACATGGACTGTACCGTCCAGGCCGGCGTGACCCGCAAGCAGCTCAACGAATACCTCCGCGACACCGGCCTGTTCTTCCCCATCGACCCCGGGGCCGACGCATCGATCGGCGGCATGGCCGCCACCCGGGCGTCGGGCACCAACGCCGTGCGCTACGGCACCATGCGCGAGGCGGTGCTGGCCCTGACGGTCGTCACGGCGGACGGCCGCGTGGTGCGCACGGCCCGGCGGGCGCGCAAGTCGGCGGCCGGCTACGACCTGACCCGGCTGTTCGTGGGCAGCGAGGGCACCCTGGGCGTCATCACCGAGGTCACTCTACGCCTGCACGGCATTCCGGAGTGCATTCTGTCGGCCGTGTGCCCGTTCCCGACCCTGACGGCGGCGGTGGATACGGTGATCCAGACCATCCAGAGCGCCGTGCCGATGGCCCGAATCGAGTTCCTGGACGCCAACCAGATGCGGGCAGTCAACGCCTATTCGGGCACGAACTACGCCCTCGCCCCGACCCTGTTCCTGGAGTTCCACGGCACCGAGGCGTTTGCCCGCGAGCAAGTGGAGATGGTGCAGGCCATCGCCGCCGAAAACGGCGGCCACGAATTCGCATGGGCCGACACGCTGGAGGAGCGGAACCGCCTCTGGCAGGCGCGGCACAATGCCTATTACGCCAGCCTCGCCCTCAAGCCGGGATCCAAGGGGTTCTCATCCGACGTGTGCGTGCCGATCTCACGCCTCGCGGACTGCGTCGAGGCGACGGCCGCCGACTGCGCGGCCTCCTCGGTGCTGACGGCCATCGTCGGCCATGTCGGCGATGGCAACTTCCACGTCCTGTTCATGGTCGATCCCGACAACGCGGACGAGATCGCCGAGGCGCGCGCGCTCAACGACCGCATCGTCGAACGGGCCCTTTCGATGGAAGGCACCTGCACCGGCGAGCACGGTATCGGCTACGGCAAGATGGCCTTCCTGGAGGCCGAGCATGGTCCCGAGGGGCTCGCCATCATGCGCGCCGTCAAACAGGCGCTGGACCCGGACGACATCATGAACCCCGGCAAGATCGTCCACCGGTAGCGGCGGACCCGGCCGGGAGCGGACGAGGCGACTCATGCACAGCGCGGCACGACGAGTGGTCCTGGCCCTCCTGCTTGGCGTCGGACTGTGGGCCGGGGGACTATGGGCCGGGTTCGTAGGCGACGCCCGGGCCGACATGACGACCCTGGCGGTCCAGTACCTTCTCCGGGAGGCCGGCGACTACGACGGCGGGCTGGACGGCGACCGGGGCGCCCAGACCGAGGCCGCGTTGCAGGCCTTTCAGGCGCGCAATGGCCTGCCGCAGACGGGACAGGCGGACGACCGCACCCTATCCATTCTGCGTATTCTCCAGCGCCCGCGCGCGGTCGGCGTCGGCCGCAGCCTGCGGGCCGCCCTGCGCCAGGGCTTCAAGGTGCGCGGCCTGGAGCCCGACTGGTCCAGTCTGCGGGACGTGGAGGCATTCTCCTTCCGCTTCCAGGACTACGGCCTGGAGTGGTCCTATGTGCATGTCTGCGGCACGGCCCGGTTTCCCGACGAGGCCGATCCCGCCCGGCCGCGCCCCTTCATGATGGACATGGTCCATCAGGATGCCCAGGGCAACACGGACGCCGGGGAGGCGCCGCCGATCGAAGCGCTGCTGGACGGAAACTATGTGTTCAGCGATCTGTGGATGTCGGATTTCGTGTTCGTCGAACCGTTCTGCCGGCTGCGCGTGGGCAGCGCGGTGGCGCTCGGTCTGGTGCGGTAGCGGGACCGGCGCCGTCAGAAACGCGGGCAAAGATCGGCTTCCAACGGCCTATGGTCGGAGCCGACGTCCGGCCCGGCCCGTTGTACCCCTGTAAAATCGCTCGCCGTCGGCAGGACGTAGTCGATCTGCGCGCCCAGCACCGGCAGCCACGCCGGACGTGTCGCAATGGGCAGCGGCCCCCAGTCGAGCATGGATAGCCCGGCCGCCTCGCGAAACGCCGCGATCCGGGGCGACCATGCCACACCGTTGAAATCACCGGCAACGATCGCCGGACCCTCGGCCGTCGTGATCAGCGCCGCCAGATGGTGCAGAGCCAGGGATCGGCCGGCATATGCGTCCGGTGTTTTCGGGCTGGGCATGTGGGCGGAGACCACCAGGACCTCGCGGTCGCCAACAGCGACCATCGCCGCGACCGGAACGTTCCCAAGGATGGGCGTGGTCAACGCCGTGGCGTTCTGCAGGCGCGGTGGAAGCGCGCGCAAGGGCCGGGTGCTGAGAATGGCCGAATCCGAGCCACGATGCGTCATCAAGTACGGATAGGTCTCACTCAGGGCCCGCAGCCGTCCCAGCCAATAGCCGTCGGCAAAAATCTCCTGCAACAGGACCACATCGAACCCACCGTTGCGGAGATACGCCTCCTGCGAGGCCCAGTTCCCGGTTGAGAACAGCACGTTCAGGCTCGCCACGCGCAGCGGACGGGCACACGGCACCTCGGACGCGGCGGACAATGTCGGCGGCCCCACCGCCCCCAGCATCACGCCCAGATCCACGACGCCGAACGCCAGGAACAACAGCGCTGCGAACCCATGCCGCAGCGCCGCCAGCCAGGCCGCCAGAAGCACGGCCAGCGCCACCAGGATCGGCAACAGCGTGAGCGGGATCTCGGCAAGCCAGAACCGCCACGACAGCGCCACCAGAGGAGAGATCACGGCGATCAGGCCCAGCGCGGCCACAAGCGCGCGGTCAACCCCTCCCGCGGGCGAGCGATCCGCCATGCCGACATCCTTCAGCGGTAAAGCCACCAGACCTCTTCGTTGGCGGCGAAAACGGGCTTGTAATGACGCACAGAAGAGCTGTCAATTACCTGCGTAATCTGGTTGTCCAGAAGGTAGTCCCGGCCGCCAAGCGACACAATCGTGACGGCATGTCCGATACGCAGGTTCAAGTCCTGAACGGCGACGAGTTTTAGGTCCGCGTTGGCAAACCCGAGCGCGCGCAGGCTCATAAACTTGACGATTGCATAATCCTCGCAGTCGCCGGCTTTCGCGAAAAACTCGCCTGGGGTCGCCCAATAGTCCGGCTGCCCCCAATTCACGGGATCCGTGATGTACTGCCAGTGATTGGCAAAGCGGTTGATTTCCCGAAGCTGGGTCATGGGATCCTTGCCACGCAACCGCGCGATGACCCCTTGCCACTCCGTGTAGGGACACGATCCGCCGCCCGCGGCCGCGCAGCGGGCGTTCCGCCGCTCCTCTTCCTGATACCGCAGCATAAGGGTCCGCCATTGCGGGATCGGCCGGAAACTGCGCATCATGCGCCCGTCCTGCCCGAAAACACGATCACCCCCCGCCTGGGCAGGCACACTCCCGGCGGCACCGACCGCCAGCATCACGGCACACACAAGAACGAACCGGACCAAAGTCATGGAACCCATTAATGTCTCCCGACGGAGCGGCGGACGGCATACGGATCGAACCGTGGATCGGGCTCCTTGGGTATGGTACGTCTGAGCAACGCGTTCAACCACACGCGAATGGACCCCTGACGAGTGGCCAGGTCGGAACGGTACCACGCGCCGCGCCCTGGATCCGGACGATGGGACCACATTGAAACGGGGGCCAACGCACAGGGGGAGACCCATCGCATGACTGCCTCTGGTTCGCCATCCGAGTCTTCTCTGGCCAAACATGAACGGGCGGTCCGGCTGCGGGTTCGCCTCGCCTTGGCCGGCCTGATGGTGCTCATGGCGGGCGGCCTTGCGCTTGTGCTGCTGTTCGCGCAATCCGAACGGCAACGCGACCGCCACATGGCGCAAAGTCGTCTCAACGTCGTCGCGGACAGCCGGACGCAAGCGGTCATGACCTGGCTGGATCAGCAGTATTCGGTGCTGCGCGGTCTGGCCGAGAACCAGTCGGTCCAGCTCTATATCACGGTCATCCAGCTCAACGACGGGGCGGCGGAGACGCCGGACGAGGTGTTCGCGCAGGAAACCTACCTGCGCACCCTTTTGACGGCAACCGCCGAGCGGAGCGGATTTGCCCCAACCGACGGGGGAGCCGCCGCGCTGCCAGCCAACGTGCGGCGCACCGGGGAGGCGGGGTTGGCCCTGGTCTCGCCGGACGGCACCGCATTGATCGCGGCCACGCCGGACATGCCCCCGGTGCGCGGGTCGGTCATGGCCGCGCTGGGCGCGTTGCCGGCGACCGAGGCCGGCCTGATCGACCTGGAACGCAGCCCCCACGGCTTGCTCCGGCTCGGCTTCACGGTGCCGGTGTTCTCGCAGGAGGGCACGGGAACGCAGACGGACGTGGTGGCCCGCGTGGTCGGCCTGCGCCCCGTCGGCGCGCCCTTCTTCGCCACCCTGGAACAACCTGGGGCCACGGCGACCACCGCCGAAACCTACCTGATCCGACGCCGAGGCAATGCCATTGAATACCTGACGCCTCTGCTGGACGGCAGCCGGCCGCTCGAAAAATCGCTGGCGATCAACACGGCGGACCTGATCGACGCGGAGGCCCTGGCGGATCCGGGCCGGTTCCATGTCGGGCGCGACTACGCCGCGACCGAGAGTTTCGCCGTCAGCCGCCCCATATCCGGCACCGACTGGGTGCTGGTGCACCGCATCGCCCGCGCCGAAGCCCTGGCCGCCGCCGACGCCCGCCGCACCACGCTGGTCGTGGTGCTGATCCTGACGGTAACCCTGATGGGCGCAGCCCTGGTCGCGGTCTGGCGCTACGGCACCTCGGTCCGCGCCAGCGACGCCGCCGCGCGGTTCAGGGCCTCATCGCAGAAGTTCGAAGCCCTCTCGGCCTTTCTGGACGTCGTCTCCGACAGCCAGCCGTCGCCGCTGTTCGTGGCCACGGGGCAGAATGTCCTGACGTTCGGCAACCGACGCGCGGCCGAGATCATGGGCGTGCCCAAGGCGGAGCTGAAGGGCCGGTCGCTCATCGCCATGCTGGGGCGCGACATCGGCGACGTCTACGCCGAGATCAACCGCGAGGTGCTGGAGGATGGCGAAGTCCGCACCGAGACCAACGTGTTCCGCGACGAGGACGACCGGGATATCGTCTGGCGCTCCTACCATTGCCCCCTGACGCTCGACGACGACGGCACGCGGGGCGTGCTGACCTCCATCGACGACCTGTCCGAGCTGTTTCAGGAACGCACCCGGCGGGAACAGAACACCGTTCAGCTCATCGAAACGCTGGTGGGGCTGGTCGATGAGCGCGATCCGGACTCGGCGCACCAGTCGCGCTACGTCGCCACTGTCGCCCGCACCATCGCCGAAGAAATGGGGCTGGACCACGCCCAGATCGAAGCCAGCGATCAAGCCGCCCGCCTCGTCAATATTGGAAAGATCCGTGTGCCACGCGACCTGCTGGTCAAGCAGGGCGATCTGACCGATGAGGAGCGCGAGCGCATCCGGACCGCGATGGACAGCGGCCCCGACATGCTGAAGGACATCGCGTTCGAGGCCCCGGTGCTGGAAACCCTGCGCCAAATCAACGAGCGCGTGGACGGCACCGGTCGCCCCCAGGGCTTGATGGGCGGGGATATTCTCGCCTCCGCCCAAGCGGTCGCGGTCGCCAACACCTTTGTCGCCCTCATCAGCCCGCGCGCGTTCCGGGACGGCAAGTCCTTTGAAGAGGCCGGCGACATTCTTATGTCGGAAGTCGGCACCCGGTTCGACCGGCGCCCCGTGCTGAGCCTGCTGAACTACCTCAGCAACAAGGAGGGCAAGACGACATGGGCCTACATGGCACAAACACGCCTACGCTAACCGCCCGGCCCGCATCATGACGGCGGTGGGGCACTGGTTCCGCCGCCTGACCGGCGCCGTCACCTCAACCCCGGGGGCCTCCACGCCAGGGGGGATGGGGGGCGATGGCGCGCGGACCGCCGAAGGCGTGCGCGTGTACGCCGTCGGCGACATTCATGGACGGGCCGACCTGTTGGACCGGCTGAACGCACGCATCCGCGAGGACATCACGGCGCACGCCGATCGCACGCCGTTGGTGGTGTACCTGGGGGACTACGTGGACCGGGGGCAAGACAGCCGTGCGGTGCTCGAAACCCTCAGTGGGGACCCCGTGCCGGGGGTGGAGACGCGGTTCCTGCGTGGCAATCACGAGGACGTCATGCTTGCGTTCATGAACGATCCCGTGGCGGCCCATGCGTGGCTGGAGTTCGGCGGCCGGCAGACGCTGAGCGCCTACGGCGTGCCGGTGCCCGGCGCCACCAGCGAGGCCATCCTGGAAGACATGGCGACAGGCATGAGAGCAGCCCTGCCCGACCGGCATGCCGCGTTTCTGCGAAGTCTGCCCCTGCACACAGAGTGCGGCGATTACCTGTTCGTGCACGCGGGCGTCCGGCCCGGCGTGCCGATGAGCCAGCAGAAACCGGCCGATCTGATGTACATCCGCGAGCCGTTCCTGTCCCACCGCAAGCCGCTGTCGCACATGATCGTGCACGGCCACCACGTGACCGAGCACCCGGTGGTGCGCGCGAACCGCATCGGCATCGACACCGGGGCCTTCGCAACCGGATGCCTCACCTGCCTCGTGCTCGACGGAACCGAGCGCGCCTTCATCACCACGTGACGGCACCACCACCTGACGGCACCGCACGACCGGATGGGGCACCCAGGGGCCCCCACAACACACACAAAAACCCCCCGTGCGCTCGTGGGACGCACGGGGGTTAACGGTCTTGTGGGGGGCTCGCCGTCAGCGCGCTCGATCAGGCGCGTCGGCGTTCCTCAAGCTGGGAACAGAGCTGCATGGCCCAGACGAGGCGGCCGCCGAACGAGCCGCGTTCGTCCGCTTCGTCCGCCTCCGCGCCGACAGCGACCGGCCGGCGGGAGTCGACCCAGATGTTGCGTTCGACGGCGGCGGCCTCGACCAGGAAGTGCGTTTCCGGCAGCGCCGGGGCCGGATCAATCCGGCGATAGAGCACCGCATCGCGTGTCGCCTGCCCAAGCAACGCCAGCTTGCGCTTGCCCGGCACATAGGCCCGCTGGGACACGGAGTCGAAGTTCGCCTTGGCCACCTCGTCCCCGATGCCGGCGTAGATCAGCCGGGCGGCGTGAATGGCGGCGCGGCAGCCGAGCGGAAGGCCCGCGATGCCGCCGGCCGCGCGGTCGTACAGGCGGCGCGCTTCATCCAGCAGGCGCGCGACGACGGATGCCAGCGCCGGAGACCAAACGGGATTCGCCAACCACGCATCCGGATCAAGTCCCGCGTCGACCATCCACTGGCGCGGCAGATAAAGACGGCCGTTGCGCGCATCCTCGCCGACATCGCGCGCGATGTTGGACAGCTGCATGGCCACGCCGAGATCGCAGGCCCGCGCCAGGACGTGCGGATGACGCACCCCCATCAGCACGGTCATCATGGCGCCGACGGCCGCGGCCACCCGCGCGCTGTAAGCGCGGACCTCCGAGATGGTCTCGTAGCGCCGCGCCTCCGCGTCCCACTCGAAGCCCTCCAGCAGGGCCTCAGGCAGCTCGCGCGGCATCCCGGTTTGCACGACCATATCCCGGAAGGACCGGTCCACGGGGCTGTTCATCGGCTGCCCGGCATAGACCCGATCCAGCCGATAGCGCAGGTGCGCGACCGCTTCAATACAGGCGTCAGGCGCGGCCGCGTTCTCGCATTCGTCCACCACATCGTCGGAAAACCGGCAAAACGCATACAGCGCGTAGGCCGGATCCCGGTAGGCCTGCGGCAACAGCAAAGAGGCCGTATAAAAGCTGCGCGACCCCGTGCGGATCATGGCCCGGCACTGGGCGCGGTCGTCGGGCGACGCGATCTCCTGCGTCTTAGACCAGGGCTGCGGCATCGGGTACCACCGTATCCATGACCCGGGCCGAGGACAGCACACCGGGAAGACCAGCCCCGGGATGAGTCCCGGCGCCCACGAGATAGAGCCCTTTCACGTCCTCGCTCTTGTTGTGCGGTCGGAACCAAGCGCTCTGGAAGAGCGTCGGCTCCAGCCCGAAGGCTGCCCCCTTGACCGACAAGAGGTGATGGCGGAAGTGCATGGGCGTCACCATGCGCGAACTCACCACCGACTGCCCCAGCCCAGGCAGTACGGTCTTTTCAAGGAACGCCTCGACCTTGCGACGATAGTCTTCGGCCATCACGTCCCAGTCGTCGCCGCTGTCCAGATGCGGCACCGGCGACAGTGCGTAGAAGGTATCGCAGCCCTCCGGCGCCATGCTCGGATCGGTCGCCGTGGGCCGGTGCAGATAGATGCTGAAATCATCGGCCAGGTGATGCCGATCGAAAATGTCCGTCAGCAGGCCCTGATAGCGCGGTCCCAGCAGGATGGTGTGGTGCGGCACGTCCTCGTAGCGCTTGTTGGTCCCGAAGTACCAGACGAACAGGCTCATCGAGTAGCGCGCCTTGTCCAGCTTGGCGTCGGTCCAGCGTTTCCGGCTCTCGGCCGGGAGCAGCTTTTTGTACGTCCAGGCCGAGTCGGCGTTCGACACCACGATATCGGCGTCGATGGTCTCCCCCGAGGCCAGCCGCACGCCCTTGGCGGCGCCGTCTTTCACAACGATCTGCTCCACCTCCGCCTTATAGCGGAGGGTGTTGCCCTGCCCCTCGATCAGACCGGCCATGCCCTTGGCGAGTTGGCCGGTACCGCCCATGGCGAAATGGACGCCCCATTCGCGTTCCAGATAGGCCACGAGGCTGTAGATCGACGTCGCCCGCAGCGGATTGCCGCCCAGGAACAGCGGGTGAAAGCCCATGCCGATCCGCAGCCGCTCGTCCTTGAAATGCCGCGAGACGTGCGCGTGCACCGACCGATCCGCCCGCAGACGGATCAGGTTCGGCAGCAGCTTGGCCATGTCCCACAGCGTGTTGAACGGCACGTGCCCCAGCTTCATGAAGCCGGTGTGGAAGATGTCCTTGCTCTCTTTCAGGAAGCGCTCATAGCCCTTGACGTCCCCCGGCGACAGACGCGCGATCTGGGCCTTCATGGCCTCCGCGTCCTCGCTGCACGTCAGCCATTCGCCGTCGGGGAAGCGGATCTTGTAAAACGGGGACAGGGACCGCAGCTCCACGTCGTCGCTGAGCCGCTTGCCGCACATCTCCCACAGTTCCTCGAACAGGAACGGCGCGGTGACGATGGTGGGACCGGCATCGAAGACGAACCCGTCCTGACGGAACACGTAGGCGCGCCCACCGGGCGCATCCATGCGGTCCACAACCGTGACACGGAACCCTCGCGCGCCGAGTCGGATCGCCGCCGCGAGGCCACCGAACCCGGCCCCGATCACAACGGCATGGGGCGCCTTGGCGCCCGGAACGCCGCCTCCCGGGCCCTCGGCCCGCTGAAGCGGTGTGGGAGCAGAAGTCATATCGAACTGCCTCGGAACTGTCAGCCAAGGTTGACTATATCAGTGTCAACCTCGCTTGATCAACCGCTCTCGCATCGATCGGACCCGGCCGCTGGCCACAGCGCCGGATTCAGGGCTGGAAAACACGCCCCCGGTCGCGCGGCCTCTCCTCCCTTAGACCGCCGCCCTGGTCATACGTCGGGGCGCGGACAGCGCCCCAGCGCGTCCAACGCCCCTTGCAGAATGTACGCCGCCGCCGCGGCATCGACCTTCGCCGCCCGCCGGTCCCGTGTCATGTCGAACTCGCGGACCATCATGCGCTCGACCGCACTGGTCGACAAGCGTTCGTCCCACAACAGAATGGGAACCGCGCGCATCTCCAAAAAGTTTCGTGCAAAGCTCATGGTGGATTGGCACCGCTTCCCTTCGTTGCCATCCATTTCCAGCGGCCATCCCAGCACCAACCCCTGGATCTGTCTTTCGTCCATACGCGCCATAACCTGGGCCGCATCCTGGCTGAACTTCGCACGCCGCAGGGTTTCCACCGGCGAGGCCAGACACCGACCCGGATCCGACGTCGCCAAACCGATCGTCTTGGTGCCAAGATCGAGACCGAAGAGTGCCCCCGGGGTCGGCAGGACCGCCGCCATCTCCGCCGCCGTGCGCAGGATCATGATCGGTGCGTGCCTCCGGTTGCCAACGCGGGAACTCTCCGAGTAAACATGGGCCACCCTATCTCCTGACTCGAACCGGAGTTGTCTACTTCATGTCCCTGGACAAGGAAACCGTCCGCAAGATCGCCGTCCTGGCACGCGTCGCCGTGCCGGATGACCAGCTCGACCCGCTCGCCGGCGAACTGTCCGGCATCCTGAATTGGATCGAGCAACTCGGCGAAGTGGACACGTCCGACGTGGAGCCCATGGCCAGCGTGGCGGACATGACCCTGCCGTGGCGCGACGACGTCGTGACCGACGGCGGCTATCCCGAGCGCGTCACGGCCAACGCCCCAGACAGCCAGGACGGCTTTTATCTGGTGCCCAAGGTGGTGGAATAAGGAGCGGCCATCATGATCACGCTGACCGACCTGACCATCGCCGAGGCCCGCAAGGGCCTGGACGCGAAGACCTTCACCGCCGCCGAACTGACCGACGCGCACATCGCCGCGATGGAGGCCCGCGCGGACCTCAACGCCTATGTGCTGCCGACGCCCGACCGGGCCCGGGAGATGGCCGCCGCCAGCGATGCCCGCATCGCCAAGGGCAAGGCCGGCGCGATGGAGGGCATCCCCATCGCGATGAAGGACCTGTTCTGCACCGACGGCACGCGCACCACCGCCGGCTCGAAGATCCTGGGCAATTTCGTGCCGCCCTATGAAAGCACCGTCTCCGCGAACCTGTGGAGCGCGGGCGCCGTGCTGCTGGGCAAGGCGAACCTCGACGAGTTCGCCATGGGCTCGACCAACCAGACCAGCGCCTTCGGCGATGTGGTCAACCCGTGGACCCGCACCGACGAGCCCACGCGCAAGCTGGTGCCCGGCGGCTCCTCCGGCGGCTCCGCGGCCGCTGTTGCCGGCCGCATCGCCCTAGGCGCCACCGGCACGGACACCGGCGGCTCCATCCGTCAGCCCGCCAGCTTCTGCGGCATCGTCGGCCTGAAGCCGACCTACGGCCGCTGCTCGCGCTGGGGCATCGTGGCGTTCGCCTCCTCGCTCGATCAGGCCGGCCCGATGGCCCGCACGGTCGAGGACGTGGCCATCATGCTGGGCGCGATGGCGGGGCATGACCCGAAAGACTCCACCTCCGCCCCCATCGCGGTGCCGGACTTCACGGCCGCTCTGGAGCAGGGCGTGAAGGGCCTCAAGGTCGGCATCCCCCGGGAGTACCGGCCGGAGGAAGGCCTGTCGCCCGAAATCGATGCCATCTGGACGCGCGGCATGGAGATGCTGAAGGACGCGGGCGCCGAGCCCGTGGACATCAGCCTGCCGCACACCAAGTACGCCCTGGCGACCTATTATATTATCGCCCCGGCGGAGGCGTCCTCGAACCTCGCCCGCTACGACGGCGTTCGCTACGGCCTGCGCGTCCTGGACGAGGGCGACGGTCTGAACGACATGTACATGAAGACCCGGGGTGCGGGCTTCGGCGCCGAGGTCAAGCGGCGCATCCTGATCGGCACCTATGCCCTGTCGGCCGGGTACTATGATGCGTATTACCTGAAGGCGCAGAAGGTGCGCAGCCTGATCGCCCGCGACTTCAAGGCCGCGTTCGACCAGGGCGTGGACGTCATCCTGACCCCGGCGACGCCGTCCGCCGCCTTCCCGCTGGACGACGCGCCGAGCGATCCGGTGACCATGTATCTGAACGATGTGTTCACGGTGCCGACGTCGCTGGCCGGCCTGCCCGGCCTGTCCGTGCCGGTGGCGCTGACCGAGGCGGGCCTGCCGCAGGGCCTGCAACTGATCGGGCGCCCGTTCGACGAAGAGACTGTGCTGCGCGCCGGACGCGCGCTGGAGAAAGCGGCGGCCTTTACCGCCACGCCGAGCCTGCTGGAGGGCTGAGACCGATGGATGCCCCAATGGATGACGCCCCCACCTACCTTCTGACCGGCGACACCGGCGACTGGGAGGTCGTGATCGGCCTGGAGGTCCACTGTCAGGTCATCTCCCACGCCAAGCTGTTCTCCGGTGCCTCGACCACGTTCGGCGCCGCGCCGAACAGCCAGGTCTCGCTGGTCGACGCCGCCATGCCCGGCATGCTGCCGGTCATCAACCGCGCCTGTGTCGAGCAGGCGGTGCGGACCGGCCTTGGCCTGCGCGCGCAGATCAACAACCGCTCCGTGTTCGCGCGCAAAAACTACTTCTACGCCGACCTGCCGCAGGGCTACCAGATCAGCCAGTACGAATTGCCGGTCGTCGGCGAGGGTACGCTGATCCTCGACATGCCGGACGGCTCCTCCCGCTCCGTCGGGATCGAGCGCCTGCACCTGGAGCAGGACGCCGGCAAGTCGCTGCACGACCAGCACCCGACGAAGTCGTTCATCGACCTAAACCGCTCCGGCGTGGCGCTGATGGAGATCGTCTCCAAGCCCGACATGCGTAGCCCGGAAGAGGCCGGCGCCTACCTGCGCAAGCTGCGCTCCATCCTGCGCTACCTGGGCACCTGCGACGGCAACATGGAGGAAGGCTCCATGCGCGCCGACGTGAACGTGTCGGTGCGCCCCGTGGGCGAGACCGGCCTGCGCACCCGCTGCGAGGTCAAGAACGTCAACTCCGTGCGATTCGTGATGCAGGCGATCGAGACCGAGGCCCAGCGCCACATCGAGATCTGGGAGTCCGGCGGCGAAGTCTCGCAGGAGACCCGCCTGTTCGACCCGGCCAAGGGCGAGACGCGCTCCATGCGCAGCAAGGAAGAGGCGCACGACTACCGCTACTTCCCCGACCCGGACCTGTTGCCGCTGGAGTTCGACGACGCCTTCGTCGACGCCATCCGCGCCACCCTGCCCGAGCTGCCGGACGACAAGAAGGCGCGCTTCATCGCCGATTTCGGGCTGACGCCCTACGATGCGTCGGTGCTGGTGGTGGATTGGCGCGAAGCCGATTTCTTCGAGCGCGTCGCCAAGGGTCGCGACGGCAAGACCGCCGCCAACTGGGTCATCTCCACCCTCTTCGGCACGCTGAACAAGATGGGCGTGGGTGTGGAAGACAGCCCCGTGTCCGCCGAAAACCTGGGCAAATTGATCGACCTGATCGCGGACGACACCATCTCCGGCCGTATCGCCAAGGACGTCTACGAAATCATGGTCGAGACCGGCGAGGCCCCGGATACAATCGTGGAAGAGCGCGGCCTGAAGCAGGTGAAGGATACCGGCGCCATTGAGGCCGCGATTGACGCCGTGATGGCCGCCAATCCGGACAAGGTTGCCGAGGTTCAGGGCGGCAAGGAAAAGCTGCTCGGCTGGTTCACCGGCCAGGTCATGAAAGCCACCCAGGGCAAAGCCAACCCCGGCATGGTCAACGAGCTGCTCAAGAAGAAAATTTTGGGGTAAGGGACTCGGGGTCCCGTGTTGCATCGGTCCGTCGAACGCCGACGCCCGCGTTCGACGGATGCGTCAGCGCTGGGTGCGATGTGGCGGCACTCCATCAACGATCTGTGTTTGGCGGATCACGGTGGAGTCCTCACACGCATCGCCGCCTGGACCGCCAACAAGACCGAAGCCCATCTGGCCGCCGCCTTCGCCGATCCGACGTTGTCGTGGCCCCTTGCGTGGACATCGCAGACGGCAAATCTGGTCCTGTCCCTCGACCCGGTGTCAGATTGGACACGTGCGCCAGCGTCTTGCCTGCCAAACGCAGCCCCAGGAGCCCGTAGGAAGACTCGTGAGTGGCCTTCTGCGGTTCCCTGGCGGGGGGTTGTTGGGAGCGGGGAAGGAAGGCGGGCCTGTGAGAGTCATTTATGGGCGGCCTGCGTGGCGCCCGAAACCGTCTTGAACACGGTGGCGGGGCAGCCCACGCACGGCCCCACCGTGACCCGGCGCCGTGTACCATCAACGTGTATCGGCGGTCAGAGCGCCCAAAGGATAAGATATTGATTTTATTAAAAAAATCAGGGATGGCTGGGGCGCCAGGATTCGAACCTGGGATCACGGGACCAAAACCCGATGCCTTACCGCTTGGCTACGCCCCACCGGTCCACGCCACACGAGGCGGCGGGCTCAAGGCGGGCAAACTTGTCGAAGCCGGCGGCCCGCGTCAAGTCGGAAAGAGCACGGTCGGCGTACCGCCGCTCTTTTCACGGCGGCACGCCCCATAAGCCGCCCGGCCTAGACGCCTGCGAGCGCGTTCATATGGCGGGCCAGTGCAATGTCCTTCTCGGTCACGCCCCCGGCGTCGTGGGTGGACAGGGTCACCTCGACCGTCTTGAACACGTTGAACCATTCGGGATGGTGATCGGCCTTTTCGGCGGCCAAGGCAACCCGGGCCATGAACCCGAAGGCCTCGCTGAAGTCGCCGAAGGTGAAAGTCTTCGTGATGGCGTCGCGACCTTCGACCTCGGTCCAGCCGGACAGCGTCGCCAGGGCCTCGGCGCGGGCGGGGTCGGTAAGCGGTGCGGACATAAGCGCCTCCTCGTGTTACACCCCCGGCAGATTGGCCGGACGCCCGGCCAGATCAACCCCCGCAGCCCGATCCGCCGGACGACACGCGCCATGACCACGCCCGCCCGCTTCACCACGCCCCCCTCTCTGGCCGACCTGGACGCCTTGGCGCAGGGTGCGTTGGAAACGATCCCGGTCCCGCTGCGGCGTATGACCGAAGGGCTTGCGATCCGCATCGAAGAGTTCCCGGACGAGGATGTCTGCGTGGAGATGGAACTGGAGAGCCCGTACGATCTTCTCGGCCTATATCAGGGCGTTGCACTGCCGTTCAAAAGTGTCAACGATGCCCCGGACGATGTGGATCGGGTCTTTTTGTACCGGGCGCCGATCCTGGACTATTGGTGCGAGACGGGCGAGGACCTGACGCATATCGTCCGGCATGTGCTGATCCACGAGATCGGCCATCACTTCGGCTTCTCGGATGACGATATGGAAGGGATCGAGGCGGCGGCCGACGATCCATTTTGACCGGACCACTCGGAAGGCGCGGCCATGACGGACATTATCGATCTCACCCAGACCTTCGAGGACGGCATGCCGGGGTTCCGGATGAAGGGACCGGACGGCGTGCCGCGCGCGTTCACGGCCTCGGTCCAGCCGTTCCTGACCCATGAGGCGTCAGCCCCGAACTACGCCGATGGGGTCTCGTTCGAGATCACCGAGGTGCAGTTCCAGACCTCGATCGGCACCTATCTCGACTCGCCCCGCCACCGCTACCCGGGGCGGGCGGACATTGCGGACCTGCCGCTGGCATCCCTGATCCTCGACGGCGTCGTGGTGGATGGGCGCGCGGCAACGCCGGAGCGGCCGCTGGGCGTCGCCGAGCTGCCGCCGGCGGAATCGCTGCGGGGCAAGGCCGTGCTGATCCGCTTCGGCTGGGACCGGCACTGGGGCACGGACGCGTATTTTCGCTATCCGATCGTGGACCGGGCCGGACTGGCCCATTTGCGCGACGCCGACATCGGCCTGTTCGGCGTCGATACCATCAACGCCGACGATAGCGCGGACCTCGAACGCCCGGCGCACACATGGTTTCTGGACTCCGGCATTCACATCGTCGAGAACCTGCGCGGCCTGGAGGCCCTGGGGGACCGCCCGTTCCGCTTTTTCGCCATCCCGCTCAAGGTCCGGGCCGCCGCCGCGTTCCCGGTGCGGGCGTTCGCCGAGGTGCGCTGACGGCACGCCGGACCGGAAACGATGGCACCAAGCGCGGAACACGGAGTGCGCGATGTCCTCGCCACGTCCGAAAGATTAAATCGCCGTAACGCTTCGGCGCTTATCGTTGATTTCCGCCCGGTTTCATCCATATTTCGTACCGAAATCGTCCTCCATCTCCACCAGAGGTGCAACCATGGCATACAACGTTGACCGCCGTACTATGACCCGCGGGCAGGCGGAAGCCGCGCAGATCGACGTCGGTCTGCGCTCGTACATGCTTCGGGTCTACAACCTGATGGCGTCCGGCCTGCTGCTGTCGGGCATCGTGGCCGTAATGATCGATGTCGTGCCCGTGTTCCGGGATCTGTTCTACGTCACCCAGGGTGGCCAGATGGTCGGCCTGACCCTGCTGGGCACCCTGGCGATGTGGTCACCGCTGATTGTCTTGTTCGGTGCCATGTTCATGATGCGCTCGGCCAGCGCCGCCATGGTTCAGAGCATGTACTGGCTGTTCGTGGCGCTCCAGGGCGTCGGCCTGTCGGTGCTGCTGCAGATCTACACCGACGCCAGTGTGGTGCGGGTGTTCTTCATCACCGCCGCTGCCTTCGCCGGGCTGAGCCTGTATGGCTACACGACCAAGCGCAACCTGTCGGGTATGGCCAGCTTCCTGGTCATGGGCCTTATCGGGATCCTGATCGCGGCCGTCGTGAACCTCTTCATCGCCAGCAGCATGCTGCAGTTCATCATCAGCGCCGCGGGCGTGCTGGTGTTCGCAGGCCTCACCGCCTACGACACCCAGCGCATCAAGGAAGAGTACAGCGCGACCATGGACCGCGAGACCATGTCCAAGTCCGCGACCTGGGGCGCCCTGTCGTTGTACATCAACTTCATCAACCTGCTTCAGTTCCTGCTGTACTTCCTCGGCAACCGCGAATAGGAACGGCCATCGGGTCGGCCCCGCGTCCGGAGTGTGGCGCGGGGCACACGAAGACAGGGCTTCGGACATCCGTCCGGAGCCCTTTTTCTATGCCGGTCTACGTTGAGGGGGAGAGAGGATGATCGGCGTGTCAGCCCCGTGCAGGGGCCCCGCCCCGCTGGAGCGAGGGCCGGTCGGCCTTACCAGCCTGCGGTGCGTTGGCCTCACCGCAGGCTGGTATTACAGCCCGTCCTTGGCGATCCCGGCCATCAGCTTGCGAGCGACCTCGCCGGCGCCCATGTCCTCCAGGATCATGAAATAGCCCTGGGCCACGCTGGCCTTCATGGCCGGCAAGGTGGAGGTCGGGTCGTTGTACAGCATGGCGCGCGCCTGATTCAGGTCGTGCAGGGAGAGCGCGAACTTCTCCAGGTACTTGGCCTTCAGGTCCTCCACGCCGGCGCGGGCCCGCTTGACGTCGCCACGCAGGGTGTCGCGCTCGGCCCGGGCCGCGTCCGCGATGCGGCGGGCTTCGTCGCGTTCCGCTTCCACCCTGGCCAGCACCACGCGCGCTGCTTCCAGATCCTCGCGGGCGCGGGCCAGGTCCGCGTTCATGCCCGCCTGCCGCCGCTCCCGATCGACCAGGATACGGTTCATGCGTCCCATCGCCGCGCGCTGATCGCGCAACGCACCAAGCGCCTCGGCCATGCGTTGGTTGAGCGCACGCAGATCGCGCCGCGTCTCCGCCATCATGGCCGCGTCGTCCAGGCCGCCAGCGGCCGCAATGGCCTTGATGCGCCGGAAGGTGCGGACATACCCCCCGATCAGGGCGGCCTGCACCGGCAGCCCCACGATTAACCCGGCCGCCGAAAGACGCGCGCGCCCCGGCCGATCCACCGCCAGCGCCGCGATCGCCTGTTCAATCGCGGTATCCAGAGCATCGTCCGCCACGGCGGCGGTCAAATGAACCCAGGTGCGGATCACATCGGGCTCGCGCGGGTCCCCGAGGGGACGCGCCGCCCCCTCCTCCGTCTCCAGCATGCCATCCAGCGCCGCCGCGAGACTCTCCACCGGCATGCCGGCGGATGCCGATGGGTCCCTCCCCGACGCCCCCCCGGGGCCGGGCGCCGGGTCAGCCTGCGTCGCCATGGTTGCTTCTCCGGGCGCGCGTCACCTCGCTCTCCAACTCGGCAATATAGCGGGACGCCTGATCGAGCAGATCGTTGAGCCGACGGTTCTCATGGCGGAGCTGGGCGACGATCCGGCTGGCGTACAGGGCATGCTGCAGCGGATCGGACACCTCCGCAGCCTCCGTGCCGAGGGTGCGCCGGGCCGGCACATCGGCGTGCGGCGCCCCGTCGCGCGCCGCCGGTGCGCGATTGACGGTGACGGTCAGGCTGCCGCCCAGAACATCGTCGATGGAGCCGCCGGCATCCTCCAGGTGAGCACGCGCGCGATCGAGCGCGCTCAGCGCCTCGGCGCCATCGGCACGCAGGGCCAGAGCCATGATCTTGCGAAACCGCTCGCGATCAAAGCGGGACCAGTCCATTCACTCACCACGATTATTGGAAGTCCTGGTCATCGGTGTCCCCAAGACAGACCCAAGGACACGCCCTGGAACCACCCCAACACCACACGCCCATTCTGACCGATCCCGGTCCCGGCGTCGAGGGGAGCCAGCCCCATGTCGGGGCTATCGGGCGCGAACCCAAGAGGCTGGCGCCGCCGATCCCACTACCGCGTCACGCCAAGAGGCCCCGGGCCGGAGCCGGGGCCGTCAACCCTGTCGTGGGGGGCCGTTCGGTTCGGGCCCTCAATCCTGGCGCACACGGGCCAGGAAGCGGTTTACCTCTTGGGTCAGCGTGTCGGCGTTGCCGGCCAGATCGCCGGCGGCGCCCTGGACGTCGGAGGAGGCCCGACCGGCGTCCTCGGCGCCGGCGCTGACGCGCTGGATCGTCTGCGTCACATCCTGGGCGGCGTGGGCGGTTTGCTCGACGTTGTGGGCGATCTCGCGGGTGGCGGCGGACTGCTGCTCCACGGCGGCGGCGATGGACTGGCTGATCTCGGCGATCTGACGCACCACCGCGCCGATGCCCTGCACGGCGGTCACGGCGCTCTGTGTTTCACTCTGGACGCCACGGATCCGGCCGGCGATGTCATCGGTGGCGCGGCCGGTCTGGGTCGCCAGGGTCTTGACCTCGTTGGCGACCACGGCGAAGCCCTTGCCCGCGTCGCCGGCGCGCGCGGCCTCGATGGTCGCATTAAGCGCCAGCAAGTTGGTCTGCTCCGCGATATCGGTGATGAGCTTGACGACTTCGTCGATTTCCTTGGCCGAGGTGCTGAGGCCATCGATCTGCCGGTTGGCCTCGTCGACCTTCGTCGTGGCGTCCGCCGCGATCGCACTGCTTTGCGTGGCTTGGCGACTGATTTCCTGGATGGAGCTCGACAGCTCCTCCGACGCCGCACTGACGGTCTGAATGCCCGCGCTGGCCTGTTCCGCCGCCGCCGCGACGCTGGCCGCCTGCGCGCCCGTCCGATCGGCGATCGCGGCCATGCGCTCGGCGGTGGCCTGCAACTGTGTCGCCGCACTGGATACGGTGGCGACGACACCGCCGACAGCGCCCTCGAAATCGTCGGCCACATTCAGCATCAGGCGGCGATGCTCGGCTTCGGCCTCGCGCTCCGCCTGCGCCTGTTCGGCCCTCAGGCGCTCCATGTCCCTGGCGTTTTCCTTGAAGACCTGGACGGCGCCGGCCATGGCGCCGATCTCGTCACGGCGACCGGTATCCGGCACCTGGATGTCGAGGTTGCCGCCTGCGAGCGTCGTCATCGTGGACGTGAGGTTCTTCAACGGGGCGGTGATGCCGTGCAGGACGAGATAGGCCGCGATCGCCGACACCAGCAGGGCCGCCAGCGCAATCCCGGCCAGCTGCAGGGTATTTTCGAACGCTTTCTCGGAAACGCTGCTGACGTAGACGCCCGTGCCGATCGCCCATTGCCAAGGCGCGAACCCCGCCGTCCAGGACACTTTTTCTTCCGGCGTTGTGGATCCGGCACGCGGGAAGCTATAGGTCATCGTGCCCCCTCCGGCACGGGCCGTGGCGGCAGCCTCCGCCACGAGGCTCTTCCCGTCCGAATCGGTAAGATCGAGCTTGTTTTTGCCCTCCCATTCCGGTTTTGGGGCGAGGGCAAGGCACACGCCGGACCAATCGTAGACGAAAACGTATTCTTCCCCGTTTTGGTACCGGATACTACGAACGGCGTCCAAGGCTGCGGTTTTGGCTTCCGCTTCTGTGAGCTCGCCCTGTTGTGAACGCTCATAGTAGTTTTCGACGATGGAGAGCGCCGTTTCCGCGACGCTGCGAACTTGCTGCGTACGTTCTTCCATGAGGTGTTGGTGATTCGACTGCACTGCGAAGGCAATGGCGAAAACAAGACCAAGCCAAGCCAATGCAACCGGGAACCATATCTTCTTCGTAATTTTAATGTTATTCAGAGACATCGAATCTACCACCTCTTATCAGCACAAACCTCGGCCGACAACGCGCCGCATCCAACAGTATTGCACGAATCACCGCATACACCGAGTCTATTTGTGCCTTATATTGACGCAAAATTACGCCTTAATTCACTTGGTGGGCTGCGTTTTTTAATCTTTTTGTTGATATTAATGTTTCTGTCTACAATTCAAGATCTGGCGCTCGGGCGGGGCGGTCGTATTTCCACTTAAGAACATGACAGCAACAATGTGTTCTAAGGTCCATTCAATAATAAAAGACGACGGACTCAGAGGGACGCGCCAGACATTCCGGCAACCATACGTTCATGCAAATCGCAGAGTATTTTTACGGTGCGCTGGATTAAAGGTCCCCCGACCCCTTCGGCTGCATTGGTGTTGCGCGTTAACGCAAAGCAGGGATCAAAATACGGGGCGATCAGGAAAGCACAACTCATGGCGGGCACGCCATTCCGGCCCGACGTAGTTGACGATCAGCGACCGGCGGGCGCCCGCGATGGGGCGTCGGGAAAAGCCGTGCCATGTGTCGGACCCAGGCACAAAGATCAGGGCCGTGTTGGCCGCGAAGGGCTGGCGCAGCGGCGGTCCGGCCGGATCCGCATAGAAATCCGTACCCCAGTCGGCCGCGTCCGTCCCCGTCGATATCGGCACCAGCATGGTGAAGCGCTTCACGCCGATGTCGGTGTGCGGCTCCAGCCAGAATCCATCCCTATCGACCGCGTATTCGATGCGCAAAAAGCTGCCCGACAGGTCCACGCCGCACAGGCGTTCAATGGCCTCAGCGGTGCGCCGGTCCTGAAGGCTTTCGGCGACCGCGCGGCATGCTGAGTGGTCAGCTTGGCGTGCCGGGTCGAAATAGGCCCGCGCCGCGTTGTTTTCCTCCCGGCGGCCCAGTTGGTAGGTCAGGGGAGACACGGCGAACGGCAGCGTCTCCAGCGCGTCGGCCACGCCGTCGGGCCAGAGGCCGGTCACTCGCCAGTGGCGGAACGGATCGGTGTGTTCGCGCGCGCCCGCCAGGGCAGCGACGAGGGCGTTCGTAACCGTCTCGGCATCGGCACCCGTCTCGGCCTCCGTCTCGGCCTCCGGTGCAAGATCTCCGCCGCTCATCGGACTCCCTCCGTCTCCTGTGACGCGATGCCGTCCGGTGGCGCCGCGCGCGTGTTACATCTGCGTTGCCACGTGGTGCGGGCCATCGACCACGTCAATCCATGCCATCAAACGGTCCGCCTGGACCGATGGCGTCCGGATGGGCATGCTGCGCGTCGGTTGCTGGCGCCTGCCGCCACGCTCTCCGTCGTCTGCCTCTCTGCCGAGAAGGACCGCCGCCCATGACCGCCGCAGCCCGCCCGTCGAATGAGCCCCTCTCGAACTGGGACGACATCCTCGACCTGGACGACCAGTTGAGCGAAGACGAACGCATGGTGCGCGACAGCGCCCGCGCCTATTGCCAGGACCGCTTGATGCCGCGCGTGCTGTCCGCCAACCGCGAGGAGCGGTTCGACCGCGAGATCATGACGGAGATGGGTGAACTCGGCCTGCTTGGGCCCACGATCCCGGAGGCCTACGGCGGAGCCGGAGTCAACCACGTCGCCTACGGCCTGATCGCCCGCGAGATCGAGCGGGTGGACAGCGGCTATCGCTCGGCGATGAGCGTGCAGTCCTCGTTGGTGATGCACCCCATCCAGGCCTACGGGACCCACGAGCAGAAGATGCGGTGGCTGCCCCGGCTGGCGACGGGCGAACTGGTCGGCTGCTTCGGGCTGACCGAGCCGGACCATGGTTCCGATCCCGGCGGCATGGTCACCCGGGCGGTCCGCGTCGACGGCGGCTATCGCCTGACCGGCGCCAAAATGTGGATCACCAACAGCCCCATCGCCGATGTGGCGGTCGTCTGGGCGAAGTCCGAAGCGCATGACGGCCGGATCAAGGGATTCCTGGTGGAACGGGGCATGCGTGGCTTCTCGACGCCGAAGATCGAGGGCAAATTCTCCCTCCGCGCCTCGGTGACCGGCGAGATCGTGCTGGATGGGGTCGAGGTCCCAGAGGAGAACCTGCTGCCCGGCGCTGTCGGCCTCGGCGGCCCATTCGGATGCCTGAACAAGGCGCGGTATGGCATTGCATGGGGAACCCTGGGCGCCGCCGAATTCTGCTGGCACGCGGCCCGCGGCTATACCCTGGAGCGCAAACAGTTCGGCCGGCCCCTCGCCGCCACACAGTTGATTCAGAAAAAGCTGGCCGACATGCAGACCGAAATCACCCTCGGGTTGCAGGGCGTTCTGCGACTGGGGCGCCTCATCGATGACGGACGGGCCGCGCCGGAAGCGATTTCGCTCATGAAACGGAACAATTGCGGCAAAGCCCTCGATATCGCCCGGGTTGCCCGCGACATGCACGGCGGCAACGGCATCATGGACGAGTACCACGTGATCCGGCACGCCATGAACCTGGAAACCGTGAACACCTATGAGGGCACGCACGACATTCATGCGTTGATTCTGGGGCGAGCGCAGACGGGATTACAGGCCTTCACGGGGTAAATCCCCGCCGCGCGAAGCCGGGCATGGTGTCAGAACCGCCAGCCCGGCGCCGAATGCGGTTGCGGCCCGAATTGTCTGTGGCATGATGGCGCGAGAATCGTTCACGCGAGTTGCGCCATATTATGACACCGACGACCGACATCGCGAATCAGACTGGAACCGGCGGGCCGGGGCAAGGCCCGATGCCCGATAAGGTTGCGTTGGAGCATGTCTTCTTTCGCAAGGTCGATGAACTCTATTTTCGCCTGGAGCACGGAACCGAGGTGCCCCTCGCCCTCGTCCGCCTCGGTGACGAAGAGTTGAGCCTGCCCCTGTCCGGCATTCAACGGGAATTCCAGATCGATCCGGCCAGCCCGGACGGTGTCATGCTGGCCCTGCTGTCGAAGGGCCTCAGGTTCGTCAAGGGCTTGCGGGTCGGGGACCCGATTCCGAAAGAGGTGACCACCGGCGATGCCTCGTGGGAGCCGAAGGAGAAGCATCGCCAGATCGCCTATCACCGCCTGGCCATGCAGCTCCTGGGCTGGCTGTCCGGGGACGAGCACGTCATCTCCAACCCCGACGAACTGTTGCAGGTGGCCGGCGATCCGAACTTCCGCCGCCGGGTCAACGATGCGTTCGCCGAAGCCGCGCGCGCCCTGAAGCTGCCGAATAAGGAAGCGGTCACAGAGCTGATCCAGGATCTGTCGAAGGAACTGGCGTATATCGAGGCGTTGCGCGACGACTTCCATGCGATTGAGCGCATGCAGCGCAAAACCGAGGTGCTCCGCAGCCTCTACCGGGATGAGCACTCCCAGCTTGAGACGGCCAACTCGCTGATTCGCTTGGTGTCCCTCGCGGTCACGGACTTCGCCGAGAAGTTCGAGAACGTGGATGCGCAGACCGGCGAGATCATGGCGGCGCTGCGCAATCTGGACACCGTCAAAGCCTACCTGCGCAAACACCGCAACGATCTGCGGACCCGCCTGGTCGTGTGGCAGGATCTGGTGGCGAAGTGGCAGGACCACACGATGAAGCCGGGACGAGCGACCGAGGATCTGATGGGGGAAACCTATCGATTCCTGGCGCCACGCTACATGCCCGTGGATGAGTGGGTCATGATGACGCGCCTCCAAGACCCGTCGATGAAAAAGAAGGCGCCGGAGATCAAAATCCGCAAGGACAAGGAAATCAAATATATGGGCGGCCGCATGAACTGGAGCTGACCGTGCATCGCGCGCCGCCCAGCGTTATACGTTAGACATGCGCGGGCCACCATGGGATACGCCCTCGCTGACGGCCCCACGGTCCCCGCGTTAGGCACGCCAACGGTCCACTGCAGAGACCTACACCCGGACCAAGCCCCTGGGGCCCCATGCCGGGCGTGCTAGCCTTACGTCCCGCTTAGCCGCCCCCGGGGCGTCAATACACCTTATTGTAGGCGAAGTTGTCCGCGTAGCTCTTGGGCCGGCGCGTGCGGGTCACGGGCGACTGCACCCGTGGCGTCCAGCCATTGCGCCGGGCGTGCGCGATCGCCTCCTCCTTGGTCGGGAAGGTCATGCGGAGCTGGTTCACCGTGTCGCCATCGCCGACCCAGCCCATCAGCGCATCGTTGTGCTGGGCGCGGTCGGGTTCGAACACCAGAACCCAACGCCGAGAGTTGCCGCGTCCGGACTGCATGGCTGACTTGGCCGGCTGAAAAATGCGAACGGTCTTGGTCATGGCAAGCCTCGGTCAGTCCCTGGGGAATGCGAGTCGTGCACCGTTCCGGCACGCGACGGACAGTATGGTCGGGGCGAGAGGATTCGAACCTCCGGCTTCTAGCTCCCAAAGCTAGCGCTCTACCAGGCTGAGCTACGCCCCGAATCGGCTTAAAGAGTTCTGGTATCTAACGATTTCCACGCAAAAGCGCAAGCGCCTCGCTTGGAAACAGAGGACGAACTTTGCGGGAACGTTGGGGCCGTCGGGAGCACGACTCCCGAAAAAGCCCCGAAGCGTTGGACGCTTCACCGCAGCGACGAGACCTGAGGACAGGCCAGCCGATCCCCCCAACGAAAACAGCCCGTGTCTATCGGCGCTCGTCCGTCGTTGCGGCCATATCGGATCGGTGGGGTGTGACCATGGCGATCTACATCAGGCTCCGGTCACGCACCATCAAGACCCCATTTGATCGGATGCGCCACGCACAGTTCGGCGCGGGTGCGACCTCGATTCGTGGCGCGAATTCCGCCGTCTGTTGCCGGGGGGAGCCCATCACGCCCACGCGCCCCCGCTCTGACCGGCCGGCACGCATTGGCGCGGTTTTTGGCGGCATGCACCGGGGCTTGCAACCGGTCCTGGACCGCCTGGACAGGGCCGAGGACCACCGCGGGCGTCCCACGGCACCGAACGCGACGGCGGCGATGAGTCAAACTCATCGCCGCTTGGTCGTCCGTCAGCCTGATCGAGCCAAGGCCCCGCGTGGTGGCGTCCGGCGAGCGTCCGGCGAGCGTCCGCCGGACGTCAGGCGATGTCCTCGACCGCAAAGGCGGTCCGCCCCTCGTTCAGCCCATAGAAATGGAAGTGGTCGAGCGCGTTCATACCGTCCTCGGCCACGTCGGCGTTCTCCTCCAGGTAGGCTCGGGTATCGAAGTACCGCGAGGCCGCGCGGCCTTCGTCCGCACCGAAGGCGCGGAAGTGATCGTAGGCGCTGGCGAAGATGCCGGTGTCCACGGCGGCCGCGACGTCCTGGTTCTGCTGCAGGTAATAGGCGCTGTCGAACAGGGCGTTGGGATCCCGCCCTTCCGCGAAGCCGAACGCGGCGTAGTGCGCGGCGCCGGAGGCGAAGACACCGTTGGCGACGGCGGCCGCCACATCGGTGTTCATCTCCAGGTACCAGGCCTCATCGATCGCGGCCGGGCTCGCGGGGTCCGGGCTGAAGCCATCGTCGGTGGTCAGCGTCACCCGTCCGTCGCCGAACAGCAGGATCTCGACACCGCTCTCCAGGGTGTCGTGCCCGTCGCCGTCCACATGACCGCCGGTGCGCCGGCCGTCGATGGTGGCCTCGGCATAGGAGACCGAGAAGGTCGCGACGTCGCGGCCCGCGTCGCCGCGCAGCACATCGTCGCCGGCGCCCCCGTTCAGGATGTCGTCGCCCTCGCCACCGAACACCGTGTCGTTGCCGGCGTCGCCGTACAGGCGGTCATTGCCGCCTTCCGACCCGATCACGTCGTCACCGCCGCCGCCGTACAGAATGTCGTCTTCGGCGCCCAGCACGATGATCTGGGCGCTGTCGTCGCCGGTGACCACGTTGCGGCCCGCGCCACCGATGACCCGCGCTTCGCCGATGATCGCGGCGAAGTCCACGTTGTCCAACTGTAGCACCGTCCCGCTCGGCAGGCCGGATACGTCGATGACCAACGCTTCCTGCTGGGTGCCGGACCCGCCGTCGTCCGCCCCGGTGATGGTGATGGGGGCGCCGGTCCAGTCGCCCTCGGAGGCCGTGGGCGTGATCGTCCGGACGAAGAGCTGGCTGTCGTCGGGCAGGCCATCAAGGAACGCCCGGCCGACGTTCGACATCTCCCGCTGCGGGTCCGAGTTGTCGAGCGTCCTGTCCTCGATGCGCGCGATCAGGTCCGTCAGCGCGTCCGGCGTGGACAGGCGCTCCGACGGTCCCTCGGATCGCAGCCCAACTCCGATCGGCAGGCCGGCCATCAGCGCCGGGGTGTCGCCGCCCTCGTCCTGGGCCAGCGGGATGTCGGCGAGGCTGTCGTGGTCGGAGGTCGGATCGTCCTCGCGCGTTCCGTCCGTGGGCGCGATCTCGGTCACCTCCTGGGTGCGGCCGTTGACGGTGGTGGTGGTCTTGGTCACCGTCGCGCCGTCCACCGTGGACGTGCTTTCGCTGGGGGCTTCGCCACCGCCGCCGCCGCCCCCGCCCCCGCCCGAGGAGTTCGGTGCGGTGTAGGTGATCTCGCTGTGGCCATCGACGTCCGCCACGGCGAAGGTGCCGCCGGATACCCCGGTCAGGGTCACCGACACGTCCGCCGCATCGTCAAAATCGCCGTTCTTGTTGGTGTCGACCTTCAACACCCCAGTCTCGAAGGACAGGTGATCGGCGGCATCCAGGCCGGTGATCCCCGTGAGGCGAATGGTGTCGTCGGCGCCGAAGTCGGTGATGGTATCGCCGGAGACGTCGACGAAGACATCGTTCCCGGCCCCGCCGGTGAGCGTATCGGCGCCGGTCCCGCCGATGAAGGTCTGGGCGCTGGCGCCGAGTCCGCTGCGGAAGCTTTGGTAGCCTCCGTCGTTATCCCCCCCGTCGAGGGTGTCGTTCCCAGCGCCCCCGACGATCGTCTCCCCGATGCCGTCGCGCCCGGTGAACGCGGTGCCGGTGGTGTTGGTGGTGCTGAGCCGGCTCAGGTTGGCGAGCGTCAGTCCCGTCGCGTCCAGCGTGGTGCCGGTGGTCTGCAGGGTGTTGGTGTGTCCCGCGACCGCGGTAAACGTGGTCGCCGAGGTGGTCGCGCCGATGGTGATCGTGGCGTCCCCATCGTAGGTGGTTTCGATCCCCGCCACGCCGGTCAGGGTGGGCAGGCTGGAGATGTCCACGTCCTGGACGTCGTTCAGCACCAGCGTCGTAGTGCCATTGCCCGTGATCGCGGTGATATCGCCCCAGCCATGGTCCGCGTCCATGGTGAGCGCCCACGTTCCGGTTCCCGACACCTCCAGCGCATCAATGTTCTGAAGGGTTGTCGCGCCGGTCAGGTCGGCGGCGGTGGTGCCGGACAGGATAAGGGTATTGGTGCCGCCCAGACCATCGATCACGGACCCGGCAATGTGGCTGTGGTCGGTAACGAAGATGGTGTCGTCGCGTGCGGCGTCGGCCGTTTTGCCGTCGACCGTCCCGGTTCCGTTGGTCGTGTTGAACCCGGCGCCGTCGCTGAAGATCCCATCGGCGCTGACGATCGTGAACGTCTCGTCCCCGTCGGCCGTGTCGTCGCCGGGCCCGTCCAGTTCCACGCCCCGCGCGTCCTTGATGGACCCGTCCGTGTGAGACAAGTCCAGGCGGAGGTCGCCTGCGCCGGTTACGTTGTTGACGGTGACGATCCACTGGTCATCCAGACCATCGTCAACGGCATCGGCTTCGCGCACGGACCCGATGGTGCCCGCTGCGGTTCCGGTTCCCACGGTGGTGAGGCTGAAGTCGTCTGAGCTGACACCCGTCACGTCCTCATCGAAGGTGACGACGTACTCGACCGGGCCAGAGGTCGGATTGTCGCTGGAGGATCGCTTGATCGAGGTAAGGGTCGGCGTCTGGATATAACGGGACATGCCATCGTAAGCGGACGCAAGCACGTCCAAATGGCCGTCTTGGTTCAGGTCGACGAACTCAGCCTTCGTGGTTGACTCGTCGGTGATTTTACTGAAATCAAAGAGGTTTCCGTTCCCGTTGTTCAGACCTAGATAGAGCCCATTGTTCGCACTGATCAGGAGGTCATCAAAGCCGTCCCCGTCGTAGTCCCCCGTCGCAACGTCACGCACATAGGGCACGGGATCGAAGACGTGATACATTTGGTACGCGGGGGCGTCGCCCTCCGACGATGTCCTCAACCCCACCCAGACCCCGCCGGTCGTTGCGACGTTGTCCATGAAGACGATGTCCGTTTTGCCGTCACCGTCAAAGTCACCGGTCGCGCTCGCCACGGCCTCGAACGATGCCGGTCCCCCTGACAAGACCGGCTGATGGTGTGTGAGGGTGCCGTGTCCGTCATTGAGCATGACATGGATCTCGCTTTCGGCGCTTATCATCAGGTCGATGTCGCCGTCGCCGTCGAGATCCGCTGCCGAGAGACCGCTGTTGCCCGAGACGTCCGCACCCGACGCCACGGGCTCCACGAAGGTCAACTCTTTGGAACCGTTGGCAAGACCCACCCAAACGGCATCGTCCTTATCGGAAAGCCAAACCCCGTCCAACGCGTCGTCACCGTTCAGGTCGGCGGAGACGACATGCCCGCCGTAGAACGACGAAGGAGCGCCGGGCATGTCCTTTAGGAACGCGGGCGATTGGTCGAGCCCACCCTCGGCGTCGGTGCCAAAATAAATCGCATTTTGGGAATCATAGGAACCATAGGTCACCAGAACATCGAGGAAGCCGTCCCCGTTCACGTCTGCGGCGCTCAGCGATACCGCATCAGTACCGGCGTCTGTCGTATCGAAGTAAGCCTTTGTTGAGAATCTGCCGTCATCGTCCTGAACCAAAGACCAGAGTTGTGAGGTATATTTTCCGAACTCAAAGTAATCCTCCTCGGTCACTGACATGAACATGTGAAGCGATCCGTCCTCTCCCGCTTTCGCCAGCGTCCACGTAGGGGACTCAACGTTAAAAGTTGGAGTAACCGTCCAAGCCATATCTCACCTTCGTTCAACACAACGTTCTGTTCTGCCAGAAGACGACGCGATGGATCGGCACGCGCGACGAGCCCCTCGACCCTGAGGCCACGGGTTGCCGCACCGCGACAACGCGGGATCAGCGCTTCGTGACGCTCAGGTCGGTGTACTCGCCTTACGGCGTCCTACTCCGCCGTCCATGTATATAAAAAGCGATACATCGGCAGGACTTGACAGGAGACGGAGCTTAGGATTTGAGGGCTTGAGTTACATCTGGAATTTTGTAACATTTCTTTACACGGATCTGTTCTGAGGCGAATCTATCTAATATATGTGATTTTCTATGCTCGCTCTTATACGGTTTGTTCGTCTGACGCGATCTGAGTCCCGGGTGACGGTGGTCCGCGACCGGATCCCGGATCAGCCTCCCGTCGATCAAAGGGGGCGGCCCTTCCATGACTCGGGCGGGGGCGCGATCCTCCCCGCGCCCCGCCGGTGGGCGTGTCTTCCGTGGGCGTGCCTTCCCTTGGCGTGCCTTCCCTGGACCTGTTTGTGGCGGTCGGCGATTCGATGAGTCTGGACTTCGACATCCGAACCCTGTCGGCGGTGCTGTGCATGGTGCTCGCACTGTCGTCCCTGGTGCCCGCGCTGCTGCGGCGCCTGCACCCGGGGCTGCCGGGCCCGTCGGACTGGACCGTCGGGATGGTCGCCCTCGGCGTCGGGATCGGGCTGATCTTTGGACGGAACGTCCTGCCGCCTTTCTGGTCCATCGCGATTGCCGACGTCCTGGTTCTCCTCGGCCACGCGTTCCTGGTGTCCGGAAGCCGGCGCTTCCTAGGACGACCGGCCGGATGGCCCGGTCTGGCGACCATCACGATCATCGCCACCCTGCCCATCACCGTCACCTATGCCGCGCCGGATACCCTCGGCCTGCGGTTCATCGCCATCGGTCTCGGCATGGCGGCATTGGCCTTCTGCGCGGCCTGGACCCTCTTCCGCGACGCCCCCACCCGCCTGTCCGCGCGCCGGATCGTCGCGGGGCTGTTCGTCGTGCACGGCGTGCTCAACATGTTGCGCGTGGCGCACTATTGGCTTGCCCCGCTTGAGGAGACCAACCTGATGCAGGTGGGGCTGTCGTTCAGCACCCTTCTGCTGTGGTCGATCCTCTTCAGTGTCGGCCTCATGGCCGGCTTGACGGTCATGGTCACCGAACGGCTCCGCGATGCGTTGGAGGCCCGCATCCTCGATCTGGACGGCGCCCGGCGCACGGCGGAGGCGACCCTGCAGAACCAGCGCAACTTCCTGGCCATGGTCTCGCACGAATTCCGCACCCCCTTGGGCATCATGGCGGCGTCGGCGGACGTCATCGCCTGCAACCTGCCGACGGACGACACCGAGTCCGCCGAGGAAGTGGAGCGCATCCGCCGGGCTTCGCGGCGGCTGGGCAACCTGGTGGAGGGCTGTTTGGCCTCGGATTGGCTGGAAACCGTCTCGGAAGACCGGCGCTCGCAGGCGTTGGATATGGGCGCGCTGCTGTCGGATCTGGCGTCGGAGTACGCCGTGCCGCTCCACCGGCCGTCGGAGACGCTCCGGGTGGATGGCGATCCCTACGTGCTGCCGATCGCCTTTTCCGCCCTGCTGGACAACGCCTGCAAGTACGGGCGGACGCGCGCCGGTGTCGCGCTAACCTGTCGCCGGGTGGGGACGGCCGTCGAGGTGGCCGTGCGCGACGACGGCCCGGGCGTCGATCCTGCCGAAGTGCCCCGGCTGTTCGAAAAGTACTATCGCGCGGCCCGCACCCAGAATAAGCCGGGGGCGGGTTTGGGGCTGTATCTGGTCCGGCGCATCATCGACCGGCACGATGGGTGCGTCACCCTGGATCAGGCGGACGGGACCGTGTTTCGGGTCACCCTGCCCCTGCTTGGCGCGTGAACGGAGGCTCGGCGTGTCCTCGATCTGCATCGCCCTGGTGGACGACGAGCCGGATTTCCGCGAGCCGACGGCTCGCTACCTGCGCAAGCGGGGCATGACCGTCCATGAGGCCGGGTCGATCGAGGATTTGACGGCCACGCTGACCGAGATCCGGCCGGATATCCTTTTGCTCGACGTCGGCCTGCCGGGGGAAACCGGCCTGGAGGCGATCCAGCGTCTGCGGGACCAGACCGGAGCCGGGGTGATCATGGTCACCGCGCGCGGCGGCCTGGACGACCGGATCGACGGCCTGGACCGCGGCGCCGACAGCTACCTCACCAAGCCCGTCGACATGCGCGAGCTGGAAGCCGTCGTGCTGAGCGTGTGGCGGCGGATCGGACGGGACCCGGCCACCTCGGCGGAAGGAGAAGCGGAGGCGGCCTGGCTGTTCGACGCGGAGGCCTGGACCCTGATCTCGCCGGACGGTGAGACCGTGCGCCTGTCGGGCGCGGAATACGGCGTGCTGTGGCGGCTGACGGAGACGCCGGGCCAACCCGTGTCCCGCGATCGCCTGTTCGAGGCGCTGCACAAACCCCAGAGCGGCCCCGAGGACCGCAGCCTGGACGTCCTGGTGTCCCGGCTGCGGCGGAAGTTCTCCGTCTCGGCCTTCAAGCTGCCGGTCCGGTCGGTGCGGGGCGTGGGGTATGTGTTCCCCACCCCGGTGTCGCGGCGGGGACCGGACTGATCCAGACAGGCGTGTGCGGATCAGACGTGGCTGACGTGGAGCGCGGTGCGCCCGGCACGGCCGAGGTGACGGGCCGTGCCTTGAGCTCCGGTTGCTCTGGGCGTTGCGCCCCCCGAGGGGTCACGCTACCAGAAGAGCAGTGTCAAGCACGGCGCCGGCGCGTCCCTCGGCCGCGCCATACAGCACGAAATGCTCCAGCGCCGAGAACTCCGACGCCGCGACGTCCGCGTTGGCGTCCCGGTACGCGGAGGCATCGAACCACGCCCCTGGATCCCGGCCTTCCTGCGCGCCGAACAGCGCGTAGTGCTGTGCGGCCGAGGCAAAGATCCCAGCCCCGACGGCATCGGCGACATCCCTATAGGTCGCCTGGTACCAGGCCTCGTTGAACACCGGGTTGGCGGCCCTGCCCTCCGCCAGCCCGACGGCCGCGAAGTGCTCCGCCGCGCTGACGAACACCCCCGCCTCGACCGCCGCCGCAACGTCGGTGTTCTGCGCGAGGTAGAATGCCGCGTCGAAGCCGACGCCCGCGACGAGGCTATGACCATCGGTGCGCACCAGCGTCATCGCCTGGTCCGCCGTGAACGCCAGCAGTTCGACGTCGTCCCCGATCACATCGGTCCCGCCGCCCTCCGTGGCGGTATCGCTTACCGTGATGGTCTCGCCCCGTGTGATGGTGGCCGCCGCAAAGGACCCAGCGAACGCCGCCGTGTCCGAGCCGGTCCCGCCGGTGATGACATCATCGCCGAGGCCGCCGATCAGGATGTCGTCGCCGCCCTCGGACCCCACCTGATCGTCGCCGGCGCCACCATCCAGGATGTCGTCCCCCTCGCCCAACCGAATGACCTGCGCCGAGCCATCGCCAACCACCATGTTGTCGCCGGCCCCGCCCGTGACCGTGACGTCGCCGACGATGGCCGCGAACGCCACGTCCTCAAGCTGAAGGACCGTGCCGGACGGGAGGGACCGCGCGTCGATGACCAGCGCCTCCTGCGTCACCACGGAGGCCCCGCCCCCGGTGATGACGATCGGCTGGCCCGGCGCCGTGTCGCCGGAAACGGTCGGCGTGATCGTCGTGACGTACAGATTCGCGGTTGGCGGCAGGGTGTTCAAGAAGGCTTGGCCTACGCCTGTCATGTGGGCCTGGGTCGCGGACCCAGCGTCGGTCTCGGCCTCGATGCGCCCGACCAGATCAGTCAGCGCCAGCGCCCTGGTCTGCGGGGTCGCGAGACCCGAACTTGTCAGGCCCACACCCACCGGAAGCTGCGCGGACACAACCGGCGCATTCGATGTTCCCGCCAGCCTATGGTCCGACAGGGCATTGTCACCCTGATCCGTCTCGCCCGGCTGAAAGCCGCTGAAGGGCGCGATGGTCCGCGTGACCACCGTGCCGTTGGCCTGAGGGGTGGTGGTGACGGTCACGGACGCGCCATCCTCGGTCGTCGTTTCCGTGGTGGAGCCGCCGCTGCTGCCGCCGCTCGGGACGCTGGCCGTCAGCGTGATCGTCGTATTGCCACCGCCGTACGTCGCCGCGAACGCGCCCGTCACCCCGGTCAGCGTCAGGGTCCCACTGCCGCCATAGCCGCTGAGGTCGATGGCCCCTGCGGTTTTTCCGGCCAGGCCCGAGAGATCGGCGCCGGTCACCACCAGGGTGTCGTCGAATGAAAAATCCGTGATGGTATCGCCCGTAAAATCGGAGAGAGCCCCGCGGACCGTGTCGTTGCCGTCTCCGCCGGTCAGGGTGTCGTTGCCGGCGCCGCCGGTCAGAACGTCGTTGCCGTCTCCGCCCGTCAGGGAGTCGGTGCCGCCGCCGCCGTCCAGGGAGTCATAGCCCGTCCCGCCATCAAGGCTGTCGTTGTCGCTGCCGCCGATGAGGGTGTCGTTGCCGGAGCCGCCCGTCAGGGAGTCATCGCCGGTGCCGCCGTCCAGGGAGTCATTGCTGGCGCCACCGTCTAGGGTGTCATTTTCGGCACCGCCGCTGAGGGTATCGGTGCCGTCGCCACCGGTCAGGGTGTCGTTGCCGCTCCCGCCGTCCAGGGTGTCGTTATCGGCGCCGCCGTCGAGGGTATCGTTGCCGTTGCCGCCCGTCAGGGTATCGTTGCCCGCGTCGCCTTGCAGGGTGTCGTTGCCGTTGACGCCGGACAGAGTGTCGTTCCCGCTGCCGCCGACGAGGGAATCGTCGCCTGTGTAGCCATACAGATAATCGTTGCCGGCTCCGCCGCTCAGGGTGTCGTTGTTCGCCGTAGCAATCGCGGTGTCGTTGAGATCGCCGCCCGTTAAATTCAGCGTCCCTGTCGTCGCGCTCGTATCGTCGATATACAAGTAATCCGTGGTTGTATCGGCCGGCGTGCCGGTGCTGGATTCGAGAAGGTGACTGCCCATGGCGACACTGGTGCGCCAGTTCGTTCCGTCCACGGCAATGACGACGTCGGTGGTGGTCCAGTCCGTCGTCGACATGGCGATGCCGTTCAGATAGAGGGAAAACACTCCCATATTATTTGGATTATAGTTCCAGACTCCAGACATACTTCAACCTCCCTTGGCTTCTGTACGGATCCCCCTCTCTCCTTTCCTTAAAAAAGGACTTTAATTTGACGAAACGCAGCTCCTGTAAAACCTCGCGATAATTGAAACTCGAAAAAGTAAATAATTCATTATCTGAACATGATAGCATTAAAAATAACATATTTTATTACTTCCATTGGTTTATAAACTTTAAGTTTTATTTATTGAACAAACTTTAATGAATTTAGCCCACTTTGTTTGCGCACCCTTAATACAAACGCGATTTCCATCTCCGTTGCCTGGAGCGGCATCATTTCGATCTCGTCTTCTGATTGAGACATGGAGCCGCGTACAGACCGGCTCGGCTCAGCCAATCGGCAAGACGGGCCGCCGCGCAAAACCGGGACGCTCCTGCCCGAATCAGCCCGGCCCTGAGTCGGCGCTCCCGAGGCAGCCGGCACCCACCTTTGCGCTTTTCTCTTTTCCGAGCATGTCTTGGCCGCAGCTGCGAAATGGGCGAGCCCCCATAGCGTAAAACTGGCATGATGCCGCGGCGCCAACGGGAGCCAACGGCCTCCGGACCACGGCGCGTGATGCAATCAAGGGAGAACAAACACGATGGCTGAGGAGAAACTCGGCAACCCGGCGGTGGTCGGCCTGGGAGGCTTCGGACTGACCACCCTGGTCCTGCAGTTCCATAACGTGGGCTGGATGCCCAGCGTCGGTCCCGTGGTGTGGCTCGGGCTGATTTTCGGCGGGCTTGCCCAGCTGATCGCCGGTCTGCAGGAAATGAAAACCGGCAACAACTTCGGCTACTGCGCGTTCAGCGGCTTCGGCGCGTTCTGGATCGCGCTGGGGATGGTGTTCCTGGGCAACCACTTCGAAGTGTTCCAGGCCAGCACCACGGACGTCGGCTGGTTCTTGGTGGCCTGGACCCTGTTCACGGCGATCCTATGGATCGGTGCCCTGCGCATTCATGGCGCGATGGCCTTCACCTTCACGACGCTGCTTCTGGGGTTCATCCTGCTCGACTTGGCCCATTTCGGCTTTCCCGAGCTGACGGTGATCGCCGGGTACGAACTGATGATCTGCGCGGCGTCCGCCTGGTACATGATGGCCCGGATCATCCTCAACGAGATCTATGGACGCGACCTGCTGCCCGCCGGCCGCGCGTGGATCAAGTGAGCGCCATCCACGCGAAACCCCAAGAAACTCTGGGAGACGATTACCATGCCGAACACATTGAGGGGGCTGGTCGCGGCCACGGCGCTCGCGCTGGCCGTCCCGGCCGCCACGACCGCGACCGCCGCCGAGGGGGCCTCCGCCACGGCGGACGAGGTCATCGCCAAGGTGCAGGAAGCGGCCCGCTTTCTGCACGACAAGGGCCAGGCCGGGTTTTCCGACTTCAACAACAACGCCGACTGGGTGTGGAAGGACAGCTACGTCTTTGTGTTCAGCTGCCTGGATGACCGCATGATCGCCCACCCCTTGCGCCCCGACATGGTCGGCCGCCCGATCCTCCAGATGGAGGACGAACAGGGCAACCGGCTGTTCCAGGATTTATGCGCGGCCGGCGAGGCGCCCGAGGGGGGCTGGGTCGAATACTGGTGGCCGCGCCCAGGCGAGGCCAAGGCGTCGCGCAAGATCTCCTACACCATCAGCACCGAGGTCTCCTTCCAGCCGGATGTCCGCGTCGGCGCCGGCATCTACGACGAGACCATGAGCATGGAGGATCTGGACGAACTCGCCGCGCAGGCACTGCGGTCGAACAAGGACGCCCCCTGAGCAGCCGGCGCGCCCGGCCACCGCGTGATCGGTTGGTCGTCGGGCGCGCCACCCCCGGACAATAGTGCTGTCGATCATGTGCTGCCAGTCGTCGGTCAGACCGAGATCGGCCAGCGTTTCCAGGCGCCCCAAACCCCTCGCTCGGCCCAACGGCGGAACCGGAAGACTGAGTTCTCCTTTCCGTAACGCTCCTGCATGTCAGGCCAGGGACAGCCGGAAACCTCCCGCGCCCCCTGCCAAAACACCTCTAGCGAATAAACCGAGGTAGCGATTAAGGGGGCCTCACCGCAGGCTTGGAAAGCCTCAACGTAAAAATAATCGCAACAGTGGGGAACGCTCCGGGCTCGCGCGCATTTCCTACGAGACGGCGCGCCGACCACGAACCGGCCCCCTGCAGGCGCGGGCGCAAGAGATGGGTGCCCGCGCATTCCGACCATGTACCCAGGGTCGACCGGTTCCGTCCTGGCCGCCAGACCGCAAGCCAAGGAGGTTCCCATGGCGAACGATCAGACCACCGACACGCCCACCGGGTCCACCAAAACGAACGCGCGCGAGCAGTACGACGAAAAGACCCGCCAGTTTCAGGATGGCGCCGACGCCGCCACCCAAAAGGTGAATACCGGCGTGCAGTCCGCCTGGGGCGCGGTTCAGAAGGTGTTTGATGCATCCAAGCGCTAGGCATCTTCGAGACTCACCCAGACCGGCACCGGGGTCGATCCGGGGCGTGGCGGTCCTTCGGCCGTTGCCTCCGGGTGCCCCTGCGCCACATGACCCCGCCCGCGTCCCCATCTGGGGATGCGGGTCCTTTGTATCCAAACCGCTTTCCATATAGGCCGTCCGACCCATATAGGCCGTCCGACGCTGGTCCCGGCCGCAGGCGCCTCCGAGGCCGTCCGGCCGAATGGTGCGACCGCGCCGGTTCCTAGACGCGACATCGGGCAGACGCCACATGGTGCATGGGTCCCGATCCGTCAGGATACGTGCTGAGCCGTTTGGGCACAGGGCCCGATGACCCAAGAACCAGAAAAGGAAACGCTGCCATGAGAACGAAACACAAAATAATGACTGGGCTGGGTGTCATCCTGGTGATCAGCCTGACGCTCGTCTGGATGCGGTGGGGTCCAGATTCCTGGGAAGTCCAGATCACCGGCACAACCGGAGACGGGCGCGAGATCCAGTATCGGATTGACACCGTTTACGCCGGTACAGCCGATACGCTGATCTTCAAGAACCAGGACGCCGGTTTCTTTCCGCCTTATTTCAAATTTGATTCCGCGAACCTGCAATCCGTCGCCAATCGAGTGACCCGCGAATGCCCGCAAGAACCCGTGATCGTAAACGGATACGGCATGCGCATTCCCTTCCTCGATATGTTCCCCAATGCCACCTCCATTGAGGCGCCGGAACGGTGCCGGAAGGCGCCCTCGGACCCGGGCTCCAGTGAGACCAATGGCGCCAGCTGAGGGCCCTGGCGCGCACCGTCTTCGAAACATCCAGCCTGCGACCCGACGGAACGCTGCGCAGGATCCATGCGTTAGTGTATCGGTATCGAAACGGACATGAAAGGAGACCCATCATGAACTGGGATGAAGTCAAAGGCCGCTGGAAGCAGGTCAAGGGTGACGCCAAGATCCAGTGGGGCAAGCTGACCGACGACGAACTCGATCAGATCGAAGGCAATCGCGACAAGCTGGTCGGCAAGCTCCAGGAGAAATACGGCAAGACCCGCGAGGAAGCCGAGAAAGACGTTGATTCCTGGAACCCGTAAGCACGGGAATATGGTCATTGGACGATGCGCAGATCGCGGATCTCGCGCTCAATCCAGATCAGAACCAGAGCCACGCTCGCCAAACCGGGCCCGTTTTTTGGATCCGGTTCTGGCACGCGACCCAGGTCTAATATCGGCCTGCATACTAGCCTGCGGTGAGGCCAACTCACCGCAGGCTAGAGTATCCGTGTTGATCAAGCGGCTTTTGGCATCCAGGAACGCCCTGCCTTGAGCAGGGCGTTCGCGAGGCCGACGAGCTTTCGCATGATGGCGACCTTGGCGGGTTTTCCGGCATGGACGAGGGCGTCGTATTTGGCCTTCATGTCGGGATTGAAGCGCACCGCGACGAGGGCGGGCATGTAAAGGGCCCGGCGGACGTTGGCGCGTCCGCCGCGACTGAAGGCACGGCCGGTCCATCGTCCGGATTGCCGGGTGACTGGGGCCAGGCCGGCGAGGCTGGCGGCTTGTCCTGCTTCCATGGTGCCGAGTTCCGGCATCTCGATCAGCATGACGAAGGCGATCAGGCGGGCGATCCCCGGAATGCTCACCAGGATGTCGAAGCGCCGGGCCAGGTCTTCGTCGGCTTGGATTCGGCTTTCGATCTCAGCCTCGACCGCAGCGAGTTGCCGTTCGATGTGCTTCAGGCGTTCGGCGCTCTGGCGTTTCAGCAAGGCGATGCGAAGGCTCTTGGCCCTGTTTTTCGCTGCCGTCCGATCCTTGACCAGCGCCTCGCGGGCGATATGGAGCTGTTTGAGGTCGGCGATCCCCTCGGTTTGCGGAGACCTGGGTTCCAGGGTGAGCAACGCTCCCATCCTGGCCAACAGCGCCGTGTCGAGAGGGTCGGTCTTGGCCAGTGTGCCGGTGGCTTCGGCAAAGCGTCGGGCTTGGCGCGGGTTGACCTTCACCAGGGGCAGACCGCGTCGGGCCAGGGCGCGCTCGAACGCCGCGTGATACGGGCCGGTCGGTTCGAACACCACCCGAGCCACCTCCGGGCCGATCCAGGCGATCAGGGCGCGGTGCCCCGCCGGACTGTTGGGAACACAATGGCGGTCGCCATCCGGCAGGCGATGCGCATCGAGAGTGCCTTTCGAGATGTCCACGCCGATGGTAGTGTCAGTCATCTTTTCCCGGTCCTGTGCTTGTCATACGGGCCTTGAGGCCCTGGTATCCATTCAGGCCATAAGGAAAAGACGGGGCGACCTCACTCTAACGCGGCGCTGCAATCGCCAGCGAATTCACGGTCCGACCCCGCCACTGGCCGGGGGTGCCCCCCCCGGCCAGTGGCCCAATCTTGCCGATCGAGCCGCCCCAAACCATAAGACAAGCGGATTCCGATCATTCTGGTTCATAGCCAGTGGCGGCGAAGAAGCTGCGGCAGTCTTGAACGGTGACCGCATCAAGGGCGTCGCGGATGGCGTCCCAGAGGTCGGTGACGGTGCGGGCGGCGGCGCTTTTCAGGAACGCCTTGATCTTCGAGAACGCCAGTTCGATCGGGTTGACGTCAGGGCTGTAGGCCGGCAGAAACCGGAGTTCGGCGCCGGCGCGCTCGATGGCCTGTCGGATCGCGGTCGGTTTGTGGGGCGGCAGATTGTCCATCACCACGATGTCGCCGGGGCTCAGCGTGGGGACCAGGACCTGCTCCACATAGGCCAGGAACGCCGCCCCGGTCATGGCGCCGCCGAGGGTCATGGGGGCCGTCATCCCCGACAGCCGCAGCGCGCCCACGAACGTCGTCGTATTCCAATGGCCATGCGGCACAGGGGCGCGGCAGCGCTCGCCCCTCGGCGCCCGACCGAACAGCCGCGCCATCTTCGTCGATGTGCCCGTCTCATCGATGAACACCAGACGCTCGGGGTCGAGGTCCGGCTGGGCGTCGAACCAGGCCCGGCGGGCGGCGGCTACGTCGGCTCGCTCCTGTTCGGCAGCGTGCGCCATCTTTTTTTCCGCGTCACGCCGTGGCGCTGGAAAAACCGACACACCACGCTCTGCAACGGGCGATAGCCGCCGGTCTCGGCTTCGAGACGCTCGGCCACCTCCGCCAGTGTCAGGTCGGGTTCTGCCTCGATCCAGCCAAGGATGAGATCGCGATACCCATCGATCCGATGGGACCGGACGTTGCCACCGCGTTTGTCCGGCTCAAGGTCGCCGCGCGTTCGTGCTCGCGCAACCCAGCGGATCGCCGACGACACGCCGACACCAAACCGTTCGGCCGCCGCACGGCGTGATGCACCCGCCTCTACGGCTTCAACAACACGTCGGCGAAGATCAACAGAGAGGGCCTTGGACATGAAGACTGGCCTCCTGCTCCAGCCCTCATCTTGAATCACAGAACCCCCGTCCTGGGAATCCCCAGATTCATATGCCGCTCAATCCGCTCTAGTCGCCCTTGGCATCATCATCGCCGGAGCCGTGATGAGCCTTTATGAGGGCTTTTGGTGAGTCGTGAACAACCGAGCAGGAGAGTTTAGCCGGCCATTCTCCCCGATCTTGGCTTCGGGGCTGACCCAACCACGTCACAGAGTGTATCTGTCTTAGTTTCTGTGACGTGATTGGGTCGGATGAAATCGAACGATTTCAGTAGGTTACGCTTCAAAAAATGGTGCCCAGGGACAGATTCGAACTGCCGACACGGGGATTTTCAGTCGGATTCTTTGCCTGTGATTTCAGTTGCTTAGCAGTAGAATCGACGTAAATTCATGCCTGGGCGTCAATGGGTTAGGGGCCGGATGTAAAGCGTTAAGCACGCACCGAAAACCATGCTCGACATCCTACCCTGCCCCACTACGTTTTGCGCGACGGCACCTCGGTTTTGATTAAGCGCGCGGTAAGTGTTTCATCGTTGGCGCACACCATGCCACTGTTCCAGTTCCGACGCCTTGCTGGAAAAGCGCACTGGTGCGCGGCGCGCTACTTCTTCTGAAGGACGCGGACAAATATGAACGCTTATTAAGCAAAGCACTCGAAACAAACAGCGCAACATAAAAGTCGTCCCCATGAAACACTATTATGCACACTCTTCGTCGGACAAAAAAGACAAAAAATATTGGCAACCATTATCCAATCATCTGAGAGCCGTCTCGTCGCTTGCGCAAGAGCGCGGTAAAAAGCTCAATATTTGCAACACCTCGGGTCTGGCCGGGCTCCTTCATGATCTCGGGAAATACACGGCTGAGTTCCAAGCCCGCCTGGACGGTGCCGAGCCGGTCGATCACGCCACCGCCGGGGCCCAATGGGCCCATCGCCCGAAGAGTCCCTACGACCCGATAACAGCCGACATGCTGGCCTATGTCATCGCCGGACATCACAGCGGTCTCCCCGATCGGGAAGGTGCTGAAGACCGGTCACTTCAGGCGCGTTTAAAGAAAGCCGTTCCAGCGCCGGATCCAGTTTGGTTGCAAGAGATTGGACCGGTGCCACATCCCAAGTTCAGCAGCACCTTCAAACCGAACAAGGAACGCCTGGGCTTTCAGGTCGCCATGCTGACCCGGTTCTTGTTCTCCTGTCTCGTGGATGCCGATTACCGCGACACCGAGGCCTTCTACGCGACCGCCAACGGCGAGACCATAAGCCGGGGCATGGATCAGACGCCGTCCGATCTGGCCCCCCGCTTGACCGACTACCTGAACCACCTGCGAGCGACGGCCGAAGACAAACCCCTCAACCATCTGCGCCGCCGGGTTCTGGAGCATGCGCGGGAGCGCGCCGCTCTGGCCCCTGGAGTGTTCTCGCTGACCGTTCCGACGGGCGGCGGCAAGACGTTGACCTCGTTGGCCTTCGCCATGGAACACGCCAAGACCCACGGCCTGGACCGGATCATATATGCCATTCCCTTCACCTCGATCATCGACCAGACGGCCCAGGTGTTCCGGGACATTTTGGGGGACGGTGTGGTGCTGGAGCATCACACCGCTCTGGATAGAGGCGAATTGTCTGAGCGCGACGGCGCCGACAAGCTGAAGCTGGCCATGGAGGACTGGGACGCGCCACTGGTGGTCACCACCACGGTCCAGTTTTTCGAAAGCCTGTTCTCCCATCGCCCGGCGCGCTGCCGCAAACTGCACAACGTCGCCCATAGCGTCATTATATTGGACGAGGCGCAAACCCTGCCACTGCCCGTGCTGCGCCCCTGCGTGGCGGCCCTGGACGAACTGGCGCGCAATCACGGCTGCTCCATCGTGCTATGCACGGCCACCCAACCGGCCCTGGGAGCGGATCGCTTCGATGGAGGACTGGAGAACGTACGGGAACTGGCGCCTGACCCGGGGAAGCTTCAGAAAACCCTGACACGCACCACCATCCGTCACGCGGGATTGATGAGTGACACGGCCTTGATTGAGGCCCTCGGCGCGCACCAACAGGCGCTGGTGATCGTCAACAGCCGCGCCCATGCCCTAGCGCTCTATCGGGCAGCTCAGGCCGCCGGGCTGGACGGTGTGATTCACCTCAGCACTCGTCAGGTGGCGGCGGACCGGCAAGCTATCCTGGTCCGAGTACGAGAGACGTTGGCGGTGGAAACGCCCTGCCGGGTCATCGCGACATCCTTGGTGGAAGCCGGTGTCGATGTTGATTTTCCAGTGGTTTTCCGAGCCGAAGCCGGGTTGGATTCCATCCTGCAAGCCGCCGGGCGCTGCAACCGCGAAGGTCGCCGGGCGGCCAGCGACAGCCCGGTGATGATCTTCGAAGCCCCGGACTGGCCCGCCCCCCGCGCGGTGCGAGACTTCGCGGCAGCGACACGGCATGCGCTCGCCAAACACCCGGATCCGGCAACGCTGGACGCCATCAAAGCCTATTTCGAGGAGGTCTACTGGCGCAAAGGAGCAAACGCCCTGGATCGTGACAGCGTGCTGGAGCGATTCGTCGCTGGCCGCACGGGAACGGATTTCGCGTTCCGCAGCGTCGGGGAGACGTTCCACCTGATCGCCGACGGGCTGGATCCGGTGATCATTCCCCGGAATGACAACGGCTGCCGCATGGCCCTGGACGCCCTGCCCTTCGCCACCCACACCGGCGGACTGGCCCGCGCCCTGCAGCGTTTCACGGTTCAGATCCCTCCGAAGGATCGCGACCGATTGATGGCCTCCGGACAGGTGAATTTCCGCGACCCGGCCAAGCAGTTCGCGGTTCTGGAAGATCCGACCCTCTACACGCCGGAAACCGGCCTGATCTGGGAGGAGGCGGGCGACCTGCGCCCCTCAGAGTCCGTATGGTGAGTTCAAGATACCTTAAAGGAATGTGCAGCTTGACAGTCACACCTCCGAGTGACAGCATTTTTACAGGTTTAACTCGCCGAGAACCCTCTTAACGAGCAAGCAATCGCCCCTCCCGTGAGTCCTGAGCGGAGAGGGCGCTCGTGTCGGCCATGATCCGTGGCTGCGGATTGAAATCTTTACGGGATATTGCTTGCCCCGCCACATGCCGGAGCGGCGGGGTCGTAAGGTCGCTTACCGCCGCCATAGCAGCGACGGGCGAACAGGAAAGGTGTGTCCATGAGCTATGGAGTCAAACTGCGGGTGTCCGGACCGTTCGCTTGCTGGACTCGTCCGGAACTCAAAGCCGAAAGGGTTTCCTACGACGTGCCGACACCCTCGGCGATTCGGGGAATCCTTGAAGCCGTCCACTGGAAACCGGCCATCTGCTGGCATGTGTCCCGCATCCATGTGCTGAAACCGATCCGATTTACTTCGATCCGCCGCAACGAAGTGGCCAGCAAAATCCCCGTGACGACCGCACGGCGGGCCATGAAGACCGGGTCCCTGGCCGAGCTGGGCCTGACCATCGAGAAAGACCGCCAGCAGCGGGCCGCCACTGTCCTCGTGGATGTGGATTACGTCGTCGAGGCCGCTTTCACTCTCACCCCCAAGGCGGGGCCGGACGACACACCGGGCAAGCACCTAGACATCTTCAACCGCCGCGTCCGCAAAGGGCAGTGCTTTCATCAGCCCTGCCTGGGGACGCGAGAGTTTGACGCCCGCATCGACGTGCTGGACCCCGACGCACCACCTCCTCCCCCCATCCCGGAAACCCGGGACCTGGGCTACATGCTCTACGACATCGATCACGCCAACGACCGCGGCGCCTTGTTCTTCCGCGCTCGCATGGACAGCGGAATCGTCACGGTCCCGGCACCGGACTCGCCGGAGATCCGCAGATGACCATGCTCTTTGCCTTGGGCCAGCTGTATGAGCGGTTAGCGCAGACACAGACCGTGCCGCGCTTCGGCTACAGCCTGGAAAAGATCGGTTTTTGCATCGTGCTCGACACCGCAGGCGGCGCGCGCGAAGTTCTCGATCTGCACACTCGGGAGGCCAAGAAAAAACCCCGCCCCCGAATGCTGGCCGTGCCCACCTCGGAAACGCGCACCTCGGGCATCGCGCCCAACACTTTGTGGGACAAGACGTCCTATGTGCTCGGCATCACCGCCGGCAAGGACACCCGCACCCAGCGTGAGCACGAGGCGTTCAAGACGCGGCATCAAACGTTGCTTGCCGACACGGACGACCCTGGCCTGCGGGCATTGCGGGCCTTTCTCGATCAATGGACACCGGATCAATTCGGCCTGCCGCTGTTCCCGGAAGAGATGCGCGACGCCAATGTGGTGTTCCGCTTCGACGACGATCGTTGTTTTCTGCACGATCGCCCGGCGGCGCAAGCGCTTTGGGAGACCGAACACGGCGCGGACGACGCTTTGAACGGGGCGTGCCTAGTCAGCGGCCGGCACACATCGCTCACCCGTCTGCACACCCCCATCAAGGGCGTCTGGGGAGCCCAGACTTCGGGGGCCCCATTGGTGTCGTTCAACTTCGATGCCCTCGAATCCTACGGCCACAAGAAAGGCGCCAACGCCCCGGTGGGCGTGGCGACAGCGTTCGCCTACACCACGGCGCTGAACCACCTGCTGGCCACGGACAGCCGCAACCGCCTACAGATCGGCGACGCCTCGACGGTCTTCTGGGCCGAGGCCTCGGACGACGACCCGGACGCCGCCGAAGAAACAGCCCAGGTGGCGGAGGACTGCATGGCCGTGCTGTTCGGCGACGCCGATCCGGACGCGGACACCAAGATTGCGGAAGGGCGCTTGCGAACGGTCCTGGAGGGAATCGCCCAGGGGCGCCCCCTCGCCGACGTGGACCCACGCGTCGATGCCGCCCGCTTCTACATCCTCGGCCTATCGCCCAACGCCGCCCGACTGTCGGTTCGCTTCTGGCTGGAGAACACCTTCGGCGCCTTCGCCCGGCACATCGGCGCCCACACCCGGGACCTACGCCTGGAGCCACCGCCCCGGCATCCCCATCCCTCGCCCTGGCGGCTGCTGCTGGAAACCGCCGTCCAGCACAAACGCGAGAACATCCCCAAGCAGCTGGCCGGGGAGCTGACGCGCGCCATCCTCACCGGGCAACGCTATCCCGCAACCTTGCTCTCCACCCTACTCATGAGGCTGCGCAGCGACGGCCGCGTCAATGACCTACGCGTGGCACTGCTCAAGGCCATCGTCGCCCGCACCCATCGCCTGGACCCTCATCCCGTCACGGAGGAACCGCCCGTGTCCCTGGACCCCGACAACACGGACCCCGGCTATCTGCTCGGCCGTCTGTTCGCCCTGTATGAATCCGTGCAACGCGCGGCCCTGCCGGGCGTCAAGGCCACGGTGAAGGACAAGTTCTACGGCGCCGCCTCCAGCACGCCGCAAAGCGTCTTCCCGCTCATCGACCGGGGCTCGGCCCCCCATCTGGCCAAGCTGCGCAAGGAAAAGCCGGGACTGGCCATCACCCTGGAACGCGACATCGCCGCCGTCATGGCACGGATGGCCCCGGGCGCGGATCCGTTCCCGCGCGCCCTGCCCCCGGCCCAGCAGGCGCTGTTCGCGCTCGGCTACTACCACCAGAGCTACCGGCCCAGGAAAAACGCCGACGGAGCCTCATCAGCCGAGGCGGAGGGCGAAAACGCCTCCACCACCCGCACGGCCGCCACCGACGCCTAACCCACGGAGATCGCTCCCATGACCGCTTTGGCCCACCGTCACGACTTTGTTTTGTTCTTCGATGTCGTCAACGGCAACCCGAACGGCGACCCGGACGCCGGCAACCTGCCGCGCATCGACCAGGAAACCCAGCACGGCCTTGTCTCCGACGTCTGCCTGAAGCGCAAGGTGCGGAACTTCACGGAACTGGCACGAGGCACCGACCCCGGCTTTCGCATCTACGTTCAGGACGGCTCCATCCTCAACGAACGCCACCGCGAGGCTTATGCGGAGGTGCGCGCCGGCGACGCCAAAGTGACCAGCGAGAAGAAGCTAAATCCCAAGGACGATACCGAGGCGGTCGCCCTTCAGGCCTTCATGTGCCAGCAGTTTTTCGATATCCGCACATTCGGCGCCGTCATGGGCACGGGCATCAACTGCGGTCAGGTGCGAGGTCCGGTCCAGTTCACCTTTGCCCAGTCCATGGATCCCATCGTTCCGCAGGAAATCACCATCACCCGCATGGCGGCCACCACCGAAAAGGAAAAGAAGGAGCGTCAGGAAGGCAGTGACGAGACCAGCGGGGATCAGCGCACCGACAACCGGACCATGGGCCGCAAGCATATCGTACCCTATGGCCTCTATCGCATGCACGGCTTCGTCTCCGCCAAACTGGCCGAGCGAACCGGCTTTTCCGACGAAGATCTGACGTTCTTATGGCAGGCCCTGGGCCAGATGTTCGAGCACGACCGGTCAGCCGCCCGCGGCGAGATGACAGCGCGACGCCTGATCGTCTTCCGCCACGACAGTGCCTTGGGCAATGCCCAGGCCCACAGCCTGTTCGACCGTGTCACCTGCCGGCGCAGCGGCGACGCCGCCACGCCTGCGCGCGGCTTCGGCGATTACACCATCACCGTGAACACCGACGGCCTGCCCGACGGCATCACGGTGGTACGGCCGGTCTGATCCCGGCGGCCATCATGACGACCGACCCGGTCCCCATCGCCGCCCTTCAGCACATGCTCTATTGCGCGCGCCAGTGCGCCCTGATCCATGTGGAGCGCGTGTGGGAGGAAAACCGCCTGACAGCGGAGGGACGGGTGCTGCACGACACCGTGGATCAGCGCCAGCAGCACCGTCGCCGTGGTGTCCGGGTCGTCACCGCGCTGCCCGTGTATAGCCTTCACCTAGGATTGAGCGGGATCGCCGATGTGGTGGAGTTCCATCAGGGACCAGAGGGCGAAACACCGTATCCCGTGGAATACAAGCGCGGGCGCCCCAAAGCGCACCGCGCCGACGCCGTGCAACTGTGTGCCCAGGCTCTGTGCCTGGAAGAGATGACCGGTCGCCCGGTTTCCGAGGGCGCTCTGTTCTATGGCGAAACCCGGCGGCGACAGGGGGTCGCCTTCGACACCGATCTGCGGGCCCTGACCGAGGATACGGTCACGCGCGTTAAGGTCTTGCTGGCAGAGACAACGCTGCCCCCGCCCACCGAAGACTCCCGCCGTTGCCGGGCCTGTTCGCTCAACGAGCCGTGCCGCCCCGACCTTGCGGGGCGGTCGGCGCACGGGTGGTGGACTCGTCGGGTCGAGCGGCTGATGGCCGGCGATGACGCAGACAGCGAGGACGACCTGCCATGAAACAGCTCCTCAACACCCTTTATGTGACCACGCCGGGGACCGGGCTACGCAAGGACGGCGAGACGGTCCTGATCGAACGGGAAGACAGCCTGCCAGGCCGCATTCCCATGCACATGCTGGGCAGTCTGGTGGTGTTCGGCGGCGTTTGGATATCTCCGCCGTTGATTGAGGCCTGCGCCAGCGGTGGCATCACCATCGTGTTGTTGAACCGCCAGGGACGCTTCCAGGCGCGGATCGAAGGCCCGGTCAGCGGCAACGTTCTGCTGCGCCGGGCCCAATACAAGGCCAGTGAATCCGCCGTTGGCACGGGGATCGTCCAGGCCATCGTGGCGGGCAAGATCGCCAACCAGCGCGCCGTGCTAATGCGGACTCTGCGCGACCGCCCAGAAGCGGGCTCCGACGCGGACACCGAAGCTGGATCCGCACTGCGACCGGCCACGGAGCGACTGGCGGACATCCTGCGCCGCCTCCGCCGCCCGGATCAGGATATCGACGCCTTGCGCGGCCTGGAGGGTGAGGCCGGGCAGGTCTATTTCGCTGTCTTCGATCATCTCCTGCGGACCGATACGGACCCTGTCTTGCGCTTCCACGGGCGCAGCCGACGCCCGCCACGGGATGCGACCAACGCTCTGCTGTCGTTTCTGTATACCCTACTGGTGCATGACTGCCGCGCAGCGCTGGAAAGTGTCGGTCTGGATCCGGCCGTCGGGTTTCTGCACCGTGACCGCCCGGGCCGTCCCAGTCTCGCTCTCGACCTGATGGAGGAACTGCGGCCCATCCTCGCCGACCGTCTGGCTCTGTCCCTGATCAACCGTCGGCAGATCCAGGGCTCCGATATCCGCGCCCTAGATGGCGGCGCCGTTCTGCTCACAGACGACGCCCGCAAGACCGTTCTGACCGCTTGGCAGGAACGCAAACGCGAGAGCCGCCGCCACCCCTTTCTCGGCGAGTCCGCCCCAATTGGGCTGGTGCCCTTTCTCCAGGCTCAGATGCTGGCGCGCCATCTGCGGGGCGACCTGGACGCCTATCCCCCCTGGCTGTGGAAGTAGCCGACGAAAAAGGACCCCCGGTCATGATGCTTCTCGTCACGTATGACGTCGCGGTTTCGTCGCCCGGCGGCGCGAAAAGGCTGCGCCATGTGGCGCGCGCCTGCCAGGACTTTGGCCAGCGCGTGCAGTTGTCGGTGTTCGAAATCGAGGTCACACCGGCGCAATGGACCGCCTTGAAGGCGCGCCTGGAAGATGTCATCGACCCAGCCCAGGACAGCCTGCGTTACTACAACCTGGGCGCCAATTGGCAGCGCAGGGTCGAACACGTGGGGGCCAAACCCGCCCTGGATCTGAACGGACCACTAATCGTGTGACAGCACGGGAAGCGGTGGGGGGGGGCATCCGGAAAGAGGGGGCGCGAACCGCGAGCACCCCGGCAATCCCAGGCAGGTTCGCACCGGCCCTATACCCCTGAAAACATGGCGAATTCGTGCTGCACCGACAACCGTCGGGTCACAAACTGGGCTGTGAGGGGCAAGGTCCGCGCCACCGTCCCGGTTTTCCGTTCGTGTTCAGCACACTACACTGGTGGAGTCGCCCCCCGTGCGGGGGCGTGGATTGAAACGTGGGTCCGAACACGCCGACCTGGAAATCCGCCGGTCGCCCCCCGTGCGGGGGCGTGGATTGAAACCCGGCGCACGTCAGCCCGGTCTGCCTCGACATCGTCGCCCCCCGTGCGGGGGCGTGGATTGAAACGCTTCCTTGGACTTCAGCGGGGACAAAATCAGAGGTCGCCCCCCGTGCGGGGGCGTGGATTGAAACCAGGCCGTGCCGATCACGCCCACCTTGAGCGGTGTCGCCCCCCGTGCGGGGGCGTGGATTGAAACTGAAATTGAGGCACAGCAGGCTGGGTCGTTTGACGTCGCCCCCCGTGCGGGGGCGTGGATTGAAACACGGGGCGCTGGACTGCTGGACTACCGCCAACGCCCCGGTCGCCCCCCGTGCGGGGGCGTGGATTGAAACACGGGTGCAGCCGGGGCAATGGCGGCGAATGGGGGTCGCCCCCCGTGCGGGGGCGTGGATTGAAACGGGGCGGACTCGGGCGATCTCATCGAGGTCGCCGGTCGCCCCCCGTGCGGGGGCGTGGATTGAAACTTTTGTCGTGTCATCAATTCCAGAGGACGCCCCTGTCGCCCCCCGTGCGGGGGCGTGGATTGAAACATGAGCTTGCGCGACCATTTCGCGGGGCGGGCACTGACCGTCGCCCCCCGTGCGGGGGCGTGGATTGAAACGCCCAATGGCAAGCCGGACGGGATCAAGATCATCGTCGCCCCCCGTGCGGGGGCGTGGATTGAAACTCATAGGTGAGTGTTGGCGGCCGCCACGCAGCGGGTCGCCCCCCGTGCGGGGGCGTGGATTGAAACATGCGGGTCGCGCAGGAGAGCAGTTCGGCCGGGATGGTCAGGCAGGCGCGGGGCGCCCCCCCCTCACCCTGTTCCAGCGCATAATCACCGTCAGGAAGTGCACGCTGAAAATCGTGCGGGGGGTTGCAGGAGCTGGATATCGGGCGGATATGCGGCTGCCGACCACGACGCCCTTACGGGCCAGACACCACCACCTCAACCTTTTATGGTTTTAAGCTTGTTTAATTTTGCAGGAAATTTTAGGTTTATACGTGAATACACTTTTCGCGCGAGCGCCGTTGGCAGGCGCAGCCGACTGGCCTATGCCGGTTCTAACTTACTGATGGGGTCCGACGATGCGTTTTTTTCGATTAGTCCTCGCCGTGTCTTTTTTATTTGGTTTTTCAAATACAGGGCACGCTCAAAATTGCAACTCAGGCGCCTCTAATTATTACTCTGAATATAACTTTGGAGAAACACTCAGCGCACTTAGAAATGGCTGCACGAACACGCTTGGTCCGCGAGAAACAGTTTTTATAGGAGGTTTCTTTTCGTCAGCTTTTAAAAAAAATTGCCCCCTTGGAATTTCTGAAGATGAAGAATCCGAAGTTAGTTCTTTTGTGCAAGCGACCGTATTCGAGATGACTGGAAATCCATTTAGCAATCAAGATCCTATACGTCAAAATTCAGAAACGATCCAGAAAGCATCGGCATTTTCAGCAGGGCAGGAAACATTTGATAAACTCGGAGGGTGTGGCAATCACTTCCTGCCCATTATCTCGCGAGGTCTTTATGTGTATGTCACAAATTTAAATTCAAACAATGTTTATATAGATAGCTGTACGGGCTATGAGGGAGGATCGAATACTGATAGTTACTGTAAATGCTTAGTCAAGTATGGATCTAAAATCATCCCAAACATCGCGAGCCATAGATTCGATCCGAGCTTTAGCGACATGGTTGGAAGAAACCCGCTTGTTGCAGCGGGCATAATGATGCAGTGCAAGCTTGAAGAATAGAGTTTGAATGACGGTTTTTGCCGCATCTATTTTGAATCTCTGAAATTGAGGACTGCCCGCATCTTAGCCCGGCAGGTCTCCCCGGCGGTGCGTTCGATGGTCAGGGCTTCGAGCAGGCCGCGCAGGGTGGGCGTGGGTTCGGGGGCGCCGGGTGGGCAGGTGAGGAGTTCGGCCGGGATGGCCGGGCAGGCGCAGGGCGGCGGGTCAGTCGGCGCCGTCCGGGTGGGCGTACAGCCGACGAACAAGAGCAGCGGCAGCAGGGGGCAGAGGATCGTCCAGGCGTCCGTCCGGGTCTTGGGCATGGCGCAGAGCCTCCAGCGTGGCGGCGCGGGTTTCGATAAGGCGGGCGGTCTGGGCATGGGCGCGGGACAGGGCTTCGACCACGGCGGCCTGATCGGCTTCCGCGTCGGCATAGGCGGCATCCCACGCGGCCACGGAGGCCCGCAGGCCCTCGACCTGGGCGGCGAGGGTGTCGCGCTCCGCCTGGACGCTCCGCATCCACCACCCGCCGCCGATCAGGACGGCGGCCAGCCCCAGCCAGGGGGTGAGTCGCAACAGGGCGGTCATGGTGCGCTCTCTCCCGTCCGGCCCGCATGGCACAGCTCGCGTTCGGCGGCGCGGCGCTCCACGATGCCCCGGCAGTTGGACGCGGGATCCCGGCAGTCGCGCCCGCCCGCATAGACGTACAGCGCGATGGCGTCGCAGGCGGCGCCCAGGCGCCCGGCATTGACGCGCCGGAGGACGGGCGCGCAGGTGCCGAGCCCGGTGTTGAAGCACAGAGACGTGAGGGCGGCGAGCGAGGCGTCCGGGATGTCGACCACGATCCGGTCGTCGACGTCGGCCAGGACCCGCCCGACCTCGGACGCGAACAGGGCCTCGCATTCGGCCCGGGTGGCGGTGTCGCCGGGGCGGACGCCCTCGGTGTGGCCCCGGCAGAGCGTCCACACGCCGACGCTGTCCTGATAGGCCGTCAGGGACAGGCCCTCGTGCGGGCCGATGAACGCGGCGGCGATGGCCCCCGCGCCCAGGCCGGCGGCGCTCAGGGCCGCGCGGACCACGGCCCTCATCGGGGGACGTCCCGGCGGACGCGCCGCTCGCGCAGCCACGCCCGCCACCAGCGCCAGCACAGGAAGGCGAGCCCGACCAAAAGGCTCGCGAAGGTGAGCCACTGGTTGACCACGGCCAGCGGCGGCGCCCAGCCGGGCGCGGACGCCACGGTGGCGCCGGTCAGGGTGTCGAGGGTCTTGCTCGGCATGGCGGAGTCCTTCCAGACACACAAACACCCCGCACGGGGCGGGGCGCGAACAGAGGCAGCGGTTTCGGAATGGCGCCCGGGTCAGGTGCCCGTAAACAATTCCGCTTCCAGGCGGGTGATGAAGCCGGACCGGTCGAGGGTGTGCGTCACCTTGGCGATGCGCCACGCGGCCGGGATGCCGGGCCGGATGCCCTCCAGCACCAGCTTTTGTTCGGCCGCCACGGTGGGGTTCCCGGGCAGGGTGGCGCGGAAGGTGGCCTTGGCGCGGTCGCCCTGGGCTTTGGTCGCGCGGGCGGTCGCGACGGCCTCGGTGTCCGTCGCGCGGGTGTAGCGCACGGCGGTGCGGGGCTCGGTGCCAGCGGTTTCGGTGCGCAGCTCGGCCGCGCCCAGGTCCCAATGTTCCGCCTGGGTGCCGCCGTCGTCACCCTGACCTGCCCCCTGGCCGGGATCCTTGCGGGCGGCGTGGGTGTAGCTCCAGGTCGACAGGTCGCGCGGGCGCAGGCGCAGCTCCGGCAGCGGTTGGCCGGAGACGGACTTGGCGGTGCCCTTGGGTGCCAGCACCAGCCGACCAGCGCAGGGTTTGACGATGCCGTCGTGCGCCTCCGCCAGCCGATTCAGGAAGGCCATGGGCGATTCCTCGGTCTGGTCGGCGTGATCCACGGCGATGGCGTCCAGGGCCGGTGAGACGACGGCCGTGTATCCGAACCCCGCCGCCAGGGTGCGGGCGATGTCGCCGAGGGTGGTGGCGTCCCAGGATCGGGTGGCGGGCGTGCGGAACGGCCCCGGCATATCGGCGTGACGGGCGCGCACGGTCAGGGTCTCCGGCGGGCCGCTGTAGGTGATCTCGTCCACGATGTAGGTGCCGGTCTCGACCAGCCCGGTGGCGCGGGCGCCCAGGGCGACGGTCAAGCGGGTGCCGATCTCCGGCAGGGCGGCGCGACGGCCGCCGGACAGCGGGCGGTCGTCCAGCTTCAGCGTGACCTGATCCGACGTCACCCCGGCCTCGTCCTGGACCGTGAGCGACAGCAGACGGTCCCGGATGGCGGCGGTGATGTCGGTGCCATTGGCGTGCAGCGCGACGTCCGGGGTCATGGTCAGTCCCAAATCCGCACGACGGAGGCGGCGGCCGGGGCCGCGCGATCCGGCAATGTAATGAGGAGTCCGGCGGGTAGCGACGGCCCGTAGGCGGCAAGGCCCGGGTTGGCGTCCAGCACCGCCTCGACCGGGCCGGACGCGGTGCCGTAGTGGCGCCAACAGATCCAATCCACGGTGTCGCCGTCGCGGGTGCGGTACAGGGCACTCATGCGGCGTCCTCCCCGTACATCTGCAAACGGGCCTGGAAGTCGATGCGCCGGGCCGCGCCGTTGTCGAGGAACACCGTGCGGGTGTCCCCGACCTCCAGCAGGACCCAGAGGCCATGCACGCCGCCGGTGCCGTCGACCAGATCGAGCGGCTCCCCGGCGGCGGCCATGTCGGCCATGGCGTCGATCTGGGACAGCCCACCGCCGAAGCCGGGGAACAGCGTGCCCTCCAGGTCGAGCGTCGGCAGCGCCGGGCCGGTGAACTGCGCCGCCGGCAGCCGGCCGAAGCGGTCTTGCGTCGCCCAGGTGTAGGACCGCACGCGGCGGAGCCGGTCGAAGGCGGCGGTGCCGACCGCAAACCGGAACTCGCCCAGCGCCATCAGGATGCGATTGGCCACGGGAACGCCCTCCTAATCATACAAACTCGCCCGTTCGTCGGCCGCCTGGGCGTCGCGGGCGTCCTCCAGGGCGCGGCGCACCGCGTCCTCGACGGCCGTTTCGACGGTGCGGCGCAAGGCATCGGGCTCCACGGCGCCGTTGACGGTGAGATGCACGGTGGTGGTGACGGAGGGCCCGCCGGCCGCTCCGGCCGGGCGCCCATCCCGCCCGGGCACCCCCGCCGATCCCGGCGTTTGCGGCCCGTGGATTTCGACCGTCTCCGTCTGGATCTGCGGTGTGGGGGCGTCCGGCCCGGTCTCCAGCGGCGCGACGGGCGCGCCCAGGATTAGGGCGGCGCCGGTGGCGGGGGCCAGGGTGCCGCGCGTGGCGCCCATCACCCGATCCGTCAGGGGCCGTGTGTCGCCGGGCGCGCCCGGCCGCTCCGAGGGAGGCACGATGCCATACCGCTCCGCGCCGAACGCGGCGGGTTCGGACCCCGCGGGATCCGGCCTCGGCGGCGGGGCCGTCCAGGTGTCGCCCGCGTCCTCAAACCCCAGCTGCTCCTTGACCCAACCGGGCAGCATGCCGGTCAGTTTCTGGACGGCCTGATCGAGCCACGCCCGGAACTTGTCCCATTTTGCCCGGACGCCGTCCCACAAGCCGCCGATGAAGTCGGCGCCGACGGCGTACAGGTCGATGCCGAACAGATACTGGACCAACCCGTCGATGGTGTCGGCCAGGATCAGCACCGGGTTGAACGCGGCCAGCACGCTCACGATGCCGTTCAGGAACCCGTCCTCGAACGCCGCCGAAATGCCCGCGAACTTCTCGGTGAAGTAGGCCACGATGGCGTCCCAGTTCTGATAGATCAGGTAGGGCGTGCCATTGGATCAGCTCTTCGGGGGGCATGGCGTCGAGGGCGTCGGGCGGCCAGTGGAACACGGCGGCGATGTCGGCCATGGCCGCCCGGCAGGCGGCGGGGCTCAGACCGCCGTCCCGGTAAAACCCGCGACCACCTCGCCGATGGTGGCCAGATCGCGGGCGTCGAGTTCGTCGACCTCGGCCGGGGTCAGGTCGGCCAGGGAGCCGATCAGCCACAAGGTCTTGTCCAGATCGCCGGAGCCGGCGCGGTCCATGCGGCGCAGGTCGCCGACCTTGGGACGGCGCAGGGTGACGGTGGAGAGGGTGCGCCCGTCGACGGTGACGGGCACGGTCAGGGCCAACGTGGTTGGTTCGGTGGTCGGTTCGGACATAACGGTTTCCTTTGAACGCGGGTGGCAGGGCACCAAACGGCCCGACTGGGGGGTATTGGTGGGCCGGGGCCCCGCATTGGCCAAAGGCCGGCCCCTCGGGGCCGGCCGATCCTCCGTCACATCCCAATGGCGTCGCGCAGGGCGGCGAGCTGGTCGGTGCCGTCGATCATGCGGACCATGTTCAGCACATCGATCTCGACCAGGGCGGCCCCGGCGATGGCGACCTTGTAGTAGGTCAGCGACCCGGCGACGGTCAGGGTGGTCAGCTCGCCCGGCTTCCAGGTGCCCAGGTCCAGCTCCCGGAACGTGCCGCGCAGGGTCAGCGCCACCGACTGCACGTCACTGCCCCCCTGACGCGTCAACCCGCCGCGCAGGGTCAGCGGCACGCCGTCGCGCCCCAGAACGCCGAACGAGCGGAACAGGTCCGCGTCCACGCCCGCGACCACGAAGCCGATCTCCAGCTTTTCCATGCCCAGGTCGATCTCGACCGGCGCGTCCAACCCGCCCGAGCGGTAGTCGGCGGTCTTGATGGTCAGCTTGGGCAGCGTCACCTCGTCCAGCTGCCCGGCGTAGCCCTGCCCGTCCACGAACAGGTTCATCTTATGCACGACGGTGGGAAGGCGCAGGGCCATCACAGGATCTCCTCAAGGTAATCCGCCACCAGATGCGAGCGGAATGTGATGTGCTCGGCCGGATACGGCGGGGTGAAGTCGAAGTTGAAGAACACCTTGCCGTCGGCGATGTTCATCGGGCTGTTCAGGTCGGGGTCCGGCCAACAGCGCCCGCCCAGGATCGCCCCTTGCGCCTGGAGGGAACGCAGATAGGCGTTCACGCCCTCGGCGACGTCCTCCAGGTACGTCTTGGTGATGTTGCGATCGACGGCCCACAGGTGGGCGCGCAGCAGCGAATCCTGGATGATGTCCGCCGTCCGCCGCACCGACAGGAAGGCGAACAGCGGATCGTCGGAACAGGTGCGGTTGCCCCACAGGCGGTAGCCGTCCTCGCGGATGAGGGTGGCGACCTCGCCGGCGTTGAGCACGTTGGCCCGGGCACTGGCATCGCCCAGGGCGAAGTCCACCGGCCGGGCGGTGCCGACGATGCCGTTGATGGTCTGGTTCGACGGCGACCACCAGAAGCCCCGGTCGTTGTCGATGCGCGCGATCAGGCCGGCGACGCGGGCGCTGGCGGGCTCCGTGACCACCGCGCCCTCGCGCGAGGCCCGCACCCACGGATCGATCACATAGACCCGGGCACTGCCCCAATCGCCCCGGTAGGCCATGGCGGCGGCATCCGTGGTGTTGGGACCGTCGGCCAGGATCACGGCGCGCAGGCGCTGGGCGATGCCGAGCAGCTCGGCCACCACCGGGTTCGCGGTGGCGGTGCCCTCCACGTCCGGCCGCTGGTGCGTCCAGCCGGGCGCACACAGAATGCGCGGGGTCACCCCCAGGGTGGTCTGGGCGGCGAGCAGGGCATGCACGCCCTCATAGGCGCCGGTCTCCGCGTTCACCCCGCCGATGACGTTGGCCAGCGTGGCGGGCTCGTCCGCACCGTCGTCGATCCGGACCACGACCACCAGGGCGCCGATCTGGTCGAAGACGCCGTCGAGGGCCGCCGGCAGGGTGCCGGCGGTGCCCAACTTGGCCCCTTCGGTGCGGGAACCCGCCACCAGGACGGGCGCGTTGAGCGGGAAGGCGTCCGCGTCGGCCTCGGGCGCGGTGCCCACAAGGCCGATGACGGCGGACGTGACGGTGCGGATGGGGCGCGGGCCGTCGGTGATCTCGACGACCTCGACCCCATGGAGGAACTGTTCGGGCACGAAGGGCCTCCTTTGGGCACAAAAAAAGCCCCGACGGTCGGACAGGACCGGGGGCCGGATGACAGGATGCGCGGACAGGGTCAGACACACCGGACCGGCGCGGCAGTGCCGTAGCCTCCGGGGCGATGAAGACGGATTCTGACCCGGACACGCCATTGTCCGACGGTGGGAGAAGAAAGGGCCCCCAAGAGGAGGCCCTTTAACGTGCTGTTTGCGGTACGTTGTTTGCGCTGACCTATCCGCCGACCACCCGACCGACGGCCTCACACCAACGGTCCCGGCGGAAGACGGACCGCACACCGTGAGGGAGCGCGTAATCAACCTCTCGGGGACCGGCGCGGACGATCTCCAAGGTACGGTCGCGCGTTCCACGTTGAGGCACCAGCGCTACCACCTCGTCGCCGACCTGCGGTGGTTGGGTGAGGTCAACCAGTAGACGCCGGCCACCGATTTGCATCACGGCCATGCCCTCCAGGTCGGGATCAGGCTCGGCTTGGGAGGCTGCGGCGTCAGGGCCCGGCTCCAGGGCCAGAGCGGGAAGGGCAACGGTGGGAAAGGCAGCGAGAGCGGTCCCTGTAACGAACGTTCGACGCGTCGTGTGCATCATGCAGCCTCCTCAAGCGGAAGCCGGTCGACACCGAGCTTCTTGGCGAGATACTGGATGCCCTTCGGCGTGACGAAGGTCTGGTAGCGGGCCTTGTCGTCCACGACGGTCGCCTTCACCTCGAAGACACCCATTTCCCGATACTTCACTTTCGGGACGAGCGCCGTGCCCTGGTAGAACAGATAACCCTGCTTCAGCCAGCCGACGAACTTATTCGGCCCCTGACAGAGCACGCGAGCGGCGTTCTGGAGGTTGTAGAGCCCGTCGGCATTAGCATATTTGTCATAGAACTGTGTCTTCGGTTTCGCGGCCTCAACCTGCTGCTCGGCGCGCTCGGCCCGCACGGTCAGCTCCTTGTTGACCTCGATCAACTGAATGGCGATCTGGCTCAGTTGGCTGGGATCGCGCACGTCGATACGGGGAATGCCGTAGGAGCCGGTCTTGCGGATCGTGGGCAGGATGTCTCCCACTACCAATTCTTCGAACCGTTCGGCGCTCGGTAGGTTCGACCGCATGATGAGGCGGTAGACGTCGCGCTCCGGGATGATGACGGTCTGCCGATCCAGGGTGAACGATTCGTTCACCCCCACCGGCCGGTCCAAGGGGAGGAACGATTCGTTCCCCCCGACCGGGCGCGGGCCTTTGCAGTGGTCCCGAACCGCCTTCTGCGGATTGGAGTAACCCAGCACCGTGGCCACGTCCTTGGCGACAAACCAGGGCTCACCGTCGATGTCGAGCACGCGAACCGTCGCCCCTTCGAAATCGAATGGCACGAGAGTGGTGCCGTTGTTAGGGTTGATCTTAGTCATCAGTGCCTCCGTAAAGGGCTTTGATGGTGAGGCCCCGGCTGGTAACCGGGGCCGATTCGTCCGGGGGCGGGCTTCGACGCCAATCTTCTGTCCCGTCCCCGGACCCCAGCGGCAACGCTGCCGCGAGGGCAGGGCTCTTGATTAAAAATTGCCCACGTGGTAAGAAATTTACCATCCCATCGCAGAATGGTCAATATCTAACAACATGGGTGAAAAGTGACCACCGGCCCTCAGCTTCGTGCCGCTCGCGCACTGATCGGCGTTGCCGTTGACGAGGTCGCTAAAGCGGCTCAGGTCAGCACAAACACCATCCGCCGGGCCGAGGCTTGCCCGAAAGAAACGCGACTGACCGCCGCGAATCTTGCGGCCATTTGCCATGTCTATGAACGAGTTGGTGTTGAGTTTTTAAACTCCGAAGAAGCGGCTGGCGTTCGACTCCATTGGGAAACATTCGAAAAGATTAAGGAACGCAGTAAGCCCAAAGGTGGATGTTAAGCGGGCGACGAGGCTCCGTCCAAGCGTCGAGCCAGACCGGAGCGGGGACCCGTTCAGCGACCCCTACGACGGCGATTAGATCGCGGACACGCGTGTTATGCACGCGGCCGAGAGTTAGATTGACCCGATCTAACCCTCGGCCGCGCTCAAAGCCATCAAGGCCCATTGCAAGCGCCGTTATCTCCTGTGGACGGCCAGCCGCGACGGGGGCTTCTCTTCGGTTTTGTGTGGAACGATCCGGCGGCCGGATCAGGCTTTCGGCCACCCGATCTCCGGATCGAGGGCATCGAGGGCGGCCGTGTCCTCGGCCGCGAGGGTGGCGTCCTTGAGGTCGCGGGCGTGCTGGACGACGGCCGCGTACCAACCGCCGACACCGGCCGCGAGGGCGAGCCCGTCGCCCGGGTCGGGCAGCGGGATCCGGATGTTCTCTTTCGAGATCCAGCCCTGCGCATAGGCGGCGGGCCACGCGACGGTGCCGGCGTGTGCGGCGAGCGCGGTGATCGCCATGCCGCCCAGGTCGGCGCGGCCGGCGTCGTGCACGGCCACATGCAGGCTCGCGCGGGCCTGCTTCACCGGGTATCCGGCGGCCAGGATCTCGGCCTTGCGGGCCTCGACGGCGGACAGGACGGCGGCGCGGGCCTGTTCCAGCGGGGTGGCGGGCTCCGGCTCCGGTTCGGGATCCGGCGGCGGAGGCGGTGCCGTCCATTCGTCGCCATCCAGCAGGGCGCCGGGCACCACGTCGTCGGGCACCACGACGAACGCGGCCGCGATCAGGGGATGGAACCGGGTAAAGGGGTCAACCGTGGTCACATCCACGGCGACACCGTTCAGAATGCGGGCGTAGGTCGTCATGGCTCAGTACTCCAGCACGACGAGGCCGGGGCCGCCGGCCCCGCCCTTGGCGTATTTGTCCGGTTTGATGTTGCCGCCGCCGCCGCCACCAATCCCACCGACGCCCGCCGGGGAGGGATTACCGGCGCCCCCGCCGCCGCCATGGCCCCCGTTGCCCCCGCCCCGAATGCCCCCGCCGCCGCTCTGGCCGTCCCGGTGCGCCTGCTCCGTGCCGCCTCCGCCGCCCCGGCCGGTGAAGGCCTCGAACGGGAACCGCAGCGGCTGGGACAGCGGGTTGTCGGTGGCGGAGGACAACGCGTCCCCCAACACATTGGGGCCGGGATGCGTGGTCCCGGGGCCATAGGCACTCCCGCCAGCCTGGGCGTAGGACCCGTGCACGACCCCACCACCGCCGCTTCCACGCGCCATGCCGCCGTCGCCGAGCTGGGACCCGGCGCCACCTCCGCCACCGGCGCCTTGCGCCACACCGCCGCCCGTTGCCTGGACATCGCCCCCGACGCCGATGCCGCCCGTGGGCGGGGTCTCGGACCCGGTGATCCACACCCCGGGATTGCCCCCCGTGGCGGAGATCAGGGCGCCCACCGAGGACGTTCCGCCGGCGCGCGGCAGAGTGTTGGTATTCTCCCGACCGCCGATGCCTCCGGCGGCCACGGTGATGATGAGGGTCTGGCCGGGCGTGACGGTGAACACGCCGTGGGCATAGCCGCCACCGGCGCCACCGGTTCCCGTGTACTCGAGTGTCGTGTTTCCGCCGCACCCGCCGCCGCCACCTCCGACGACGCGCGCCCGGATCTGGGTCACCCCCGTCGGGACGGTCCATTCGTATTCCCCGGGCTCGACGAACACGGTCCACCGGCCGGCCCCGAACAGGCCGATGTATCCGGCGCCGACCGGTTTGCCGTCGGCCGACAGGGCCCATACGGTGTCCGGGCTCAGGCTTGCCCGGCTCTCGCTCAAGAATCGGCCCATGGTCAGGCGCTCCCCTCAAAGCCGTGAATGCGATAGGTGCAGGTGCCGGCGTCGTCGCGGACGATGACGCGCTCGCCCGGGCCGGCCACGATGCCGGAGCGTTCCAGGACCCCGCCGCCGGCCGGGATCACGACGTCGTATTCGATCCAGTCGGCATCGGCCGGGGCGGCGTCGGGCGTCACGGCAACGCGCACGGTGGCGGCGTCGTCGCCCCGGTTGACGACGGCGACGTTGAGCGTCGCCACGGTGTCGGCGGGCACGGTGTACACGGTGGTGTCGGTGTCGGCGGGCGGCGCCGCCGTCCCCAGGCGTCCGGATGCCATGTCAGAGTTGCCCCATATAAAAGGTGAAGGCCCGGCGGTCGGCGCGGTCGGCGGCCAGCCGGGCGGAGACGTGCGCGGCGGTGCCGGCGGGTGTGGTGGCGCGCGTGGCGTCCGTGCCGGCGCGGGCCTCGGTGACGGTCGCCAGCTCCACCAAGCCGGTGCGGGTGGTGGTTGCCGTGCGGGCGGACAGGGCGGCGGGTGTGACGGCGCGTTCGGCGTCGGCGCCGTCGCGGACCTCCGCCTCGGTCGCCAGTTCCACAAGGCCGGCCTTCGCCGTGGTGGCGTAGCCGGGGAGCCGTTCCAGCACCCACGCCTGCGTCGCGAACTGCAGGCTGGCGTCGATCTTCAGCTCAATGTTCGCGGTGGACCCCACGACAGCCTGGATCTTCAGGGCCATGTCGTTCGAAGCGCCCTCGGCAATCACCGGCTTGTAGGTCTCCGGCCAGTTGGCCAGCAGGATCAGGTCGCCGTCGGCGTCGAAGGCCCCCACCTCCCGGATGGTCCAGCCGCCGGTTTGCGGCGGGATCACCAACAGGGCCTCCAACACCGCCGCGTCGGCGTCGGTGCGGTGGATGCTGGCGGGTGTCGAGCGGTAGACCTCGCGCACCAAAGCGGTGCGGTCCTCCGTCGGGATCACGGGCGCCCCGCCGCCGTCGCCCACGGCCATGTGGGTCAGCTCGACGGCCTGCCCGGTGACGAGCCCGTTGGCGATCTTGGCGGCCCCGATGGCGGTGAGGATGCCGTAGTACTCGGCCATGGTCAGGCGCCCTCCCGGGCGGGATGAACGGTGAGAGTGGAGACCATGGAGACGGCCGCGCCCGCGTAGGACCGGCCGGACACGGTGATCTCGGGCGGGGTCCAGGGCAGCACGGTGCCGCCGGTGCCGCCGATGACGAAGGCGCCGGCGTACACGGCGGCATCCACCCGCCCGACCGCGCGGATCCCGGTCAGGTGCGAGCGGACGTTCTTCGCCGCGCGCGCGGTGCGTTCGATCTCGGCATAGGTCCCGGCGGTGACCGCGTGGCCCATCACGTCCACCTCAATCCGGAACGTGTAGGGCTCGGCCGGCGGATCATCCTCGGGCCATTCGATCAGCGTCGTGTCGTAGCCCAGGCTCGCGAGGGCGCGTTTGACGGCGCCCACGGTGCCTTTGACCGCATGCACGCTGTAGCTGTCCGCGATCACCCGGCGGCGTGTCGCTTCGGGCCACGTATCGTCCCATTCATCCACCGAACAGGCCCAGGCCAGCCACGGCAGCAGATCAACCGGACACGCCCAGGGATCCCACAGGGTGCGGATCACCTCGGCCGGGACCGCGTCCAGGCGGGCAGTGGTGTCCTCTAACGCGCGCTCCAGAGCGGTCGCATTGGGCGGCAGAAGGCGATCAGACATCGGGCGGGCCTTCCGTGACGGTCACACTCACACACCAGGGCGCTTCGCTCGGCCCCACCACCACGGTCGCCGTGGGCGCGATCAGATCGACCCGCTGCACCCCGGGCTGGTGCAGCGCGGCGTAGAGCGCGGACAGCGTGACGTCGTGGTCGAGGGCGTGCAGGTCGGCCGCGACCCGCGCGGCGGCGGCGCGGGCGGCGGCGACCACCGGGGCGGCCGCCGGGCCGGGGTAGCAGTGGATCACCGCTTCCAACCGCCACGGCACGATGGTGGCGGACTGCACGATCACGGTGTCGGTCAGGGGCCGGACGTCGTCCGCCGACAGATGGGCGGCGACGGTGGTCAACAGGTCGTTCGGGGCGGCGCCGTCGCCCTCGCGCGACAGCACGGTGACGCGCACCTGACCGGGCACCGGACTGTCGATACGGGCGTCGCGCACCCGGCCGTCCGCCGCCAGGGTGTGATAGCGATAGGCGCCTTCGGAGCCCGCCACGGTCAGGGATTCCATGGCCAGCTGGGCGCGGGCGCGCAGCTCGTCGTCCGGCTCCAGCACGGCCTCGGTCGGTGGATCGGTGGTGGGATCCGCCGGCACGATCACCCGGCGTGCCGTGGCCAGCAGGGCCGCCAGATGATCCAGGTCCGCGCCCGTGGCTTCGGCCAGCAGGTTCGCGCGGGCGGCGTCGTTGACGCGGGCGCGCACGAGCAGCTCGCGGTAGGTGGCGACCTCCAGCAGCTTGAGGACCGGTTCGCTCTCCAGATCGGCGGAGAAGGCCGGATAGCGCGCGACGAAGTCCGCCTTCAGGGCGGCCAGGATGGTCTCGAAGTCCAGGGCCTCGACCACGTCGGGCGCGGTCAGGCGGGACAGGTCGATGCGGGGTTCGGCGGTCATGAGGACTCCAGAACAAGGCCGTCCAGGGTGACGGTCCGGCCATCGGGCCGGTACAGGCCGGTGAGCGACAGGGTGACGCGGCCCGGCTCCGCCGCCGTGATGGCGACCCGGCGCAGGGTCAGGCGGGGCTCCCACCGTCGCAGGGCCTGGGCGGTGGCGGCGTACAGGTCCATGGCCAGGGCCGGCGTCATGGGGGCGTCGATCAGCGCGGGCAGGCGCGAGCCGTAGTCCCGGCGCATGACGCGGGTGCCGATGCGGGTGGTCAGGATGTCGTGAACGGACTGGCGCAGGTGGTCGAGGCCGGAGAGCGTCCGGCCGCTGGCGTTGGACATGCCGCGCATGGGGTCAGCCTCCGGCGAAGACGGTGTCGCTGCCCTCGGCGACCGAAGACCCGCAGACGACCGGATCGCCGATGCGCCCCAGTTGGCGCCCGTTGGCGAACACGGTGGCGGATCCGTGGGCGAGCACGCTGGCGTGGGTCTCAGGAATGGCGAGGCAGGTGTGCGGCGCCCAGGCGTCGCCCTCGCGATGGACGGCGATGGCGTTGGCGAAGACGTCGGGGCTGGCGCCGGTGCTCGGACGCGACGGCCAGCACCCGTGCCCGGTGCAGAAATCACCGAGCCGGGTTACGGCAGGCATAAGAGACGAGTCCTTTTGCATGCGGCACCGGCCCACGCCCCCACCCGCCCCCCCCCAAAGCATACTGTCGTGGGCGGTCGGGTGGGGGCGTGGGCCGGCTTTGGCCAGATCGAACGACTCAGTTCAGATCGATGCGCGGGGCCTCGAGGCGGATGCCGTCGGCGTCGATCTCCAGGGATGAGGGGCCGACCCGCAGGCGGATGGACCCGGCCGCGACCACATCCAGGGTGAAAGCGTGCGCCTCCCGGTCGTAGGCGACCGTGGACCCGTCCGCGTAGACCGTGCGGTCGAGGGTCGGCCGGCTTTCCGGCGCCGGATAGGCATCGCGGTACACCGCGCCGATCACCACGCCTTGCGCCAGGTCCCCCGTGGGGGCGACCACCACCACCTGCTCGCCCACCTCCGGCGGGCACCAGGTCACATGGTCGTGCGCCCGCGCGGTGACGAACGGCAGCCAGCCCGTGGTGATCGCGCCCGCCGTGACCCGCACCCGGGCGCGGGCGTAATCGGCGGCGGAGACCACCCCGAAGCGGACCACGTTCGCCACACGGCGTTCCAGGTCAGTCAGGTCACGGTTCGGGGCCGCGCGTTCCATCGTTGGGCCTCACATCCGGCAGTGGGGTGTCGGCCAGATCGACATAATCGGGCTCATGCGGCGGGCCGATGTCCGGCGCCCAGGAGGCATAGACCCCGGCGGGCAACGGCCCGTCGTCGTCCTCCGGCGGCACGGTGGCGTAGACCGCCGTGAAGGTCAGGCGCAGGCCGGCGGTGGCCTGGGCGCCCTCGCCGTCATAGTCGGCTTCGCTGGACTCCCAGGCGATGGACTGGACCGCCCCGCCCAGGGTGGGATCGGCGTCCAGGGCGGCCTCGACCTGCATGGACAGGCGGTCCACGCCGGCGTCGGCGTTCTCGCCCTGGGCGGCGACCTCCACCACCACGTCGAGGTGGCGCTGGATCACCCCGCCGCCCCGGTCGCGGTCGCGCCGTTCCGATTGGGTGTAGACCAGGATGGCCGGCAGCAGCCGGGGCGCGAGCGGCGTGCAGCGCGAGGCGAACACCGTCCGCCCGGCGTCGGTCGCCGGGGGTGCGTCGTCCGCCCCGCGCAGCGCGGTGCGCACCGCGCGGCGGATCGTTTCCCGTGGAGTGGATGTCACGACCTATCCCTCATGCAGATAGAGGCGGGCGTTGCCTGTGCCGTCGGGGACGGCCTCGGCGACGGTCCAGGCGGCGTCATCGATCACGACGCGGTCACCGGCTTCGGGGGCCACGAGGCAGTCGGCCAGCCGCAACCACAGACACGGCCGGCTGTCGGAGACGGGCACGCTGGTGCCCGCCTCCACGGCCTGGGGAGGACGGTCGAAGATGGCGACGATCTCCTGCGGCGGGCCGTAATCCCCCGTGTCCGGATCCAGGCAGCGCACCGTCACCGGCCGCCCGAAGGTCCCCAGGCAGGCCCTGGCCAATCCGGCGGCGAGGCTATCCCACGGCATCGTCGCCTCCGGTCAGGGGCAACGTCCCAGAGGGACTCGCCCACCGCGCCAACCGGCGCGCAACCAGGGTTTCGGCCTCCGCCGCCGGCAGCTCGAGCGTGCCGCCGGGCGGGGTGCGGGTGGGCGTGCGCGGATCGCCGCCGATCAGCGTGATCCGCGCCTCCACCCGGCGCGTCTTGGCGGCCGCCATCAGCGCACCGTCAGGCTGCAGGTGCCGTTCGGCAGCGGCAGCACCACCAGGGGGGCCGACTGCGTCATGACGAACTCGGCGGACGGGTTCTCCTCGATCCAGTTCTTCGGGAAGAACTCCAGCGCCTGATAGCCGGCGCGCGGATCGCGGATGGCCCCATGCGCCTGCACGCCCGCCACCTGCGGGGCCACCTGCAGGACCTGATACTCGGCCATCAGGTGCAGCGTGGCGCCGTCGTCGGCCTCCGCCAGATCGTCATAGACCCAGAAATCGAAGTCCCCGATCGTGCCCACATAGCGCTGCTTCGGCGTGTCGCCGCCGCGCGCGATCGGTCCCAGCTCCGCCGAGCCGCTGGTCTGACGGCGCACGTCCAGCAGCCGCTCGACCCGCTCATGGGCGCGGAACAGCGTCCAGGCCTTGGGCGAGAACGTGACCTCGGTCGCCGGCAGGCCGGATTTCTCCTGAGTCAGGGCCGCGTTGTCCTCCAGGTCCTGGATCGGGTCCACGCCGTCTTCGCCCCAGCGGGCCGCGCCGGTCTTGGCCTGAGTCAGGGCCGGGTCGCGCCCGAAGTCGACGACGACCTTGGGATAATCCTCGCCCTCCACCGTCACCATGCCCGTGGCCAGAATCTCGCCGGCCATGAACTCCTTGCGCCGGGTGATCTGAAGGCGGTGATCCAGCAGGATATCGGCGACCACGGCGGCGCGGCGTTCGGCCGACGCCGCGCGACTGCTCGTCCCGCTCCTTGTCGTAAAAATGCACCGTCACCGGGCGGCCCCAGGGGGTTTCGCGCGGGATCCGCTCCCAGGCATAGGCGTCGCGGCCGCCCGTGAACCAATCGCCGGGATGGCGCTTGCGGATATGATAGGCGGTCGCCGCGCCCCAGCCGTCCAGCTCCACCCCGGCCCGCAGGGTCTCGGTGTCCATGGTGTCGTGCGGGTTCGACAGCCGGTCGGGGTCGATCACCCGCACCGTGGTGGCGAAGCCCGCGCCGTGGTCGCGCCACTGCAGGACGGCCAGGGCGTCGCCATCGATCACATAATGCCGGTAGGCCATGCCGAAGAGGCCGCCCAGGGTGTAATGCCGGGTCGCATCGCACCAGCGCGCCGGATCGTCCGCCCACAGGCGGAACTGCGCCTCCACCTGATCGGACCATTCGGCGGCCCAATCGGCGGACAAGCCAAGGGCGCGATAGTCCGGCTTGCTGGACAGGCGCAGGCCGGCGCCGATCACGGTGTCCAGCTCCCGGCGCACCGCGCCCGACGCCCAACCGTTGTTGCGCACCAGATCGCGGATGCGCGCGACGATGTCGACCCGCTCCGGCAGCAGGTCGGCGTCGGCCGAACCGAGCGCCGGAGCCCACCCGGCCAGATCCTGACTGATCGGGTCCGCCGCCTGATAGGCGGTGACGGAGGCTTGCGCGGCCGCTTTCATGGGCGACCCATCGGCGTTGATGATCGTCATCCGAACCTCACCCCGACCGCCCGGCGGCGGCCCATGCCCAACTGCGCCTTGATCTCCGCGATCCCGGCGTTGATCGCCGCCAGATCACCCCGGCTGTAGCTGACCGATTTGCCGTCGTGACTCACCGAGGCCACGGCCTCCCCCGCCAGCAGGGCATACTTCGCCGTCTCCAGCGCGCGCAGCCGCGCCCGGAGGGTCGCCGTCTCGGTCATGTGAGAGATCCTTACGCCAGCCGATCCGCCAGGGACCGGGTGTGCTTGGTCAGGGTGCGGGCCGTCGGCTTGGCCATGGGCGCCGCATCGGCGGCCCCGCCGAACAGGTCGGCCTGCCCCTGGACGGCCTCGATGTCGCGCTCGGCGATCAGCTCTTCCCAGGCCGGATCCGAGCGCACGAACACGCCCATCTTGAACGCGGCGGCATAGCAGTAGTTCGCGGTGTCCAAGGCCTCGTTGCGCTTGCCCGGCGGCAGGATCCACTGCCACGCGATGACGCCGTTGCGCCGGACCTCCTTGCGCACCTCCGCCGTCAGGCCCTCGAAGAGGGCATCGCCCAATCCCTTGGCGAAGCCCACATAGCCCAGGTCGAGCGGATCGGCCTTGCGCAGGGCCGCGTACAAACTCGCTTTCAGCCCCGAGACGCCGACGTTGTACCAACGCCGCGAGGATTTCACGACCTTGCCGGCCGCACTGCGTTCCCACTTCACCCGCTCCAGCGGCGGCACGTTGTCGCCGCCCCGACCGCGCACCAGGATGACCCGGCCCGACTTCAGCTTGCGGTGCCACGCGTGGACGTCGTTGGTGTAGGCGTTGGCGTCCACGGCCATCATGTCGGTGGCGCGCGGGTTGCCCCAGACGTCGTGATACGCGCGGTTCAGCTGCTCGGTCAGGCGGCGCTGTCCCTCGGCGTCCGTGATCGGGCTGTCGATGACCACGTAATCGACCACATAGCGCCGGAACTGCGGGCCCCAGGCCGTCACCTGGACCTCGGTGCGGTCCTCCTGGCAATCCACACCCTGGGTCAGGATCGGATGACGCGGCGGGATCACGCCCCGTTGCAAGCCGGTTTCCTCCGCCCGGTCGCGCAGGGCCTCCCACTCGGGAGCCGCGCCGACGACCAGAAACGGCAGCCCGAGCCAGTCGTTGTAGAACACCTGTTCGGCGCGCGGGTCGCCCTTGGCCCGCTCCCACGCCCGCCACAGATCGCGCCAGCCCTTGATGGCCGTATAGGCGGCCCACAGGTCGAACGAGACGCAATAGGACGCCGCCGCCGGGTTCTCCGCCACCCACCTGGCCCCGCGCTTGGGGTCGATCATCAGCGGCAGGTGCCGTTCCTCCATGGTGCAACCGCAGTGCAGGCAGGTGAAGTGCGGGTCCGCCCCGTCCGTGGTGGCGGCGACCATGTTCTCCCAGGTCAGCGGTTGCAGCCCGGCGCAGTGCGGACAGGCGACGTGATAGCTTTCGCGCGTGCCCTCCTTCCAGGCGTCGGTGATCCGGCAACCGGGCGAGACCAGTGGCGTGGACGCCCGAAAAATCTTGCCGCCGAACTTGAGGAAGCTGCTGGTGCGGCTGTCCGCCTGGGTCAGCGGGTCGCCCGCGCCGTTGTCCTGCGGCCACTTCGAGATGTCGTCCTGCACCTGATAGGGATAGGACGCCATCGACAGGTCGTTCGGGCTTTCGGCGGCCGCGCACTGCAGCGAGCCGGCCTCGTCGATCCGCTCCCACGCCATGGAGGAATGGCCGACCCGCGCCCCCTCCGGCCGCATGGCGGCGTTCAGGCGCGTGCCCTTGACCATGGGGCGGAATTTGCGGCGCAGCCACTTCTTGGCGTTGCCGGCGTTCGGGTGGACATAGAGCATGTGGCAGGGCACCAGTTCTAAAACGGCCGCGATGGCGGTCTGGGCCAGCACCGTGCCGCCGATCTGCGCCGATTTGCGCAGCACGACGAAGGGCGCGGGGTGATCCGGGCTCAGCACCTCCAGGATGCGGCGGAAGAACGGGAACCGGTCCAGCGAGAACGGCCCGGGGAACGGGCTTTCCGAGCCGAACTCGATGTTGTGTTCCGCCCAGGCCGGCAGGTCGATCGGCGGCGGCGGGGTCAGCACCGAGGCCAACGCCTCCAGCGCCACGCGCCGGGGATTGGCGAGCGGAAACAGATCCATGCCCATGGTGCTGGGTCCTATTCGGGGTCGGTATCGTCGAGGAACTGGGGTTCCTCGTCCGCTTCGGCGCCCGCGCGTTCGGCCGTTTGGCGCCGATGGTCGCGGTAGCCGTCGCGCAGCACCACGCCCAGCGCCCGTTGATCGACGCCCAGGGCGGCGAGAACGCCGCGCACCGTGCTCGGCGTGGTACCCAGGCGCTCGGCCAGGGCGTCGACGTCCTCCGGCACCAGCGCGGCCAGCACCGCCTGGGGGGCCTCCACCTGCAACCAGACCTCCGTGGTGCGGATGGTCCGGTGCAGCACGCCCGCGAACTCCGCCCGGGCCTCCGCCGTCGGCAGCCACGCGCCGTCCCGGGCCTTGGCCTCCGCGCGCTCGCGGATCAGGGCCAGCTCCTCGCGCTCCGCCTTCGCGGCCGCGAGCCGCTCCTGGGCATCGCCGACACCGCCTCGGGCGGCACCCCGCGTGGGCGTTTGGATCGGGGCGGACGGAGCAAAGGCCCCGGTGTCCACCGGCCGGGCCTGCGCCATCTGCTGGCGCACGTCCAGCTTCATGCCCAGCTGGCGCAGGGCCTCCGGTACCACCACCCGGGCCGATCGGCCGGGACCGTCCAGAGCCGCCCCGGACAGCTTGCCGTCCGCGATCCAGTTGCTCACCGCCGACGGCGCCCGCCCGACCAAGCGCGCGAAGTCGCCCTTGGTCATGGTCTGCAATGTGGCGTCCAGGGTTGGCATGACTTCACCCGAGTTCACGACAGGACGCCCCTGAATTCAGCCTTTTCAACCCCCGACCCACGCGCGAAGGGGCACGGTTCGAACAGCCCGTGTCGGCCTTTCCCCCGGAAGGACCCGCGCGTCAGTCCCGCCGGGTCGCGTGCGCCTCGTGCAGGGCATCGCGGAAGTGCCCCCCGAATTCATCCTCGACCGTGCCGTGGATGATGTCGGCGAAGGCGAAGCGCGGCCGGTATTCCGCGCGGCGCACGAACACCAGGGTCGGCACCAACCGACTGCGCTCCCGCTTCCACACACCCTCGGGCAAGTCGGGCTGGTTCTTGGGGCGCCCGAGAAAATACTGATCCCGACGGCGCACCCGCCTGCCCGCCGTGGCGCCCCGGTTCTGCATCGGATCGGGCGAGGCCCGCAGATAGGACAGGATCTTGGTGATCTGTCCCCGGCTGACCGCTCCGGACCGATCCAGGTCAATGCCCTCGCCGGGAACCGCCCGGGTGCCGCGCGGCAGATGCCCGGCCGCCTGCAAGGCGCGCTCGAACCGCTTTTCCCGGCGCGGGCCGCCCTCGATCTGGGGGGCGAGGTACTTGAACGCGGGCGTGCCCTTGGGCGCGAAGTCCTTGATGTTGACGCTGGCCTCAAGGCGGGCTTTGCGGGCGGCCCGGACGAACAGGCTGTTGCGGGTGTATTTGGTCGGGCGGTCGAACACCCGGTCGATCTCGTCGCGCGCCCGGTCCTTCGCGGCATTGGCCGTCCGGGTCAGCGCATTCATCATGGCGAACGGCACCTGACGGTCGGAGAAGTCCGCGATGTCACGCTTCACCGCGTCCAGGTTTTCGATCAGATCGATCTCGACAGGCATGGCGTCCCCTCCAAACGAGAAAGCCCGCCACCGGGATTGTCCGGGGCGGGGTGGGGTGGGTACTTCGCTTTTGACGTGTTATCTAGGCAAAACGCACGTACACAAAGGTCGCATGAAGCCATCCTAAAGCGGGCGCGTGTTCAAGTATGTGCCGCGCATCACACTTTTGTGCCCAAGGTCACTTCTCGGAGACCCCTTCGATGCTAAAAACAATCACAGGTACAGCGGTTCGTTAGGTTTCCCGGCCCGATGACCCGCGAGTCGTGCCTTTGCCATCACACTCGCGTGCTGGCAAACACCCAATGAAAGGGGTGACCGATGAAAAAACGAACCTGTACCATTGTCATCAAAATGATCTGGTGGCAACGCGATAGTGGGGGACTACCCCCCCAAGAAGGTAGGAGAACGATGGATCCGCATATTTTAGAGCATGCGCTGATGTCGTTACTCTACCTTGTGCTTTATGCTCGGCACCTCTTCTAGGAAGGCGCCAGACACATAAGCAAAAACCTCATGCCTGGCACCTCTTCTAGGAAGGCGCCAGACACATAAGCAAAAACCCCATGCCTGGCACCTCTTCTAGGAAGGCGCCAGACACATAATCACAAACTTCGGCCCAGGGATCTTTGTCTTCCTGGGCTCTTCTTTTTGGAAGAAAAACATACCTACTCAGTTCCGACCGACCAAACGGCAGCTTCCGGCAGGAGGCCCCGCTAGACGTTGGAATCAAGCTATCTCCCACATAACACGTTGCGATGTCAAGAGTGTCGCTCGATCATTTCGAGTCCACTCATACTAGTGTAGGCGATTCGGTTCAGCGCCTTCATCATGGCGAACGGGACCTGACGGTCGGAGAAGTCCGCGATGTCACGCTTCACCGCGTCCAGGTTTTCGATCAGATCGATCTCGACAGGCATGGCGTCCCCTCCAAACGAGAAAGCCCGCCACCGGGGTTGTCCGGGGCGGGCTTTCTAGAACTCTGGCTATTTTCCAGGTGGTACCAAGCTTTTTCCCGAAACGTCAAGCGGAAAAGTCACGCAGCCTCGCGCCAGGGCTCCCGGCCGGCAAAAAATCCCGTGATTTCATGGCCCTGAAGCACATCCGGCAGATACGTGCCCAGCCACTCCAGAGCCACCCACCAGCGCACGTACATCAGACGGGCTGTTTCGATGTCCGCTCGCGTCGGGTGATAATCGACCGGGCAGTAGAGCGGAACCCGGGCCTTGGGGTCGGCATAGACGACCACCGGCCGGTCGTTCGCACCGCGCCGCCGAGCGATCGGACGCGGGACGATGCCGTCGAACGTCTCGGGCCGCCGGCCCCGCAGGGCACATGCGATCACCAATTCGGCCAACCGGCCCTCCGGATCGGTGTCGTTGACCTCCATGACCAGCCCGTGAACGGCGAGCGCGTCGGGATCCACGCGATCCGCATGATCCCCGAGCGCGTCCGGTGCCCAGGACTGATCCACGCGGCCCCCCTGTTCCAGGACGCGGGCCACCGCCGCCGTGCCGGTCACGACCTGGGACGGCCCGACCCGGACGTCCCGAACCTGCGCCGCCACGGCCTCATGCACCCGTTCGTCCCGGTAGGCCCAGGTCAACAGCGCCTCGACGTCCAGAGCACGGCGCTCGGCCGGATGTCCCAAGTCCTCGCTCATGCCGCCTGACCCCGCGCCAACGCGGCCTCCCACTCCGGTCGGAGGTGCGCCGGGCACAGCGTGCCGGCATCGTCCGGCGGGAAGCCCCAACAATCCGACCACCCGGCCCGCGCCCCGATCTCGATCCGCGTCCGCCATTCGTCCTCCGTCTTGCCGCCCCAGGTCCGCGCCAGGGGCTTGGTGTCCGCCTCGGTCTGCGCCCGCATCGCCTGCACCTCATCGGCCATCAGCTTCGCGGCATAGGCGATCGGGTTGCGGGCCGTGGCGATGTCCGTCCGCCGCCGGAACACGGCCACGATCTCGTCCGGCGTGAACCCCTGGCCCAACCAGCGCCCCACCGAAGCATAGGTCCGCGCTCCGGCCTCGTAGGCCTCGTGATCCCACCCCACCACCTTCAAAGCCGAACGGCCGACCGTGACGGGGTTCTCCGCCAACCGCGTCGGTGTGCTGGCAGGCGTTGGGGTGCGATCATTTTCCTCCCGATTGGAAATCGTCGCAGCCGGCTTGCTAGCTAGCTTTTCCTTTCCCTTCCCTTCCGGGGGTGAGGGCTCGTCGAGGCCGCCCCGAGCGCTCGTCGAGGCCTCGTCGAGGGGGTGTCGAGGGCTCGCCGAGGCCTCGTCGAATTTTGCGATTTCCCCACGCCGCGGCGGTGCCGGAAAGCGCACCGTGGGACGGTCCACCTTCTGGTGCCGGTCCCAGCCGGTCACATGCAGATAGGCCGCCCCGTCCGCGTCGAACCGCGCCAGCAGGCCCACGCCGACCAGCTCGTCGACCATCGCCGTGATCTCGGGCACCGTGAAGGCGTCCGCCGGGAACACCTCCATCTTGATCCGCTTCGGGCTGTCCGGGTGAACGCCCCGGTCGTCGCAAAAGCACCAGAGGCTGACGAACAGAAGCCGGGCCGTCGGCGAGCAGTCGACGACCTGTTCCGACGTGCAGAACTCCGGCTTGATGGTCCGGATACGCGCCATTTAGCGGGTCTCCTCACGGCAGAGGGGTTCGATACGCTGGGTCGGCGCGTGGAAGAACAGCCGCGCCGTCCCGATGCCGCCGCGCCGGTTCTTGGCGACGATCACTTCCATCACGTTGCGGACGGCACCGAGACGTTCGGAGTGACGCGCCAGACGGTCGCGGAACGCGTCGGCCGCCTCGCCCTCGCGCGGGCTCGGCTCCGACCGGTCGAGGTAGTATTCGTCGCGGTAGACGAACACGACCTTGTCCGCGTCCTGCTCGATCGCCCCGGACTCCCGAAGGTCCGACAGCAGCGGCCGCTTGTCCTCGCGCTGCTCGACGGCACGAGACAGCTGCGAAAGCGCGATCACAGGCACGCGAAGCTCTTTCGCCAGGGCCTTCAGCCCGGCGGATATCTTGGTGATCTCCTGGGTGCGGTTCTCCGACCGCTCGCCCCGGGTCTGGCTCAGGATCTGCAGGTAGTCCACGACGATCAGGCCGATGCCGTGGCGCCGCTTCATGCGGCGGGCGCGGCTGCGGATCGCCGCCACGCTGATGCCCGCGCAGTCCTGGATGTACAGGGGCACGCGCGCGAAGGCGTCGCGCACGGCCAGCACGCGCTCGAACCGCTCCGGCGAGCACCGCCCCTGTTTGAGGTCGCTCAGGCCGACCTCCGCCTGGGCGGACACCAGCCGTTCCGCCAGCCCGTCCGGCCCCATCTCGGCGCTGTAGAAGTCGGCAGCGGTGCCGGCCTCCGCCACCCGCCACGCCAGCGACATGGCGAGCGCGGATTTGCCCATGGAGGGCCGCCCGGCCAGGATCACCAGCTCGTCGTCCGCGATCCCGCCCAGCAGCCGGTCGAGATCCGGATAGCCGGTCAGCAGCCCGGTCGGCGCGCGCTGTTTGTGCGCGGCCTCCATCTGCTCCAGCGCAAGGTCGATGGCCTGGGACACATGCAGCGTCGCCGAGCGCCCCGGCCCCGCGTCCGCCACCTCCAACAGGGCGGCCTCGGCCTGCTCCTGGATGGCCGCCGCCGTTGTCTCCAGATCGTGACTATGGGCGTTGATCTCCAACTCCCGCCCGATGCCCATCAGGCGGCGCCTATGCGCATAGTCCGCGATGACGCGGGCGTATTCCGGTGTGTTGAAGGTCGTCACGCACGAGCCCATCAGCGTGACCAGATACCGCGCGCCGCCGGCCGCCTCCAGATCCGGGCAGTCGTTGGCGAAGCTCTGCAGGGTGATCGGCGTCGGGGTCGCGCCCCGCTCGCTGACGCGCGCGATCTCCGCCCACAGGGCTCCATGCCCCGGATGGGCGAAATCGTCGGCGGCGACGTGGTCACACACACGGTCGAACACCGCCGCGTTCGACAGCACCGCCCCCAGCAGGGCCTGCTCGGCCTCCAGCGACTGCGGCGGAACGCGCCCATCTTCCGGCGGATCAAAGGGCATGACGGGACTCCCTCGCCTCAGCTCAGGCGCTGTTCCAGGGTGGCGGCCTTTGCCTTCAGGCCCGCCAAGGTCTTTTCGACGGCAACAAGGCCGGCGCGGACCTCTTCCAGGATCGGGTCAGACCGGATCGGCCCATACGCCAGATCCCGGAACGCGGCGACCGACGCCCAGGGCAAATCCAACTCCCGCCCGACCTGCTGATCCGAATAGCCGTCGGTGTAGAACCCCTTTTCGGCATCGAAATACACATCCAGGGCGTCCCGGACGCGCCCGCGCTCTTCAACGGTCAAGTCGCGGGGTTTCTGTGACGTCTTGCGCTCCGTCGTCATCCTGTCTGTCCTCTTGCGCTCCGCTCCAGGGGGAGCGGGTGTCTTGTGTTTCTGTGCCGAGCAGGCCGGGCAGGTGACGGCTTTACCGATCACCCAGCCCTGCGTTTTGAAGTTCTTTTCGGCGATCTGGGGGTCGCTCAGGTCCCGCCAGTGCCGCCGCGCCATGGCGCCGCACTGGTCGCACTGCAGGCGCCACTCGGTGCGCCACTGGTTCGCGACCTGCGTCCGCACGTGTTCCACGGCACGCGGCGTCATGCGGCGGTCTCCCGTCGCGTCGTGCGCTCGCGCCAATGGTCGCCACACCACCATGTGCCCAAGGCGCGGGCGTCGCCCGTGCGCAGGTAGCGCAGCAGGCTCACACCCTCGCCCCGGACGGCGGGGCGGCGGCAGCCCGGCACTGCGCACAGCGTGATCAGGCGCCCGGCGGCATCGGTGTGCGGGCGAGGCTTCGCGGCGGAGAACAGGTCCGTCATGCGGCACCTGCCCCGACGTCCACGACGTCGTCGTCATAGTCGCCGGGCCGTTCCAGGCGTTTGCGAGTGCCCGGTGGGATCCAACGGAAGTCCGTGCCGCCGATCCGGTGAGGATCATGGCGCCACACGATCCAGCAGTAGGCCGTTGCCGTGGACGCAGCGCGCAGGCAGCGGCCTTTGTGCATCGGCACACGCTCGGCAAACTGGGCGATCGTCGTGGGCGGGTACGGGTCAAACAGGTCGCGCCACCGCTCGCCGCCTTCCAGGAAGGCCGTGCGAACCAGCATGGCGACGACAGCGGCTTGCGGAAGCGCATGCCGGACGAACGCGGCCGCCAACCGAAACGGCGGGTTCGTGATGATGGCGTCCAACTTCCCGGCAGGCACGTCGGCCGGGCGGGGCTCCAGGAGGAAGTCGAGGCGCTGGCCGTATCCGATCTGATCCGCCGCCACGTCGGTCGCGACGACGCGGCCCCAATACTCGGCGAGGGGGCGGGCCATATGCCCAGCGCCGCACGCGGGCTCCCAGACCGTGCCATTGGGGCGCGCTCCAAGGAGTTCACACAGGGCCCGTGTCGCCCAGGGCGGTGTCGGGAAATAGTCCAGGCTGTCGGCCGGCTCTGTCCGTCGCGCCATCACGGCGGTGCTGATGTTCTGACTCATCCCCTCAGCACTCCCGCGCGACGACGCGGACGACCACGCTGGTCGGGCGGGGATTGCGGGCGCGCAACAGCGGGTCGTCGTCGGCGCCGAGGCTCAGCAGGGGCAGCAATGCGGCGCCCAACGATACCGCCAGCATCAGAACCGCCGACGCCACCACGCGACGCGCGCGGCGTGATGCTCCGCCCGCCTCAGATGCCATCCCGCCTTCCTCAGCGCCCGCTCCCGGGCAAAAGTCCGCAGGAGCGCCGTAACCCAAGACCACATCGCTCAGTCCCTTCTCCTTCAAGCCCTGGCGGTAGACGTCCAGGCAAATCCCCAGGCCCGCGAGGCCCTGGTCCAACGTCTGCTCGCCGATGACCGGGCCATAGATCACGTCCAGAACCTGGCGCCCCAAGGCGGCGGCGAGACGCGCCATGCCATCGGGCTGCGGCGTGGCGCGGCCCTCGCGCCAGCTTTCGGCGGTCTTCACGCTCACACCGCACAGGCGTGCCAGGGACTTGGCGTCATACCGGCGGCACACCGCGTGGATGCGCGAACGCACTTCGGCGACGGCGGCGGCGACGTCATCGCCCGGCAGCGGGCCAAAGGTCGCGGTACAGGTCATCGGACACACTCCCATGGTGTGGCGCACCGGAGCCGGCCACGTTGGCCGACACCGGATCCGTTCGAGGGAAAGGGATGCTTGATGGCCGTTCGACCGCTGCCCGTGGTGCCGCCGATGCCCGCCCCGTTGGCGGCCCAACTGGCGGCCCAACCGCCGGCCGGCATCCAAACGGGCGATCCGGCGACGGACGCGGCCCTGGCCCGGAGGCGGGCCGACCTGGAGGGGGCGTTGGCGGTGACCATCACGCGGCCTCGTTGGCATCGGGCGAGGCGGCCTCGGGGGGCGGCGGATCGCTAGAAACGGGGCTGCTTGGTCGCCAGTCATGAGGCACCACCGCCTCAAGCTTGCGGAGCGTCGCGACCGTGGGCGACCAGTCGGGACGGCGCCACCCGCGCAACGTGGACTCCGGCACTGCTGCCTCGCGCGCCAGTCGGCAGGTCGACCAATCCTGATCGTCCACCCAGGCCATGAGATGGCAGATGACATCATCGACGGACATTGAGCGGCTCCCCTTTCTGTCCGGCCACGATGCCGCGAAACAACGCGGTTCGTCAAGCGCCATAACCGCGTTACCTCGCGGTCGCGAAAATACGCGGATATGGCATAGTTACGGCATGATAAAAAACAGGGTCGATCCCGCGCTCTCTGAACATCGGCGCGCCACCCTCCGACGTATCAAGGAGGAGGTCGGCGCCAATGCCTTTTGGAGGTGGTGCGGAAGCGCAGGGCTCAACGAATCAACGATCCGCTCATTTCTGAGCGGAAAGTCTCAGAGCCTTTCTGATCGCACCTACGCGCGCCTTGAGGCCGGATCCGGCATCCCATCAGCAGTGTGGCGCGGAGACGATCAGCCTTTAGATGAGGATAAGCGCCTCGTTATGGAGGCGATGGATCGTATGACGGATGCTGATCGGCAGACCGTGGTGGCGCTTGCTCAGCGTCTGACCGAGTCGCGCTCCTAGCCCAACACCAATACATAATCTGGCGACGCTGCTCCGGTGTCATGGTCTCCATCATGGCTGCCACTGCGCGCTTTTGCGCGGCAATCCGCCTGCAACTAGACATCTCTCCCCCAAATACGCACGCTTCCCGAAGGGAACAAAACGAGAATACACCCGCTAACGGGGGCCCACAACAGCTACCCCCCTAGCGAGCCGGAGGAAAAACCGCGTTGTATCGCGGTATTGTGGCTTGACGAAACCGCGAATGTTCGCGCACCATAACCGCGAAACAACACGGTTGGAGTCCAGCCATGCCCGATCCGACACCGCGCACCCGCTCTGGGGCTTTGGCCCCCAATGGGATCCAGCAGGCCCCGCCTGACTTTCTGACCACGGATGACGCCATCACGGTCCTGACCGTGTGGCAGGACCTGACCGCGCCGCAGCGCGACCAGATGCTGGCAATCATGCGCGACACCGCGCGCCTGAACCGGCCGCAGGGTGCGGAGGCCGCGTCATGACCCACGGTTCCCCCCATCCCAATCTGCGCCAGCGGACGCTCGACCGCTTTGACGCCCTGCGGCGCGAACGCGCGGGACTGCTCCGCGCCGCCCGTGAGGTCCGCGCTGAGGCCAAGGCGAGCCCCGCCAAGACCCATGAAACGGCGCTTCGTTTGGCGCGGATCAGTGCCGAAGTCGCTCGCGTGCGCGCCGACATCGCCACTGCCGAGGCCCAGGCCATCGCGAATGGGTTCAACGTGTCCCTTATCCACGCGGCCCTGAGGCTGCGCCGGATGGGCCCGGACGAACGCGCCGAGCATGACGCCCAGATGGCCCTGTACCGCCAGGACCTGGGTATTTCTGCAGGGGAGGCCCGGCCATGCTCGCCCTGATCCGCGACTTTGTCGGGGTCGCGTTCGGCTTCGTCGCCCTGTGCGTGGTGTTCGGGTTCTTCGAGCTGATCCTGCAGCCCGACCCCGGCGCCGCGACCGTGGCCTTCGGCCTCGTCGGCGTCACCACGCCCTGACCGTCCCCGCCCACCGAAAGGACCGCTTATGTCCGCCCTGCCCACCACCACCGCCCACCGCACGTTCAACACGTTCCTCGCCGACGTCGAGGATGGGCAGATCCACAACGAGTTGACCGACGACCTGCGCGATCTGGTCGCCACCCTGCAGAACGTCGGCATGGAGACCGGCGGCAAGGCCTCCGGCGAGATCACCGTGAAGCTCAAGCTGAAGCTGGACGGCCGCAGCATCGACGTCGTCGCCGACATCGCGACCAAGAAGCCGAAGATGCCGCGCCGCCGCACGACCTTCTTCTCCACCGAGGACAACCGCCTGACCCGGAACGACCCGCGCCAGCAGGCCTTGCCGTTCAAGACCGTCGAGCCGTCCCAGACCGAAACCAAGGCCGTCTAAGGAGCCCTGTTCATGTCCCCCGAAACCCAGACTGAAACCGCCGCCCTTGCCGACTTCATGATCAACCATGTCGGCCTGGAGGTCCTGGCCGAGGACCTCGCCAACACGCCGATCGCCGTGGTGCCCGAAGGCAAGCGCCTGGAAAGCCTGAAGCCGCTGCTGGACGAATACCGCGCCCGGCCGGAGCGCATCACCGGACTCAGCGAGCACATCACGCTCGACAGCCTGATCGAACACATCAAGGCCCACGACACCACGCAGGCGGTCGTGTTCATCTCCCGCGAGCCGGCCCGCGCCGTGGCGGTCTATGACTATATGAGCGGCAACGGCACGGCCTCCAGCGTGGAGACCGAACCGAACTGGCGGGCTTGGCGCGCCATCCACGACTTCCCCCTGTCGCGCGAATGGAAACTCTGGAGCCGTGCCAGTGGTTCGAAGATGGGCCAGGGCGAGTTCGCGGCCTTCGTCGAAGACCGGATCCTCGACATCCTTCCCGCGCCCGACCTGACCGTCACCCCGAACAGCGAGGCCGACACGCGCCTGCAGGAGCTGGCGCGGCTGCTCAACGGTACCTTCGCCGGGCCGGAACGCATGATGGAACTGGCGCGCGGGCTGGTGGTGCATGAGACCAGCCGCGTCGGCGAGGTCATCAACACCAACAGCGGCGAGGGCTCCATCATCTTCGAGGAGGAGCACACCGACGGCGCCGGTCAGAAGTTGACCATCCCGTCGCTGTTCTGCCTCGCCATCCCGGTGTTCGACCAGGGCACGCGCTACCGGATGGTCGCCCGCCTGCGCTACCGCAAGAGCCGTGAGGGCCTGAACTGGTGGTTCGACCTGCAGCAGGTGAAGGAGGTGTTCGACGACGCCTTCCA